>CAZOYW010000005.1:0-40955 GCA_964584165.1 uncultured bacterium
GTAGTAGTGTCCCAGTCCCCGGCCGTCAAACGGGTTGTGAAGGATCCGACGAACGGGCTTCCATCGGTGGATAAATCCGGATCTCGCTAGAACGGCGGATCCCAGATCAAACTTAAAATTTTCCGCAGGAAAATTTTAATGGACCAGATCGAAACCCTCCGGCACAGCGCCTCCCACGTGATGGCGCAGGCGGTGAAGCGGCTCTACCCCGGCGCTAAGCTGGGGATCGGTCCCGCGATCGAAGACGGTTTCTACTACGACTTCGACCTCCCGGAGACCCTCTCCCCGGATGCCCTCGCCCGGATCGAGAAGGAGATGGGCAAGATCATCGCCGCCGACCTTCCCTTCCAGCGGCAGGAGGTCTCCGAGGCGGAAGCGGTGGAGCTTTTCAGCGGGCTCCACGAGGACTACAAGCTGGAGCTGCTTCGCGACCTCAAGGGCCAGACCATCTCGATCTACCGGGACGGCGACTTCGTCGACCTCTGTCGGGGGCCTCACCTCGGGCGCACGGGGGAGATCAAGGCCTTCAAGCTGCTCTCCATCGCCGGGGCCTACTGGCGGGGAGACGAGCGCCGGCCGATGCTCCAGCGGATCTACGGGACCGCCTTCCCGGACCGGAAGTCGCTGGACGAGCACCTCGCCCTCAAGGCCGAGGCCGAGAAGCGGGACCACCGCAAGCTCGGCGTCGCCCTCGACCTCTTCCACCTCGACCCCGAGGTCGGTCCCGGCCTCGTCCTCTGGCATCCCAAGGGGGCCTTGGTCCGCAAGCTCATCGAGGATTTCTGGCGGGAGGAGCACCTGAAGTCGGGCTACGAGTTCATCGCCACCCCCCACATCGCCCGGCGCCACCTCTGGGACCGCTCCGGCCACACCGATTTCTTCGCCGCCAACATGTACTCCCCCATGAAGATCGACGAGGAGGAGTACCTAGTCAAGCCGATGAACTGCCCCTTCCATCTCCTCATCTACAAGAGCCGCCCGCGCAGCTATCGGGAGCTCCCCCTCCGCTGGGCCGAGCTGGGAACGGTCTACCGTTACGAGAAGTCGGGCGTTCTCCACGGGCTGATCCGGGTCCGGGGCTTCACCCAGGACGACGCCCACCTGATCTTCCGGGAGGAGCAGATGGAGGCGGAGGTGGAGCGGGTGATCTCCTTCTGCGTCCGCTTCCTCGCCCAGATGGGCTTCCGCGACTACGGGGTCTACCTCTCCACCCGGCCGGCCCAGTCGATCGGGTCGGACGAGGTCTGGGAGCGCTCCACCGCCGCTCTGCGGAAAGGGCTGGAGAAGACCGGCCTGAAGTATCGGGTCGACGCGGGGGAGGGGACCTTCTACGGCCCCAAGATCGACATCAAGATCACCGACGCCCTGAAGCGGGAATGGCAGTGCTCGACCATCCAGCTCGACTTCAACGAGCCGGAGCGCTTCGACCTCTCCTACGTGGGCGAGGACGGGCGCGAGCACCGGCCGGTGATGATCCATCGGGCGCTCCTGGGCTCGATCGAGCGCTTCTTCGGCGTCCTGATCGAGCACCACGGCGGGGCCCTGCCCCTTTGGCTCTCCCCGGTCCAGGTCCGCGTCCTCCCCATCTCGGAGAAGTTCCTCGCCTACGCCCGCTCCCTCCAGCTCTCCCTCGCCGCGGCGGGCCTCCGGGTCGAGGTCGACGAACGGAACGAGAAGATCGGCTGGAAGATCCGGGCCGCCCAGAACGACAAGATCCCCTACATGCTGATCGTGGGCGAGCAGGAGGAGACCTCCGCGACCGTCGCCCTGCGCGCCCGGGGGAAGGGCGACCTGGGCAAGAAGACGGTCGCGGAATGCCTGGCCCTCTGGAAGGACGAGATCGAGCGGAAGCAATGACCTCTCCGTCCGTGGCCCTTCCCGCGCCCTCCGCAGAAATCTCTTTCCCATTGCCGGGGAATCGCTACAATAGCGCGCGTCTGCACACTGGAGCGAACCGTTAAAATCGCGGGAGGTGATGTCCAATTTCAGACAAGGTCAGAGTGAACTTGGGAATCCGGGCCCCGCAGGTCCGGACGATCGATGAAGACGGCCGACAGGTCGGCGTCATCCCCATAGCCGAGGCCCTGCGCCTGGCCCGGGAGCGGGGGAGGGACCTGGTAGAGGTCGCCCCGGCGGCCGTGCCCCCCGTCTGCCGCATTCTCGATTACGGAAAATACCGTTATGAAATAAGCAAGCGGGAAAAGGAGGCGAAGAAGAAACAGCACTATTCCCGCATGAAGGAGATCAAGGTTCGTCCGAACATCGATCCGCACGACTACCAGGTCAAGCTGCGCAAGGCCGTGGAGTTTCTCTCCAAGGGCCTGAAACTGCGCCTGACCATGATGTTCCGGGGGCGCGAAATGGCCCACCAGGATTTCGGGAAGCGGACCCTGAACCGGCTGGTGGAAGACCTAAAAAGCCACGGGACGCTGGACGGCGCGGAAAAGATGATCGGGCGGAGGCTGACCCTGGTGGTCAACCCGGGTCACGCCAAGCCGCCGGCGGCCGCGCCAGCGCGTCCGGCCCCGGCCCAACCGCCTCCCGTCCGGCCTCCTGAAGGAACGACCACTCATGCCTAAACTGAAGACCAAGAAGGGAGCGCGCAAGCGCTTTAAGATCACCGGCACGGGAAAAATCCGGGCCCCGCGGGCGGGCAAGAGCCACCTGCAGACCGGAAAGACCCGGAAGCTGAAGAGAAGCCTCCGGAGGACTCAGATCCTGAGCGGCGGGACCGAGCGGGAAGCTCGGAGCCTGCTGCCCTACGGGTGAGGAAGAAGACGAAGGGATGGAGTTATGACGAGGGCACGAACGCAGGTCGCCGGCCGGCGCCGGCATAAAAAGATTCTCAAGCAGGCCAAGGGCTACTGGGGGGGGAGGTCCAAGCGCTACCGTCGCGCCAAGGAGACGGTGATGCGGGCATTGGCCTTCTCCTACCGCGACCGGAAGGCGCGGAAAAGGGATTTCCGCCAGCTCTGGATCATCCGCGTCCGGGCCGCCGCCCGCCTGAACGGCCTCTCCTATTCCCGCTTGATCGGCTCTCTCGCCAAGGCCTCGGTGGGCGTGAACCGCAAGATCATGGCCGAACTGGCCGTCCATCACCCCGAGGTCTTCACCGCCCTGGTCGCGCAGGTCAAGTAGCCAAAGCCAGCCTTTTTCGACAGACGATTGAATAGGATGGAATAGGATAACGCCGGGCGGCCGGGCCCATCTTATTCCATCCTATTCGATCGTCTGTTGATTGTTATCCCAGCCGCCGCGAGAAACCGCCCGGTCGCGCCTTTCCATGAACGAACCCAGCCTCGCCCAGAACCTCCAGGCGATCCGCGACGAAGCCCTCGCCGCCCTGGCGAAGGCCGCCGGCGCGGCGGCGCTCCAAGAGCTCCGCGTCCGCTACCTCGGGCGTAAAAGCCGCCTCACCGAGCTCGTCCGCTCCATCGGCGCGCAGCCGGCGGAAGCGAGGCCGGAGTTGGGCAAGCTCGGGAACAAAATCAAGCGGGAGATCGAGGCGGAGTTCGAGAAGACCGCCGCCGCCCTCGCCGAGCGCGCCCGGGAAGGAAGGGCCCGCGCCAACCGGATCGACGTCACCCTCCCCGGGGTCCGCCGGGAGATCGGCCGGCTTCACCCCGTCACCTCCGTCCTGAACGAGATCGTCGCCGTCTTCCAGGGGATGGGCTTCTCCCTGGAAACCGGGCCGGAGGCGGAGACCGAATACTACAATTTCGACGCCCTCAACATCCCCCGCGACCACCCCGCCCGGGACATGTGGGACACCCTTTATCTCGCCCCTGGGATCTGCCTGCGCACCCACACCTCGCCCGTCCAGATCCGGACCATGGAAAAGCAGAGGCCCCCGGTGCGGATGATCTGCGCCGGCAAGACCTTCCGCGCCGACACCCCCGACGCTTCCCACAGCCCGATGTTCCACCAGCTGGAGGGGTTGTTCGTCGACGAGCGGGTCTCCCTCTCCGACCTCAAGGGCGTGCTCGGCGTCTTCGTCCGCCGCCTCTTCGGAGAGAAAACGCGGCTGCGCTTCCGCCCCAGCTTCTTCCCCTTCACCGAGCCCTCAGCCGAGGTGGATATCTCCTGCCTGGTCTGTGGGGGAACGGGCTGCCCGGTCTGCTCGAAGCGGGGCTGGCTGGAGATCCTGGGCGCGGGGATGGTCAACCCCGCGGTCTTCGAAGCGGTGGGATACGACCCGGTGAAATACACCGGCTTCGCCTTCGGGATGGGCATCGAGCGGATCGCGATCCTCCGCTACGGGATCGAGGACATCCGCCTCTTCTTCGAAAACGACCTGAGGTTCCTGAAACAATTCTAGCCAACCAAACTGCCTTGCCACCAAGACACTAAGACACCAAGAAAGAAAAACATTTTTTACTTCGTGTCTTGGTGTCTTGGTGGCAAATCTGTTAATTCCACATGAAAGTGCCCCTTTCCTGGCTCCAAGAGTTCGTCGAGATCGACCTCCCAGCGGCCGAGCTCGCCGAGCTCCTGACCCGGCACGGCGCGGAGGTGGAATCGATCGAGCAGATCGAGCCCGCGTGCCCGGGGGCGGTGGCGGGCCGGGTCGTCTCCTGCCGCCCCGATCCGGCCCACCCCGGGTGGAACTGGTGCGAGGTTTCCCTCGGCCTAAGCTCGATCCGGGTCCTCTGCGGCGCCCCCAACGTCCGTCCCGGCCTCGTGGTCCCGGTCGCTCTTCCCGGGATGGCTTTAGCCGGAGGAAAGCGCGTGGAGGAGCGGCGTTTCGGGGGCGAGGTCTCGGCGGGCGTCCTCCTCTCCGAGCGGGAGCTGGGCGCGGGGGACGACCACAGCGGCGTGCTCGTCCTCGATTCCGACCTCAAGCCGGGTTGCGTTCTCGCTGAAGAGTTGGCCCTGCGCGATTGGGTCCTGGACGTGGCGATCACGCCCAACCGCTCGGATCTGATGTCGGTCCGGGGGGTGGCGCGGGAGATCGCGGCCCTGCTCAAGCAGCCCCGGCGCCGGAAGCCCGTCCGGACCCCCGACGAGGTGGACGCGGACGGCTCCCCCGCCTCGGTCAGCGTCCTCGACTACGGTCTCTGCCCCCGCTATTGCGCCCGGACGCTCGTGGGCGTCGCGATCGGGCCCTCCCCCTTCCTCGTCCGCCGGCGCCTCGCCCTCTGCGGCGTCCGCCCGATCAACAACGTGGTGGACGCCACCAACTACGTCATGCTCGAGGTCGGCCAGCCCCTCCACGCCTTCGATCTCAAACTCCTCTCCGAGCGGACGATCCGGGTCCGGACCGCCGAGGGCGGAGAGGAGATCGTGACCATCGACTCCGCCCGGCGCCCCCTTCCGCCCTCCGTGCTGGTGATCGCCGACGCGCAAAGGCCGGTGGCGGTGGCCGGAGTCATGGGCGGGAAGGAGAGCGAGGTGGGGGAGGGGACGACGGAACTCCTCCTGGAGAGCGCCTGCTTCCAGCCGGCCGCGGTCCGGGCCGCCTCGCGGGCGCTCGGCGTCTCCACCGAGGCCTCCCGCCGTTTCGAGCGCTCGGTCGATCCCAACCTCGCCCCCGAGGCGCTCGAGATCCTCGTCGCGATGATCCTCCGGACGGCGGGGGGGAGGCGCGCCGGCGGCGCCATCGACTGCGTCCGGGGCCGTTTCCCTCCCCGCTCGATCCGCTTGAGCGCGAAGCGAACGAGCGCTCTCATCGGGGTCAAGATCGCGCCCGCCGCCGCCGCCGCCCTGCTCAAGCGGCTCGGAATCCGGAAGCTGCGCGGCGAGGGGGATTCGGGGGTCTTCTCGGTCCCGACCTTCCGGCCCGATCTCAAGCGGGACGTCGACCTGGCGGAGGAGATCGCCCGCCTCTACGGCTACGACCGGATACCGGAGACGGTCCCCCTGCGCCCCCTCACCGCGCCGCCGGCGAACCCCCTCTACGCCTTCCACCAGGAGGCGCGGACGGCGCTCGCCGGATTGGGCTTGAGCGAGGCGATCGCGCTCTCTTTCGCGAGCGGGCGCGATCCGGAGCGGATGGGCTGGCCAGAGGGAGCCCCCGAGCGATCCCCGGTCCCCATCCTCAACCCGGTCAACAAGGAGCAGGGCTTCCTGCGCAACTCGCTCCTCCCCGGCCTCCTCCGGGCGGTCGCCCGCAACCAGAACCGGGGCGTAGGCTCCGTCGCCCTTTTCGAGCTGGGCACGGTCTTCCTCCCGGCCCCGGGCCAACCCGGGCCCCGGGAGGAGTCCCGCCTCGGGATCGTCCTCTCCCGGCCGGGGGAGGACGAAAGCTGGAATCGGACCGACCCCGTCCCCGATTTCTTCTCGCTCCGGGGGATCCTCGAGGGGTTCTTCGCCCACTTGCGAATCACTCCGGCCGATTTCGCGGCCTCCCCCCATCCCTCCTTCCAGCCCGGGCAGTCCGCCCGGATCGCCCTCGCCGGGGAGGGGATCGGATGCGCCGGCGCGATCGCCGATGGGGTGCTCAAGGCCTTCGAGCTCGCCGGATCGGTCCTCGCGGCCGAGATCGCGCTCGACCCGCTCCCCGCCGCCCGGGAAAGGGCGGTCCGCTACCGGCCGCTGCCGCTCTACCCGGTCGTCCGTCGCGACATCGCGATCATCGTTCCGGAGGAGCTTCCCGCCGCGGCGGCCTCCGCGGCGATCGAGGAGCTGCGACCGGAGCTTCTGGAGGAATGCCGCCTCTTCGACGTCTACCGGGGCCCCCCCGTCCCGCCGGGGGAAAAAAGCCTGGCCTTTTCCTTGCACTACCGGTCGCGGTGTGATACTCTTAGCGAAGATGAGGTGGCCGCGGTCCACGCGGCCCTGAAGGAATCCTTGGCCCGGAAGCTGTCCTGTCGCTTCCGGGAATAGAGGGACGAAAGGATACAGAACCAAGCTCCCGGCTGGTCGGAGCAGGCGTGACGGTCAATCGGAACATCCATTCCCAGAATACGGGATGTCGAGAATTCATCTATCCGGCGATGAACACGGTATGAAAAGCGCTTTCAGTGAACGCGGTGCCGCCTAGAAACGTGTTCTAAGCCGTTTTATTTTCTGCCATCCCGGTTTTGCCTTCCGATCGCGCCTGGCCCGGCTTGTCTCTCCGGGACCAGGCGCTCTTATTATGGACCTTTTCGCCCAGAACCAGACCGCCCGGCCTCCGCCCGAGCTCCCCCTGGCCGCCCGGATGCGGCCGCGACGGCTCGAAGAGTTCGCCGGCCAGGGCCATCTGGTCGGGGAGGGGAAGCTCCTCCGCCGCCTGATCGAGTCCGACCGCCCCTTCTCGGCCATCTTCTTCGGCCCCCCGGGGACGGGGAAGACGAGCCTCGTCCAGGTGATCGCCCGGCGCACCGCCCGGCATCTCGCCCCCCTCTCCGCCGTCACCTCCAACGTCGCCGAGGTCAAGGACGCGATCTACCGGGCGCGGAACCGCCTGGCCCAGGGCGGAAAGCCCACCACCCTCTTCATCGATGAATTCCATCGCTTCAACCGCGCCCAGCAGGAGGTCCTCCTCCCCCACCTGGAGGACGGGACCGTCACCTTCATCGGGCTGACCACCTTCAACCCCTTCTTCGCCCTCGCCCCCGCCCTTCTCTCCCGGACCCAGATCTTCGAGTTCCGGCCGCTCGCCCCCGAAGACCTCGCCCTCATCCTGCGCCGGGCGCTCGAGGATCCCGAGCGGGGGCTGGGCGGGTCGGAGGCGGCGGCCGCAGAGGAGACGCTCCTCGCCTTCGCCCGCCTCTGCGAGGGGGACAGCCGCCGCGCCCTGGCGGCCCTGGAGACCGCCGCGCTCACCATCGCCCCCGACGGTTCCGGGAAGAAAATCCTGACCGGGGAGGCGCTCGCCGCCGCCCTGGGGAAGAAGATGCTGAAGTACGACCGCGACGGGGACGGGCACTACGACACCGCCTCCGCCTTCATCAAAAGCCTCCGCGGGAGCGACCCCGACGCCGCCCTCTACTGGCTGGCGGCGATGCTCGAGGCCGGAGAGGATCCCCGCTTCATCGCCCGCCGCTTGGTCATCCTCGCCTCCGAGGATGTCGGGAATGCCGATCCCCGGGCTCTCGCCGTGGCCGTGGACGCCTCCCGGGCGGTGGAGTTCGTCGGGATGCCGGAGGGCCGGCTCGCCCTCGCCCAGGCCGTCACCTACCTGGCCTGCGCGCCCAAGTCCAACGCCTCCTACCGGGGACTCGCGGAGGCGATGGAGGACATCGCCAAGGAGAGCGTGGAGGAGGTCCCGGCGCACCTCAAGGACTCAAGCTACGCCGGGGCGAAGAAGCTCGAACGGGGGGTGGGCTACCGCTACCCCCCCGCCGCCCCCGGGGGCTCGGTGAAGCAGGACTATCGGAAGGGGAAAAAGCGCTACTACCGGCCGGCCGACCGCGGCTATGAGACGACCATCCGCCGGATGATGGCGGAGAGGGCGAAACGGGATGAAGAGACTGATCCGGGCGCGGGCGCTTAAGGCCCGCAACTCCTTGAGCCGCCGGGCGATCGAGTCCCGCAGCCGGGCGATCGCCCGCCGCCTCTTCGCGCTCCCGGAGTACCGGCGGGCGCGGACGGTGCTGTTCTACCTCTCCCACGGGAGCGAGGTCGCCACTCTCTCCATGATCCGCGCCGCCCTCGGCGGCGGGCGGCGGGTGGCCCTCCCGGTCACCCGTTCCCGCCCGCGGCGGCTGGTCCCGGTCCTGATCGCCGACCCGGAGGAGGTTTTCCTCCCCGGAGAGGAGGGGATTCCGGAGCCGCGCCTGCGGGCGGGCCAGACCGTCCCGCTTCGGGAGATCGACCTGATCGTCCTCCCCGGGCTGGCCTTCGACGCCCGGGGTAACCGGGTGGGCCGCGGCAAGGCCTACTACGACATCTTTCTAAAAGAGGCCCCGGCCGAAGCGGCCCGGGTCGCCCTCGCCTTCGAGGCCCAGATGGTGGAATCCATCCCGGCGGCGCCGCATGACGCGCCGGTGGGACTGGTGCTGACCGAGAAGCGGGCGATCCGGTGCGGCGTTTCCGGACGGGGCGGAGACAACGGAGGGAAGACCCGATGACCTTGCTCTATATAATCGCGGGAGCGGCGGGCGGCCTGATCGCGGGCCTCCTCGCCTATCGTTTCTGGTCGATGAAGCGGCTCGACTCCGCCGAGCGGCAGGTGCAGAAGCTCATGGCCGACGCCGCCCAGGCGGCGGAGGCGAAGAAGAAGGAAGCCCTCCTCCAGGCCAAGGAGGAGCTCTACCGGTCGCGCAACCAGTTCGAGAAGGAGAGCCACGAGCGGCGGCAGGAGCTGAAAAGGATGGAGCAGCGCTCGGTGCAGAAGGAGGAGAACCTCGATCGCAAGGTCGCCTTCCTCGACCGCAAGGACAACGAGCTCAAGGACCGGGAGAGAAAGCTCTCCGACCGGGAGCGCGCCATCCAGCAGAAGGAGGACCAGGTCCGCGCCCTCTTCGACAAGCAGCGGGTCAAGCTGCAGCGGATCTCGGGCCTGACCCAGGACGAGGCCAAGAACCTGCTCATGGCCGGGATGAAAGAGGAGGCCGAGCGCACGGCCGCGATCCTGGCCCGCCAGATCGAAAGCGAGGCGAAGGACAACGCCGAGAAGGAGGCGCGCAAGATCATCGCCCTTTCCATCCAGCGCTACGCCGGAGACCAAGTCTCGGAGATGTCGGTCTCGACGGTGCCGCTCCCCAACGACGAGATGAAGGGGCGGATCATCGGCCGGGAAGGGCGGAACATCCGCGCCTTCCAGGCGGTTTCGGGCGTGGACGTGATCGTCGACGACACCCCGGAGGTGGTGGTCCTCTCCGCCTTCGACCCGGTCCGCCGGGAGATCGCGCGGATCGCCCTGGAACGGCTGGTCCAGGACGGGCGGATCCACCCCCCCCGGATCGAGGAGGTGGTGAAGAAGGTGACCGAGGAGATGGAAAACACCCTCCGGGAGACCGGGGAGCAAGCGGCCTTCGACGTCGGCATCCATGGGCTCAAGCCCGAGGTGATCAAGCTGCTCGGGCGGCTCAAGTATCGCACCAGCTACGGCCAGAACGTCCTCAACCACTCCAAGGAGGTCGCCTACGTGATGGGGATCATGGCGGCCGAGCTCGGCTTGGACATCGCCCTGGCCAAGAAGGTCGGCCTCCTCCACGACCTGGGCAAGGCGGTCGACCACGAGATCGAGGGGTCGCACGCCCAGATCGGCGCCACCCTGGCCCGGAAGTTCGGCCTCCCCGAGGTGGTGGTGAACGCGATCGCCGCCCACCACGGCGAGTCCGAGGTCAAGTCCGTCTACGATATTTTGAGCCAGGCCGGCGACGCGGTTTCGGCCGCCCGCCCCGGGGCCCGCTCGGAGTCGATGGAGGCCTACATCAAGCGACTGGAGAACCTGGAGCGCCTCTCCATGTCGTTTGCCGGGGTGAAGAAGGCCTACGCCATCCAGGCCGGGCGCGAGGTCCGGGTGATCGTGGAACCGGAGAAGGTGGACGACGCCGCCATGGCCCTGGTCGCCCGCAACATCAGCAAGAAGATCCAGGACGAGCTCGACTACCCCGGCCAGGTGCGGGTGACGGTGGTCAGGGAGACCCGCGCGGTGGAGTACGCGAAGTAGGGGAAAAGGATTGCAGGTTATAGGCAGGGTCGCTGATGCGCCTATAATCTATAGCCTGTAATCTATAACCCTCGTTCTTCCTTGCCCACATGACCACCCCCATCCGCATCCTCTTCGTCGGCGACGTCGTCGGCCGCCCGGGGCGGGAAGCCTTCGCCCGCCTCTACCCGGCCATCCGGGAGCGGGAGGGGATCGCCTTCTGCGTCGTCAACGCCGAGAACGCGGCCGGCGGCTCGGGGATCACCGCCGAGGCGGCCGAGGACCTCTTCCGGGCGGGGGCGGACGTCCTCACCTCGGGCGACCACGTCTGGCGAAACCGCAAGATCCTCGAGATCATCGACCGGGAAGCCCGCCTCCTCCGGCCGGCCAACTACCCGCCCGGCGCGCCGGGGAGGGGGGCGGGCGTCTTCACCGGCGCGGGCGGCGTCCGAATCGGAGTGATCAACCTCCTGGGCCGGGTCTTTCTCCAGCCGCTGGACTGCCCCTTCCGCCGCCTGGACGAGGAGGTCCGCCTCCTCGAGCGGTCCGCCCGGGTGATCCTGGTCGACCTGCACGCCGAGGCCACCTCGGAGAAGGCCGCCCTGGCCCGCTACGCCGACGGGAGGGTTTCGGCGGTGCTGGGGACCCACACCCACGTCCCCACCGCCGACGAGCGCATCCTCCCCCGGGGAACGGCCTTCCTCACCGACGTCGGGATGACCGGCGCGCCCGATTCCATCCTGGGAAGGAAGGTCGAGCCGGTCCTGAGGAGCTTCCTGACCGGACTCCCCTCGGTCTTCGAGATCGAGTCCGCCCCGGTCGAGGTCCAGGGCGCCGTCGTCGAGATCGACCCGGAGAGCGGCCGGGCGGCCGCGATCCGGCGGCTGCGCGAGTCCGACCCGGTCGCCCGGGGGGGCGCGTGAAGGCGGAACGGGACAGGGACCCCGGGGAGGAGCTGTTCCTTCCCGGCCTCGGCGGGGAGCCGCCCGGGGTTTTCACGGTCAGCGAGATCACCTCCCGGATCAAGTCGCTCCTGGAGGGGAGCTTCGCCGCGGTCTCGGTCGAGGGTGAGATCTCCAACGCCAAGCAGGCCGCCTCCGGCCACTGGTATTTCACCCTCAAGGACGCCGAGAGCCAGCTGCCGGCGGTCTTCTTCCGTTCCGACGCCGGCCGCCTGAAGTTCCGGATCGAGGACGGGATCACGGTCATCGCCTCCGGCGGGATCAACGTCTACCGCAAACGCGGCCAGTATCAGCTGGTCGTCTCCCGCCTGGAGCCGAAAGGGCTGGGCGCCCTCCAGCTCGCCCTGGAGCAGCTCAAGAAGAAGCTTATGGCCGAGGGCCTCTTCCGGGAGGAGCGGAAGCGGCCCCTCCCCGCTCTCCCCGGCCGGATCGGGATCGTCACCTCGCCGACCGGGGCGGCGATCCGGGACATCCTCCAGGTGATCGACCGGCGCTTCGGGAACCTTCACCTCCTGATCAACCCGGTCAAGGTCCAGGGGGAAGGGGCGGCGGCGGAGATCGCCCGGGCGGTGGACGACTTCAACCGCCGGGAGCTCGCCGACGTGATCATCGTCGCCCGGGGCGGCGGGTCGATCGAGGATCTCTGGGCCTTCAACGAGGAGCCGGTGGTCCGGGCGATCTCCCGCTCGCGCATCCCGGTGATCTCGGCCGTCGGCCACGAGGTGGACTGGACGCTCACCGACCTGGTCGCCGACCTCCGCGCCCCCACCCCCTCGGCCGCCGCCGAGCTGGTGGTCGGGAGGAAGTCCGACCTCCGGGAACGCATCCTCGCCTCCCGCGGCCGTTTGAGAGACCGCTTCCGCCTCCAGGTCGTCCGGCGACGGGAGCGGCTCGCGGGAGCGCTCGCGAGCTACGTCTTCCGCGACCCCTCGCGGCTCCTGCGGGGGAGGATCCAGCGGGTGGATTCCCTCCTTGATGACCTTCCCCGCGCCCTCCAAGGAGCCCTCGCCCTCCGCCGCCAGAAGGCCGAGTCCCTGGTCGCCCACCTCGAGGCGGTCAGCCCGCTTAAGGTCCTCGGGCGCGGTTACAGCTACACCCGGGCCCTTCCCGGTGGTAAAATACTGACGGATGCGGCTTTGCTTGAGGTCGGGGCGAAGGTGGAGACGCGTTTAGCCCGGGGAGAATTCACGGCGGTAGTGGAGAAAGTCCGAAAACAGTAGATGGGTGAGGGTTAAGAAGTGGGACTGGATGATGGGCTTGGGTCAGGTAAAGCACGCCCGGCGGCCAGCCGGGCTACCCTTAACCCTGACCCATCGGCAAGACCCACTTCCTAACCCTTACCCATTGCCTGTCATTATCGGGAGAGAAACATGTCCGAGCTCAAGTTCGACCAGGCCCTGGAGCGGCTGGAGAAGATCGTTCGCGAGATGGAGGGGGAGGGGCTCTCCCTGGAGGAGACACTGAAGAAGTACGAGGAGGGGGTCAAGCTCTCCCGCTTCTGTCTCGCCACGCTCGACCAGGCCGAGAAGAAGATCGAGATCCTGATCCGGGACGCGCAAGGGGAGGTCAGCGCCCGGCCGTTCCCGGGGCCGGGAAAAGCCGCCGACTGAAGGCGGCCCGCGATCCGACCGATCCGTCCGATCGGCCGAGCGCGACGAAGCGCATGAAAAGCTCTCTTTCCAGGATCAACTCCCCCCGGGACGTGAAGAAGCTCCCCGTCGAGGACCTCCCCGCCCTGGCCGAGGAGGTCCGACGGGAGATCATCCGCGTGGTCTCGCGGCGCGGCGGCCATCTCGCCCCCAGCCTGGGGGTGGTGGACCTGACCGTCGCCATCTGCCACGTCTTCGATCTCCCGGAGGACAAGGTGGTCTGGGACGTCGGCCACCAGTCCTACGCGCATAAGATCCTGACCGGACGGAGGAAGGCCTTCTCCACCCTCCGCCGGTTCAAGGGGATCAGCGGGTTCCCCAAGATGAGCGAGAGCCCCTTCGACTCCTTCGGGACCGGCCACGCCAGCACCTCCCTCTCGGCCGGGCTGGGGATGGCGATGGCCCGCGAGCAGACCGGAGGCAAGGGGAAGGTGATCGTGGTCCTGGGGGACGGCGCGCTCACCGGAGGGCTGGCCTGGGAGGCCCTGAACCAGGGCTGCCTGAAGACCCGCGACCTCCTGGTCGTCCTGAACGACAACGACATGGCGATCGCCCCCAGCGTGGGGGCGATCCCGGAATACCTCTCGCGGATCATCTCCACCCCCGCCTACAACCGCCTGATGCACGACATCGAGCTCCTGGTGCAGAAGATTCCCTCCATCGGGTCCAAGGTGGTAGAGGTGGCGAAAAGGCTCGAGGGCTCGGTCAAGGGGCTGATCGCGCCCAGCCTGATCTTCGAGGAGCTCGGCTACCGCTATTTCGGCCCGGTCAACGGTCACGACCTCCCCGCCCTCGTCGCCATCCTCCGGAACATCCGGGCCATCCGGGAGCCGATCCTTCTCCACGTCCTCACCACCAAGGGCAAGGGCTACCCCCCGGCCGAGAAGAACCCGGAGATCTTCCACGGGACCGAGCCCTTCCATATCCGGACCGGGAAGCCGCGCGCGCGGAAGCGGACGCTCGGCTGCTCGGAGGTCATGGGCCTCTCTCTTGTCCAGTTGGGGGAGAAGGACAAAAGGATCGCCGCCATCTCCGCCGCCATGGCCGCCGGCACCGGGCTCCTCCCCTTCGCCCACCGCTTTCCGGAGCGCTTCTTCGACGTGGGGATCGCCGAGGGCCACGCGCTCACCTTCGCCGCCGGGCTCGCCAGCCAGGGGATGAAGCCGGTGGTGGCGCTCTACTCCACCTTCCTGCAGCGGGGCTACGACCAGATCGTCCACGACATCTGCCTCCAGAACCTCCCGGTGGTCATCGCCGTCGACCGGGCGGGGCTGGTCGGCGAGGACGGTCCCACCCACCACGGCGTTTTCGACCTCGCCTTTCTTCGCCACGTCCCCAACCTCGTCATCATGCAGCCCAGAGAGGGGAGCGAGATCCCCTCCTTCCTCGCGGCCGCGCTGGAACGGAAGGGGCCGACGGTCGTCCGCTATCCCCGAGGCTCCTCCGGCCTCTCCCGCTTCCGGTTCCACCCCCACCCGGTCGAAATTGGCCGGGCGGAGGCGCTCCGGGAGGGCGCGGAGGGCGAGATCTGGGCGCTCGGCCCGATGGTCGAAACCGCGCTTTCGGCCGCGGGGATCCTCGCCGAACGGAAGAGGAGCTTCGGCGTCGTTGACGCGCGTTTTGTCAAGCCCCTGGACGAAGCGCGCCTTCTCTCCGCGGCCCGGGCGGGCAAAACCGTGGTCACCCTGGAGGAGCACGCCCTGATGGGGGGGATGGGCGCCGCGATCCTGGAATGCCTGGAAGCGGCCGGCGTCGACGAACGGGTGGTCCGGATCGGCCTTCCCGACCGCTTCATCGAGCACGGGACGATCGCGGAACTCCGCGATCTCTGCGGCCTGACGCCGGAGAAGGTGGCGGAGACGATTCTGTCGCGTTTACCCGCGCGCGGCAATCCCCAATCCTAGAAGCCGGCCCGGACCGGCCGGCCGGCTGAACGATCTTAGGAGGCCAGGAAGCCAGGAAAAGCTTAAGGCGCGTTTCACCCATTTCCTGGGTTCCTGGATTCCTAAGATTTATTTTACCGCTTCTGTTCGTGAGACGCGCTTTGCCCAGGATCGAGAAGAAGGCGAAGGTTCGCCTCGACGCCCTCCTCGTTTCCCGGGGGTTCTGCTCCAGCCGAACCCAGGCCCAGCGGGCAATCCTGGCCGGGGCCGTGCGGGTGGGGGGCGAGACCGCCGCCAAGCCGGGGAAGACCTATCCCGCCGCGGCCGAGGTCGTCGTCGAGAAGGCCCCGCGCTACGTCAGCCGGGGAGGGGATAAGCTCAAGGGGGCGCTCTCCTCCTTCCGACTCGTCGTCGCGGGCGCGGTCGCCCTCGACGCGGGCGCCTCGACCGGCGGCTTCACCGACTGCCTCCTCCAGGAGGGGGCGAGGCGGGTCTACAGCCTGGACGTGGGGAAGGGACAGCTCGCCTGGAAGCTCCGCCGCGACGGGCGGGTTGCGGCGATCGAGGGAAAGAACGCCCGCTATCTCAAACCCTCCGACCTCCCGGAGCCGGTCGACCTGATCACCGCGGATCTCTCCTTCATCTCGCTCGCCAAGGTTCTTCCCGCCCTCAACGCGGTACTAATCCCGGGCGGAAGGATGGTGGTCCTGGTCAAGCCCCAGTTCGAAGCCGGGCGCGAGGAGGTGGGTCGGGGAGGAGTGGTCCGCTCCGCCGAGTCTCGCTCCCGGGCGGTAGAGAGCGTGCGCCTCAGCGCCGAGAAGATCGGCCTTTCGGTCGAAGGCGAAGCGGAATCGGTTCTCGCGGGCCCGGCCGGGAACCGGGAGATCTTCCTCCTCCTGCGGAAGCCCCGGAAAAACTAGTCGATGGGCCAGGGTGAGGTTAAAGGTGTAGTCGATGGGTCAGGGTGAGGAAGTAGGTTTAGCAGTTGGGTAAGGTTAATAGTGAAGCCCATCGGACAGTCTGCCGGGTCATACCTAACCCTAACCCTAACCCATTAACCAGACCCACTTCCTAACCTGTACCCATCAGCCAATCGGCGTCCATAGCGTCCATAGCGTCCATCTCGTCCATCGCGTCCATATCGTCCATATGGCTTATTTCCCGCCCCTGAGTTATACTGGGTTCCGTTTCCATGAAAACCGTCGGCATCGTCGCCAATATCGGCAAGGCCGAGGCGGTGGCCCAGTCCCACCGGATCGCCCGCCAGCTCTCCCGGCTCGGGGTCAAGGTCTACTTCGAGAACGACCTGGCCCGGGCCCTCCGTCGGGCCGACAGCTTCGACGCTTCCGCTCCTCCCGCCTCGCTGCGGGCCATCGTCGTCCTGGGTGGAGACGGCACCATGATCCGGACCTTCCGCTCCCTCAAGGAGAGGAACCTCCCCCTCCTCGGGATCAACCTGGGCGGGCTGGGGTTTCTCACCGAGCTCAGCCTGGCCGAGGCGCCCCGGGCCCTCAAGCTCCTGGCCGACGACGCCCTCCCCACGGAGCAACGCACCACGCTCGACTGCCGCCTCCGCCGGGCCGGGAAGGTTCTGGGCTCCTACACCGCCCTGAACGACGTGGTGATCGGGAAGGGGGGGCTGGCCCGGGTGATCCACCTGGAGCTCTTTTTGGACCGCGAGTATCTCACCGGCTACATCGCCGACGGCCTTATCCTCGCCACCCCCACCGGCTCGACCGCCTACTCCCTCTCCGCGCAGGGGCCGATCGTCTCCCCCGAGACCGCCGCCCTCCTGGTCACGCCGATCTGCCCGCATACCCTGACCAACCGCCCGATCATCGTCAACGACGAAAGGCGGGCGTCCGTCCGCCTCCTCAAGGGGCCGGCCGACACCACGCTCACCATCGACGGGCAGGTGGGCGTCCCCCTGGTGGCGGGAGACGAGGTGGAGGCGGGGAAGGGGGCAAGGTCGCTCCTCCTCCTTTCCCCCCGCCGATCCTCTTATTTCCACATCCTCCGCTCCAAGCTGCACTGGGGAGGGCGGACCCACTACGTGAGGAAAGCCTCGTGACGCGAGTCTCCGTCTCCGCCGAACGCTGCAAGGGCTGCGGGCTGTGCGTCGCCGTCTGCCCGGAGAAGATCCTGGTCCCCTTGGATACGATCAATCGCAAGGGGGTCCATCCGATCCAGCCGATCTCCCCGGAGAAGTGCCGCCTCTGCCGCCTCTGCGTCATCGTCTGCCCGGACGTGGCGATCCGCCTGGCCCGGGTGGACAAGAAGCCGCTCGTTAACTACGGGATCTAGACCGGTTGTTCATGAAAACAAACGATTTTCATGAACAATCCGGGCTAGAATTGCCGTCGGCAACGGGTTATGAACAGGCCGTGCATTTCAGTGAAAAGCGCAGTTTGCGCATCCTGCGACCATGACTGACAAGATCCCCACCTGCGCCCTGGAAGACCCCCCCGTCCTGATGTGCGGGAACGAGGCGATCGGAGAGGCCGCGATCCGGGCCGGCTGCCGGGCCTATTTCGGCTACCCGATCACGCCGCAGAACGAACTCACCGAGTACATGTCCCGGCGCATGGTCGAGGAGCGCCGGATTTTTCTCCAGACCGAGAGCGAGCTGGCGGCGATCAACATGGTCTTCGGGGCCTCGGCGATCGGTTTCCGGGCGATGACCTCCTCCTCCGGACCGGGGATCAGCCTGAAGCAGGAGGGGATCTCCTACCTCGCCGGGGCCGAGCTTCCCGCGGTCATCGTCAACATGATGCGGGGAGGGCCGGGTCTCGGGAACATCGGGCCGGGGCAGAGCGACTACTTCCAGGCCACGCGGGGGGGAGGGCACGGCGACTATCGCACGCCGGTCCTGGCGGGGGGGTCGGTCCAGGAGTTGGCCGATCTCACCTTCCTCGCCTTCGACCTGGCCGACCTCTACCGCACGCCCACCCTCATCCTGGGGGACGGCGTTCTCGGCCAGATGATGGAGCCGGTCCGCTTCGGCACCCGCGAGCGGAGAGCGCTCCCTCCCAAGGACTGGGTCCTGGACGGGGCCCGCGGTCGCCCGCCCCGCTCCATCCGCTCCCTCCTCCTGGAGCCGGGAGCGCTCGAGCGCCACAACCGCCGCCTGCAAGAGAAGTACCGCGCGATCGAGGAAGCCGAGGTCCGCTGCGAGGAGTTCCTGGTCGAAGACGCCCGGGCGATCCTGGTCGCCTACGGGATCTCCGCCCGCCTCTCCCGGGCGGTGGTCAAGAAGCTCCGCGCCCAGGGGATGAAGATCGGCCTTTTCCGCCCGATCACGCTCTGGCCTTTCCCCTCCCGCCGCCTCCGCGAGCTCTCCGCCCGGGCGGAGGGGTTCCTCACCGTGGAAATGTCCTGCGGTCAGATGCTGGACGACGTGAGGCTGGCGGTAGAGGGGAGGAAGCCGGTCCGCTTCTACGGGCGGGCCGGGGGGGAGATCCTGACCTTCGCCGAGATCGAGGCGGCGGCCCGGGAGGCCCTGAAGGAGCCGCGATGAAGGTCGTCTACGAGCGCCCGCAGTCCCTGAAGGACGTCCCCACCCACTACTGCTCGGGCTGCGGCCACGGCATCGTCCACCGCCTGATCGCCGAGGTGATCGACGAACTCGGCATCCGGGAGCGGACGGTGGGCGTGGCCCCGGTCGGCTGCGCCGTGGTCGCCTACGACTACTTCAACTTCGACGTGACCGAGGCCGCCCATGGCCGCCCGCCGGCGGTGGCCACCGGGATGAAGCGCCTGCGCCCCGACCTCATCGTCTTCACCTACCAGGGGGACGGCGACCTGGCCGCGATCGGAACCGCCGAGACGATCCACGCCGCCAACCGGGGGGAACGGATCACCGTGATCTTCGTCAACAACGGGGTCTACGGCATGACCGGGGGGCAGATGGCCCCCACCACCCTCCTCGACCAGCGGACCTCGACCAGTCCCCTGGGCCGCCTCTACGAGCAGGCCGGTCCGCCCCTCAAGGTCTGCGAGATGCTCGCCCCCCTGAACGGGACCACCTTCATCGCCCGGGCGGCCCTGGACACGCCGGCGAACATCCTCAAGGCGAAGAAGTACATCCGGCGGGGCTTCCAGACCCAGATGGCCTGGAAGGGGTTCTCCCTGGTGGAGATCCTTTCGCCCTGCCCGACCTACTGGGGCCTCTCCCCGGTGGAGAGCCTGCGGCGGATTTCGGAAGTGGTGATCCCCCAGTTCCCGATCGGGATCATCAAGGACCTGGCCAAGATATAAGTAATCAGTGATCAGTAATCAGTGATCAGTAATCAGTGATCAGTAATCAATTTTGATTGATTGCGGGAGGATTCTCCCGGACCCGATCCATCGGAAGGGAAATGTTATGGATGAGAAGGTAATCATCGCCGGCTTCGGCGGGCAGGGGGTCATGCTTGCCGGGAAGCTCCTGGTCCAGGCGGGGCTCTGCCTGGGGCGGGAGGTCACCTTTATCCCCTCCTACGGGGCCGAGGTGCGGGGCGGGACCGCCCACTGCCACGTGATCGTCTCCGACGAAGAGATCGCTTCTCCGATCATCACCTCCCCCGATGCCGCCATCGTCATGAACAGCCCCTCTCTCGCCAAGTTTTCCGGCCTGGTCAAGAGCGGCGGCGCGATCTGCGTCAACAGCTCGATCGTCTCCGAGAAGGTCGGGCGGGACGACCTCCGGGCGCTTTACGTCCCCGCCAACCACCTGGCGGAGGAGCTGGGTTCGGTCAAGGTCGCCAACACCGTCATCCTCGGGGCCTACCTCGGGCGCTCCCGCTTCCTCACCCCCGATTCGCTCGCCGCCGCACTCAAAGCCCTCCTCCCCTCCCGCCACCGGGATCTTTTGGCGATCAACCTGGCCGCGCTCCGGAGAGGATACGAATACCCGGGCCATTGAAATCTCCATCGCCAGAGCGCCCGCGCGTCCGTTTCGCCCCCAGCCCCACCGGCTACCTTCACGTCGGGGGGGCGCGGACCGCCCTTTTTAACTGGCTCTTCGCCCGCCGCCAGGGCGGCGCCTTCGTCCTCCGGATCGAAGACAGCGACCTCAAGCGCAACCAGCCCGAGTTGATCGAGGTCATCCTGAGCGAGCTCCGCTGGCTCGGGCTTGACTGGGACGAGGGGCCCTTCCTCCAGTCCGAGCGCTTCGAGATCTACCGCGCCCACGCCCGGGCGCTCCTCGCCTCGGGCGCGGCCTACGCCGCGCCGGCGGCGGAGGGGGCGGGGGAAGCGGTCATCTTCCGGGTGGGGGAGGGGACGACCCGCTTCTCCGACCTGATCCGGGGCGAGATCGCCATCTCCTCGGAGGAGATCAAGGACATCGTGCTCCTCAAGTCCGACGGGACCCCCACCTACAACTTCGCCTGCGTCGTCGACGACCACGAGATGGGGATCAGCCACGTCATCCGGGGGGAGGACCACATCCCCAACACACCGAAGCAGATCCTCCTCTACCGGGCCTTGGGCTGGCCTCTGCCCGCCTTCGCCCATCTCCCCCTCATCCTGGGCGCGGACAAGGCTCCCCTCTCCAAGCGGCACGGGGCCACCTCCCTCTCCGCCTTCCGGGACGCGGGCTACCTCGCCCCGGCCCTGCTGAACTACCTAGCGCTTCTCGGCTGGGCCCCCGGCGACGATCGGGAGATCTTCGCCGCCAGCGAACTGGTCGCGGCCTTCTCGCTCGAGCGGGTGAACAAATCCGCCGCCGTCTTCGACTACCAGAAGCTCTCCTGGCTGAACGGCCAGTACCTGCCCCGCCTTTCCCCTGCCGAGTTCGCCGCCCTCGCCCGCCCGCACCTCGACCGGGCGGGGATCGGCCCGGTTCCCGACGAACTCCTCCAGCGGGTCTTCCTTCTCCTGGGCCAGAGGCTGAAGACGGTCGCGGACATCGTCGGTCAGGGGGATTATTTCTTCCGGCGTCCCCGGGAGTATCGTCCGGAGGCCGTGGAGAAGTTCTGGAAGCCGCCGGGGACGGCGGCCCTCCTGGCCCGGGAGAGGGAGATCCTCGCCCGGGTGGAGCCCTTCCGCTCCGCCGCGATGGAGGCGCCCGTCCGGGCCCTGATGGACGAGCTCAAACTGAAAGGCGGAGCGGTCATGGGGCCGCTCCGGGTCGCCCTCGCCGGCCGGGGAGAAAGCCCGGGCGTCTTCGAGATCATGGAGGTCCTGGGGCGGGAGGAGGTCCTCGCCCGGATCGACCGCGCCCTGGTCGCCCTGCGGCCAGAGGCTTCCCAGAGCCCCGCGCCCGGTCAGTTATAATCCATAATCTGTCCTCCCCCTGAACGCTCCGACCGCCATCACGCTCCTGCGCTTCGTCTTCGCCGCCCTCTTCGCCTGGTTCCTCCTCCGCTTCGGAGCCCATGGCGCTTCCCGCGACTACTGGCTTTCCCTCGCCGTCTTCGCCCTGGCGGCCTTCAGCGACGGCCTGGACGGTTTTCTGGCCCGCCGCCTCAACCGGCGGACCCGCCTGGGAGCGATCCTCGACCCGCTCGCCGACAAGGTATTCCTGAACGCGGCCATCGTCCTGATCGCCTTGGGGATCGACGGCCTCTACCGTTTCCCGCCCTGGTTCGCCCTCCTGGTCCTCTCCCGCGACCTCCTCATCCTCCTCGGCGCCCTCCTGATCAAGTGGAGAAAGGGCTCCCTGGAAGCCGTCCCCAACGCGCTCGGCAAGACCACCGCCGTTCTCCAGATGGCGCTGGTGATCTGGGTCCTCCTCGGCCTTCCCCGTCCGGCCCCGGCCCTGGCCGCCACCGCGGCCTTCACGATCGCCTCGGGGATCGGCTACCTCATCTACGGCGTCCGGCGGCTCCAGTCCGACCGGTCGGAGGGGTCCGACCCGTCGGACCGGTCCGACTTGTCCGACCGGTCGGACCTGTCCGGCCCCGTCTCCGTCCTCATGCCCGCCTTCAACGAAGGGCGGCACATCTACCAAAACCTTCGCGAGACCGCGAAGGTCGTCGGAAAGATCCACCCGGACTACGAGATCGTGGCCATCGACGACGGTTCGTCGGACGATACCCGCTCCGAGATCGAGCGGGCGGCCCGCGAGAACGGGCGGATCCTCCCGGTCTTCCTTCCCGAAAACCGGGGCAAGGGCTGGGCCCTGCGGAAGGGGTTCGCCAGGTCCCGGGGGAGGTGGGTCTTCTTCCTCGACTCCGACCTCGACATCCATCCCCGCCAGTTCTTGAGCCTCCTCCGGGTCCAGAAGGAAACCGCGGCCGACGTGGTCATCGGCTCCAAGCGCCACCCGGATTCCACGCTGAGCTACCCGCTCTCGCGCCGGATCATCTCGGCCGGATACTTTTTCCTGGTCAAGGCCCTCTTCGGCCTCCCCCTGCGCGACACCCAGACCGGGATCAAGCTCTTCCGGAGGGAGGTCCTGGAGGCCACCTTCCCCCGCATCCTGGTCAAGCAATACGCCTTCGACCTGGAGATCCTGGTCAACGCCCACAGCCTCGGCTTCGCGATCGCGGAGGCTCCGGTGGTGGTGGAGTACCGCGGCAAGTTCGGGCGGATCGGCTTGGGTTCGATCCGGACGATCCTGAACGACACCCTGGCCGTCTTCTACCGCCGGCGGGTCTTGCGCTACTACGACCGGCCGGTCAAGCCCTGGGAGCGCTCCCCCCGGGTCTCGATCGTCATCGCCTGCGCCGCCGACGGCCCCTATCTCCGGGAGGCGCTCGACCACATCGCGCGCCTGGATTACCCGGACTTCGAGACGATCGTCCTCCCCGACCGTCCGTTCGAGATCGGCCTCCCCCGGGTCAAGGTCATCCCCACCGGAGAGGTCGGGCCGCCCCGGAAGCGGGACAGAGGCGTCGAGCTGTCCGCGGGGGAGATTGTCGCCTTTCTCGACGACGACGCCTATCCGGAGCCGGACTGGCTGCTCACCGCCGTCCGCCACTTCGCCGACCCCTCCGTGGCCGGCGTCGGAGGACCGGCCGTCACGCCGGAGAAAGACCCCCCTCTCCAGCAGGCGGGGGGACGGGTTCTCTCCTGCCTGCTGGTGGGGGGCCGGGAGACCTATCGTTTCATCCCCAAGACCTTCAAGGAGGTCGACGACTATCCGACCGCCAACCTCCTGGTCCGCCGGTCCGACTTCCTCGCCGCCGGCGGATTCCAGACCCCCTACTGGCCGGGCGAGGACACTTTCCTCTGCCTGAAGCTGACCAAGCGGCTCGGCAAAAGGATCGTCTACGACCCGGACGCCGTCGTCCGCCACCACCGCCGCCCCCTCTTCGCCGCCCACCTCCGCCAGATCGGCAACTACGGCCTCCACCGCGGCTACTTCGCCAAGCGCTTCCCGGAGACGAGCTTAAGGGCGATCTACTTCGCCCCCACCCTTCTCGCCGCTTTCCTCCTCCTCGGCTGGCTCCCGCTCTCCCTGATCCCGGGAGGATTTCTTTTTTATGCGGCCCCGGTTGTCCTCTATCTTCTTCTGGCTCTGCTTACCTCTCTTCGGGGGTTTTCCCCAAAGACCGCGCCCGCGGTATTTGGTGGTATAATCGCCACGCATTTCGTTTACGGGATCCAGTTCGCGAGGGGATTACTGGCGAAGAGTCTGCCGGAAGAAAACTTAAAATCACAAAACACAAACAACAAATTCCAAACAAATTACAAACCGACCAAATCACAATAGTCGCCATGGGGTTTGGCCGACGCGCCGTTTGTTACTTGATTATTTCGTTTGCCTATGAAAATCATCATTTCCTATCCTCCCTTCGACACGGCCAAGGGCCACCCGACCCTCGGCCAGAACCGCCAGTTCCAGTATTTTTCCGAGCCGACCTTCGTCTACCCGGTGGTCCCGGCGACCGCCGCCACCATGCTCCGGCGGGACGGCCACCTCGTCCTCTGGAACGACGCCCTGGCCCAGGGGATGGACGCCGAGGCGTACCGCCGCTTCCTGGTCCGCGAGGAAGCGGACCTGATCGTCTTCGAGACCAAAACCCCCGTGATCAAGGAGCACTGGAGGTTCATCCGGGAGATCCAATCCCTCGCCACCCCCGCCTGGCGGCCGGTCACCGTATTGGTCGGAGACCACGTCACCGCCCTGCCCGAGGAGTCCTTCCGCGAGTCCCCGGTCGACTTCGTCATCGCCGGCGGCGACTACGACTTCCTGCTCTCGAGCCTCTGCCGCGCGTTGAGCCAGGCCAAGCCGTCCGGTCTCCATCCTCCACCCTCTACCCTCCATCCCCTGCTGGAGCCGGGCATCTGGTACCGGGAAGGAGACGCCGTCCGCAGCACCGGGCCCTTCCGCCTCGACCACGATCTCGACTCCGCTCCCTTCATCGACCGAGAGCTCAGCCGCTGGGACCTCTACGCCTGGAAGAATGGCAACTTCAAACGCCGCCCGGGGACCTACCTGATGAGCGGTCGGGACTGCTGGTGGGGGGCCTGCACCTTCTGCTCCTGGCGGACGCTTTACCCGAAATACCGCGTCCGCTCGGTCGAGAACGTCCTCGACGAGGTCGGCCGGATCGCGGAGGCCCTCCCGGTCCGGGAGATCATGGACGACGCGGGGACCTTCGCCGCCGGGCGCTGGCTTCGCCAGTTCTGCCGGGGGATGATCGAGCGCGGCTATCACCGAAAGCTGGTCTTCGACTGCAACTTCCGCTTCGGGGCGGCCACCCAGGAGGATTACCGGCTGATGAAGAAGGCCGGCTTCCGCCTCCTCCTCTTCGGGGTGGAGAGCGGGAACCAGGAGACGCTCGACCGCCTGCACAAGAACCTGAAGATCGGCGAGATCATCGAGTCCTGCCAGATGGCCCGGGCGGAGGGCCTCTACCCCCACATCACCCTGATGCTCGGCTATCCTTGGGAGTCCTACGAGCAGGCCTCGAGAACTCTCGAGCTCGGCCGCTACCTCCTCAAATCCGGCTCGGCCTACACCCTCCAGGCCTCCCTGGTCGTCCCCTACCCGGGAACGGACCTCTACCGGGAAGCGCGGGAGAACGGCTGGCTCTTGAGCGAGGACTGGTCGGACTTCGATATGACCCGCCCGGTCCTCAAGGTTCCTTTCCCGGCCGACGAGCTCCGTAAGCTGGTCCGCCGCCTCTACGGCACCGCCTTCCACCCCCTCTTCCTCCTCCGCAAGGGGCTCTCCATCCGCGGCCCGGACGACGTCCGCTACTTCCTGCGCGCCGCGGGCAAGGTCGTCTCCCACATCCGGGATTTCCGGAAATAGTCGCCCCGTCCCATGACGGATCATCCTGCCCTCAATAATTTGCGGCGCAAATTATCGAAATGGAACCGGGATAACTTCCTCCTTCACTCCGCGATCACGCTGGCCGGGACCAAGCTCGGCGACGCCTTCAACCTCCTCTACCGCCTGGCCATGGCCCGCCTCCTCTCGGTGGAGGAGTACGGCGCCTTCAACGCCCTCATCTCCTTTTTAGCCGTGGCGGTCCAGTTTCTCTCTCCCTTCCAGCCCGCCTTCACCCGCTTCATCGCCGAGCGGGTGAGCCTTAAAGACTATGGGGGTGCCCGCTCCTTGATCCGCCGCTCCCAGTCCCGCCTCCTCCTCTTCGCCGCTCTGATCCTCATCCTCTTCTGGGCCGCCTCCGCGCCGCTCTCCGCCTTCTTCCGCCTGGAGAAGGCCGGCTACGTGTCGGTGGTGGGCCTCCTCCTCGCTCTTTCCATCGCCGCCGCCGTGCCCTCCGGCGTCCTCCAGGGGACCCAGCAGTTCGTCGCCCTCTCGGCCATCGCCGCCGTCGCGCCGCTTTCCAAGCTGGTCCTGGGGACGGCCCTGGTCCTGGCCGGGGCGGGGATCTTCGGCGCCCTCTCCGGCTTCGTCGCCGGCGCTCTCCTCATCCTCGCCGCCGCCGCGATCGTCATGGCGCGCCGGGCCGCCCGCTGGCCGCCCGCCCCCGCTTCCGCGCCGGAGGAGAGCCTTGTCCCGGTCCTGAAATACTGCGTCCCCACCAGCGTCGTCCTCGGCTCCTTCTGGGCGCTGACCTCGCTCGACGTCTTCCTGGTCAAGCGCTTCTTCACGCCCGAGGAGGCGGGCTGCTACTCGCTCGCCCAGATGGTCGGGATGATCATCCTCTTCCTCCCGGGAGCGATCTCGACTGTGGTCTTCCCCAAGGCCACCTCCGCCCGCGCCCGGCGGGAGCCCTCCGCCCATCTCCTCCGCAAGGGGCTCCTGATCGCGGGCGCGATCTGCTCCGTCTGCACCGCCGCCTGCGCCCTCTTCCCGGCGGCGACGATGACCGTCCTGTCCGGGCGGGCGCCGCCGCGCTCCCTTCCCCTGGTCGGCCTCTTCGCCCTGGCCATGAGCTTCTACTCCCTCGCCAGCATCACCCTGATGTACCACCTGGCCGTCCGGCGGACGGCGGTAGCCGTCCCCGTCCTCCTTCTCGCCGCCGCCGAGGCGGCGGCGGTCTGGTTCCACCACCCCTCGCTGGCGGCGGTGGTGAGGATCGTCGCCGCCTTCGCGGTGCTAACCTTCGGGGCTTCCCTGGCCATGCTGAAGCTGCCGCAGTCCGACCGGTCGGACCAGCCTTAGCCGAGAGGAGCGATCGAGAGTGCGCAAACCCCAGCTCTTCGCCGAAATGCAGGGCCTATTCATAAATCTCTGTCTGCCGCAATTTTAACCCGGCTTATTCGTGGAAGCCGTTGGTTTTCACGACTAAGCCGGGTTAACCGCCATGGCCGCGCCCGATCTCTCCGTCGTCGTCACCACCCGCAACGAGGAGAAGAACCTCGCCGCCTGCCTGGAATCCGTCCGCCGGCAGACCCTGCCCGCGGAGCGGATCGAGACGATCGTGGTCGACAACGCGTCCACCGACGCCACCCGGGAGATCGCGCGGCAATTCACCCCCCTGGTCCGGGAACGGGGGCCGGAGCGAAGCGCCCAACGCAACCTCGGGATCTCCCTCGCCCGAGGGAGATATGTCCTCTACCTCGACGCCGACATGCGGCTCTCCGAGCGGGTGGCCGAGGCGTGCGTCCGGGAGGGGGACCGCGGGGGGTGGGCGGGGATCTACGTCCCGGAGATCGTGATCGGGCGGTCCTGGTGGTCCGAAGTGCGCGGATTCGAGCGCGGGTTCTACACCGGGACCTGCATCGACGCCGTCCGCTGCGTCCGTCGCGAGACCGCGCTCGCTGTGGGCCTCTTCGACGAATCCCTGAACGGCCCCGAGGACTGGGACTTCGACCGGAAAATCGCCTTGGCGGGGCCGACCGGGGTCCTCTCCGTCCCCCTCTACCACGACGAATCCGCCTTCGACCTGCGCCGCTACCTCGCGAAGAAGGCCTACTACAGCCGCGGTTTTGCGGCCTACCGTTCCAAGTGGGGGGAGGAAGATCCCATCATCCGTCGCCAGTTCGGCTTCTCCTATCGCTTCTGGGGGGTCTTCGTCGAAAAGGGCAAGTGGCGGCGCCTCCTCCGCCGGCCGGACCTCGCCCTGGGGATGTATTTTCTTCGCTTCCGGGTCGGTTTGTCCTATCTTCTTAAAAAAAGTTGATGGGTTAGGGTCAGGAAGTGGGACTGGTGGATGGGTCGGGTCGGTGGTGAGCCGGTCGCACTAGAAACCTGACCCATTTACCAAACCCACATCTTCTCCTTTACCCCTCGACTTTTGTGGTCTGGGGGGCTCGGTGGGCATACAGCGCATTCCTCGCGGAGAAAGCATTGAACGGGCAATACTACATCGGCCTCTCCATCGGCCACAACGCCACCGCCGCCCTCCTCCGGGACGGGAAGGTCCTTGCCTGCGTCAGCGAGGAGCGTTTCAACCGGATCAAGAACTACGCCGGCTTTCCCGAGCGCGCGCTCCGGCATTTTCTCGAGGAGTATCGCCTCGCCCCCGACTCCATCGCCCGGGTCTCCACCAACTTCCTCTACCTGCCCCCCCAGCTGATGCCGGAGCGGATGGGCGCCGTCTCCCCGGCCTACCTGGCCCGGGAGCTTTTGCGGGCGGTCGGCGGCCGCGTCCGGCCGGTCGCCCGCCTGGAGGAGTCGCTCTACCGGTCCTATATGCGGACCTTCGGCCGCCGCTTCGCCTCCCGCCAGCGGGCCAAGATCGCCCGCTTCCTCGGGGTGACGCCGGAGAAGGTCGTCTCCTGCGACCACCATGAGGCCCACGCCTACTCCGCCTACTTCGGTTCCCCCTTCCGGGGGCGGGACGCCCTGATCCTCACCCTCGACGGTGAGGGGGACTTCCACGCCGCCACCGTCTCGGTGGCCCGGGGGGAGAGGATCGAGCGGATCGCCGCCACCCCGATGTCGGCCTCGCTCGGGGTCCTCTACAGCGCCCTCACCCGCTATCTGGGGATGACCCCGCTCGAGCACGAGTACAAGATCATGGGGCTCGCCCCCTACGCCCAGGAGAAGTATTTCCGCGGCCTCTACGCGGAGGTCCGCTCCCTCGTCCGGATCGATCCCGCCCGCCCGCTCACCTTCGCCTCCGCCTTCGACCTCCACCGGGCCGAGCCCTGGATGGAGAAGCATCTCCGGAGGATCCGCTTCGACGTCGTCGCCGGGGCCTTCCAGAAGGCGACGGAGGACCTGATCGCGGAGTGGGCGCTTTCCTGCGTCCGGGCGACCGGGATCCGGCGGGTCTGCTGCGCGGGCGGGGTCTTCATGAACGTCAAGGCGAACAAGCGGATCCTGGAGCTCGACGGGGTGGACGAGCTCTTCATCTTCCCCAGCTCGGGCGACGAATCGACCCCGATCGGGGCGGCCTACGCCTGGATCCGGAGGGACGGGGCAGGGGAGATCGCCCCGATCGCCGACGTCTACTGGGGGCCGGAAGCCTCCGAGGCGGAGATCGACCGGGCGCTCTCAGCCCTCCCGGCGGGGAGATATTGCGTCGAGCGGCCGCCGGCGCTCGCCGCCGCGGTCGCCCGCCTCCTCGCCGAGGGGAAGATCGTCGCCGTCCTCCGGGGGCGGATGGAGTTTGGCGCCCGGGCCTTGGGGAACCGCTCGATCCTGGCCGACCCCTCCGACCGGACCGTGGTCGAGCGGATCAACCAGGCGATCAAGGGGCGGGACTTCTGGATGCCGTTTGCCGCCACCGTCCTCGAGGAGCGCTCCGACGACTACATCGTCAATCCCAAGCGGCACTACGCGCCCTACATGATCCAGTCCTTCGACACCACCGCGCGGGCGCGCTCCGCTCTCGCCGCCGCCATCCATCCCTACGACAAGACTCTGCGCCCCCAGGTGCTCCGTAAGGAGTGGAACCCGCCCTACCACGCGATCATCTCCGAGTTCGAGAAGCTCTCCGGGATCGGCGCCGTGCTCAACACCTCCTTCAACCTCCACGGCTACCCGATCGTCATGACCGCGGCGGACGCCCTCCAGGTCCTGGCCGACTCCGGGCTGGAATACCTGGTCCTGGGCGACAGGTTGGTGTCGAAAGTGAAAAGCGGTTAAATCATTATGAAAGTCGCCATCCTTGCCGACGAAATCGTCCCCGGTTCCGCACCCAAGATCCTCGGTCAGCCGATCCAGGGTCTCCGCCGGCTCGGCTACGACGCCTCCGGCCTCGTCCTCGTCCGCAAGGAGGCGGAGACCCGCTACGCCGGCGTCTTCCGCCGCCACCTCGAGGGGGTCCCCCTCCGCTACCTCTTCGAGAACTTCCCGCCCTGGGTGCGGGCGCTAGACTTCAAGTTCCCCGGCTTCTCCTTTTTCTCCTCCCACCATCTCCTCGCCTACCCCTTCGCCCCCCGGCTGGTGGGGGAGGGGGAATACGACCTGATCGTCGCCCAATGCCAGTATTCCACCTTCACCGCCCGGGCCCTGAAGGCCCGCCGAGGCATCCCCTATCTCCTCCTGATGTGGGACCCCTCCCCCTACACGCTGGAGAAGGTCTACACCGGAACGCCCCTCCAGGCGCTCTTCCCGATCCTGAGACCGCTGACCCGCGCCCTCGACCGTTTCGCCTTCCGGGAAGCGGAGGCCCTGATCGTTTCCGGACGCCTCCACCACGAACGCCTCCGGAAGGTCACCGACCGGCCGCTGGAGAATCTCTATCCGGGTTGCGTCGTCCCCGATTCCCATGTCCCTTTTTCCCGGAGGGAAAAAGCCGTGCTCACCTACGACCGCTGGGACATCGGCAACCGCCCGGAGCCCTTCCTCGACGTCCTCGAGGCCCTCGACCCCTCCGTCCGCCTGATCGTCGGCGGGTTCTGGCATCCCGCCCGACTCAAGGACGAGTTCACGGCCTCGCTCCGTCGCCGGGGCCTCAACGGGCGGGTCGAGCTCCTCGGCCCCTTCGACGAAGACGAGATCATCCGCCAGTGCTCCCGGGCTTATCTCCACCTCCATCTGAACGAGGAGGCCTTCGGGATGCAGACCCTGGAGGCGGCGGCCTGCGGAACGCCGATCGTCATCCCGGCGGGCTCCGGGGTGACCGATCTCTTCCGGGACGGCGTCCACGGTTTTTTCCCTCCGAAAAACCGCTTGCCCGAGACGGTCGAGCGTGTAAAATCGCTCCTTTCCGATCCCGCCCGCGCCGAGGCGATGGGCCGGGCGGCCCGCGAGGAGGCGAGAAAGCACGACTGGGACGCCCACGCCCGGAGGCTGGCGGAGATCATCGAAAAGTACCGCCGTAGATAACGCCTGTCTCCGTTGTGAGAGGGACATTCCTGCTTGCCCCGACTGCTTTTGTCGGAGGCCCGATCCTCTTTTGGGACATGCATCGCGACAAGAATGCCGCTCCTACAGCATTGCAGAGAGAGCTTCGCGAACGGAAAATAGAAAAGAGGGACTGCTATGGATTGGAAGAAACAGAAGGTTCTGGTCACCGGCGGCGCCTCCTTCATCGGAAGTCACTTGGTGGACGCTCTCCTCGCTCGGGGGGCTCACGTCCGGGTGGCGGACGACCTGACGAGCGGGAAGATCGAGAATATCCGCGACCACGTCCGAAAAAAAAGAATCGAGTTCAGGAAGGCCGATCTGCGCGAGCCGGGTGTGGCCCGGAAGGCGATGCGGGGGATCGACACCGTCTTCCACCTCGCCGCCGCCCACGGCGGGAGGGGCTACGTCGACCTCCACCAGGCCGAGCCCGCCACCAACCTCTTCCTCGACGGGCTGGTCTTCTGGGAGGCCTACCGGGCCGGCGCGGAGAGGATCGTCTTCGCCTCCTCGGGCTGCGTCTATCCGAATTTTCTCCAGTCCGACACGACCAAGGAGATCTACCTGACCGAGGACCTGGTCAAGCCCCCCTACGACTCCGACAATATCTACGGCTGGGCCAAGCTGATGGGGGAACTCGCCCTGAAGGCCTTCCACCAGGAGTACGGGATGAAGACCGCCTCCTGCCGCTTCTTCACCGTCTACGGCCCCCGGGGGGTGGAGAATCACGCCGTGATCGCGATGATCGCCCGCGCCTTCATCCGCCAGGACCCCTTCCTGGTCTGGGGGGACGGCACCCAGGTGAGGAACTGGACCTTCATCGAGGACATCGTCCGGGGGACGATCCTGGCCGCGGAGAAGATCTGCGACGGGACCGCGGTCAACCTGGGGACGATGGAGCGGATCCGCGTGATCGACGCGGTGAAGATGGTCATGGGCCTTTCCGGCCACTCGGCGAAGATCGCCTTCCAGAAGAACATGCCCACCGGTCCGCTCAACCGGGTGGCCGACAACTCGCTGGCCAAGAAGCTCCTGGGATGGGAGCCCCGCGTCCTCTTCCGGGAAGGGCTCCGGCGGACCTACGACTGGTATGTCGCCACCCATGAGCGGGCGGCGGTGAAGAAGGGGTTCGAGAAGAAACTCACCGAACGCTAGCCGCTGACGATAGGTCCTATAAGACCTATAGGTCCTATAGGACCTATAAACAAACTTCCATGTCCGCCTCCATCCGCGCCATCTCCGTCGTCGGCCTGGGCAAGCTCGGCCTCTGCTCGGCCGCCTGCTTCGCCGACGGCGGCTACCGGGTCTGGGGGGTGGAGATCGACCCCAAGCGGGTGAAGATGATCAACGCCGGGGAGAACCCGGTCCGGGAGACGGGATTGAGCGATCTCCTCCGGAAGGTGCGCTCCCGCCTTAAGGCCACGACTGATTACGAAGAGGCGGTCCTCAACACCGACGCCACCTTCATCATCGTCTCCACGCCGAGCCAGAAGAGCGGCGCCTTCTCCAACGCGCAGGTGGAGGCGGCGCTCCGGGCGATCGCCCGCCCCCTCAAGTCCAAGACCTCCTACCACCTGATCGTGATCACCTCCACCGTGATGCCGGGGACGACCGACGGCTGGGCGCGGCCCCTGCTCGAGAAGCTCACGGGGAAGAAGTGCGGCGTCGGCTTCGGGCTCGCCTATAACCCCGAGTTCATCGCCCTGGGATCGGTCATCCGCGACTTCCAGAACCCCGATTTCCTCCTGATCGGAGAGTGCTCGAAGCGGGACGGCGAGATCCTCGAGGAGATCTACGGCCGGGTCTGCCGGAACGACCCCGCCTTCGCCCGCCTCGCGCCGATCGAGGCCGAGATCGCCAAGATCTGCCTCAACTGCTACGTCACCCTGAAGATCAGCTTCGCCAATGCGCTGGGCTCCATCTGCGAATCCGTCCCGGGAGCGGACGCGAACCGGATCCTCGCGGCGATCGGCCTGGACACGCGGATCGGGCGCAAATACTTCCGTTCCGGCCTGGGTTTCGGCGGCCCCTGCTTCCCCCGCGACAACCGCGCCTTCTCCGCCTTCGCCCGCTTGGCGGGGACGCGGGCGCGCCTCTCGGAGCTCGTCGACTCGATCAACGAGGAGCAGGCCGCGCGGATCGTGGACCTCGCCCTCGAGCGGGCCAAGAAGGGGGCGAAGGCGGCCGTCCTCGGCCTCTCCTACAAGCCGGAGACGCCGATCATCGAGGAGTCGCAGGCGGTGGAGATCGCCCGGCGGCTTAAGCGCGCGGGCTTAAGCGTCTCCGTCTACGACCCCCAGGCCCTGGAGAGCGCGCGGGCGGAGGAGGGGAAGGCCTTCGAATACGCCCAGTCCCTTCTCGACTGCCTCCGGGGCGCCTCCCTCTGCCTGATCACGACCCCCTGGAAGGAGTTCCGCGAGATCGACCCGGTGGCGCTCAAGTCCGCGATGAAGACGCCGGTGATCATCGACTGCTGGCGGGTCCTGGAGGGAAAGGACCTCTCGGGGATCGAGTATATCCCCCTGGGGACGGGGCGGTAGCGCCTGATCGGACGGATCGGTCGGATTCGACCGATCTGACCGATCCGGCATTATCCTTTCGTCCTAGCGACCCCGAGCAAAGCGCGGGGGAGCGGTTGTCCATCGTCCTAGTCCCTTGCGCGCCCAGCGCGCAAGGGACGATCGTCCTTCAGTGGTGTATTTCCCCGCTGCGCGTAGTAAAATCCCCCTCCGCCCATGCCGAACCCTACGCCCAGTTCCCGCCCCCTCTTAGTCCTCGTCTCCGGCCAGGGACTGACCAGCCGGACCGAGACGATCGAGGAATACCTGCGCGAAAGGGTAGGGGCGCTGGGCGTGATCGCGATCGCCAACCCCTACGCCCGCCCCGGGACGGCCGCTCGGCGTTATTACGAAAGCGGCCGTCGCCTTTGGGAAAAGCCACTCGGCAACCTCCATTTTCGGAAGAAGCGCCGGTTTTCCCAGTTCTTCCTCTCCTTCGTATTCCTCGGCTACTTCTTCGCCATCCTCAAGGCCGCCTTCGCCTTCCGGCGGACCTTCGACGTCTTCATCGGCGTCTCCTGCTTCTCGGCCGGGCTCGGTCTCCTCTTGAAGAAATTCGGCATCGTCCGGCGGACCGTCTACTACTCCATCGACTATTACCGTCCGCCGAAGCGGTTCGGGATGAACACCGTGATCGTCGCCGCCTTCCGCTGGCTCGACCGGGCCTGCGCCCGATACTCCGACCTCACCTGGCACATCACCGCCCGGATCGCCGAGGGGAGAGAGCGTTTCGCTAAGCTCAAGGCGGATGCCTATCCCTGGATCGAGGTCCCCCTCTGCTACGCCGCCCGCCTCCTCGCCCCCGCGCCGGAGGGGGAGGTGAACCGCCAGTCTCTGGGTTTCGTCGGGACGCTTACCCCGAACCAGGGCTGGCCGGTCCTGATCGAGGCCGCCCCCCGGATCGCCCGCTGGCTTCCGGGCTTGAAGATCGAAGTGGTCGGCTCGGGGGTCTATGCCGACGAGGTGAGAAGGATGGCCGCGGGCTCTCCCGAATCCGGACGCTTCGTCTTCCACGGCTTCGTCCCCCGGGAGGAAGAGGTCTTCCGGATCATCTCCCGGACGGGGGCGGGGCTCGCCCTCTGGACGGGGGACGAGGAGGACAACGCCCTCTACGCCGACCCGGGCAAGCCCAAGTTCTATGCCTTCGCCGGTGTCCCCTCCGTCGTCACCCGGGGCACCCCGGTCGCCGCCGAGATCGAGAAGCTCCATGCCGGCCTGGCGACCGATTACTCTCCCGAGGCGCTCGCGGCGGCGGCGGTCCGCCTCCTCGGCGACGAGGCCTTCTGGCGGGAGCGCCGGGAAGGCGCCCTGGCCTTCGCCCGGACCTGCTCCTCGGAGATCGTCCTGGGGCAGGCCTGGACGGAGACACTGAAACGGCTCGGCTTTCGAACAGACGAAGGCAAATAACTCGTGCAAACAGACTCGAATAATCATCCCCTCGTCTCTGTCGTCCTCGTCACCTGGAACGGGGAGGCGCTCCTGCGCGCCCATCTCCCCTCGCTTCTCGCCCTCGACTACCCCGCCTTCGAAGTGATCGTAGTCGACAACGGATCGACCGACGGGACGGTCACCTACCTCCGCACCACGTATCCGTCGATCCGGGTCATCGTGAACCCGATCAACCTGGGGACGGCCGAGGGGTCGAACGTCGCCATCCCCGTCTCCCGCGGCAAGTATATCTTCTGGGTCTCTAACGACATGGAGTTCGACCGCGACATCCTGCGGCACCTGGTCCGCCGCGGCGAGGAGGACGAGGCGATCGGCATCTGCACGGTGAAGATGCTCCGCATCAGGGAGGGGAAGCTGGTCCGGGAGATAGACAGCGTGGGGGCGAACCTCGACGTCTTCGGTTTCCCCGACGCCCGGGGGATCAACCAGCCGGACGGCGGCCAATTCGACTCCTTCCGCGAGGTATTCTTCTCTTTCGGGGGGGCGATGTTCATCCGCCGGAGCGTCCTCGAGATCACGGGCGGCTTCGACCCCGACTACCTGACGCTGGCCGACGACATCGACCTCTCCTGGCGGGTGAGGCTCGCCGGGTTCAAGGTCATGGTCGAGCCTAAGGCCTTCCTCTACCACCGCGTCTCCGCCACCCTCTCGAAGAGCCACAACCGCCCCCAGAAGCGCTTCATCTCCGAACGCAACACCCTGCGCACGCTTCTCAAGAACTACTCCGCCGGCTACCTTTCCTTCATCCTCCCCCTTTACGGCATCCTCCTCCTGGGCGAGATGCTCTTCTTCCTCCTGCTCGGGAAGTGGGCGATGTCCCGCGCGGGATGGCGGGCGATCGTCTGGAACGCCTCCCGTCTCCGGGCGACGCGGGAGTTGAGGAGAAGGGTTCAGGGAATCCGCCGCGTCCCCGACCGCGCCGTGGTCGCCCACATGCTCAAGCGCTCCGAGAAACTCCTTCTCTTCTGGGATTTCGTCTTCCGCCGCCGTCTGGGCGACTGGAGCGGATATTTCAATTAAAAGGACGCCATCGTGTCCGGCGCCCTCGACGGTTCGATGGATGAGATCGCTGGCGGACACGCCGATCGCGGCGCCCTTCCAGATCGGCCCGGATACGGCCGCCGTCTTCCGGCAAACCACCGGGATGTGGACGGTGCGCCTCTGGACCCGCTTCTACTTCGGCTCGTCCGGAGATCTCCCGGTCGTGCGCTGATCAGATTGCCATTCGCTCTCTGGGACGGGGGCGGCCCTCCGCGGCCGCCCCCGTCTTTCCGGGCCCCCACTGGGTGCGCCAACCGTTTGCTTGCCCCCTGGGGGTGGCTATGCAATACTCATTCTGCCTCGATTCCTCCCCGTTTCCCCAAGGCCCGCGGCATCTGATGGAAGCGAGCGCTGCGAACGGTCAAACGGGCGCGATTGGGAATCGGGCGGGGATTGCGGCCGCGCTATGAACGAGACGCCGGACATCCATTCCGTCTGGAAGGACGCCCAGGAGAAGGAAAGAAAGATTTGGCTGGAGAGCAACCAGCCGGAAAGTTATTTCATTGAACATTGGTCGGAGCTCCTCCGAAAAGCGCCCCTGATCCTCCGGAGCTTGAGCCGCGCCGAGGCCGTCCTGGACGTGGCTTGCGGGGGCGTCCCTATCCTTCACGCCCTGCCCCGAACTAAACGCATGGTCGCCACCGACCCGCTCAACCGGGATTTCGCCGTCCTTTACCCCCGCAAGGAATGGATTCAGTACGATCATTTTTGCGCCGAATCCCTGCCCTATGAAGACGCTGCCTTCGACGTCGTGTTCTGCATGAACGCCCTCGACCACATGTCCAACCCCCAGGTCGCTGTGCGGCAGATGCTACGGGTCCTCAAGCCCGGAGGATGGCTCCATCTCGACGTCACAAACACCTCTCCGCTCGCGCGCCTAGTGGTCGCTCTGGGCTACCGCCGGCACCTCTGCGAGTTTCATCCCCACGTTCTGACCTTAGCCTCGGTTCTCTCCTGGCTCAGGAACGGGTGCGAGATAGCCGAGGTTGAAACCTTTCCCTCCTGTTCAATCCGGAAACTTCTCTACGGTTTGCGCGTTTTTTCCGGGAAGGAGAAGCTCAGCGGGTGTCAGCAAAGAATCTCCGCCTTCTCGCTCCCCCGCAGCCAGATGCTGATCAGTGTTTTCTTGGACATGGGCAACGGCGCACTCTACCGCTTCGGCAAGAAGACATTTGCGCAGGGCGGGCGCATCGCGGCGAGGAAGCTGGCCCCTGGCGCCACCGCCTGAGTTCCAGACCAGGGAGGCAGCGAGGGAACGGATGACGGCCGCCCTAAAAGGGAAGATCCAGGCTTTCTGGTCGGCCCAAGTTCCCTACCTGGAGGAAGGTCAAGCCGGAGCTCCAGCCGGCAGTCGGGATTTCTATCTCTCGGCCGACGGTAAAAGGTATGAATACGAATCGTATCTTCCCCCCTACCTGGCTCGCCTCGCCCGCGGGGGTGGGAAACTTCTCGAAGTCGGTTTCGGCCTGGGGGGCGACTTGCGCCATCTGGCCCGGAGCGGGATGTGGGTGGCGGGCGCCGATCTCTCTCCCTCCAACGCCCGGATCGCGCAAACGGGGTTCGTCTCCTTGCAGCTGCCCGGCCGGGCTTTGGCCGCAGACGGCGAAGCCCTGCCTTTCCGGACAGAAAGCTTCGACGCCGCTTACTCGTTCGGGGCGCTGCATCACACGCCGGATACCCGCCGCGCGATCGGGGAATTGCACCGCATCCTGAAGCCGAATGGGCGGTGTCTGGTTATGCTCTATCATCAGGGCCTGGCTTACCGCCTGATCTCTCTCAAGTTCGACCTTCTGAAACTATTCGGCGTTGAACAAGACCGAGAGAGATACGTTTCCCGGGCCTACGATCAGACCCCCCTGTCGAAGCTTTACTCCCCAGACGACCTCCGCGGTCTCTTTTCCGCTTTCCGGAACGTTCGAATCTCGATCGAGAATTATGGGGGACTCAAAGAGAACAGGTTTTATTTCTGGTTTTACCACCTTCTCCAGGTGTTCCCTCCGCTGAAAAGAAAGTTCGGTTCATTCGCCATGGTCGAGGCGGTGAAATAGATGAAAAAGCCCGGATCGCCTAAAGAGCGGCCACCCGGGGGGCGGGCAATCTCCCCGGCCAGAAGAAATCTCCCGGCTCCAGCGCTTCTGGTCTGCATGATCCTGGCCTATGTCGCCGTCTTTTACGGCGTTTCCCATCTCAAGTATCGCTCTTTCTCGTTCGGGGACATGGACCTGGCGACGATTCACCAGACCTTCTGGTCCGCCTCGCGCGGAGTATTCGCCGCCCCGGGGCAGGGGGAGGCCGCCCTCTTCAACGGTCACAGCTGGATCATCATCCTCCCCCTCCTGCCGGTCTATGCCCTGTTCCGGAACCCCCCGATCCTCCTCTTCCTCCAGGCCCTCTTCCTGGGAAGCGGCGCCTGGCCCGTCTACCTCATCGCCCGCCGCCGCTTCCCGCCCGCCTGGAGCCTCCTCTTCGCCTTCTCCTACCTCGTCTTCCCGGCGATGAACTACGCCAACCTCTTCGAGTTCCACCCGATCACCTTCGCCACGCCGCTGCTTCTCTTCTCTTTTTTCTTCTTCGAAGAAAAAAGGTGGGTCCCGTTCTGGATCTTCATCCTCCTCTCCCTGTCCTGCCGGGAAGACGCCGCCTTCCCCGTTGTCGGTCTCGGCCTGTTCATGGCTCTCACCGCCCTGACCGGCGGAAGGGACCGACGCCCGAAGAACCTCCTCCGAGCCGCCGCCGTCGTTCTCCTCGCCGTCGCCTGGTTCCTGGCCGTGACCCGCTTCCTTCCCCGCCTCTTCCAGGAGCCCGGCGCGGCGACGAGCGCCGATCTTTTCGCCGGCTCCTTCTACGGCTGGCTGGGGAAGTCCCTCCCCGAGATGGGGGAGAACCTCGCCTGCCATCCCCTGGCGGTGATAAAGAACCTTCCCTACAAGGATGCCAAAGCCGCCTACCTCTTCAACCTGCTTCTCCCCGTCGGTTTCCTCCCGCTGCTCTCGCCCTCCGCCCTGCTCCTGCTCTTCGTCGCCCTGCTCGAGTCTCTCCTCTCCTCCCGCTTCACGCACTTCTCCATCCGCTACCAGTATTCCTCCCTGGTCACGCCCTTCGTCTTCATCGCCGCGATCCGGGGGGCGGAAAATCTCCTCGCCTGGAGATGGGGGAGGGGGGAGAAGAAGCGATGGGTCCTGGCGGGCTGGATCGGGCTGGCCGCGATCGTCGGGACCGCCTGGTTCGGCCCGCTGATCCACCTCCCGGATGGGGTGCGCCTCTGGAGGATGACCGAGGAGGATAGAGTCCGCCAGTCCCTGGTCGAGATGGTGCCGGGAGGCGCTCCGGTCGTCGCCACTTTCGCTTTCACGCCCAAGCTCTCGATGCGGGAGCGATTTTACTTCTTCTACCACATCTACGCCTCGCCCACCCATCCCGACTTCCAGCCGCTCGTCCCCCAGATCCAATCCGGCGCCGAATACGCCTTGGTCGACTTCAACGACTGGCTCACCTTCTACGACTTCTACTCGCCGGGCGGAGACCGCGTGATCCGCGAATTCCTGAGCGCGGGGGAGTGGGGCGCGGAGGAATACATCAACGATCTTGTCCTCTTCCGGAAGCGCGCGCCGGGGGCATACCCCCCGGTGGAAGAGGTCGCGCAGGCCTCTCCGGCTTTTCCCGCCGGGCGGGAAGTCGCCCCCGGGCTCGTCTTCCTTGGCCACTCCGCCGCCGAGCCCGAGTGGCGGGGCCATCGCCTCCTCGATCTCTCCTGCTGGTTCCGGGCAGCCAGACCCGTCCCTGGCGAGTTCATCGTCAATCCCTTGCTCTTCCGCGAAGGCGAGGCGGTCCTCGAGCAACCCCTCTTCGCGCCCGCTCGGATACTCCCCCCCAGCCGCTGGGAAGCGGGCAAGACCTACCGCGTCCGGGGGCGGATCCTCATCCCGAAGGACCTTCCCCGGGGGAGGTACGACTTAAGGCTGGCCCTCGAGCTCCGGCAGCCCGTGATGACTCCCCAAGGCCTCCAGTGGCAGGTCCGGAGGGGATGGATCGGCGAGGAGAAGAATGTTCTGGAGATAAAGGCTGAAGACTGAAGGAAATAATGTGGAGTCCATGTAGTCCATATCGATGATACCGTCCATATCGTCCATTGAGTCCATCTGCCGCGATGCCCAGGAAAATAATCCTTCTGCTCTCGATCCTCCTTTTCTCGCCGGCGGCGCAAGCCGCCGGCGAGAAAAGGTTGGCCTGGGATTTCTCCAGCCCGGGCGCGGCGGCGGGCTGGACGGGAGAGGGGATCCAGACGAGCGGGATCCGCGCCGGGCGCCTCCGGATCCTGGGGGGAGAGCAGATCCAGCTCCTCTTCCCCTCCGGCCTCTCCTTTCATCCGGAGGAGAACCGCTACCTCAAGATACGCTTCAAGACCTCGTCCCCCCGCTACCTCCAGGTGCTCTGGGAGACCCGGGACGTCCCGGGCGAGATCGCCCGCCTCTCCGTCCCGCCTTCTCCGGACGCCAACCTGCACACCCGCTGGGTCGACCTCTCGCGGTCCCGCCGCTGGCGGGGGGAGATCCCCCGCCTGGCCTTGGTCTTCAGCGGCCAGCCCGGCTGGATCGAGATCGACTCGATCGAGATCGGGCCCTTCGGCCTCGGCGAATATCTCTCCGAGCAGTGGGGTGAGTTCGTCCAGCCGAGGGGGCTCACCCTGGGAACGATCAACTTCCTCGCCTCCCCACCGATCTTCAACCGGCCCTTCGCCGTCTGGCTGAACCTTGCCGCCGGGATCGCCATCCTGGCCGGGGGGATCTCCTGCCTCCGCGCCCGGCGGGAGGATAAGGCGCGCGCGGTCGTCCGCCTCGGGATCGCCCTCCTGGCACTCTGGATCGCCTTCGACCTCCGGGAGACCTGGACGCAGTTCCGGACGGCCGAGGACATCTACGTCAACTACGTCGCCCCCCCGCCGGAGAAAAAAACCTTTCCGCCCCTGGGGGATTTTTACCGCTTCGTCGACTTCTGCCGGCGGCATGTCCCGGCGGGGTCTCTCTTCAAGCTCCTTCCCGAGCCGTTCTGGCCCTTCGACTGCCGCTTGAAGTATTTCCTGCGCCCCGCCTGGGTGGAGACGGAGGCCACCGCTTCCTATTTCGGCCCCGCCGTCCCCCGCTACCGGATTGTTTACCAGTCGTCCCAGATCGTCTTCGAACCGGGCACGGGACGGCTCTTGAGCCGCGACGGCAAGACGGTCTACGCCCGGAAGGGCCGCCTGGTCGCCCGCTCCGATCCCCAATCCTTCATCTACCTGGTGGAGGAGGAATGATCTCTCTGGCCC
>CAZOYW010000005.1:40965-112707 GCA_964584165.1 uncultured bacterium
GATTACTGGTGGCCTACGGCCTCCCCTGGGCGGCGGGGACGGTTTTCGTCTCCTGCCTGGAATCGCCCGACCGGCCGCTCCCGCGGGGCGAGAAGCTCGCGCTGGGGTTTGCCTTCGGGACCGGGCTCCTCTCCTTCTACCTCTTCTACCTGGGGCTTCTCCGGATCCCCTTCACGCCGCTCAGCCTCGCGCCCTTCTTTATCGCCGCCGCGGCCGCGGCGGGAGTCCTGGCGAAAAAGCGGGGATGGCGCGGGCTCGGCCGGGTCGGGCGGGTCCGACCGGTCGGACCGGCCGGACGGGCCCGGCCCGTCCGGCTGGCCGCCGAGGTCCTGATCGCGGCCCTTCTCGTCTGGAAGGGCGCCTGGTCCTTTTTCCTTCTCGCCTCCAAGCCGACGCTATTCGACGACCCGGTCTCGAACTACAACTACAAGGCCAAGGTCTTCTACGAGCACCGCTCCCTGATCCTGGAGGAAGCCCACCCCGGGTTCCTGGGCGGACACGAGCCGCGATACCCGGACTACGTCCCCCTCTTCAAGGCCTGGACGGCGATCGCTCTGGGCGGGTGGAGGGAGGGCGGGGTCAACATCCTTACCTTCTTCTTCGCCCTCTCGCTCGGCCTCGTCGCCTACTACGCCTTCCGGAGGTCGCTCCCGCCCTTCCCGTCCCGCGTCTTCGTCTACCTCCTGGTCGGGATCCCGCTTCTCACCTTCCACGCCGCCGCCGAGCATCTGGAGATCGTCACCGCCTGGTATTACTTCGCCGGGACGGCCTATCTCCTGCGCTGGCTCCGGGAGGGCGACCGGACCAGTTTCCTCCTCTCCGGTCTCCTCTGGGGGGTGGGCCTTTCCGCCAAGGACGAGGTCATGGCCCTCTTCGTCGGGGGGGCGCTGCCGGTCCTCGCCGCCTACGGGATCGCCCAGCGCTGGAAGCCCGGGAGGTTCGCCGCCGTCGTCGGCCGCTATCTCGCCGCCGCGCTCGTCCTCAACCTCCCCTGGTTCGTCGTCAAGAACGTCTACGGCCTGGCCATGGGCCTCCCGGAGAGATACCGCCACTTCGAGTTCCACCCCGAGGCCTTCGGCCTCCTCGCCCAGAACCTCTTCGGCTCGGGGAACTACAACATCCTCTGGACGATCTTCTTCGGCGGGCTGATCCTTTTCGCCCCCCGGGTCTTCCGCGCCCCCCTCAAATACCACATCCTCTCTCTGGCCGGGGCGCTCGCGGTCACGCTTTCCCTCTTCATCTTCACGCCGTTTTTCGAGTATCTTCTGATCGGGACCACGATCAGTCGGGCCCTGTTGACGATCGCCCCCGTGGTCGTCCTCTTCCTGGCCGACCTCTACGCCTCGGCGACGTCGAGAGAAGAGTTATCGTAGGCGCGGACCTTTAAGGTCCGCGCGCCCGGCCTCGCCCGCGGACTTGAAAGTCCGCGGCTACGGACGCATGAGGACTGCTAGCGGATGGTGCCGCCGAGCCCATTCGTGGACATCGTTCGCGGGCCGAGCCGAGCCCAATTCGCGTAATTCGCGTAATTCGTAGTTCCATCGCCGATCCGCGCCAACCAAGAAGGAGATCCCCATGCAGATCGCCGTGTGCATCCCTTGCCTGAACGAGGAGGCGACCGTCGGGAAGGTGATCGACGACTTCCGGCGGGAGCTCCCGGAGGCGAAGATCTACGTCGGGGACAACAACTCCCGTGACCGGACCGCGGAGGCGGCCCGGGCGAGGGGGGCGGAGGTCGTCGCCTGCCGCCGGCGGGGGAAGGGATCGACCGTCCGAGAGCTCCTGGAGAGGGTCCGGGCCGACGTCTATATCCTGGTCGACGGCGACGACACCTATCGCGCCGAGGACGTCTCCCTTCTCCTCGGCCCCGTCCGCGCGGGGGAGTTCGACATGGTCATCGGCAACCGGCTCAAGTGTTTCCGGGCCGGATCGTTCCCGAGCCTGCACCTGGCCGGGAACAAGTTCATCCGCTACCTCACCCGGCGGCTACACGGGGTGGACATCCCGGACATGCTCAGCGGCTACCGGGTGATGAACCGCGCCCTGGTCGAGGAGACGTCCCTGATCTCCGGCGGCTTCGAGATCGAGACCGAGATCAACATCAAGAGCGTCGGGCACGGCTTCCGGGTCGGCTCGGTCGACAGCGAGTACCGCCCGCGGCCGACCGGCTCCTCCTCCAAGCTGAAAACCTTCCAGGACGGCTATCGGATACTGGCCACCATCCTCATGCTCCTCCGCGAGCACCAGCCGATGACCATGGGCGGCCTCCTCTTCTGCGGACTCAACCTGCTCGCCCTCTTTCTGCTCCTCTCCGGCGGCCTGTCCGGGCGCCGGCCGGTCTTCGGCTTGGGCCTCCTCGCCTCCCTCCTGGGCGCGATCGCCCTGGCGGTGGGGATCGTCCTCAACGCGGTCAACATCTCCCACCGCGAGACGGAGGAGTTGATCCGCAAACTGCGGATCAAACAGTGAACAGTGACTGTTTCTCAATGAAGATACTCGTCGTCAACGAGCCCTTCGTCCCCGACTTCTGCCGGACCCAGCGCTGGGCGGCCCGCACCCGCTCCCGGGTTCTCCGCCCCCCCGACTGGCTCGCCTACGCGACCGCCGTCCTGGAGCGCGACGGCTTCGACGTCGAACTCCACGATTTTCCCGCCCGGGGCTGGGGGAAGGATGAGCTTAAGCGCCTGGTCCGCGAGAAGCAGCCCCGCTACGTCGTGCTCGATTCCACCACCCCCTCGATCTACTCCGACCTCGAGTGCGCCCGGATCGCCAAGTCCGTGGCGGACTGCCGCGTGATCATGGTCGGCCCCCACGCCAGCGCCCTGCCGACCGAGACGCTCGAGCTGGGGAAGGGCGCGGTGGACGCCGTGGCCCGGGGCGAGTTCGACTACACCGTCCGGGACGCCGTCGTCGAAGGGGAGGGGAAGGGTGACTGGGGGAAGGTGGCGGGGCTCTCTTACCTCCGCTCCGGGGAGGTCCGCCACGCGCCCGACCGCCCCCTGATCGAGAATCTCGACGAGCTCCCCTTCCCGTCCTGGCACCACCTGGATATCCTGAAGTACTACGCCGGGGACAAGTTCTACCCCTACATGAACCTCATCGCCGGGCGGGGCTGCCCCTTTCGCTGCATCTTCTGCCTCTGGCCTCAGACCATGCACGGCCGGCGCTACCGTCTCCGCTCCGCCAGAAGCGTCGTCGACGAGATGACCTACGACCTCGAGCGCTGGCCGAAGATCCGCCGGGGCGAGATCTTCTTCGAGGACGACACCTTCACCGTCCACCGAGAGCGGGCGCTCGCCATCTGCCGCGAGATCAAAAACCGGGCGCTGCGCGTCACCTGGTCGGTGAACGCCCGCGCCGACCTCGCCGACCTCGATCTCTTTCGGGAGATGAAGTCGGCGGGCTGCCGCAACCTGGTGGTCGGCTTCGAGTCGGCGAACCAGTCCGTCCTCGACCGGGTGAAGAAGGGGATCACCGTCGCCCAGTCGCGGGAGTTCATCGCCGCCGCCCGCCGGGCCGGCCTCACCATCCACGGCTGCTTCGTCTTCGGCCTTCCCGGCGACAACCGGGCGACCGTGGAGGAGACGCTCGACTTCGCCCTCCATTCCGGATTGGACACCGTCCAGTTCTCGGGCGCCATCCCCTTCCCGGGGACGGAATATTACGATCTCTGCCGGCGGGAGGGCACCCTCACCGCCCAATCCTGGGCCGACTGGCTGGAGGAGGGGGAGCAGACGGCGGTCGTCCAGTATCCCCACCTGACCAAGCGGGAAATCAACTCCTATATCGACCGGGGCTTGAGGGAGTTCTACTTCCGACCGCGCTACCTCATCCGCTTCCTCCTCGACACCCGCTCGTTGGCCGACCTGGCCCGGAAGTTCCGGGGAGCGCTGAACTACGTCTCGTATCTGTTCTCCCGCCGGCGGGTCAAATCGCGGGGATAGCTGAATGTAGAGAGTCCGTGGGAGGGGCATTCCTGCCCCGAGACAGGCCAGCTTGGATCGCGACAAGAATGTCGCTCCCACAGGCCCGGCTTTGCGAGAGGGCTGTCAGTAGAGAGTCCGTGGGAGGGGCGTCTCGCCCCGATGCCCAGCCATGATCGCCATCTACCTTTTGGGAGGGATGTGCCTGATGCTGCTCGCCCTCCCCGCCCTCTACCTCCTCATCCTCTCCCTCGCCGCGCCGAAGCCGACGGCGCCGGGGAACGCCTCCCCCCTCCCGCCGCTCACCGTCCTCGTGCCGGCCCACGACGAAGCCCCAAACCTCCCCGCCAAGATCGAAGGGCTGTTCGCCCAGGGCTACCCCTCCGGTCTCCTCCGCATGATGGTGATCGACGACGGGTCGACCGACCGGACGGCCGAGGCGCTGGCGCCTTTCTCCGGACGGCTCGCGGCGCTTCGCCTCCCCAAGCCGCGGGGGAAGATCGCCGCCTTAAACCTGGGTTTGGATCGCGCGGAGACGGAGATCGTGGTCATCACCGACGCCGACACCGTTCTCGGACAGGGCGCCCTGGAGGCCCTGGCCCGGCCCTTTGCCGGGGAGAACGTGGGGGCGGTCAGCGGACGGTTGCAGGTGAGGGGGGAGGGGCGGACGGCCCGCTGGGAGCGCGCCTACGTCGAGGCCGAGGAGGGCTTCCGGGGGCGGGAGAACCTCCTCTCCTCCGTCCCCTTCCTCTTCGGCCAGCTCTCCGCCTTCCGCCGATCGGTTCTCCCCGCCATCCCCGAGGCGGCCGCCGTGGACGACCTCGAGATCGCCCTCGCCGTCCGGGGGAAGGGCTACCGCGTACTCTCCGCGGAACGGGCGATCGTCTCCGAGGTCCCTCCACCCTCCCTGGGCGGGCTCCTCAAGCAGAAGGTGCGGCGGGGTCTCTGCACGATCGAGGTCGTCCTCCGCCACCTCGATCTCCTCGATCCCCGCCGCCAGGGCTGGTTCGCCCTCACCTTCTTCGTCCGCCGCGTCCTCCCCCTCTTCTCGCCCGCCCTGCTCGCCGCCCTCTTCCTCTGCCTCCGGGCCGTCTCCGGGAGCTGGCTCGTCCCCGCCGCCGGCTATGCCGCCCTCTTGCTCCTCTCCTGGCTGAAGAACCCGCCCCTGACCGAATATCTGGCCATGATGCAGGGGACGATCTGCGCCTCCTGGTGGCTCTACCTGACGCGGAGGGCTCCGTCCGGCGCGAACTGGAAGAGCTTCCCGGAGGGGAGGGGGGGATGATCCTGATCAACCCTCCCCTCCGCCACCCCGAGGCGGTCGTCCCGCCCCTCGGGATCGCCTCGATCGCGGCAACCCTGCGCCAGGCGGGGCGACCGGCCGGTCTTCTCGACGCCAACGCCCTGGGACTGGACGAGGCGACGGCGGCCGCGGCGGCCCTGGAGCGGCGGCCGGCCGCCGTCGGCCTGACCGTTCTCTACTCGTCTTATCCGGCGGCCCGCGAGATCACCCGGATTCTCAAGGCTTCTCCCTCCCGGCCCCTGGTCGTCTGGGGCGGACCCCACGCCACCACCTGCCCCGAGGAATCGCTCGTCGAGGGCGGGGCCGACCTCTGCGTGATCGGGGAGGGAGAGGGGACGGTCCGCGAGCTCGCCCCTAGCCTCGAAAGGGGCTCCCCGGCTTGGGAGTCCGTTCCCGGCCTCGCCTTCCGGGCGAACGGCCGGATCGTCCGCACCCCCCGCCGCGAGCTTCTCCCGGACCTCGACGCTTTGCCGTTCCCCGCCTACGACCTTCTCCCCATGGACCGGTATCGGACCCTGCGCGGGGCGTCCGGCCGCTCCGCCGCAGTCCTGACCAGCCGGGGCTGCCCGGGAAAGTGCATCTTCTGCAGCCGGTGCGTCTTCGGCCGGACCATGCGTTACCGCTCCGTTGCCCGGGTTATGGAAGAGATCGCCCTGCTGGTTCGGGACTACGGCGTCCGGACCATCGCCTTCATCGACGACGCCTTCCTCGAAGACCGCCGCCGCGTGCTCGATCTCTGCTCGGAGCTCGTCGAATCCCGCCTCGGCGTATCCTGGCGACTGGGGAACGGCGTCCGGGTCGACCAGGTCGACGCCGAGCTTCTCGCGAACATGAAACAGGCGGGGTGCACCGACCTCGCCTTCGGCGTGGAGTCGGGCGACGACGGGGTCTTGAAGCGGATCGGCAAGGAGATCACGACCGACCAAGCCCGCCACGCTTTCCGCCTGGCCAAGGAGGCCGGGCTGGGAACGATCGGCTTCTTCCAGCTCGGCCACCCCTTCGACACCCCGGAGACGATGGAGAAGACGATCGCATTCGCCGTCGAGCTCGACCCGGACTACGCCGCCTTCGCCGTCTCCACTCCCCTCCCGGGAGCGGCCCTCTGGGAGTGGGCGCGCTCCCGCGGCCGGACGGTGGGCAGAGCGCCCGGAGAGAGGATCGACATCTTCAGCGCCCGGCCGCATTTCGTGACCGAAAACTTCACCGCCGACGACGTCTCCCGGCTTTACCGGTCGGCCTACCGGAGGTTCTACTACCGCCCCCGCTACATCCTGCGCCGGATCGCTGCCCTGCGCCGCGGCAAGGACCTCCGGGCGGCCTGGGCGGGGCTGAAATACCTGGTCGGAATCTAAATAGATGGGTTAGGGTAAGGAAGTGGGTTTGGTCAATGGGCAAAGTCGATGGTGGCGACTGCACCATTGACCTTACCCATCTACCAGACCAATATCCTTACCCTTACCCATCGACCGGCAGTGACGATGTTCCGTTACCTGACCTCATACGCCGCTCTCCTCCGCCGGAGCATTTTTCCCCGCCCGGGCGACCGGCCGCTCCAGCTCACGCTATTCATCACCTCTCTCTGCAACGCCTCCTGCGCCCACTGCTTTTACGCCGACCGACTGAACGCGGACGGCGACCTCTCCCTGGACCAGGTCCGCGCGCTCTCTCGCGCTCTCGGCCCGCTCTTCTCCCTCTCCCTCTCCGGGGGCGAGCCGTTTCTCTCCCCTCTTCTGGCCGAAACTTGCCTTCTCTTCGCCCGTCACAACTCGGTCCGAAGGATCCAGATCCCCACCAACGGTCTCCTCCCCGAAAATATCGCCCGCACGACCGAGCAAATCCTCCGAGGAACCGCGGCGGAGGTCACGGTCGCTCTCTCCGTCGACGGCCTGGAAAAGACCCACGACCGTATCCGCGGAAGGGAAGGCTGCTTCGGAAAGGTCCGCGAGACCTACCGTCTCCTGTCCGGGATGAAAGGATCCCACCGAAAACTGCGTCTCGTCACGAACACGGCGATCTCCAACCTGAACCTCGAGGATATCCCGGCCCTGATGGCCCTCCTCCGCAACGAGTGGACCGCGCTCGACTCGGTCAACTGGGACTGGGTGAGGGGGCAGCCGGCCGACCCGGACGTTTCCCTCCCGCCCGTCTCCCGCCTCCGCGCGCTGAAACCGACCCTCCTCTCCGCCAAGGCGCATTTTCTCCGCCGTTCGGCCGGATGGGCGTGGGCGGCTCTCGAGCTGGCCTTCCGGGATTATCTCTTCGACCTCGACCTGCGCACCCTCTCCGAGCGGCGGCAGGTCGTGCCCTGCCGCGCGCCGGCGATCCACCGCGTGGTCTATGCCAATGGGGACTGCTCCTTCTGCGAGACCCTCCCCTCCTTCGGAAACTTCGCCCGGGAAGGGCCGGCGGGCCTCCTCGGCGGGAAGAAGGCGGAGCGGATGGAGAGGGAGGCGAGGGCGGGGAATTGCTTCTGCGCCCATGGCTGCCACCAGCCATTCAACGCCCTCCTCGACCCGAAGTCCTGGCCGCGGATCCTCCTGCGGTTGGGACGAGTGTAGGCCGGTTCTCCGCCTCCGCCCTGCGGGCTATGGCGAACAGGTGTGAACCGGCGGCCGGGCCGTGGCGCCGGTGTAGGCCGGTTCTGTGAACCGGCGCCCGGACGCAGTCCGGGCCTACAGGCTGAACTTGCGGAAGCGGAGCGAGCCCCAGAGGTGGAAGAGGAGCTCGGAGAGCATCACGAGCCACCAGGCGGAGAGGAAGAGGAGAAACTCCCGGCGGCGTCGGAGGAGGATCTGGAGCTTGATCCCGCGGGCGGCCTCGTTGAGGTAGACGACGCAGACCGCGGCATAGGTTACGGCGAGGAGGGCGGCCGCGGCGGCGACGCCGAAGGGCGAGGCGCCCGCGAACAGGCCGGCCAGGAAAAAGGCGAGGGCGGCGTAGAAGGGATAGTAGGCGGCGAGCGCGGGGGTGAAGACGCCGAAAAGCTTGAGCGCCTTGAACCGGACGGGGTGCTTCCGCTCGAAGTAGCGGTCGGTGTAGGACCAGCGAAAGCGGAGACGCTTGCCGAGGAGGCCTCCGAGCGCGTAACGGTGGGGGGGATGGGCGACGCGGACGTCGGGGGCGAAGGGGATCGCGTAGCCCAGGTCGAGGACCCGCCAGGCCAGGTCGGTGTCCTCCCGGTAGTATTTCAGGACGGGATCGAACGGCCCGGCCCGGTCCAGCGCCTCCCGGCGGTAGAAGATGTTGCAGGTCTCGTAGTTCCCGTCCTCCAGGTTGCGGACCTGCATGGTCAGGGCCGAGATCTCCCGGACGTCGCACCAGGTCAGGCCCTGGACTCCCCCCACCGCCGGGTCGTCGAAATAGGGCAGGGCTCGGGCGATCCACTCCCGGTCGGGAAGGCAGTCATCGTCGATGAAGCCGAGGATCTCCCCCCGCGCCGATCGGAGCCCCCGGTTCCGGGCCGCGCCCTGCCCCCGGTTCTTGCCGGGAAGATAGGAGAGACCGGGGAAGCGGGGGAGGAGGGAGGCGACCGCCTCTCCCGTGCCGTCACGGGACCCGTCGTCGGCGACGATCACCTCGAACGATCCCGGGGGGACGGCCTGGGCGCGAAGGGCCAGGAGCAGGCGAAGGAGCTTGTCCCGACGGTTGCAGGTGGGTATGATGACGCTGATCCGGGGCGCAGTGGCCATGGCCTCGCCTCCTCTGCCTCCGCATGTATAACCCAACCCCTGATCTCCGTCAACTGTGGGAGGGGCGTCCCGCCCCGATCCAGGTCGTCTGGTTAATACCCGGATCGCGGCGAGACGCCGCTCCCACAGGCAGAGACTGACGACCGCAAAATAGTTCCATTCGTGAAAATTCGTGAAAATTCGTGGAAGACCGGCCTCCTCCCCGCCCTCCTCCTCGCCACCGCCGCCGCCATCTTCGTCTGGTTCTACCTCGTCCTCCCCCAGGGGCCCTTCTCCTGGGACGAGGCCCACCACTCCACCTTCAGCCTCCTGATCGCCCGCTCGCTCAAGGAAGGCTCCGCCCGATCCCTCTGGCGCTTCACCAACGTCCAGACCTACTGGCCCTTCCTCCACTCCTGGGTCTCGTCTCTCTTCCTCCTCGCCGGGGGATATTCCTACGCAGCGGCGCGCGGCGCCAACGTGGCGATCGGCTGGTGCGCCCTCCTCCTGGTCTTCCTCCTGGGGCGCCGTCTCTCCTCGCCTTCCCGGGACGCGGTCGGCCTCGCCGCCGCCGCCCTGATGGCGGCCTCCCCGATGTTCCTCTTCTTGTCTTCCACCGCGATGATCGAAAACCTCGGCCTCCTCCTGACCCTCTGGATTCTCTATTTCCAGGTTCGTTCCCTCAAGTGCGGTGAATCGCAGTCGTCCGGCGCTAAAGCGGCAATCGTTCGCCGCGCTCCCAACCCTCTTTTGCGCCCGGCCTTGGTTGCCGGATTGCTGCTGGGCCTTCTCTACCTGACCAAATACGAGTATGCCCAGTTCGCCGGCCTGGGGCTCGTCTTCTTCTGGCTCTCGCGCCTCATGCTCCCCGAAGGGGAAGGGGGGCGGAAGATCGTCCTGAAGGGCGCGGCCGCGACCAGCGGGGGGTTCCTGCTCGTCTGGCTCGCCTGGATGGCCGTCCCCCCCACCGCCGCCAAGTGGGGGATCCTCCTCTATCGCCTCGGCGACACCGGCAGCTTCAACCCGCTGCACTACACCCGGGCCGAAAACCTTTCCTTCCACTTCCGCTCCCTCCTCTACGCCTATACCTTCTCCCCCGCGATCTGGCTCCTCTACCTGGGCGGAGTGGCTTTCGGGTTCGCCCGCTTCCGCGATCTCCGCCTCCGCCTCCTCCTCTCCGTTCTCCTGGCCACCCTCCTCCCCGCCTCGCTCATCCTCAACTCCCAGGAGCGCTTCATCTACACCGCGACGCCGGCCCTCTGCCTCCTCGCGGCGGCCGCGGCCGCGGATTTCGCGGCGCGGCGGTCCCGGCCGGCGATGGTCGTCGGGGCCGCGGCGGCGATCGTGATCGCGGCGGATCTCCCCAAGCTCCCCCTCTACATCCGCGAGGTCGGCAACGCCGTCATCGGCTCCTACTCCTTCCGCGACGGGAACCGCCTGGACACCTCGACCTTCTTCGGCCTCGTTCCCTATCCCGGATTCCTCCGCCCGGCCCGGGAATACTTCAATCCGAAAGCGGCGGGAAAGGTCCCCGTCCACACCCCGCAGGACCTGATCGAATTCCTCTGGTCGGTCACGGGGTCGCGGGGATCGGTCTGCGCCCCCTTCTACATCGGCGCTCTCTCCCCCCACCTCTGGCAGTGGCATTCGATCTCGCGCAACCAGCCGATCTACACCGACTGGCGCCCCGACGCCGTCTTCTTCCCGTCCCTTTCCGTCTCCGCAGACTCTCCCCATCGCCTCCTCTGGAACACCTACCTCATCGACGGCCGGACGAGGGAATGGAGCGCTTTTTTGGCCGGCCTGGAGCAAAGGGGCCTGATGAAAACGGTCGCCGCGCGGTCCTATCCCGACGCGGGGCTCGGGATGACGGTCTACGTCAAGAACCGCCCCCTCTCCGACCCCGCCTGGCAAACCCTCCGCTTCCCCTAAAACTGCGAATGGCGCGAATCATGATCCAATCCGGCCGGGCTGAAAATGAACTACGAATTCCGCGAATTTCGCGAATTAGAGATAGGGCCCGGCCCATTCGCGCAATTCGCGAAATTCGTAGTTCAGACCTAGCCGAGCCAATTCGCGGTCCCATTTCCGGTGCCGGGGCGGGGGTGTATAATCCCACTCCGTGAAAGTCCTCCTTGCCAACCCCCCCTGGCGTCTCGACCAGGCAAACGTCTACAGCCAGACCGGGGCGATCTTCCCTCCGCTCGGACTCGCCTCGATCGCCGCCGTCCTCCGAAGGGAAGGGCGCTTCGCGGTCGAGATCCTCGACGCCTGGGGGCTGGGCATGGGTCTGGACCGCTTCCGGGAAGAGATCCGTCGAAGACGCCCCGAGGTGGTCGGGATCACCGCCTACACCACCACCGTCGTCACCGCCCTGGAGACCGCCGCCGCGGTCAAGTCGGACGACCCGGGGATCCGGATCGTCCTGGGCGGTCCCCATCCCACGGTCCGCCCGGACGAGGTTCTGGCGCGGGACGAGGTCGATTTCGTGGTCCGCGGGGAAGGGGAGATCGCCTTCCCCGACCTCCTCCGCCGGATGGCGGATCTCTCCCGCCCTTCCCCCGGTCCGGGCCGATCCCGCGGCGCCGCCCCTCCCGGGGCGACGCCCGAGCCCGGTTTCTCCGGCATCCCCGGCGTGAGCTTCAAGCGGGGCGGGAAGATCGTCCACAACCCGGGGCAGTCCTTCGTCGCCGACCTTGACGCGATCCCCTGGCCCTGGCGGGACGGGCTTCCGATGGAGATCTACCGCCCGTCTCTGGGCGCCTACAAAAGGCTCCCCGCCGCGTCCGTGATCACCTCGCGGGGCTGCCCCTTCGCCTGCACATTCTGCTCGGGGTCGATCTTCGGCCGCACCGTCCGCCGGCGCAGCCCCGAGAACGTCCTGGGCGAGATCAGCGAGCTGATGGGCAGGTTCGGAATCCGGGAGATCTACTTCGCCGACGACTGCTTCACCCTGGACCGGGAGCGCACCGCCGCCCTCTGCAACCTCATCCTCGGGAAGCGGCTCGACCTGACCTGGATCTGCTCGACCCGGGTGAACCTGGTCGACGAGCCGCTCCTCCGGCTGATGAAGAAGGCGGGCTGCGTCTCGATCGCCTACGGGGTGGAGAGCGCCGACGAGGAACAGCTCCGGGCCATGAAAAAGGGGATAACGCTGGAGGAGGCGAAACGGGTGATCGCCCTCACCCGGAGGATCGGGATGGAGGTGCGCGCCTCCTACATCTTCGGCCTGCCCGGGGAAGACCGCGATTCCCTGGAGCGGACCCTCCGGCTCGCCCTCGAGATCAACTCGGACTTCGTCATCTTCAACATCGCCACCCCCCGCCCCGGCACCGAGCTATACGACGATGCCCGGGCGAGGGGGCTCCTGATCGCCGACGGCTTCGATCTCTATCCCCTGACCGACTCCGCCCACGGGCTCATCCGCCTCGACGGCCTCGCCCCGGCCGATCTGGAGGAGTTCTACCGCCGCTCCTATCGCCGCTATTACTTCCGTCCCCGCTACATCCTCTCCCGCCTAGCCCGGATCCGCTCGATCGAGGACGTCCGCCATCACTGGCGGGGGATGAGCGGCTTCTTCCGCTGGCGGAGGAAAAACCAATGAACCGACGGCATGGGCGGTAGGGACGCCATGGACAATATGGACTCGATGGACAATATGGACAGAGAATCGCCGAGGCCCGGCGTCCATCGCCTCCATCCAGTCCATCTCGTCCATACCGGCCCTCGCCCTCGGCCCGGTTGCCAAAGGGCGGCCGGTGTGGGATATTAAGCAAAATTGCAGCCACGGAGAAACCACCCATGATCGACTACCTAAACGGCTACGCCGGACGGGTGCGCGAATGCCTCGCCCGGCTACCCTTCCCGGAGCTGGCGAGGATCGTCGATCTCCTGGCCGCTAAGATCCGGGAGGGGAAGCAGATCATCGTCTTCGGCAACGGCGGCTCGGCCGCCACCGCTTCCCATCTCGTCTGCGACCTCAACAAGGGGGTGACCGCCCTCACCGGGCTCCGCGTCCGGGCGATCGGCCTCAACGACTGCGTTCCCCTGATGACCGCCTGGGCCAACGACACCGCCTACGAGCGCGTCTTCGTGGAGCCGCTGGCCAACTACCTCCGCGAGGGCGACGCGGTCATCGGGATCACCGCCAGCGGCAACTCCCCCAACGTCCTCCGCGCGATCGAATACGCCAACGAGCATGGCGGGGCGACGATCGGCTGGATCGGGATGGGGGGAGGGAAGCTCCTGAAATTGGTCAAGCACGCGATCGTGGTGGAGAGCCGGTCCTACGAGGAGGTCGAGGACGTCCACCTGGTGGTCGCCCACATGGTCAAGATGGGCCTCCTGGAGAAGCTGCCCGGGAAACAGGTATAAGTTCTTCATCGAGACGGCAGGCAGCGCGGGGCGGCCCTCCTGGGCCGCCCCCTTTCTTGGATCGCTCCCCGATCCATCTTGCGACACTCTCGTCTCCCAGTAGGCGCGGACCTTGAAGGCCCGCGCGCCGGCCTGTGCCGGCCGGCGGACCTGCCCCGACGTATCCGTCGGGATGATCATTCGGGAAGGCAATGCGGTGAATCAAAGGTCCGCGGTTACGGGTGAACCATCCAACCGCGAATGGACGCGAATAATGCGCGAATAGGTGGTATCATCCGTGACCGAAACGCGGACTATCGAACCCGAGATGAAAACGATCGCCTACCAACCCCGCGACTGGAACAAGCTCCGAGCCCAGCTGGCCTCTCCCGTCGACGACCCCCTCCTGCTCCGCCGCGTGCGGGAGATCATCGCGGGGGTCCGGCGAGGCGGCGACCGGGCGCTCCGGGAGTATACGCTCCGCTTCGACGGCGCGCGCCTTCGTTCCTTCCGCGTCGCGGCCGCCGCGATCGCCGCCGCCCGCAGGGAGCTTCCGCCCGAAGCGCTGTCCGCCTTCCGCCGCGCGGAGCGGAACATCGTCCGCTACTATTCCTCCCGCCTCCCCCGTTCCTGGCGAGGGGAAAGGGGGGACGGCCTCTCCTGGGGCGAGCAGGTCACGCCGCTCCAATCCGTCGGCGTCTACGTCCCCGGCGGGAAAGCGCCGCTGGTCTCCACCCTCTTTATGACCGCGATCCCGGCCAGAATCGCGGGGGTGGGGCGGATCGTCCTGGCGACGCCCCCCCGGAAGGACGGGACGGTCGATCCCTCCATCCTCGCCGCCGCCGGATATCTCGGCGTTCGGGAGGTCTACGCGGTCGGCGGGGCGCAGGCGATCGCCGCGCTCGCCTACGGGACCCGGTCGGTTGCCCGCGTCGAGAAGATCGTCGGGCCGGGGAACGCCTACGTCACCGCGGCCAAGAAGGAGGTCTTCGGGGCCGTGGACGTCGACATGCTCGCCGGACCGAGCGAGGTGGCGGTCCTCGCCGACGACTCCGCCGAACCGCGCTTCGTCGCCGCCGACCTCCTGGCCCAGGCCGAACACGGGGCGGGGGGGATCGCGGTCCTGGTCACGCCCTCGTCCGAGCTGATCGCGGCCGTGAAGCGGGCGATCGCCGGCCTCCTTAACGGCCTCCGGCGAGGGGAGATCCTGCGGCAGTCGCTCCAGAGGGGGACGCTCCTGGTCAAAACGAAGGACCTGGAGGAGGGGAGGGATCTGGTCAACCGGATGGCGCCCGAACACCTGGAGATCATGACCCGCGACCCCGAAAAGACGCTCGCCGGGATCAGGAATGCCGGGGCGGTCTTCCTCGGGCCCTTCAGCCCCGTGGCGGCGGGGGACTATGCCGCCGGCCCGAGCCACGTCCTGCCCACCGGCGGAACGGCGCGCTTTTTCTCGCACCTGTCGGTCTTCGACTTCGTCAAGCGGACGAGCATCGTCGCCTACACCGGCGCGGGGCTCGCCAAGGACGCGGGAACCATCGCCGCGCTGTCCGGCCTGGAGGGCTTGGACGCCCATGCGCTATCCGCAAAGATACGTCTGGGCAATCCTGGATTCCCAACCGCTCTCGCGCCCAGACGCAAAGCCGCCATGAAATCTAAACGATGATCGATGGTTTTGTGGGAGGGGCGTCCTCGCCCCGATCCATGCCGGCGCGGAGCGCGGCCCCGAGTGGATTCTTGGGATACGGGGCAAGCGGGGACGCCGCTCCCGCGGAATCGCACAGAGCAGAAGGCGTTTTCCTATGTATTTTAGGCCAAACATCGAAAGCCTCTCGCCCTACGTACCGGGGATCCAGCCCCAGGAACCGGGCTTCATCAAGCTCAACACCAACGAGAACCCCTATCCCCCCTCGCCCAGGGTCGAGGCCCTCCTCCGGTCGGTCTCCGCCTCCGATCTCCGGCTCTATCCGGACCCCTCCGCGGAACGCCTGGGGGCTACCATCGCCTCGCTCCACGGCCTAGCCCCCGGAAACGTGATCGCCGGGAACGGCTCGGACGAGATCCTGTCCATGATCTTCCGGGCCGCGGCGGGGAAGGGGGACCGGGTGGCCGTCTGCTACCCCTCGTATACCCTGTTCAAGGTCCTGGCCGCGATGCAAGAGGCTTTGGTCAGCGAATACGACCTCCGGGAAGATTTCTCCCTGCCCGAGGAGTTCATCGCCGCCCCCGCGACCCTGAAGCTGGTCGCCTCGCCCAACTCGCCGACCGGGACGCAATATTCGCTGGAAACCATCGACCGGATACTGGAGGCGACCGAGGGAATCGTGGTGGTGGACGAGGCCTACGCCGATTTCGCGGACGGCGACGCGACTCCCCTCCTGGCCAAGTATCCCAACCTGATCGTCACCCGGACGGTCTCGAAATCCTATTCGCTGGCCGGCCTGCGGATCGGCTACGGCCTTGCCTCCGAGGAAATCGTCTCCGGCCTGATAAAGGTCAAGGATTCCTACAACGTCGACCGCCTGAGCGGGGCGATCGCGGAGGCGGCGATCTCCGACCGGGAGTATTTCCGGGAGACCGTGGCCAAGGTCCGGGAGCAGAGGGAAAGGCTTGGCCGCGGGCTCGGGGATCTTGGCTTCGCGGTCTTCCCCTCCGGCGCCAACTTCCTCCTCGCCCGCCCGCCGGGGGAAAAAGCGCGAGAGATCTACGAGCAGCTTCTCCAGCGGAAGATCCTGGTCCGCTACTTCGACCTCCGCCGCCTCTCCGACTGCCTGCGGATCAGCGTCGGGACGGAGGAAGAGATGGACGTTCTCTTGAAGGCCCTTCGTGATATTCTGGGGCCGGGCGCTGCCTGACCGCGGGCCTTTAATACCGAGGAGACACGCGAACGGGCGCGTAGGCGCGGGCCTTGAAGGCCCGCGCGCGCCTACGGAGCCAACGCCATGAAGAATCGTTCAGCCAAGATCAAGCGCGCCACCCGCGAGACCGACATCGCCGTCTCCCTCGGCCTGGATGGGAGCGGGAAATCGAAGATCGACACCGGGATCCCCTTCTTCAACCACATGCTCGAGCTCTTCGCCCGCCACGGCCTCTTCGACCTTGTCCTCCGGGCCCGGGGCGACCTCGCCGTTGACTACCACCACACGGTCGAGGACATCGGGATCTGCCTCGGGGAGGCCCTGGCCAAGGCGCTGGGGGACAAGAAGTCCATCCGCCGCTATGGTTCGGCGGTCGTCCCCATGGACGAAGCCCTGGCCGAGGCCGCCGTCGACCTCTCCGGTCGCGCCTTCCTGGTCTATCGCGCGCCCATCCGCCGGATCAAGATCGGAGATTTCAACCTCGGCCTCCTCAAGTCCTTCTTCCAGTCCTTCGCCGACCACGGCCGGCTGACCCTCCACATCGAGCTTCGCTGCGGGGAGGACGCCCACCACGCGGCGGAGGCCGTCTTCAAGGCCTGCGGCCGCGCCCTGCGCCAGGCCGCGGAACGCGATCCCCGGGTGAAGGGGATCCCATCGACGAAGGGGAAGCTGTAGATCGGAGACAATCTCGAACCAGTGATCAGTAATCAGTGATCAGCGATCGGTAAAACCGGCTTTCTGTCCGGCCATCAGTCACTGATTACTGATCACTGATTACTGATCACTATTCTTTAGCCACTGTCACCATGCTCATCCTACCCGCGATTGATCTGAAGTCCGGACGCTGCGTCCGCCTCTTCCAGGGGCGGGCGGATAAGGAGACCGTCTACTCCGAGGACCCCGCCGCCGTGGCCGCGCGCTGGGCGGGGGAGGGGGCGGAGTATCTCCACGTGGTCGACCTGGACGGCGCCTTCTCGGGCCATCCGGCGAACCTCCCCGCCGTCCGTCGCATCCTCGAATCGGTGCGCATACCGGTCGAACTGGGAGGGGGGATGCGGACGCTTACGGCGATCGAAGCCGCCTTGGCCGCCGGGATCAGCCGGGTCATCGTCGGCACCAAGGCGGCCGAATCCCTGGACTTCGCCGAAGGGGCCTTTAAGAGCTTCCGGGAGCGCGTCGTCCCCTCGATCGATGCCCGCGAGGGGAAAGTAGCCATCGGCGGCTGGGAAGCGGAAACGCGGATCACGGCGACGAAACTCGGCGCCGACCTGAAAAAGATCGGCTACACCCTCGCCATCTACACCGACATCTCCCGGGACGGGACGCTCGCCGGCTTGAATCTCGCCGGCATCGGAGCCTTCCTCGACGGAACCGGGCTGCGAACGATCGTGGCGGGGGGCGTTTCCACACTGGCCGACGTCCGGGGGGTGAAGAAGCTGGAGCGAAAAGGCGCCTATGGCGTGGTGATCGGGAAGGCGCTCTACGCGGGAACGATCTCTCTCCAGGAAGCTATCCGTTCCGCCCGGAACCCGTAGGCGCGGACCTTCAGGTCCGCGCGAGGCGCGCCGCGAAACCTTCCGCGGACATAAATGTCCGCGGCTACGAACAATTAACCAAGCGGCGGACGAGCCGGGAGCGCCCGGTCCCAAGACCGGGACTACAGACAAGGAGACGTCATGGATGAGTTTCTATCTTTGGTGAAGTTCAACGACGCCGGCCTCGTCCCGGTCATCGCCCAGGACGCGAAAAACGGCGAGGTCCTGATGATGGCCTGGATGAATCGGGAGACGCTCCAGAAGACGGTCGAGACCGGCCTCATGCACTACTGGTCCCGCTCCCGCCGGAAGGTCTGGCTAAAGGGGGAGACCTCCGGCCATACCCAGAAGGTCAAGGAGATCCGCTTCGACTGCGACGCCGACACCCTGCTCGTGAAGATCGAGCAGAAGGGCGGGGCCTGCCACGAGGGCTACCGCTCCTGCTTCTTCCGCGTCGTCCGGGACGGCGGGAAGACGATCTCGGTCTCCGGGGAGAAGCTCTTCGAACCGGAGTCGGCTTACGGCGCGAAGAAAAAATAGCCGCCTGCCGATCTCCCCCGGCGAGCTGACGCGCCTCAAGATGACGATCATCGCCGCGCGAGCGGCTTCGGAGTGCGGCGGCACGACGCCGCTTTCGGAGTGCGGCGGCACGACGCCGCTTTCGGAGTGCGGCGGCACGACGCCGCTATATAAAGCGGCGCCCAGGCGCCGCACTCCAAAGCGCCCTGAAAAATTTCGGGGCGCTCTCGGCCAGGGCGTAACCGAGGCCTTACCGGCGCGGCGGTTTTTGTATGGACAGAGGGGGGCAAGGTTGTTAGCATTTTTTTACAACCTCAAACCGGAGGTCTACCATGGAAGAGAAGGGATTGATCGGGACGATTTTCGATTTCTCGTTCGACCGGTTCGTCACCACCAAGGTGATCAAGTTCCTCCTGGCCGTGGCCATGGTCGCCAACCTGATCTTCACCATCATGGTCATCGTGGCCGTCTGGCAGGGCAGCACTGCCTTGGGGATCCTGGCCCTGATCCTCTCCCCGGTGATCTACGTCCTCATGATGCTCGGCGCCCGCATCTACCTCGAGCTGATCATCGTGGCCTTCCGGATCGTCGAGCACGTGGGCGGGATCGAGGATCTCCTCAAGAAAAAAGAGGCCGCTCCGGCCGGGAAGTAAGGCGATTACCCGCCGCGGTCTCATCGCGCCGCTCGTCCTTTTCCTCCTCGCCGGGGGGATCCGGGCGGGAAGCGTCCTTAACGGACGCTTCTCGCCCGGTTTTTATCTCCTCCCGGCGGGGATGGACGAGTACAACTACGATCGACTCGCCTTCGCCCTGTCCGGCGGGGGAGGGGACCTCTCGCTCCTCCCTTACAGCCTACCCCTCTATCCCCGCTTTCTCGCCCTCGTCTACTCCCTCTGCGGGAGGGACCTCCTCCTCGCCCGCCTCCTCCAATCCGCGATCGGGGCGGGGTCGGTCGTTCTGCTCTATCTCCTGGGGAAGAAGATCGCCGGGGAGGCGACGGGGCTTGGGGCCGGCGCCTTCCTCGCCTTATACGGGATGGCCGTTTTCCACGAAGGCCTCCTCGTCCCGGCCTCCTTGGCGCTGTTTCTCTCGCTGGCGGCGCTCCTTTGCTGGGCCGGCGACGGCGGTTTTGCCCGAGGCGCTCTGGGCGGCGTCCTCCTCGGCCTGGCGGGGCTGGCTTCGGCCGCCAACCTCCTCTTCGCCGCCCTCCTGATCGCCGGCCTCCTGGCCAAAAGAAGGGAGGGGGCGGGGAGGGCCACGGGGGCGGTCCTGGGTCTCGTTCTCGTTCTCGTCCCTTTCGCCCTCGCCACCTATTCCGCCTCGGGAGACTTCATCCTCGTCTCCGCCCACGGTGGTGTGAATTTCTACATCGGGAACAACCCCGAGTCGAACGGCGGTTACAAGACCCCCCTGATCCTGACCCCGTCCGCCTCGGGGATCGTCCGCGATTCGATCCGGATCGCGGAAGAGGAGTCCGGAAGGCGGCTCGCTCCCTCCGGGGTATCGCGCTACTGGCTCCGGAAGGGATCGGAATGGATCGGATCCGATCCCCACCTCGCCCTGCGGCGGGCGCTCTCCAAGCTCCGACTCCTCGTCGGACGCTGGGAATACTGCGACGTCGGGGGCGCCCGGATCGGGAAGCAGGAGACCTTCCGCTTCCTGGGGATGCCCCTCCTGCCGTTTCTTCTGGTCGGCCCGCTGGGCTTGGCCGGGATGATCTTAAGCTTGTCCGTCCCTGGACAACTCCGTCCCCGGCTGATACTATATGCCTACGCCGCCGCTCATGCGGCCGGGACGGCCCTCTTCTTCTTCCAGTCTCGCTCGCGTCTGCTGCTGCTACCGGTCTTCTGTCTCTTCGCCGCCGACGCCGTCCGGGCCATCGGAGAGTCATGGCGAAGGAGGCGTCGGGGGCGGGCGGGGCTGATCGTCGCCCTGGCGGCCGCCTGCGTCCTCCTTGCCGCCTCCGCGCCCTGGCGGGAGATGCGCTCGGAGACCAACGTCCTGGTCATGACGGCCCAGGACGAGGCGGGGGAGGGGAGATACGCGGCCGCTCTGGAGAAGACCGCCCGGGCGCGATGGCTTAACCCGCGTCTCGGAGGGATCGACCTAGTCGAAGGGGGGATACATTTTCTCGCGGGAGACCGGGCCAAGGCGGAGGCCTGCTTCCGCCGGGCCCAAGCGCTCGACCCGCTCAACCCCGATCCCTCGCTCAGCCTGGGTTTCCTTTTCCTGGCGGAGAAGGGACTGGAGAAGGCGCAAGCGGCCGCGGAAGTCGCCCGGGCCGCCGACCCGATCTCGGCGCGGCCCGACGTCCTCCTCGCCCGGATCGCCGGGGAGCGGAACGACACGGAAAGGGAAGAAGCGGCTTACCGGCGGGCGCTCCGGCTCGATCCGAACGAAACCGAGGCCTTGCTCAACCTGGCGGGACTAACGGAGCTGCGGGGCGACCGCCGGGAGGCGGAGCGGTTGCGGAGACGGGCGGAGAGGGTGGAGCCGGGGATAATCAATAAGGCAGAAGTGAGAAGTAAGAAGTGAGAATTAAAAAGAGGGGAGAAGTGGCTGCCGCGAAGAAAAAGAGCTGCGCCGTCGACGACCGGTTCTGCTCCGACCGGCCCTGGGTCCCCTACCTCTACATCCTCCCGGCGGCGCTCATCATCATCATCTTCCAGCTCCTCCCCATGTTCTACGCCTTCTTCCTGAGCTTCTTCCGCTGGAACATGGTCTCCCCGTCCGAGTTCGTCGGGATCAGGAACTACCTCGTCCTTTTCCAAGACCCCGATTTCTGGCTTTCCCTCCTCAACACCGCGATCTTCGCCCTGGGCTCGATCGTGCTCGGCCTCGGGATCTCCCTCTTCGTCGCCATCTGCCTCTCCCGGGGGATCCGGGCCCTGGGAATCTTCCGGACCGCCTACTTCATCCCCTACGTGGCCTCCATGACGGCGATCGCGATCGTCTGGAGGTGGATCTTCCAGCCCCGGGGGCTCCTGAACAGCGCGCTCCGGGGGCTGGGCGGGCTCCTCCCCGGAGTCCTCCCGGAAGGCTTCGGCGAGATCCGCTGGCTCCAGGAGCCGGGCTGGGCCAGGCTCGCCATCATCATCTTCGTGGTCTGGAAGACGCTGGGCTTCAACGTCCTGATCTTCCTGACCCGCCTCCTCGACATCGACCGCTCCTACTACGAGGCGGCCGAGATCGACGGGGCGAACGCTGCTGGCAAGTTCCGCTTCATCACCTGGCCGCTCCTCATGCCGACCACCCTCTTCCTCCTCACCATCTCCACCATCTTCGCCTTCCAGATGTTCATCCCCGTCTTCATCATCACCCCGGAGGGGGGGCCGCTCAAGTCGACCACCACCACGGTCTTCTATCTCTACCAGGCGGCCTTCAGCAACAACCTCTTCGGCTACGCCTGCGCCATCGCCTATGTTCTCTTCTTCATCATCCTCGCCCTGACCCTGGCGCAGAAGAAGCTCTTGGGAAAAACCGCCGACTCGGCGGCTTGATGATCGTAAACCGGCGCGATAGGTCGGGCACGCCCGCTCACAGAGCGGGCCTACAGGCGGCGGCCGGGCCGGCCGGTCCCGCGAACCAGCGCGACGATGTAGGCCGGTTCTGCGAACCGGCGGCCGGGGTCAAGACGCCCGGAAGCACTCCGGGCCTACAGGCGAAGATTCGCGGTTGAAGTCGCTAATCCAGAGCCACGGGCAGACGGTTGCCAGATGAGCAGGTTCCTCGCCAAATTTGCGGTCTATGCCGTGATCATCTTCGGGGCGGTGACCATGGTCTTCCCCTTCGTCTGGATGATCTCCACCTCCTTCAAATCCTCGCTCGAGGTCCTCTCCTCTCGAATCTCGGTCATCCCCGAGCTGAAGAAATACATCCGCTCCGAGGGGGGATGGGAGCCGGTGGAGTTCCAGATCGCGCTCGACCTGGACCGGATGGTTTCGGAGTCCGAGGGTCGCTTCACCACGGAGGTCCTGGCCGGGCCGGGCGCCGCCCTGGCGTCCCGGGCGGCGAGCGGCTACGCCGACCTCCGGGCGGAGATCTCCCGAATCTACGCCTCCTACCCGGAAGGGGGAGAGGCCCGGAAGAAGCTCGCGGACGCCTGGTCGGCCGCGCTCGGGAAGCTCGAAGTCTCGGCCGTCTCCCTGCCCGCGAAGGAGGCCGCCGCCGCCCGTTCCGAGCTGGACGACCTGCGGGCCGGCCTCCTGGGCGCGGTCGAGAAAACCTCCGACACGCCCGCCGCGACCGCCGTGGTGGTCCTGGCCGGGGAGAAGCGGGGCGCGCGGTCCTCGGTCCCCCTCTCCGGGATCGCCTGGCGGCGGTTCCTCCTCGACAACTTCATCAAGGCCTGGCGGGCCGCCCCCTTCGCCCGTTACTTCTTCAACACCGTCTTCACGGCGGTGATGGTCACCGTCGGCCAGGTCCTGACCTGCGCCTTGGCCGCCTACGCCTTCGCCCGGATGAAGTTCCGCTTCAAGGAGCCGATCTTCCTTATCCTCCTGGGGACGATGATGATCCCCCACGAAGTGATCCTCATCCCCGACTACGTGATTATCTCGAAGCTGGGCTGGATGAACACCTACTCCGCCCTGATCGTCCCCTTCCTGGGCGCGGTCTTCGGAACCTACTTCATGCGCCAGCACTTCGAGACCTTGCCCCAGGACCTCTTCGACGCCGCCGCGATCGACGGCTGCGGGCGGATGCGCACCCTCTTCCAGCTCGTCCTCCCCCTTTCCCGGACGGTGATCCTGACCATGTCCCTCTTCACCTTCATCATGACCTGGAACTCCCTTCTCTGGCCCCTGGTCATGACCAACACGCCGGAGATGCGCCCCCTCCAGGTGGGGCTGGCGGTCTTCAACCAGGAGAGCGGGACAGATTGGGAGCTCCTGATGTCCGCCTCCACCTTCTCCATCCTCCCGCTTCTCCTGATCTTCTTCCTCGCCCAGAGGCAGTTCATCGAGGGGATCACCCGGTCCGGGATGAAGGACTAAGGGAAGGGATGAACGATATGGACAATCCGGACGGTATCGACAGAAACCGGGGCCCGGCGGCCCGCCGGAGAAGCTCGCGACGGCTCCTCCTTCTAGCGTGCTTCCTTTTCCTCGGTTGCGCCTCCGGAGCAACCGAGGAAAAGGAGGGCCAGGTCGTCGTCCGCTTCTGGCACGCCATGGGCGGCCCCCTGGGCGAGGTGCTCGACTCCCTGATCGACGAGTTCAACGCCGCCCACCCGGAATGGCAGATCAAGCCGGAATCGATGGGGTCCTACGAAGCCCTGAAGCAGAAGCTCCTCGCCTCGATCATCGCCCGCAACCAGCCCGACATGTCCCAGGCCTACGAGGCCTGGATCAGCACCCTGATCGGCGGGAACGCCCTGGTCGACCTGAAGTCCCTCGATCCCGCCTTCGATAAAGAGCTAGAGGATTTCTACCCCGTCTTCATCGAGGACAGCCTCTACGACGGGAAGCTCTTCTCGTTGCCCTTCAACAAGTCCGTCCCGGTCATCTACTACAACAAGGAGATGTTCCAGCGGGCCGGCCTCGACCCCGAAAAGCCCCCGGCGACCTGGGCGGAGTTCACGCGCTATTCCCGCCTCCTCACCCGCGACCTCGACGGCGACGGCATCCCCGAACAGTGGGGGCACAAGTTCACCGACCACGCCACCTACTTCGAGTGCCTCCTCGCCCAGAACGGGGGCGCCCTCTTCGACGCCGGGAGCCGGAAACTGCTCTTCGATTCCCCGGAGGGGAGGGAGGCGGTCGAGTTCCTGGTCGATATGGTTCGGAACGACCGCTCCGCCGATTTCTACCTCGGCGGCTACGAGCACCAGGTGGACTTCGCCGCCGAGAAGGTGGCGATGATCGTCGCCTCCTGCGTCTCGAGAACCTTCATGCAGAAGCAGATCAAGTTCGCCTGGGGGATGGCGCCCCTCCTCCGGCAGAAGCAGAGGGCCAGCTTGGTCTACGGCACCAACATCGTGGTCTTCGCCCGCTCCTCGCCCGAGAAGCAGCGGGCGGCCTGGGAGTTCATCAAGTGGTTCACCAGCCCTTCCGTCTCCGCCCGCTGGTGCCTCAGCACCAACTACGTGCCGGTGCGGAAATCGGCCCTCGACCTGCCGGTGATGAAGGAGGAGATCGCCAAAAGCCCGGACACCGCCGTTCCCATCCGGGAGCTGGAGTTCGGCTTCTTCGAGCCCCGGATCGACGAATGGCTGAGACTCCGCGAGTACCTGGGGGACGCGGTCAAGGCGGCCCTCCTCGGAAAGCTCGCCCCGGAAGCGGCCCTGAAGCGGGCCGTCGAGAAGGGAAACCTCTGGCTGCGATAAAGGACCAACCGAATGATCTCCACGAATTTGCACGAACGATCCCGGCCTGAATTCGTGAAAATTCGTGTCAATTCGTGGAATTTCCTCCAGAAGGGGGGGCGAGGCGGGGGACGGTAATCCGTGGTTTCTTTCCTGTGCGCAGGGAGGCGAGGGGAGCCTCGGAGTCAGCATGGAAGCCTCGGTTCTCGTCGGCGTTCTCCGCTCCGCCCGTGACCGCGAGATCCTCCTCCGGGAACGCTGGTATCGCATCCCCTGCCGCCGCCCGATCGGCGATCTCCCCGCCTATCTCGCCTTCTATCAGGGCGCCCACTCCGGAGCCCAGGAGCCGGGGATCGCCTTCTACGCGCGGGTCAGGGGCGCGGCCAGAAGGCGGCGACTCTCCCTTTTCCCCCGGGAAAGGGGCCATCCCCGCGCCCGGGATTGGTACTGGCGGTTCGAGCTCGGGCCCGTCCGGAAGCTGCCCCGCGTCGTCCGCAACCTCTCCCGGACCCGCGTCTCCTTCATCCGGACCGACCTCGGCCGCCTGCGCCGGGCCCGCGAGATGCGCGAGCTTCTCGGCATCCCCCCCCTCGAGGAGATCGCGGCGCGGCTCCTGGCGGGGGAGGGGATCCCCTTCCGGCCCCAGTTCATCATCGCCGAGGGCGGGCGCTGCCGCTACCGGCTCGACTTCGCCCTCTTCCCGCCCGGCTCCCGGATCGCGATCGAGTGCGACCACAGCCGCTGGCACCGCCGGCGCGCTCAGCGGGAGAGGGACCGGCGGAAGGACCGCTGGCTCGAGCGGCGCGGGTGGAGGGTGCTCCGTTTCGACGAGGAAGACCTCCTGAGGCGGCCGGAGGAGACGGTCCGCCGGATCCGGGCGGCGGCAACAATAAAACCACGGATTAAAATTCGTGAAGATTAGCGAGATTCGCGGTTAAAAATGGGGGCGAGGAGGGGGGGCGGGAATCCGTGAAATCCGCGTAATCCACGGCTAAATATTTGGTGCGAGGCGGGGAGGGAGGCAATCCGTTTAATCCGTGGTTTCATCACCGACGGGCCGGGCGGGAGCGGAGAACGGATTTCCAGTCGGCGCCCGGTGGCGCCTCCACGGTCACCTCCTGCCCACCGGGATGGCGGAAGGCGAGATAGAGGGCGTGGAGCATCAGGCGCGCCGCGCCGCCCACCGGGCGGTTCTCCCCGTAGAGCGGATCGCCCAGGACGGGGTGGCCGATCGCGTAGAAGTGGACGCGGATCTGGTGGCGGCGGCCGGTGAGGGGGGCGATCTCCACCAGCGTGGAATCGGCGAAGACCTCGAGGGGGCGGTAGCGCGTGACCGCCGGCTTCCCCCGGCGGCTCACCCCCATCCGCCCGGAGCCGAACTCGCGGATCGGCATGCGCAGGATGCCCTCCCGCTCGATCCTCCCCGCGGCCAGGCCGAGATAGATCTTCCTGACCCGGCGGTTCTCGAACTCCCGGCTCAGGAAGCGGTGGGCCTCCGCGGTCTTGGCGAAGACGATCGCCCCGCTCGTCTCCTTGTCCAGGCGGTGGACGACCCAGACCGGACGGCCCAGCCGCTCCTCCAGGCGGCGGCGGAGAGTCGGGGCCTCCTCTTCCCCCCGCCCCGGCACGACCAGGAGGCCGGAGGGCTTGTCGGCGACGAGGAGAGCGTCGTCCTCGAATAGGATAGCAAGCTCTTGCTGGTGGGCGGGGAGGGGCATGGGAAAGAGCCTCTTTACACGGTGCGCTTTAGGGGCTACATTACTCCGGTTGACGCCAACAGCGGGAGGGAAATATCCGTGAAAAAGCTGGCTATCGCCCTGGCCCCCGCCTGGGCTCTCCTCTATTCCCGCGCCCTTGTCTTTGCGCAGGATACCACGCCCCGGGGACCGTCCGAATGGACGACGAAGAACTGGGTCGGCTTCTTCCTCTACATCGGCCTCTTCGTCCTCGCCGTCATCGGCATCTACAAGCTGGCCGGCGTGAACGAGATCAGCGAGTCCGAAACGAGCGAGAAGCCGGAAGAGGCCGATAAATAACGCGCCGGGCGAGCCAGTCGGCCCACCCTTCCTCATACCCGCTCGCGGCTCGTGGTTTTCGTAACCTCGCGTAACCTTGCGTAACCTCACGTAACCCTGCGTAACCTTACGTAACTTTTCCAATATGCTCCACGCCGTCATCATGGCCGGGGGAAAGGGTGAGCGGTTCTGGCCCTGGTCCCGCGAGAACTCCCCCAAGCAGCTCCTCCCCATCGTGGGGGAGGGGACGATGCTGGAGCAGGCCGCCGGGCGGGTGCGCCCCCTGGTCGGGAACGGCCGGATCTGGGTGGTGACGAACGAGAGCCAGGGTAAAGCGGTCCGCCGCCTCCTCCCCGCCCTGGACGCGCGGCACGTCCTCCTCGAGCCCGCCGGTCGGAACACCGCGCCCTGCATCGCGCTCGCCGCCGCCGCCGTGGCCGAGGAGGACCCGGAAGGGGTTCTTCTGATCCTCCCGGCCGACCACGTCATCTCGCCTCGGGACGCTTTCCTGCGGACGCTGGCCGCCGCGGCCCGGATCGCCCGGAAGCGCGACTGCTTGATCACGGTCGGGATCTCTCCCCGCTACCCCGCCACCGGATACGGCTACATCCGGCGGGGGAGGGAGGAAGACCGGGACGGAGCAGTCCGCTTCTTCGCCGTCGAGGAGTTCCGCGAGAAGCCGGACCTCCGGACCGCCCGGCGGCTTGTCTCCAGCCGCCGCTATTACTGGAACGCGGGGATCTTCGTCTGGTCGATCCGGTCGATCTCCGCCGCCCTCGATTTCCACCTCCCCGAGATCGCCGCCGGCGTGCGCGCCATCTACCGGACCCCCCGCCCGAAGCGCTCCGCGGCCCTCCGGCGCTTCTATCCCCGTCTCCCCTCGATCTCGATCGACTACGGGGTGATGGAGAAGCACGATCGCGTCCTCGTCGTCCCCGCCTCCTTTGCCTGGGACGACGTCGGCTCCTGGGAGGCCCTGGCGCCTTACTATCCCCGGGATGCGCGGGGAAACGCCGGGAGAGGCGAATTCGCCGCCGTCGACAGCGCGGAGTGCCTCGCCGTCTCCGCCGGCCCCCTGATTGGCCTGGTCGGCGTGGAGCGCCTGGTGGTGGCGGCTACCCCCGACGCCGTGCTGGTCTGCCCTCGCGACCGGGCCCAGGACGTGAAGAAGCTGGTGCAGGCCCTGAAGAAGGACCGGCGGCGGCGGCGGTATCTGTAAGTCGCTTCCGGGAAAGGATGGACGGGATGGACTGAATGGACGCCATGGACGGTATGGACGCTTAAGTCCGTCCATAATGTCCATCGAGTCCATCTCGTCCATGACGTCCTATCCGCCGATGAGCGAGCTGGCGGAGGGCCGTATCCTCGGCCTCGACCTTGGAGAGAAGCGGATCGGCCTGGCGGTGAGCGATCCCCTGGGGCTGACCGCGCAGGGGCTCCCCACGCTAGAAGTCGGTTCGGATAAGGAGGCCCTGGAGGGGATCGCCGGCGCCGCGCGGGAATGGGAAGCGGCCCGGATCGTGGTCGGACTGCCCGTGAATATGAACGGGTCCGAGGGGGCTCAGGCGGCCCGGGCGCGGCGGGTGGGCGCCGCCCTGGGACGGGCCCTCTCGCTGCCGGTGGATTTTTGCGACGAACGCTGGTCCTCCCGGTCGGCCGAGCGGGTTCTCCTGGAAGCGGACTTAAGCCGGGGCAAGCGGAGGAAAGCGCTTGACCGCCTCTCGGCCCAGATTATCCTTCAGAGCTACCTGGACAGCCGGACGAAATGATGGATGGCATGGGTAACAAACGAGGGGCGCCATCCGCGCCGTCCATATCGTTCATGTCGTCCATAGAGTCCATATCGTCCATTATCGGGGAGCGCGCGCGCTTGCAAACCACTGATAAACCCAGGCTGTTCACGCTGGACAACGGCCTGAAAGTCCTCTGCCAGGCGATGGCGGAGAGGGACTCGGCGGCGGTCGGGATCTGGGCAGGCACCGGTTCCCGCCACGAGTCCGCCCGCCTCAACGGTATCTCCCACTTCCTCGAGCACATGCTCTTCAAGGGGACCTTCCGCCGCTCCGCCCCGGACATCTCGCAGGAGATCGAGGGGAGGGGAGGTACCCTGAACGGCTTCACCTCGGAGGAGACCACCTGCTACTGGGCCAAGGTCCGCGCCCAGGATCTCCCGCAGGCCATCGATGTCCTCCTCGACCTCTTCTTCCACCCCCGCCTCGACCCCCGGGAGATCGCGAAGGAGCGCGGCGTTGTCCGGGAGGAGATCCGGATGAACCGGGACCACCCCGCCTCCCATGTCCACCACCTGATCCAGGAGTCGATGTGGCCCGCCCAGCCCCTGGGACGCCCCATCCTGGGGACGGAGGGGACGATCGGCGCCATCTCCCGCCGGGACCTCCTCGCCTACCAGCGCGTCCGCTACCAGCCGAGGAACGCGGCCGTCGTCGCCTGCGGCCGCCTGGACCCGGACGAGGTGGCGGCGGAGGTGAAGAAGCGGCTTCCCCGGATCGGAACCCGGCGGGCGACGGGAGGGTCCGCCGCCCGCTATACCCGGGCCCCCTCCACCGTGGCGGTGGAGAAAAGGCCGATCGAGCAGTCCAACCTCTGCCTGGGGCTCCAGGGCCTTCCCCGCCTCCACCCCGACATCTACACCCTGAACCTCCTGAACATCATCCTGGGCGCGAACATGTCCTCCCGCCTCTTCCGGGAGCTCCGGGAGAAGCGGGGCTGGGCCTACTATGTCCGCTCGGGGATCGACTCCTACCGCGACTCCGGCGCCCTGGTGATCGACGCCGGCGTGCCCCCGGAGCGGGCGGAGGACTCGCTGCGCCTCGTCCTCCGCGAGCTCCGCCGACTCGGGCAGTCCCTCCCCGGCCCCGAGGAGTTCGAGCGGGCCCGGGAATACTACCTCGGCCAGACCGCGCTCTACCTGGAGCAAACCTTGAACCGGATGCTCTGGCTGGGGGAATACCTGGTCTGCGCCGGGCGCTGCTTCACCCCCGAGGAGATCGCGGACCGGATCGGGCGGGTGACCCCGGAGCGGGTGCGCCGGCTCGCCCGCCGCCTCCTCGCCTCTCCCCGCTTCTGCCTGGCCATGGTCGGCCCCCGGGACGACGGGGACCGCCTCCGGCGCGTCCTCGAGGATGACCGATGAAACCCCCGCCCAAGAAGCCCGCCTGGCGCGAGTGGGTGGAGTCGCTTCTCCTGGCGGCCGTGGTCATCCTGGCCATCCGCAACTTCATCGTCGAGCCCTTCCGGATCCCCACCGGCTCGATGGAGCCCACCCTCTACGGGGTGAAGCGGGAGTGCCCGATCTGCCACCGCGTCTACCACTACGACGACCGGCGTTGTCCAGTCGACGGAGCCTCCTTAAGCACGGCGCGCATCGGCGACCGGATATTGGTCAACAAGTTCATCTACGGAGCCAAGACTCCCGACCGGATCCCCTTCACCGGGATCCTCCTGCCCTATCTCCAGCTCCCGGCCCTGCGTTCTCCGCGGCGGGGGGACATCGTGGTCTTCCACTACCCCGAGGATCTGAAGATCGACTTCGTCAAGCGACTGGCCGGCCTCCCCGGGGATACCCTGGAGATCCGGGACGGGCGGATCCTGGTCGACGGCCGTCCGCTTACGGAAGAGGTCTTCGCCCAGCGCCGCTATTACAACCAGGGGGATTTCGGCGCGGCCGGACGGGCGATCCAAATCCCCCAGAAGGGGGACCGCCTCCCCCTGACCTCCGCCACCCTGCCGCTCTACCGCCAGCTCATCGTCAACGAGGGGCACCGGCTCGAGGAGCGGGACGGCCGGATCCTGGTCGATGGGGCCGCGCGCGACGAATACACGGCAGAGATGAACCATTACCTCCTCCTCGGCGATAACAGCGCCAACAGCAAGGACAGCCGGGTCTGGGGCTTCGTCCCCGAACGGGACATCGTGGGCAACGTCTTCTTCATCTACTGGCCGCCCAAGCGGTGGGGGGTGCCGGATTAACGCCAGGCCGGTACATTTGCAACCTTTATTTCGCAACTTCGTGCAACCCGATGTAACTTGACGTAAACTTAAGTAACGTTTCTTTCGTAACCTTACGCAACTTTTGCGATGCCCGCTCCTTCCTCCAAGCCTCCCGTTCTTTTCGCCTTCTCCCCCCGCGCCCCGGAAGCGGAGGGGAAAAGGTCGGTCATCACGCTGGGGGCGAAGTTCACCCTCCTCATCCTGGGCGGGATCATCGTCCTCACCCTGACCACCACGCTCCTCTCCATCTCCCACCTCCGCTCCTCCTTGAGCCTGGGGCTCCAGGAGATGGCCGCCGCCCTGGGGAAAGTGGTGGGCGTCGCCTCCGCCTACCAGGGGTTTTTCGACGTCGACACCCGCAAGCTCAACCAGTACATCGACACGGCCGCCGGCCAGCCCGACGTTTCCTACGTGGCCATCCTCGACAACCAGGGGAAGATCGTCGCCCAGCGGGGGCTCTCCGTTCCGGAGGCGATGGCCCTGGAGGCGGGGAAGGAGCCCCTGGCGGAGCGGGAGGTCTACGAGGAGAAGCAGGAGATCGCGCTCGACCCCCCGATCGGCAAGATCGGCACGATCGCGATCGGGATCTCCACCAAGCGGATCCACCGGGAGGAGCAGAAGATCATCTCTTCCCAGGTGGGGGTGGCCGTCGCTACCGCCGTCATCTCCCTGATCGTCCTCTGGATCTTCATCGTCTCGATCACCCGTCCGCTCCAGGAGCTCAGCCGCCAAGCGGCGCGGATCGGGCAGGGGGACCTGGCGCAGCCGATCTCGGTGACCAGCCGCGACGAGATCGGCACGCTAGCCACCGGGATCGAAACGATGCGGAGCAGCCTCAACGACAACATCAGCCGGATCGCCTTCCTCGGCCGGATCTCGGCCTCCCTGACCACCGCCTTCTCCCTGGACGAGGTGGTGATCGAGCTCCGCCATCATCTCCAGGAATTTCCGCTCTGGCCCTGGCGGGAGTCCGGACTGGCCCTGACCGGGCGCGGCATCCCCGACCACCAGTTCCACTACTACCGGGTCTACCCCCCCCAGCCCCGGGAGGACAAGAAGGTCAACTACTTTCCTCTCGCCCACACCCTGATCGGGGAAACGATCGGGAAGAAGAAACTGCTGAGCCGCGCCGGGATGTCCTCCGCCTCGGACCAGAGCGACTTCTTCATCTCCCTCAAGGAGAGCGGGATCGTCTCCGACATCTGCACCCCCCTGGTGGTGAAGATGAAGGTCCTGGGGGCCTTCTATGTCGGCTTCTCGGACGAGTCCGCCCAGCGGCCCGAGCTCCAGGACCTGATCCAGACCCTGGCCCACGAGCTCTCGAGCACGATCGAGGGGATCTACCTGGTCGAGGACCTGCGCTTCAACCTCCAGCAGCTCAAGCGCGCCCACCAGGAACTGAAGGGGCTGGACAGCCTGAAGACCGAGTTCATCTCCAGCGTAAGCCACGAGCTCCGCACCCCCCTCGTCTCGCTTACCGGCTACAGCCACATGATGCTGGAGGAGAAACTGGGGCCGATCACCGATTTGCAGCGGGAGGGGCTGGAGGTCTCGGTGAAGAGCTTGAGCCGCCTGACCAACCTGATCGAAAAAATGCTCTCCTTCTCCTCCGAGCAGAGAGCGGAGAAGCTCGACTTTTCGGACTTCTCGATCGAGGCCACCCTCGCTCACGTCCTGGCCACGGTCAAGGCCCACGCGGCGGACAAGAACATCGAGGTCCGCACCTCGGTGGAGAAGAACCTGCCCCTGGTCCGCGCCGACGAGGACAAGATCATCCAGGTCCTGATCAACCTGATCGACAACTCCGTCAAGTACAGCCCGGAGGGGACCCGGGTGGAGGTCAAGGCCCGGCGCCCCTTCGCCCGGACGGCCGACCGGGAGGGCCGGATCGAGGTGCTGGTCCGCGACCACGGGCGGGGGATTCCGGCCGAGCAGCTCCCCCACATTTTCCAGAAGTTCTGGCAGGCGCCGGCCGCCGAAGGGGAGCGGCGCAAGGGGCTGGGACTCGGCCTCTCCCTGGTGAAGAAGATCGTCGAGCTCCACCAGTGCGTGATCGAGGTCGAAAGCGAGATGGGGAAGGGGACCACCTTTGTCTTCACCCTCCCGATCTCCCCCGATCGGCAGCCATCTGGCCCGAAGTGATGGACGAGATGGAGAAGGAAATCGGCGAGTCTTCGGCGTCCATAGCGTCCCTAAGGCCCATATTAGCGTACGCTCGAAAATGAGCCGGATTCTTATCCTCACCCGCCGGCCGCGGGCCCTGGCCCCCGCCGTCCTCTGGCTGAGGAAGGAGCGGCTGGAGGTCGCGGTCGCTCCGCCGGAGCAGGGGAGGGGGCTCAAGGACGAGGCGAGGGCGGCCGACGTCATCCTCCTCGATCTCGCTCCGCCCGCCCGGACCGCCCTCCGCCTCTGCCGGGATCTTTCCTCCGCGCCCTGTCCGCGCCGCGCCCCGATCGTGCTCATCTCCTCCCGTTTCCGGGTCCGGGAGCGGAGGCGGGGGCTAAACGCCGGGGCGCGGGATTTCATCTCCACGCCCCTGGAGAGGGAGGAGACGCTGCTCCGGGTCCGCCAGGCCCTGCGCGCCCGATACACCCGCGACCGCTGGCGGAGGCAGGTGGCCGTCTTCCGCTGCCTCTCCAGCTCCGACGCCCTGACCGGGCTCTGCAACCGGCGGGGAGCGGAGCGCACCCTCGCCCGGGAGGTCAAGAAGGCGATCCGGACCCGTTCTCCGCTCTGCTTCGCGGCCGCGGACCTCGACCGCTTCAAGGAGATCAACGACACCTACGGCCACAAGGCCGGCGACGCCGTCCTCCGGGAGACCGCCCGCCTCTTCTCCCAGAACATCCGCCGCTCCGACTGCCTGGCCCGCCCCTCCGGGGACGAGTTCTGGCTGATCGCTCCGGAAACCAACCTCGCGGGGGGAGAGAGCCTTTGTGAAAAATTGCGCATTCTCCTGTCCGGCTTGCGGGTTTCCCGTCTCCGGCCGCCCCCGGCCGTCACCATCTCCTGGGGGGTATCCGCGCTCGACCTCCGCCGTTCGCCCAATCCGGAGCGCCTGATCGAGGAGGCCGACCAGGCCCTCTACCGCTCCAAGCACCGGGGGAGAAACCGGACCTCGGCCTTCCAGGGACTTCTCTCCAGGTAACGATGGCAATAGGAACGGATGGGCGATATGGACGGCATGGACAATATGGACAACCGGCCGGCGGATTGCCGGATTCATATCTTCCATCTCGTCCATACTGTCCATCCCAGCCGATGAGAAACCCCATCACCGAAGCGGAAAGGAAGGCCGGCCAGGAGGCCGCCCGCCGCCTAAAGGAGTTCTGGTCTTTTCACCACGGCTTTGACGCCAACATGAAAAGCCTCGCCGGCCACGCCGGCGTATCCCGCGACACGGTCTACCGGTGGTTGAAGGGGAAGGGAGTTCCCAGGCCGGATAAGTCCCGCCTCATCGAGGAATGGCTTTCCCAACGGGCGGCGGCAAGCGGGCGCTGATCGGTGAAGCCCGCTTGCCGTCGCCCTTTCGCGGAAATTCATATCTGACACTGGTTGTGATAAGGTCCCTTATGTAAACTAATGGGGTACCCGGTAAGGGGGCAAGGCTCCAGAGGGATTTCCCCTAACTCTTTGTTGCGAGTAGGTTTGTTTCTAATCCGCTCGCAGCTCGGGCTCTCGTTCCTTCAACCGGTGGACAGGGTGTGGATAAACGGTGGAAAAATAAATCGGGGCTCCCTGCGCGGGAGCCCTGATCATGCGCGGCGCTGAACGATGGACGGTATGGACTAGATGGACGGTATCCGCGCGCAGGCCCTTTCAGTTCGCTACAGCCCTTCCGAAACCGCGAACATGATCGCGGAATGCTCGGTGGCCGGGCCGCCGATCATCACCGTGCCGCCGCGGGCCAGAGAGAGGCTGGTGTCGAGGATAGCCTTCTTCTTCTGCCAGATCCGCAAGGCCACCTGGATGGTCTCCCGGTCGGCCTTCCGGGGGGAGATCTCGACCGTATAAGCCTCCGGGACGACGAAGGCCAGGGTCTCGGTCGCTCCCAACGCGACCGTCCGCGAGGCCGAAGCGAGGGTGCGGTAGCGCTGGTAGCGGAACGGCGCCCGGCGAAGCTGCTCGCGGATGTAAGCGAGACCGGGGTCGATCTGTCCCGGCTGGTCGGACGCTTCCAGGACGTCGATGAGCAGCGTGACCGTCTCCGGACCGGAGAAGGCGACGGTCGGGGTCGAGGCCGCCAGGAGCGTCAGGAGCGGCAGGATGAACAGTTGGGAAAGGTTCTGGCGCATGGCGTTTGGCGTGCCCTCCGGGCGCTTGACATTATAGGCGGATCTTATTTCCCCAGCCAGATGACGGTGAAGCCGTCCGCGCTGTCCTGGAAGATCGTGAGCTGGCGGTCATGGGCGGCGATCGAGTCGATCCGGCAATACTGGGGCGGGAGCGGGCCGCCCCCTCCGCGCCGGGACGGGAGGACCAAGAGGAGGACCAGGGCGGCCGCGGCCGCCACTCCCCCGATCCAGAGCGGCTGGGGCCAGGAGAAGACCCTCCGCCAGGCGGACCGGGCGGGCCGCGGCGCGTTATCGATCCCCCGGAGCACTCCCGGCCAGAGCGGAAATGCCCCGCTTCGGCGCCGCTCCGCTTCCGCCCAGGACCGGAATTCCCGGGTGAGGCGCTCGTACTCAGAGAAGACCCGGGAGCAGTCCGGGCAGAGGGAGAGGTGGGCGGCGACCTCGGCCGCCGGTTCCGGGGAAAGCTCCCGGTCGGCATAGGCCGAGAGGAGGCCGCGCGTCCGGCGGCAGCTTCTCGGGTCTGGCGTCACGTCTTCTCTCCCCTGAAGTGCTTCGTCATGTGCTCGCGCATTTTTTCCCGGGCGTAGAAGAGGCGCGACATCACCGTCCCGGAGGACGAGCCGGTGGCCTCGGCGATCTCCTGATAGGAGAGCCCCTCCCACTCCCTTAAGACCAGCACCGTTCGATGGGCGTCGCTCAGCCCCTCCATGCCGCTCCGGAGGGCCGCTTTCATCTCCTCGGCCTGGGCCTGCCGGTCGGGGCGGAGGCGGGCGGACTGCGCGAGATCGGCGCCCGCTTCCGGTATGTCGTCCAGGCTCTCCTCCGGGGTCCGCTGCTTCCGGCGCTTGTCGTCCAGGGCCAGGTTGACCGCGATCCGGTAGAGCCAGGTGTAGATCGTCGACTCGCCCTTGAAACGCGGCAGCGCCTGCCAGGCTTTGATGAAAGCCTCCTGGGCCAAGTCCTCCGCGATCTGGCGGTCGAAGACGATCCCGTAGATCAGGAACTTCAGCCTCTCCTGGTATTTCTCCACCACGCCCCGGAAGGCGTCGAGTTCCCCCGCCCGACAGCGGCGGATCAGCTCAAGGTCCTCGCCGCGCGGATCGGCGGGGGTTGTCGGCCCTTCGCTCACAGAATTTGACGTCCCGGGGGGCGGTTTTATTCGACGCCGTTCGGGGCCGCCACCGCGAGGCAGAGGCGCCGGATCTTGACCGAGAGCGGGGTGAAGCCGATGAAGTCGCCGTCGGCGTGCACGGGGATGCCCCGCTCCGGGATCGCCAGCTCCCGGAGGGTGAGGATGCTGACGTCGGGGTAGCGGTGATGAAGTCCGCCGACCACGCCCATGAAGTAGCGGAGATAGTCCAGGCGTCCGCCCCGCTCGAACAGGCAGAGGTCGAGGAGGCCGTCGTCGATCCGGGCCCCGGGGGCGACTTGGTGTTTCCCGCCGTAGAAGCGGGCGTTGGAGACGATGGCGGAATGGCCGCTCAAGACCCGCTCGCCGTCGATCCGGACGGTGAAGGCCTCCGGCCGGAAGCGGAAGAGGGCCCTGACCCCCGCCCACTGGTAGGCGTAGCCCCCCAGGAGCTTTTTCATGGCGTAATTCACGGTGCGGACCGATTCTCCGTCGAGACCGACGCCGACCATCAGGGCGAACCAGCGGTCGTTGGCCTGGCCGAGGTCGATCCGGCGCACGCTGGCGCCGCTTAAGATCGCCAGGGCCTCCGGAAGCCGGGTCGGGATCCGGAGCTCGCGGGCGAGCACGTTGCGCCAGCCCAGGGGCACGATCCCGAGGCGGGCCTCGGTGCCGGCGATGCCGTTGATCACCTCGTTGAGCGTCCCGTCGCCTCCCACGGCCACCACCAGCTCGGCCCCCTCCCCCGCCGCCTCTCGGGCCAGGGCGATCCCCTGCAGGGGGCCCCGGGTGAGCTTGACCTCGACCCGGGAGCCGCGCCGGACGAGCTCGCGCTGGAGCCACTCGACATGTCGGGGATAACGGATCCTCCCGGAGACCGGGTTGACGATGAGCGCGGTCTTCATTCCTCCCCTCCCCTCCCTTCCCTCTCCTTCCACCAGCGGGCCCAATCGTCGGGGCGGCGGGAGAGATCCTTGCCGGTGATCTTCCTCAGGGCCAGGTAGGCCTCCCGGCGCACCACCTCCCGATCGTCTTCCTCCAGCGCCCGGATCAGGGAGGGGACGGACTCCGCCACCCTAAGCCTCCCCAGGGCGAAGGCGGCCGCGGCGCGGACATAAGCGTCGGGGTCGGAAAGCTTCCCCGCCACCAGCTCGACCTGCGAGTAGTCGCCCAGGTCGGCCGTCGCCTCCAGCGCCTGGAAGCGGACCGAGGGATCGGGATCGTCGAGCCGCTCCAGGAAGATCCCGAGCGAAGGCCGATCCCGGAGACGGCGCAGGGCGGCGAGCGCCCGGTAGCGGACGAACCAGTGCGGGTCGGCGGCGGCGGCCCGCAGGTCGGGGATGAGGCGGCGGCAATTGAGCTCCGCCGCCACGGCCGCCCCCCGCCCCCGGACGTAGGGGTTCTCGTCGGAGAGGGCGGCCCGGGTGGCCTGCTCGGCGGAGGAGGCCTCCGGGCGATCCTCCCGGCGGCAGCCAATGAGGGCGGGGAGGAGAGCGAGAAAAACTCCGGCCATGGCCAGGGGAAGGAACGGAGCTTTGGAGTGGCGGGGCGACGGAGTCGGGGCCCGGCCCGGCCGCCGCGCCCCCCTGCCCCGGCCGCCCCGCGGCCCGGGTTTTCCGGCCCATCCCGTCATCCCCCCTCCCCCGCCGCTTCGGCCGGCGCGATGGCCCACGTTTCCCGCCAGTCCGCGTAAACCTCGTCCGCGCCGCGCCCGATCTCGGTCCGGAAGGCCGCCTCCCACTCCTCCCCCCGCCCCAGGCGCTGCAGAAGCTGGTTGATCCGGAATAATCCATAAGCCCGGACGATATGGTCGGTAAGGGCGAAGGACTCGGCGTAGGCCAGCGCTACCGTTTCGGGGCGGCTCCCCATCTCCAGCGCGGAACTCAGAGCGGAGAGGGGGATGATCCCCCCGCTCCGGCCGGCCGCGTCCAGCCGGTCGAGGGCGGGAGGCGAGATCTTCGCCTCCTCGTACTGGGCCAGCCCCTCCTGGAGCCAGCGGGGACAGCGGTTGGCGGATAGGTCGTGGAGGAGAGCGTGGGTGTATTCATGCCAGAGGATCTTCTTGAACTCCTCGCCCGAGAGCCCCCCGGCGGGGACGGGGAGGCGGATCTTCCCGTCGTACAACCCGCCCAGCCAGGAGGGTGAGGAACGGAGGGAGTCGAACTCGGAGCGGGTGTACATGATGACGACGATGGGGCGGGACGGATAGTACATGAAATCGCCCCCCACCGCGGTCTGGGCCTCCAGGAGGTAGGCCTGGATGTCGTGGACGTTATACTCCGGAGCGTCCGGGCGGAAACGGATCTCGAAGTTGGCCGCGCGCGAAGGCGTAAGCCCGTTTTCCACCCGGGCTTCCCGGGCCAGCAGACGCAGGCGTTCGGCGAGGTCCGGATCGGCGCGCAACGAGAGGGAAGAGCGCCAGAAGGACTCCGCCTCTTCCAGGCGCTGGGAGTCGTAGGCGATCCGCCCCAGGACGGCCAGCGCGTCGGGGTTGCGGGGATCGAGGGCCAGGGCGTCGCGCAGGGCGGACTCGGCCTCGAGGGGCCTTTTCGCCCGGTAGAGGGAGACTCCGTAGGCGGTGAGGAGGTCGGCCCGGCGCGCCCGGAGGAGCGGGTCGCCGGGGGCGGCGATCTCCAGGCGGGAGAGATAGTCGAGGGCGAGGGCGTAGTCCCCCGCTTCCGCCGCCCGGTCGGAGAGGTCCTTCCAGGAGGGAGCGGCGGACGCGGTGAGGGCGGAAAATACCAGGGCCAGGCTCGCCAGGATCGTCTTCATCACACTATTCATTGTAGCACAGGGGGCAATCTCACCCGGAGCCCCAATACTCCAGTACTCCAACACTCCAATGCTCCATCGCTCCGGAGGAATGGAGTTTTGGAGTACTGGAGTAATGGGGCCCGGGAATGGTAAAATAAACCGCTGCCCCAAATCTCATCCCACGGAGGACGCCATGCCGCCCCAGCCCCTTAGGATCTCCCTCAGCGCGATCAACAGCTATCTCCAGTGCCCTCTCAAATACAAGCTGGGCGCGGTGGACAAGCTCACCCCCGCCGCCCGAGCGGGAGCGGGGTTGTCCTTCTACAAGTCGCTCACCGGCGCCCTCGAATCCTTCCACAAGCAGGGGATCAAGCCCCTCCCCGCCGAGGCGAAGCTGCTGGAGTTCCTCGACCGGAACTGGGACCGGACGGGATATGCGGACGAAGCGGAGGAGCGCCAGCACCGCGAACTGGCCGCGGAGATCCTGAAGAGCTTCTACCGGGATTTCGTCCGGGATAAGCCCAACCCCGTCTACACCGGCGTTCTCCTCACCGTCTCCACCAAGTCCTGGTCCATCTCCACCCGGGCCGACCGCGTCGATCTTCTCCCCGACGGGACCTATGAAGCGATCAAGTACAAAACCGGGAAAAGCGTGACCGAAGCCGCAGAGCTCTCCCGCGACCCGCAGACGGTTCTTCTCTTCCAGGGCGCCAACTCCCACAAGCGCTTCGCCGGACGGGTCTCCCGGATCAGCGTCTACTTTCTGCGCCAGAACCGCAAGATCAGCACCGCCCCCTCCCCCGCCGACGTCAAGGCGGTCCTCCGCTCGATCGACGAGACGGTGGACAGCATCCAGCGCCTCTCCCACCCCCCGGCCGCCCTCGCCCGGACTCTGGGGGGGCTCCTGGGCCGGGTCCTCCCCGGTCGCGCCGCCGCCGATACCGCCGATCCCTTCGCGCTGGCCGAGAAGGGGCCGCTCTGCTCGACCTGCGAGTTTCTGGGAGCCTGCCCGGCCTGGCCGGTCAAGCCGCGCGCGTTCTGCTCCGACAGCGCAGAGGAGTACGACAAGCGCATCCGGTTGAGCTATTCCAAGCTCTCCTCCTATAAGCGCTGCCCTCGGGCCTGGAAGAAGGTCTACCTGGACGGGATCGGGCTCCAGCCCCGTCCCTTTTTCTCCTTCGGGACCGCCATGCACGAGGCGATGGAGATCTTCTACGACCCCCGGGAGAGGCGGAAGCCCTCCCTGCGCTGCCTCCTCGACCTCTGGGACCAGGCCTTCAAGAAATACCCGGCCGGCTACCGCGACCAGGAGGAGGCCCGCACCTACCACCAGCACGGGGTGGAGATGATCGAGAAATACTACGCCTCCTTCGTGGCCAAGACCGGCTATCGCCCCGCCCACTCGGTCGAGGAATACTTCGAGCTGCCCCTGGGCCGGAACGTGGTGATGACCGGCTACATCGACCGGATCGACCGGCGGGAGGACGGGACCTTCGAGATCGTCGACTACAAGACCGAGCCGACCATGCGCTCCCAGGTCGAGCTCGACGCCGACGACCAGCTGACCATCTATTTCTGGGCCGCCGAGACCCTGCTCAAGCTCAAGATCTCGGCGCTCGCCCTCTTCATGATGAAGTTCGACGCCAAGGCGGTCACCGTCCGCCGCGACTCGGACATCCCGCAGGTGGTGGCGGCGATCGACGCCGTGGCGGCGGAGATGAAGGAAAACATCCGGCGGCACCGCGAGACCCATCCCGTCGCCGAAGGGGAATGCGCCTGCTTCCCGGCCCGCAAGAACAAGTACTGCCGCTCCTGCGACTACCTCGAGGACTGCCCCTTGAAGCCGGACATCCTCTCCGACTCCGAGATCCGGTCGATGGAATACGAATAAAAACGCGGCCTTTCGGCCGCGTTTTGATTGCTCCCAGCGGTAAATAATTGCTATCCATTCGAATCGCTGTTCCCGAACGTACCCGAGCGGAACCCTTCTTCGCGCTCTCTCGCCCTGCTCCACCTCCACCCCCCCGCATCCCGAGCAAAAACAATCCCCCCGCGCCGAAAAGGCGCGGGGGGGATTGTTTTTACCAGCCTTGGATCTCGTGCAGGTAGATCTTGATCAGCTCCGCCTGGGAGCTTTTGGGCTCGAGGTCAAGATACTTGCGGAAGTGGTAGGCGGCATCGGGAGAGCGGCGGTTCTTGCGGTAGAGCAGGATGCCCCGGTTGAGATGGGCGGGAGCGTAATCCGGCTCGATCCGGATCACCCGGCCGTATTCGCGGATGGCCGGGCTCGTCTGTCCGAGCTCGGCGTAGATGATGGCGAGGTTGTAGCGAGCGGGAAGGTAGAAAGGGTCCTCGAGCAGGGCCTGCCGGTAGAGGCGGGCCGCCTCTTCCTTCTTGCCTTCCGCGTAGAGGCGGGCCGCCTGCCCGCTCAAGCCCTTCAGTCCCCCGGGGACTTCCTTGCGAAAGGCCAGGTTCGGGTCCAGCTCCCTGGCCCGGGCGAGCTCTTTCTCCGAGAGTTCGAGCTTCTCCTCGTCCCGGTAGATCACGCCCAGGTTGTAGTGCCAGCGGGCGACGTCCGGCTCCAGGGCCGAAAGCGTCCGGAAGTGCTCCTCCGCCTCCGGGAGCCTCTCTTGCTCGTAGGCGATGTTCCCGAGCGCGATCCGGGCCTCCTTCTGGTTCGCGTCGGCTTGGAGCGCCGCCCGGTAGGAGGCGACGGCCTCCTCGGTCCTGCCCTCGCGGAAGGCGATGTAACCGAGGCAGTAGCGCGAGGAGGCGACCTCCACGTTCCCGGCCGCGGCCTTCTCGAAGTATCCCCGCGCCCCGGTCCAGTCCTCCTTCTCCAAGCGGAGGAGGCCGATCAGGTAGTTGGCCGGGGTAAGGTTGGGGTCGGCCTTCAGGGCGGCTTCGATCTCGCCGGTGGCGGCGTCGATCTTGCCCTGCTCCCGGTAGATGATCGCCTTCCGGTAGCGCAGGGGGGGAGTGTCGGGGCGCAACGCGAGCGCCCGGTCGAACTCGGAGAGGGCCGCGTCGTTTTCCCCTTTCTCCTCCAGGATGGCCCCTAACAGGTAGTGGGCGTTGAACAGGTAGAGATGGTCGGGGGCCTGGGTGGAGAGCCGCTCGATCGCCTTCCGGTAGCAGTCGGCGGCCTCGTCGGTCTTTCCCTCCGCCTGCCGGCAGTAGCCGAGCTCGTAATAGAGGCGGCCATCGTCCGACCCCCCGGCGATCGCGGCCTTAAGGCTCTTCTGCGCCCCGGCGATGTCCCCCACCCGGAAGAGCTCCCTACCCTCCCGGCTGGGGGTAATCCACTGGTGGGTGCTCTCCCATTTTTTTAGGTAGTTCCAGGAGACGTCGGGGTGGAGCCTCATCCAACGGGTCATCGGCGCGGAGAAAGCCGGCGCCGCGAAACAGAGCGAGAGCAGAGCGATCAGTCCTTTTCTCATCTTCCCCTTCCCTTTCGTTCCAGCTGACGGAAATATCTTGCCACAAAGGCTCGAACGGCGCCAAGAGAATCCCCCTCACTGACTCCGGGCCAGCCGTTCCTTGAGCCAGCGCGGATGGTTGGAGGCCGCGGCGTCCACCCCGGCGGCCAGAACCGGCCGCAGCTCCTCCTCCCGGTCGATCGTCCAGGCGTAAACCTCCCGTCCGGCCGCCCGGGCGCGGGATGTCCTCTCCTCGGAAACGATGTTCCAGCGCGCGCAAAGAACGTCGAGGCCGTCGTAGCCCCCGACGGCCTCCCTTTCCCAGGCCTCCGGATCTGAGAAGATCAGGCCGGCGGAGACGCCGGGATCGAGGCGGCGGGCCAGGCGCAGCGACTCCCGGTCGAAGGAAGCGACGGTCGCGCGCTCCCGCCATCCGCGGTCGTGGACCAAGCGGAGGACGGCGGGGGTCAGCTCCTCCCGGACGGCCTCCTCCCCGGGATCGATCTTGATCTCGATGAAGAGGCGCGGGGGGGAGCTTCGGAGCTCGACGAGAACCTCGTCCAGGAGGGGGATCCTCTCCCCCGCGTAGGCCGGCGAGAAGCTCGTCCCGGCGTCGAGGGACTGGAGCTCCCGGAGCGTCCGGGAGGCGACGGGGCCTCTCCCGTCGGTCGTCCGGTCGAGTTTCCGGTCGTGGAAGACCACCACCGCCCGGTCCCGGCTGAAGCGGACGTCGAGCTCGATCAGGTCGGCGCCGATCTCAACCGCCCGCCGGAAGGCGGCCAGGGTGTTCTCCGGCGCCTCGGCCGAGGCGCCCCGATGGGCGATGACTTGGATGGCGGTATTGGCCATGCGGCGAATGGACGGTATGGACAGGATGGACGAAATGGGCGGGACGGACTTTATGGATCCCGGGAGAAGAGGCTCATGGCGCGGCTCTCGTCCATACTGTCCATGGAGTCCATACCGTCCATCCTGTCCATCGTCCATCCCCAAGCAAACGGCCACCCCGACCGAGGTCGGGGTGGCCGTCGTTCTCCCCTCCCCTACCAGGTCACCGGCTGGTCCATGGTCGCTCCGAAGTAAATGCTGGTCAGGGAACGAATCGACCAGAGGCCCGCGGGCGGGCGGAAGATCCCGATCGTGCGCGTTCCGTCTCCGCTGTAATCCGCCGGGACCGGCAGGTCGTTGAGGCCCCCGAAGTAGGCCCGGGTCACCCCGCGGGCGTTCCAGAGGCTGTAGTAGGACCGGAAGATCGCCGGCTCGGCGATCCCGTCGCCGTTGTAGTCGCCCGGGACCGGCCAGTCGCCGCCGGAGCCGAAGAAGAGGCGGGTGAAATCGCGGACCGACCAGAGGCTGTGATAGGAGCGGAAGATCGCGATCTCGGCCGCGCCGTTGCCGTCGTAGTCCGCGGGGACGGCCAGGTCATCGGTCGCGCCCAGGTAAGCCCGGGTCACATCCTTCACCGACCAGAGTCCGGACCCGTCCCGGAAGAGGGAGACGTCGGCGGTGCCATCCCCATCGAAATCGGCGGGCGCGGGAACATCGAAGACCGAGCCGAAGAAGACCCGGCTGACCCCCCGGATCCCCCAGAGGCCGGAGGAGGGGCGGTAGGTGGTCACGTCGGCGCTGCCGTCGCCGTCGAAATCACCGCTGGCCGGGATGTCTCCGTCCGCCCCGAAATAGAGGCGGGTGAAGTTCCGGACCGACCAGAAACCGACCGCGGAGCGGAAGATGGCGGGGTCGGCGGTGCCGTCGCCGTTGTAGTCGCCGGACTCGATGATCGTCCGGTTGATCGGGTAGTAGGGCGTGGGGGAAGGCGTGGGGGGGGCGGGAGGCCAGGAGCCCGAGGCGGAGTTGCGGATGACGACCCGCAGGCAGGAGTCCTGCTTGACGAAGTCGACGGCGTTGTTGTCGGAATCGTAGCCGTTCCCGTAACCGTAGAGGGACCCCCCGGGGCACATCATCGCCGCCGTGGCGAAGGCGGTGGCCCGGCGCATCAGGGTCTGCCCCGTGGCCCAGTTCGGGACGGGAGCGGGGGCGGTCTCGGGATCGACGGCGTTCCCGTAGCCCAGCCGGTCCCACTCGGAGCCCAGGGCGTCCCGAATGATCAGGTGCCCGCCGCTGTCGCTCATCCCCGCGACATGGGTAAAGACGGCGTCGGCCGAGACCGGCCCCACGTATTCGGGCTGGGCGGTGAGGTAGTAGTGGTAAGCGGGGAGAACGGTCCCGGAGGGGATCGTCACCTTGGTGGTGGTGGTGGACCCGCTGTAGGTCTCGTAGACGACCTTCCAGCCGCCGATGTTCACCGCCTGGTCGGTGGAGTTGTAGATCTCGCAGAACTCATCGTTGGCTCCGGCCGGGCCGCTGGTGGCGATCTGGCTGATCATGACGTGGCGGAGCGGCGGGGTCGGAGTGATCATCGGCTCGTAGTTGACCGCGTGCTTTGTCCAGGCGGCGTCGGACACGGACTGGCAGTCGGTGGCCCGGCCGCTTACCGAGTCGGTGGCCAGCGAGTAGAAGTTCCCGTCGGTGGTCGTCCGGATGTGGCAGCGGGCGGTGAAGCCGCAGATCGAACAGACGCGGCGGCCGTCCGAGGTCTGAAGGATCGACTGCCGTCCCGAGCCGCACTCCACCGTGGTGGAGAGGCGGGAGCAGGTGTCGGTGCGCGGGAAGTCGTAGGAGGCGGAGTTGTTCCAGACCGCGATCAGGGCGGCCGACGGGCGAGTCAGGTCGAGGAATTCCTGGCTGGTGTGGAGCTCGGAGCCGTGGTGGTCGACCAGGAGCACGTCGAGCCGGCGCCGAAGGTCGTTCCGGATCACCTCTCCCGCCGTCTCCTCCACCGGGGCGCAGGGGCCGAGCGAGGAGGAGGAGTCCCCGCCGATCCACATGTCGAAGCCGCCGTAGGAGAGAAGGGAAACGGCCGATTTGGCGTTCTCGGCCGGATCGCCGGTGCAGGCGACGGTGAGATCGGGGCGCTGGTAGACGTGGACCACGTCGCCGCCAACGGTCGGCGAATCGTCGGGATTTCCGATCGCCAGGCAGAGGAGGCGGGCATAGCCGCCGGGGATCCCGAGATCGATCTCGTCGCCGACGGAGAGGGCCTGGCGCACGCCGGCCACCGCGCCGAGATAGGCGGCGTCGATCGGGGACCCGTCGGCCCGGTAGGTGCCGCCCCGGTCGTAGACCACGGTGGGCTGGCCGACGCCGTTGCGGACGAACTCGTCGTCCTCGGGCCGCTGGGTTCCGTAGACCAGGTAGGGAACGCCCGCGGTGTGGTCGGCGTCGAAGTGGCTGATGATCAGGCAGTCGACGTGGTCGATGCCCAGCGACTCCATCAGGTAGAGGAGCTCGCGGGGGGCGGCCCAGACCGGGGACGAGTAGAGGGTGGCGCCGCAGTCGTAGACGACGGTGGTCCCGCTCACGGGGTCGTAGATCAGGGTGGCCTGCCCCGCCCCGTCGCCGTAGGCGGCGGCGCCGGGGACGCCCGACCAGACCTGGTAGATCTGGAGGGAGCCCGGCGGGGTGACGGAGGGGACCGGGGAGGGGGTGGGAGAGGGAGGCGGCGGAGTCGGCACCGCGCAGCGCTGGAGGAGGATGGTGAGGTTGGAGGTGGCAGACCCCTCGGTCACGCCCACCGCCTCGGCCTCGCCCTGGGCGGTCACCCGGTCGTACCACTGGTCATAGTAGCAGTCTTCCGGGTGATTGATGCTGTGGTAGGCGGTGGAGACGAAAATATTGTAGTTCCCGGTGAGGAGGGGGCGAATGGTATAGGAACCGTCGGAGGCCGAGCGAGTCCAGTAAAGCTGACTCGTCCCCTGGTAGGCCGCGAGCACGATGTCGCTCACCCCCTGCTCCGTCTCCTCGTCCAGGACCCGGCCGGTTATCGTCCCGCCGCGGACCAGCGGGAAGTTGATCGCCGAGCTGTTGGTCGGGACCCAGAGGGCGGAGTTCCAGCTGTAGGCCTGGCTGTAGAATTGCCGGACGTATTCCGGGTTCTGGGGCGGGTAGCCCGGGGCGCGGGCCTCCAGGTGGTAGGTCCCCACCTGAAGCCCGCTGATCGAATAGTCGCCGGAGGAATTGGTGGTGGCGCTCCCGGAACCGAGCTGGCCGGTGGCGACGACCAGGATCCCGCCCAGGCCCACGCCGGTGTCGCGGTCGTAGACCCGCCCCGAGATCGGCCCGGAGGCCGGCGGGGCGGCGGTGGGCGAGGCCGTGGCGGTGGGGATCGCGGTGGCGGTCGGCCGGGGGGAGGCCGTGCGCGTCGGCGAGGGAGCCGGAGACGGCGTCTTGAAGCCGAAGGGCGTCGGCGTCCGGGGTGGCGTGGGCAGGGCGGAAGGCGTCGGGGAAGGCGTCGGGGAGCGCGGGGGGATCGCCGTCGGCGAGGGAGTGGCCGCCGCCAGCATGACGTCGTCGAAGGCCAGGTTGCCGGTGACCTTATTGTAGGTGAAGCGAAGCTGCTCCGTCGCCGGGTTTATCTCGTAAGGGCCGAAGGTGGCGCCGGTGTTACCGATCCCGCTCACGTCGACCAAGGTCTGCCAGGTGCTCGCGTAATACTCCTCGACCAGGAGCGAGCTGCTGAGCGAGATGGAGGAGCCCCGGAGCCAGAAATTGAGCTCGCCGGAGCCCTGGGCGAAGCGGCGGGTGGTGATCGCGTCGCCGGTCTCGTCGAGCTTGATCGAAGGCAAGGCCAGCCCGAAATAGCCCGCCCCGGTATAGCTGTCGGAGTCGGCGTTGCAGTCGGTGAAGGTCCAGCCTTGCGGCCGGGCGCCGGTCTGGAAGCCGTCGAAGCCCTCGTAGACCAGGGGGAGGGGCGTAGGGGTGAAGACGGGGGCCGTGGGGATCGGCGTGGGTGTGAGCGGTGTGGGCGTGGGCGTCAAGGGGGTCGGGGTGGGGGTGAGCGGTGTGGGTGTGGGGGGCGCGGCCGTCGGAGTCGGCACCCAGGCCGTGGGCGTGGGTGTGAGCGGTGTGGGCGTGGGCGTCAGGGGGGTCGGCGTGGGAGGGGGCGGGGTAGGCGTGGGGGGAGCGGCGGTCGGCGTGGGAACGACGGCGGTCGGCGTAGGCGTGATCGCGGAGGTGACGAGCACGTCGTCGAAGGCCAGGTTTCCGCTGGACTTGTTATAGGTGAAGCGGATTTGGGTGGAGTCGTGGTTGAGGGTGAAAGCCCCGTAGGTGGTCCCGGAATTGGGGATCGCGGCGATCGTGGTGACCGGGTTCCAAGAGGCGCTGAAGAACTCTTCGACCACGAGGTTGCTGCTGGCAGAGATCGAGGAGCCGCGGAGCCAGAGGCTCAAGGTGGCGGGAGCGGTCAGGGAGGAGGTGAGGATGGCGTCGCCGGTGTTGTCGAGCCGGATCGCGGGGCTGGCCGCGCCGTAGTAGCCGGTGGTGGTGTAGACGTCGGTGTTGGAGTTGCAGTTGGTAAAGGTCCAGCCCGCGGGACGGACGCCGGTCTGAAAATTGTCGAAACCTTCATTGATCAGGTCGGCCGGCAGGGACGATGAGGCGAGGGCCAGAGAGGCGACGGCGCAGAGGCCGGCAAAAACGCGGCGGGCGGTCCCTTTCATCAAGTGCGCTCCTGTGTGGGGGATTTTCGTCGGAATATTACTTACTTATTATACTAGTATATTCGGCGCCGCATGGCAAGCGCAGAAATGGCCGCCGCTCAACCATCCCTGCCGCCGGACCGTGAGCCGCCCAAGCTTTTTATCGGGCGGTCTCCACCAACTCCACCCTCCCCCAGACTTGGACGCGCTCCCCGACGATGGCGACCGAGCCGCGGAGGCCGGGGATGGAGGCCAGGAAACCGGCCGCGCGCTCCCAGGCTCCCTCCTCGTCGGCGGTGAGGCGGTTGCCCAGGGCGGTGGCGGCGGCGTCGGCCAACTCGGCGCTTTCGGCGGCGACAACGGCGGCGGCGGCTCTCCCCCAGCTCAAGGAGGGGCCGATCCGGCCCGAAGAGGCGGCGATCCCCAGGGGGGAATCGCCGGGACGGACGAGGAGGCCGAGGCGGCCGGTCAGCGGGTGGCCTTCGCCGGCGAAGACGGCCACCGTTCTCTCCTTCGTGAGCGCGAGGTAGATGTCCCCTCCGTTTTCCACGATCACTTCGGCCGAGAGGGGGCGGAGCGCCTCCCCCACCCGCCGGGCCAGGGCGCCGGCCACGGCCGCGAGCGGCCCGACCCCGCAGAGAGCCGCGGCGGCGGCCATCGCCCGGGCGACCGGGGGCGCGCTCGGGCGCTGGCCGAGCGGAAGGAGGCTCGATCCGAACTCCGGGTGGCCGCGGAGGTAATCATCGAGGGCGGCCCGCTCCGACCGGAGGGAGTCTAGCGCCGCGGCGGAGAGGTCGCGCTCGCCCCGGACCATCAGGTCGGTCTCCTTCTCCCGGACGCGGACGGATACCAGGTCGGGCGAGCGGACGAGGGCGCGGTAGCGGGGAGGGCCGAATCCTTCGGTGGGGATGGATGGGATGGACTCGATGGACGAAATGGACTTTAGGGAAGATCTGGACGCGCTAAGAGAGCGCCTGCCTCTACCCATGCTGCCCATCTTGTCCATGCGCAGTCCACACCGTCCATCGCCCGCTCATTGCGATGGAGAGAGCTCGAATAGTTTAAGACCGTCGGCGGCGGGGGCGAAGGCGGGATCGATCCGGCGGGCGGACTCCAGCTCCCGCCGGGCGCCGGCGAAATCCTTGAGGAGGAAGCAGATCGTCCCCAGGCGATAACGGGCGGCGGCGTCGGAGGGGTCCAGGCGCAGCGCGGCGGAAAGGGCGGTGGCGGCCTGGCGGTAGAGGTCCTGGTGGCCGTAGGCGTTTCCCAGGTCGTAGTAGGACTCGCCGAGCTCCCGGTAGGCCCGTCGGCAGCCCGGGTCGAGCTCGACCGCTTTCTTGAAGGAGTGAAGGCGCTGGTAGGAGCCGCGGGGGTAGGCGAGGCCCTTTTCGCACCAGTCTCGCGCCTCGTCGACGTTCCGGTCGGCCGCGAGCCATTCCCCCCCGCCGAAGGCGAAGAGCGAGCAGAGAAAATTCGCCAGGAGCGCGTTGACCACGGACGGGCTCACCGGTCCGGGGATCGGCGCGGCCGCCGTCCCTCCCGAGGAGGGAGGCCGCCGCGGGTCACTTGGCCGCCGCGGTCTTGGCCAGGCGGGCGGAGAGGAAGCCGCCGGTCAGGGCGTCGATGTTGGCGGTGAGCCGGGCGATCCTAAGCTGGACGTCGATCTTGGAGCGCGCGTCGGAGGGGGGGGAGAAGATCATCTCGATCTGGGCCCGGCGGCGGTCGAAGAAATAGGTGTTCACCTGCTCGAGGACGTCCTGGCGGAGCTCGGAAAGCTCCCGGGCCTCCTTGCTGATCTTGGTCTGCTCCTGGCTGTAGATGAATTCCCTTAAGTCCCAGCGGAAGAAGAAGCCCCAGCCGGTGTCGTCGCCGCTCTCGTCCTCGTTCTGGTTGGTGGTCCCCTCCCCTTCCCCCTCGTTCGATCCCTCGGAAGAGGAGTTCACGTGCCCCGAGGAGCGGGAGTAGGTGTCGCGGGTGGACCAGGTCACGGTCTCCTCCCCGGTCGACCACTCCTCGCCGAGCTCGCTTCTCCGCTCGGTGCTGGTGGAGGAATCCGATCCCGACTGGGACGAGGACTGCATGTCCTCGCTCCACTCGTAGGTGTCGTAGGAGGTCGTGCCGTCGAGGGTGGAGGCGCCGTAGCGGAAGGTGATCTCGGGGAGGAAAGCCCGCAGCGAGGCGCCCCGTCGCCAAGCGGCGATCTTGTCCGGGTGGATCTCGGCGAAGCGCATCGCGGAGTCCTGGATCTCGTTGTAGCTCGGCTCCTCGGCGAACAGGGACTCCAGGTCGGCCATGGACTCGATCGGAGGCGGCTGGGTGGCCGTCTCCTGGCCGACGACGACGGCGCGGATGGCGAAGAGGCAGACGGCGCCCGCCAGCAGCGTCAGGGCTTTCTTCCGGATCATGGGGACCCTCCTTCTCACAGGCTTTGAGCGTTGGTGCGGTCGTTATCTCCGACGGTTGTCAGTAGGAACGGATGAAGGTGACGGCGGTGAGGGGGGGCAGGCTCTTCTGCCTCTCCTTGATCGTCCGGCTGAAGAAGCCCCCGGTCAGGGCGTCCAGGCTGGCGTCGAGCTGCTGGATCCGGAGCAGCATCTCGACCTTGGAATAGGGGTCGGCCGGCGGGTTCAGGATCATGTCGATGCGGGCGCTCCGCCGGTCGAAGAACTGGACGGTGACCTGCTCGAGCACGTCCTGGCGGAGCTCGGAGAGGTCCCGGGCCTCGCGGCTGATGTACATCTGCTCCTTGCTGTAGAGGAAGTCGCGCAGGTCCCAGTCGAGGCGGATGTCCCAGGTCTTCATGGTGCCGTCGTCGTTCTGGTTCTGGATCCGGTGTTCCCAACGCTGCCCCTCGGCGCTCCCGGAAGCTCTCGTGGAGAAGGTCCCGCTCTCGCTGGAGCGGTTGTGCGAGTCGCCCCAGCCCCAGTAGCCGGGGTCGCCGGCGTAGTAGTCGCTCTTCACCTCGTCGGAGGTGATCCGGTTGGTCGAACGCCGGGTGTTGCTGTAGTCGGCGGTTTCAGACTCGCGCTGCCAGCGGTCCTCGGTGCGGTAGCGGGTGTAGGAGCCGTCGGAGACGGAGTAGCCGAAGGTGAACTCGGGGACGAAGGCCCTCAGCGAGGCTCCCCGCCGCCAGGCCGCGATCTTGTCGGGGTGGACCTCGGCCCAGCGCGAGGCCGCCTCCTGGACTTCCACCCAGGTCGGCTCGGCCGCGAAGTAGGGCTCCAGGTCTTCCAGGGAGGCGACCTGGTCGGGCCGCTTGGCCCCGGACGCGGCGCCGGCCTTCTCCACGGAGATCGCGGGCGCGCCCTCCGAGATCCCGCTCAGGGTAAAGACGGCGTCCGCCGTCCCGTCGCCGTCGAGGTCGACGGGGGCGGGCTCGCCCACCTTGAGCTCCAGCTTTTGCGGGTCGGACTGGACGGTCGCCTTGACCACGCCGGAGGCCTCGTCGACCTCGTCCAGGGTGAAGGAGTGGCGATCCGTCCCGTCGAGCGTGAACTCGCCGGAACCGTTCAAGACGCCCCTGCCCTCCCGGGAGAAGTCGGCGTAAGCCGTGGCCGCGGAGCGGGCGACCCGCTGGTTGGTCACCAGCCAGACCGCGGCGGGGTCGAGGGGGTCGAAGGCGAGGAAATTGGCGTTGCGGTAGTTGAGGCCGAAGGTGACCCGGCGGAAACTCCGCCCGGCGTCGGTGCTGGCGGAGGCCCCGTTGGCCGAGGCGGTGAAGAGCGTCTCGGCGGAGACCGGAGAGACGGCGAGATAGCGAATCGAGGTGTCGATCATCCCGAGCGCGGCCGGTTTTTCCCAGCTCTTCCCGGCGTCGGCGCTGGTGAAGACTCCGGCGCCGGTCCCGAGGTAGATCCGGTCGGGCTGGGAGGGAGCGAAGGCGACCGCCCGGACGGAATTGCCCTCGGCGGTGGCGTGGGTGAAGACCTGGGACCAGGAGGCCCCGGCGTCGGCGGTGCGGAAGAGCCCGTCGCCCTCGGTCCCGGCCAGCAGGACCTTGGAGTCGAAGGGGTGGACGGCGAGCGAGCTGACGGCCTTGTCGGCGATGATCCCGCCCAGCCTTTCCCAGGCGGCGCCACCGTCGCGCGAGACGATCATTCCGCTCAAGGACCCGCCGTAGACGGTAGCGGGGGCGGAGGGGTCGAAGGCCAGGCAGAGGACGGCGGACTGGGCCGGACCGGTGCCCCGGTAGACGAGCTTCCAGGTCTGGCCCTTGTCGGTGGAGAGGAAGACGCCGTCGAAAGTGGCGGCGACCACCCGCTCCTGGCGGGAGGGATCGACCGCGATGAAGGTGACGCCGGAGAGGTACTGCTCCTCCGGGACGGGCGTGGCGGCCGCTTCGACCGCCTCGACCGGGGCGGTTTCGCCGGAGGTCGACCGCTGGGAGGAGGTCTTCGCCGAGGCTTCGGCGGCGGCCTCCAGGCGCGTCTTCTCCGCCTGGGCGGAGGCGAGCTGGGATTCCAGCGCCCCGATCTGGGCCTGGGCGGAGGCGACCTGCCGCTCGGCGGCGGCCACGGCGGCCTTGAGCGTCGCTCCCTCCGCCTCGTGCTTCCTCAGGTAGTCGGCCAGCGTCCGCTTCCGCTCGCCGCCCCCCGAGACCGCGGTGAGACCGCGCTCCTGGAGCCAATCGGCGAGCTGACTGTAATCCGGCTCGGGGACAAAGTCGTTTCCGGTCTCCTCGATCCCCTCGACCTGGGAGGGGCTGAGCTCGTCGGGCTGCCACTTCCCGGCCTCGTTCTGGACGCGCAAGAGCTCGGCCTGTTCCTTCTTCACTTCTTCCTCGGCCTGCTTGAGCCGGCTCTCCGCCTCGGCGACCTTGCGGGCGGCGTCGGCGACGTTCTGAGCGGGGGCGGCGGGCTCGCCCGGAGCCGCGGCGCCGGCGCCCGCGCCGGTCTCTCCCCGGGCGGCGGGAGCGGCCCGGCCAACCTTCTCCTCGCTGGTCTCGATCAGGCCCAGGGCCCTTAAGGCCTTCTCGCCGAGGGCCGCGTTGAGGGCGACCTTGTCGTCGCGGAAGCTCTGGAGGGCGGCCCAGGTGGTTCCGCCGTCGCTGGTGGCCAGGATCTGCTGGTCGGTTCCCAGGTAGGCCCGCTTCGGATCGAGCGGGTCGGCGGCGAACGCCCGCAAGTCGCTCTTGAGGTCGGTGTATTTGATCTCCCAGACCGTGGAAAGCTGGGCGGTGTAGACGCCCCGGGATAACCAAGCGAACGCGCCGAGGGCGGCGGCAAGGCAGGCGAAGAAAAGGAACCACGTCCTGGCACGGGCCATGGAGAACCTCCTTGTGAGCGATTGACGTGAAGACACTCTCTACTTTATAGTAGGGGAAAGCGCGCGCAAGGTCAACAGAAAATCGCGCGAATTCGCCGGCCGCCGCCGGCCGCGTCCGCCATGGATTCCTCCCGCCCGGAAAGGAAGCTCGCCTTCCTCATCCTCGCCCTGGCCGGAATGGTTTTCCTCCCCACCCTCCGCTTCCCCTTTGTCTGGGACGACATCATGGTGGTGCAGAAGAACCCCTTCCTCGGCCGCTTCGAGTTCGTCCCCCTCTACTTCCAGCCCCACTTCTGGAAATACCGCGTCCCCATCTCCGAGAACGACTATCGCCCCGTCCAGATGATCGCCCTCTCCGCCCTCTCCGCCCTCGACGGACGCTCCCCCCTCCCCTTCCGGCTGGCCACCATCCTCCTCCACCTTGCCGTCTCCGGGCTCGCCTTCCGGATCGCCCGCAGGCGCGGGATGGCGCCCGCCCCCGCCCTGGCCTTCCTCGCCCTCTTCGCTCTCCACCCCGTCCACGTCGAGGCGGTGGCCTCCGCCCGCAACCTCGCCGAGTTCCTCGTCTCCCTTTTTCTCCTCCTCTCCTTCTCCCTTTTCACCGGGGGACGCCGGACGGCGGGGAGGAGGGCGGCCGCCCTCCTCTTCTTCGTCCTGGCCGCCCTCACCAAGGAGAGCGCCGTCATCTACCCCGTCCTCCTCGCCCTCTACCCGCGCGGAGGGGACGGGGAAGGCTCGCCGCGGCGGCGGGCCGCCGAGCTCCTCCCCTTCTTCCTCGTCACCGCCGCCGTCCTCGCCCTCAAGCTCGCCCTGGGCCCGGGCGCCCTGGAGCGGCGGGAGATCGGCCCGGTGAGCGCCCTCTTCGCCGCCGCCAAGCTCGTCCTCGTCTACCTCTCGCTCCTCCTCCGCCCCGTCGGCCTCCACGTGATCTATCCCTTCGCCAAGGAGGTCGTCTGGGTCCGCCCCGAATGGTTCTTAAGCCTCCTGCTCGTCGCCTCCCTCCTCCTCCTCGCCGCCCGCCTTTGGCGGCGCTCGGCGACCGCCGGCTGGCTCGCCCTGGCCTTCCTCCTCAGCCTCCTCCCGGCCCTCTCCGTGCTCGGGCAGATCGGGAGAGTGGTGGCGGAGCAGCGCCTCTATTTCCCTTCGATCTTCGCCTGCCTCCTCGCCGCCCTCGCGCTCGGGGTGCAGCTCAATTCCCCTCGGCCCGGACGGAGAGCCGCGGCCGCCGCCGCCACCGCCCTGCTCGCCGGCGGCTACGCCCTCGCCGCCGCCCACTACCTTCCGTTCTGGCGGAGCGACTTCAGCCTCTGGAAGCGGCTGACCGAGCTCTGCCCGCCGGCCGCCATCGGCCACAACAACCTGGCGATCGTCTACCTGCGCCTGGGCGCCAGCCAGCGGGGGATCGCGGAGCTCGAGACCGCCCTGGCCATCAACCCCGATCACAGCGAAGCCCACCTCAACCTGGGCATCCAGCGCGGCCGCGAGGGGCGCTGGGAGGAGGCGGTCAGCGAGTTCCAGCTGGCCCTCTCTTCCTATCCGAGCTACGACCTGGCCGCGATCAACCTCGCGGAGATCCTCCTTCATCTCGGGCGGATCGAGAAAGCGGAGAAGCGCCTCCGGGCCGCGCTCGCCCTCAACCCCTACCACCCCGAGATCCACAACTGCCTGGCCGTGGTGCTGGAGAGGCGGGGGGAGATCGAAAAGGCGGAGAGGGAATATCTCCGGGCGGCCGAGCTCGATCCCGAATACGGCGCGCCCCTGCGCAACCTCTCCGAGATGTACCTGGAGGGGGGGAAGCGGTCGGAGGCCCTCGAGACGGTCCGCCGGGCGATCGCGCGGGAGCCCGGCAACCCCGCCGGCTTGCAAGTCCTGGCCCGGATCCACACCGCCGCCGGCGACCTGCGCCGGGCGCGGCTGATCCTGGAGGACGCCCTCCGCCTGGCCCCCGGGAACGTCTCCGTGCGCAGCCAGCTGATGGCCCTGCGCTCGGCCGGCGAGGCTACCGGGGGTCGTTAGAAGAATCGGCGAGCGGACCCCTTGATCGTTTGATCCTTGATCCGTTAATCGTTGATCCTTTGATCGTCGCAGTCGATCAAGGATCAACGCTCAACGGCTCCTGGACGCTATTCCCCTCCCCTACTGCCCTCTCTCCACCGTGCTCTTCAGGTCCTGGATATCGTTCTGGAGGTCGTTGATCTTGTCGGTGTCGTTTTTGATGTCCTCGACGGCGTTCAGGATGTCCTGCAAGATGTCGAGCGAGGAGCGGATATCGGAGATGTCTCCGGAGAGGTCGTTGAGGTTGTCGGTGTTGTTCTCGATCCCGCGCATGGTGCTGTTCAGGTCGTCGGTGTTGCTCTCGATGTCGTCGAGGCGGCGGTCCACGTCCGAGTCCGCCGCCCGGGAGGTCTGATCCTTGATGTCGGAGACGTCCGAGGCCAGGGAGGGGAGGTCCTTCAAGTTCTTGTTGGCGGAGGCGAGGAGGGCCTTGAACTCGGCGTTCTCCTTCGCGAGCAGGCTCAGCTGCTGCATCATGATCTGCTGCTGCTTGAACATCTCCTCCTGCTGTTCGAGGAGCTTCTCGGTCAGCGGGCCCGCGGGCTTGATCTCGATCTTGAAGAGCGAGCGGTTCTCCACCAGGCGCACCCCCTCCGGTCCCTTTTCCAGGTTGAGGTCCGAACTCGAGGTGACCAGGTCGGGCCGGCTCTTCCAGGCTTGTTCCTTGAACATGGCCATCGCCGCGGAGAGCTTCTCCTGGGCGAGCGCTTCGTTTCCTCCCTCCCGGGCCTTGTAGGCCTCCTCCAGCAGGGTGTAGGCCTGGTCGGAGGCGGCGGGCGGGGGCGGCGTGGGAGCGGAGAAGGCGCTATGCCCAAAGCTGAGGAAAGAAACGAGACAGCCCGCGGAGATCAGAATTCTGACCATGGCGATCCTCCTTATAGAGAAGGGTTGAGTTGATGGACTTTATTTTTAGACTATACCATAACTGAGGGTCGATGGGTTAGGGTTAGGAAGTGGGACTGGTGAATGGGTTAGGGTTAAGTATCGAAGGCTCACCCTCCACCAGGCCACACCTAACCTTCTCCCATCGACCAAACCCACTTCCTAACCCCCACCCATTTACTAGCGGCGTCGATGGGTTAGGGTTAGGGAGCGCTCCCTGAACCCCATCCTCACCTGTTTTCATCGCCTTCCCCCAAGCAATAGAGGTAGCGGCCGGCGGTGGCGGCGAGGACCCTCCCCGGCGCGAGCGCGAGGCGGGCCGGCGCATCCCGGACCAGAGGGTATTTCCAGAGCTCCTCGCCGGTGCGGGAGTCGAGGGCGAGCAGGTGCCCGGCCCGGGAGCTGATGACCAGCCGCTCGCCGGAGACCGCCGGCGAGAAGAAGAAGTTCCGCGGGGAGCGGACGGACCAAGCTTCCTCGCCGTCGCCCCCGGAAAGGCAGTGGAGGACGGGACCGGAGGCGACGTAGACCCGGCGGTCCGAGACCACGGGGGAGGCGACCACGCCCTCGGAGGCCGAAAAGCGCCAGATCGCCTTGCCGTCGGAAAGGCTCATGCAGAAGACGTTCCCGTCATTTGCCGCCGCGAAGACCCGCCCGCCGACGCAGGCGCAGGGGGAGATGAACTCGCCCGAGCCCTTGAAGGCCCAGATCTCCTGGCCGCTCTCGAGGTCCAGGCAGTAAAGGCGGCGGTCGCGGGAGGGCGCCAGGACTCTCCCCTCCACGATGGCCGGGGAGGCGACCACCTCGCCCGATGTCTTGTAGCTCCAGAGCTCGGAGCCGTCGCGGGTGGAGAGGCAGTGGACCTTGTAGTCGGTCGAGCCCAGGACCAGGCGCTCCCCCTCCACGGCGGGCCCTCCGGGGATAGGCCGGCTGAAACTCCGGCTCCAGAGGGTCTGGCCCCGCTCCAGATCGAGGCAGAGGGCCTCGCCCTTCTCGTCGGTAACCGCGACCGCGCTCCCGGGCGAGAAAAGCCCCCCCCGGGTCGTCTCGTAGCGGGTCTCCCGCCGGGAGATCGCCGCGAAGATCCTCCCTCCGGAGATGGCCGGCGCCGCCCAGAAGGCCCCGGTGAAGCGCCGGTTCCAGAGCGTTTTCCCGTCGGAGAGGGAGAGGGAGGTCACCTTCCCGTCAGCGTCGAGGACGACGACCCGTCCGGAGGCGACGGCCGGCGGGACGAGGAGGTCCCCGGCCGCCTTGAACTTCCAGAGCAGCGTGGGGTGGTCGGGGAGAGGCCCCTCCCCGCCCCGCCGGGCGGGGTCGGCCTGCTGATGGGGCCAATCGGGACCAAGCGCGGAGGGGAGGAGGAGGGCGACAACAAGCATCCCAGGCGGGAAGAGCATGATAATAAAGGTTACGTAAAGTTACGTAAGGTTACGTAACGTTACGCAAGGTTGCGGGAGGCAGTTCTCGGAGACGTTACTCGCGCGTGAGTTGCGGGTTTCTAGCCTGGCGTATCGCTTCGCGGCTCGGCGTAACCTCACGTAACCCCTACGTAACCTTGCGTAACCTCACGTAACCTTTCAATATCTTGCCTAACCCGTCTCAGGCCGGGATGATCAGCTCGGATTCCCGGGGGTGGAGGTAGAGGCGCTTCAGGAGGAGGCGGACGATCTTCTGCTCCCGCTTGAAGAGGCGCGGGTTCTTCTGGCTCTTCGCCGCCTGGGCCATCACCAAGTGCCCCCGGATGATCTCGCGGATGAAGACGGGATGGATCCTCTTCAGGGCGTCCTGGCAGATCAGGATCGCCTCCGGCAGGCGTCCCTCCTTCAGGAAGACCTCGCCCAGGCCGATCTGGGCCCGGGTGTTGTGCGGGAAGAGCTCCAGCGTGCGCGAGAGGACCCGCTGGGCGGCCTTGCATTCGCCCTTGCGGATCAGCTTTTCGGCTAGGCGGATGAGCGAATCGTAGGTGTCCTTCCCGGCTACGGCTTCCGCCATCCCGGCGTGATATTCGCTCTCCTCCACCTTCCCCGTCTCCTTCATGAGGCGGGAGAGGATCCGGTGGGCGAGGACCTGCTCCCAGATGAAATGGGGGCTCGCCGCCTTGAGCCCCCGCTCGCAGAGAGCGATCGCCGCCGGGATCTCGCCCTTCTCCAGGGCGATCCAGCCGCGGCAGACGTCGACCCGGGAGTTGCCGGGAGCGACCTTCTCCAGCCGGTCGAGGATGGCCAACGCCTCGTCGAACTTCCGGGCCTTGATCTTCAGCTCCGCGGTGTGCACCAGCCCCTGGAAGGAATTGGGGTTGATCCGGAGAACCTCGTTGAACTCGTATTCCGCCAGACGCCAGTTGCCGAGCTCCTTGAGGGCGATCCCCAACCAGATCCGGGTCGGGGTGTGTTGGGGGCGAAAGGCGACCGCGCTTTCGAAACACTGGACCGCGGATAGGTAGTTCCCCTGGCGGAAGAAGAGCTTGCCGATCTCGAGGCAGCGCTGGTAGGACTCGCCATAGTGCTTGATCGCCTCCTGGAGGACCGTGATCGCCGTTTCCAAGTCCCCGAGGCGGGCGTGGATCTGGAAGAGACGCAGGTAGCTCGCCTCCTTGATCGGGTTGGCGGCCGGGATGGCCCGATAGAGGCGGATGGCGTCGGCGATGGAGCCGCCGCGGCGGTAGAGCTTCTCCAGGCGGACATAAGCCCGGAAGCGGTCCGGGAAGGTCTTGATCGCCTGCCGGTAGACTCGGACCGCGTCCTCCTCCCGCCCGGCGTGCTCGTAGGCGGCCCCCAGGCAGAGGCGGAAGGGGTAGATGCTGGGATGACGGCGCACCCCGAACTCGTATACCTCCGTCGCCTCGGGATACTGGCCGTCGCGCATCAGGGCGCCCCCGAGGCGGAGGATGTTGGAAGCGTAGGCCGGCTGGACCAGGATCTCCTTCCACAGGTGGCGTTTCTTGGGGTCCGCCAGGCGGGCGGCGAGCTGGCCGGGTCCGGGATGGAGCTGGAAGCTTTTCATGGCGTCTTCAGTATGAACCAGCGGATCGACCGTGTCAATCCTCTTAAGCGCCCCTCGGAACCGAAAGCCGCGGATGACGCTAGTATTCGCGAGATATCGCGAAGGAAGAATATTCGCCTGTCGGCTTGTCCCACTTCGTCGCCGCCGCCTCGACGCGAGACCCCGGAGGGCCCCGGCGGGCCCAGGCGGCGAGCGCTTGGAGCGCCGCCCGCGGCCCCTCGGCGACGATTTCCACTCTCCCGTCGGAGAGGTTGCGGACGAATCCGGCCAGCCCGAGGGCGTTCGCCCGCTCCCGGGTCGCGGCGCGGAAGCAGACGCCCTGGACCAGGCCGGAGACGAGGATGTGCACTCTTCCTGACATTAAACTCGTCGATGGGTTAAGGTTAGGATGTTGGTCTGGTCGATGGGTAAGGTTGATAGAGGGCCAGCCGCACCTAACCCTGACCCATCAACCAAACCCACTTCCTCTCCCTATCCCTCACCTCATCAGGCGGTGTGCTTCCCCCGGTACTTCTCGGCCGGGTACTTCTCCCGGTTGAGCTTGAGCTTGCGGACGATCGCGTCGCTCAAGTCCAGGTTGAGCGAGTTGCAGAGGCTCAAGACATACATCGCCACGTCGGCTACCTCCTGGCCGATGGCGTCGAAGGCCTCCGGGTTGGAGGGGAGGCGCCGCGACTCTTCGACGGTGAGCCACTGGAAGTGCTCCATCAGCTCCGCCGCCTCGATGGTGATGGACATGGAGAGATTCTTGGGCGAATGGAACTGCCGCCATTCCCGCTCGGCGACGAAGCGCGCCACCAAGCCCTTGAGCTCGGCGACGGTGGTCGCCCGATCGGATCGTCCGGCTCCGGAGAGGATCGCGGCGATGACCGGCAGGTCGGCCGCCGCGAAGTCGAAGGAGCCGAAATCCTCCTCGCCGATCCAGCGGAAATCGTGGACGTCCCGGGCCGCGGGCGTTCCCGAGACATAGGCGCAATCGTAGGCGAGCATAAGAAGGTGGGTCGAGGGGGCGGCCTCCCCGTAGGCGTGGGAGGAGACGCAGAGGATCGGACCGACGGAGATCTCGAAATCCAGCTCCTCGCGGATCTCCCGGCGCAGGGCGTCCGGCGGGGGCTCTCCGAACTCGATCTTTCCCCCCGGGAACTCCCACTTCAGCGGCTCCAGGCGGGAGGTGGGCCGGCGCTGGGCGATCAGGATGCGGCCGTCCCGGCGGATCACACCGCAGGCGACGAGCATGGTCCGGGGAGAAGGTGGGGGGGCGTTCATGAGAAGAACCTATAACAGCTCACCGTCTCCGGTCAATCTCATACCAAAAAAGAGTCGATGGGTTAGGGTTAGGAAGTGGGTTTGGTCATGGGCTAGGGTTAGGTGAGGCTCGGGGGCCGGCCAGACGGGCCGCACCATTGACCTTACCCATCTTCCAGACTAGCTTCCTCGCCCTAGCCCATCTACCCTGATTCTCGCTCCGATTGACTCCCCGCTTAGCCTTGTGGTATTTAATTGCTTCCTATCTAGTCAAGGCAATCGCCATGCTCGCCCAGTATTTCCGTTTCTCCGAACACAACACCAGCCTGAGGATCGAGGCCCGGGCCGGCCTGACCACCTTCCTCACCATGGCCTATATCATCTTCGTCCAGCCGGCCGTCCTCACCCGGACCTTTGACGGGAAACCGACCGGCCTCGACGCCGGTGCGGTCATGCTCGCCACTTGCCTCGCCTCGGCCCTGGCCAGCCTGGCCATGGGCCTCTATGCCCGCTACCCGATCGCGCTGGCCCCGGGGATGGGGGAAAATTTCTTCTTCGTCCAGGTGGTCATGGTCCTGGCCGCCGCCGGCGCCGCCGACCCCGCCGGCGCGGCGCTCGGAGTCGTCTTTCTCTACGGGGTCGTCTTCTTCCTCCTCTGCCTCTCCCCGCTTCGCCAAACCCTGATCGATGCCCTCAGCCCGAGCCTGAAGCACGCGCTCGCGGTGGGGATCGGCCTCTTCATCGCCTTCATCGGGCTCAAGGACGCCGGGCTGATCCTCCCCGATCCCGCCACCCTCGTCCGCTTCAACCCCCGCCTCGATCAGCCCCAGCTCCTGGTCTTCTTCTTCGGTCTTTTCCTGATCGCCGCCCTCCAGGCCCGGCGGGTCCCGGGCGCGATGATCATCGGCATCCTCGCCGGGGCCTTCTTCGCCCTGCTCATCGGGCAGGCGCAATACGCGCGGGCCTTCGGCCTCCCAGAGGTGAAGGAGAGCGCCCTCTTCCGGATCGACCTCTCCGGGGCCCTCTCGCTCACCGCCCTCCCCTACCTCGTCATCTTCCTGGTCATGGACCTCTTCGACAGCGTGGGGACGCTGGTCGGCGTTGGCGAGCAGGCGGGGCTCTTGCTCGACAACAACCTCCCCCGCGCCAAGGCGGCGCTCCTGGTCGACTCCGGCGCCACCGTGGCCGGATCTCTCCTCGGGACGAGCCCGGTCACATGCTACATCGAGTCCGCGGCCGGCGTCGCCGCCGGGGGGCGGACGGGGATGACCAGCGTGGTCTCCGGCCTCCTCTTCCTCGCCGCCCTCTTTCTCGGGCCCCTGGTCTCGATGATCGCGAAGAACCCGGCGATTACCGCCCCCGCCCTGGTGATGGTGGGGGCGCTGATGCTCCGCAATACCTCCCGGATCGACTGGGAAGACGCCTCGGAGGCCATCCCGGCCGCCCTGGTCATCCTGGGAATCCCCCTCTCCTATTCCATCGCCAACGGTCTCTCCCTGGGCTTCATCAGCTACCCGGTGATCAAGCTCCTCTCCGGGAAGGGAAAGACCGTCTCCCCCGTCGTCTATCTCCTGGCGGTGATCCTGGTTCTTTATTTCGTCTGCGTCTACGCGGGCCGGGCGTGAGCGGGAGCGGGCGCGAGCTACTAGTGTGCTGTCCCAGATGTTTATTGGCAGATAAATTGTCATCGCGAGGACCCCGAGCGTGAGCGAGGGGGACAAAGCAATCTCTTGACTGGCAATGGGTTGGGATTGCCTCCCGCCGCGCTTCGCTCGCAATAACAAATCAATACAAGGAGAGAGACATGAGATTATTGACCGCGGCGCTGGCGCTGGCCTGCGCCCCCCTGGCGGCCGCCCGCGAGCCCGTGCCCGAGATCAAGGCCGGTTTCATCTACGTCGCCCCGGTGGGGGACGCGGGCTGGAACTACGCCCACGACCTGGGTCGGAAGGAGATGGCTTCCCTCCCCTTCGTCAAGGAGACTCGCTGCGTCGAGTCCGTCAACGAGGGCGGGGACGCCATCCGGGTCCTCACCCAGTTCGCCGAGATGGGCTACAACCTGATCTTCGCGACCAGCTACGGGTACATGGAACAGACGGCCCAGGTTGCCGAGAAATACCCCAAGCTGATCTTCATGCACTGCTCGGGCTCCAAGTCCGGCCCCAACCTGGCCAACTACTTCGGCCGGATGTACCAGGCCCGCTTCCTCACCGGGATGGTGGCGGGGAAGATGACCAAAAGCAACGTCATCGGCTATGTCGCGGCCCATCCCATCCCCGAGGTGATCCGGGGGATCAACGCCTTCACCCTGGGCGCCCGGGAAGTGAACCCGGAGGCCAAGGTGAAGGTGGTTTGGACCTACACCTGGTTCGACCCGGCCAAGGAGAAGCAGGCGGCCGAGTCCCTGATCGGCGTCGGCGCCGACGTCATCGCCCAGCACCAGGATTCCCCCGGCCCCCAGCAGGCCGCCCAGGAGAACGGCAAGTACTGCATCGGCTACAACGCCGACATGTCCGCCTTCGCCCCCAAGGCCCATCTCACCTCGGCCATCTGGAAATGGGGGATCCTCTACAAGAAGATCGCCCAGGAGGTTCACGACGGAACCTGGACCAACCAACCGATCTGGTGGGGGCTGGAGACCGGCCTCGTCGATATCTCCCCCTTCGGGCCGATGGTCCCGGACGAGGTAAAAACGCTGGTGAACCGGACTAAGGACGAGATCGCCTCCGGGAAGAGAATCGTCTTCCGGGGGCCGGTCAAGGACCAGTCCGGGAAGATCGCCATTCCCGAGGGAACCGTCCCCCCCGACGCCGAGCTCTTCAGCATGGGCTGGTTCGTGGAAGGAGTGGACGGGCAGATTCCGAAGTAGCAAACCGTGTAATGTGTAACGTGTGAAGTAACCAACCTGGCCCACGTCCAACGTTACCCCTTGCGCTTTAAACGTCTGCTCCCCCTAATCGCACCCGGCATGAACTCTCTCGCCACCACACCCGCGGTGGAAATGCGGGGGATCGTCAAGCGCTTCCCGGGAGTCGTCGCCAACGACGGCGTCGATTTCGAAGCCCGCCCGGGCGAGGTCCACACCCTGCTCGGGGAAAACGGGGCCGGCAAGTCCACCCTGATGCATATCCTCTCCGGTCTCTACCGGCCCGACTCCGGATCGATCCGGATCGGCGGGCGCGCCGTGCGCTTCGGGAGCCCCCGGGAATCGATCGCGGAAGGGGTGGGTATGGTCTACCAGCACTTCATGCTGGTCAAGCGGCACACGGTGGCGGAAAACGTCATCCTCGGGCTCAAGCGCGCCGGGCTGCTCCTCGACTTCCGGGAGGCGGAGAGGAGGATCGCCGAGATCTCCTCGGGCTACGGCCTCCGGCTCGACCCCCGCGCCCGCATCTGGCAGCTCTCGGTGGGGGAGCAGCAGCGGGTGGAGATCGTCAAGATGCTGATCCGGGAGGTGAAGATCCTCGTCTTGGACGAGCCCACCGCCGTCCTCACCCCCCAGGAAACTGTCGATCTCTTCGGAACGATCCGCCGGCTTCGGGAACAAGGCCAGACGATCATATTCATCTCGCACAAGCTGCCCGAGATCATGGACATCTCCGACCGAATCACCATCCTGCGCAAGGGGAGGAAGGTCGGCACCCTCCGCAAGGCCGAAACCAGCGAGCGGGAGCTGGCCCGCCTGATGGTCGGCAAGGACGTGCCCCTCTCGGTGGCGCGCGAGCCGGTCTCCACGATGGAGCCGGTCCTTTCCGTCCACCGCCTCTCCGTCCGGGACGACCGCCTCCTCCCCGCCGTCCGCTCGCTCTCCTTCAAGGTCCATCGGGCGGAGATCCTCGGATTGGCCGGCGTTTCCGGCAACGGCCAGCGGGAGCTGGTCGAGGCCCTGGCCGGCCTCCGCCCCCCGACCGACGGCCGGATCCTGCTCGGCGGGAAGGAGATCACCCGCCTTCCCCCGGGCGAGATCATCTCCGAGGGCTTCGCCTACATCCCGGAGGACCGCCTGGAAACCGGCGTCGCCGGCGGTCTCGACTACGCCTCCAACGTGATCCTGAAGACCTACGCTACTCCCGCCTTCCGGCGCGGGATTTTCCTCGACTCCGGGAAGGCCCGGCGCTGGGGGGAGAACCTCCGCCGGGAGTACGACATCCGCATCCCGGACCCCGCCGCGCCGGTCCGGCTTCTCTCCGGCGGGAACCTCCAGAAGGTGATCCTGGCCCGGGAGCTCTCCGCCCGCCCGAAGTTCCTCCTCGCCGTTCATCCTACCCGGGGGCTGGACATCGGGGCGACGGAGTTCATCCGCCGGCGGCTGGAGAAGCTCAAGCGGTCGGGGACGGCGATCCTCCTCGTCTCGGAGGACCTGACGGAGCTTCTCTCCCTCTCCGACCGGATCGCGGTCATCTACGAAGGAGAGCTCACCGCCATCTTCGACACCCGGGAGGCGACGATGGAGAAGCTGGGCCTTTCGATGGCGGGGAGGAAAGCGTAAAACGGCATAATGAAAACCTTCGCGATCGAGAAGCGCCCCTCCCCCTCCCCCGGCCTCCGGCTCCTGGTCGCGCTGGCCTCCGTCCTCCTCGCCTTGTTCCTCGGCGGGCTGGTCATCTGGGCCATCGGCGTCAACCCGATCGAGGCCTACGGAGCCATCGTCCAGGGCGCCTTCGGCAGCCTGTACGGCCTTTCCGAGACCTTGGTCAAGGCCACCCCCCTCATCCTTTGCTCCCTGGGCGTGGCCGCCGCTCTGAGGATGAAGCTCTGGAACATCGGCGCGGAGGGCCAGTACGTCGCGGGGGCCCTGGCCGCTTCCCTGGTCGCCCTGAACTTCACCTCCCTCCCCACCAGCCTGCTCCTCCCCCTGATGGGACTGGCCGGGCTGCTCGGCGGGGGAATCTGGGCGGGGATAGCCGGGGCCTTGCGGGCCTTCCTCTCCGTCAACGAGATCATCAGCACCCTGCTCATGAACTCGATCGCCATCCTCCTCTCAAGCTACTTCGTCTACGGACCGCTCAAGGGCGCCGACGGCTTCCCCTTCAGCCAGACCTTCTGCGCCGCCGCCTGCCTCCCCGACCTGGGCTGGGGGCGCTTGCACGTCGGCCTTTTCATCGCTCTCCTCGCGGCCCTCCTCCTCTACGTCGCCCTCCAGAAGACGGTCTGGGGCTTTGAGGTGCGGGTGATCGGGGAAAGCGGGACCGCCGCCCGCTACGCCGGGATGCGGATCGAACGCAACATCGTCCGGGTACTTTTCATCTCGGGCGCCCTGGCCGGACTGGCCGGCTTCGTCGAGGCGGCGGGGATCGAGCACCGGGTGGGTCGGGTCGTGGCCACCGGTTACGGCTACACCGCGATCCTGATCGCCTGGCTCGCCCGCACCCATCCTCTGGCGGTGCTCCCGATCGCGTTCTTCTTCGGGGGGTTGCTCACCGGGGGCGAGATGATCCAGATCTCGCTCTTGGTCCCGGTCTCGGTGGTCCCGATTCTGGAGGGGGCGATCCTCTTCTTCCTCTTGGCGGGAGAGCTCTTGGTTACGTACCGGTTGAGACCGAATACGCGCAGAACAGATAATGGGGACGGTGTCAGGTGTCAGGAACCATAGGCGCGGAGCATTTCCCTGACACCTTGCACCTGACACTTTGCACCTGACACCTTACACTTATCTCCTGACGCCATGATCGACTTCCTTTCCTCACTCCTGACCGCGGGGATCGAACAGGGGGCTCCCCTCCTCCTGGTCACACTGGGCGAGATCCTCTGCGAACGGTCGGGGGTCCTCAACCTCGGCTTGGAAGGCATGATGCTGATGGGCGCCTTCTCCGGATTCTGGGCGGCCCAGGCCAGCGGATCTCTTCTCGTCGGCTGCCTCGCCGGCATATTCTGCGGAGTCCTCCTCTCCCTTATCCACGCCTTCCTGACCGTGAGCCTGAAGGCCAACCAGATCGTGAGCGGGCTCGCCCTGACCATCTTCGGCCTCGGCCTCTCCTCCTTCCTGGGCGAGAAGACCGGGATGGCGATGGCGCCGGCCCTCTCCTCCTTCCGGCCGGTTCCGCTCCCCGGCCTCTCCCGGATCCCCTTCCTGGGCGCGACCATCTTCTCCCAGGACGCCCTGGTCTATGCCTCCTTCCTCGCCTTGGCCGCCGTCTGGTTCCTCCTCCTAAGGACGCGCCCCGGCCTGAATATCCGCTCGGTCGGCGAGAACCCCGCCGCCGCCGACGTGATGGGCGTCAACGTCGTCCTGACCCGCTACCTCTGCGTCCTCCTGGGGGGCGGCTGCGCCGGACTCGGAGGGGCCTACCTTTCTCTCGCGCTCTCTCCGGGCTGGAAGGAGCAGATGGCTTCGGGGCGGGGATGGGTGGCGATCGCCCTGGTTATCTTCGGCAACTGGAATCCGGGGCGGGCGGCGCTGGGTGCTCTTCTCTTCGGCTCCCTCTATGCCTTCGACGCGACGATTCAGGCCCGGGGGACCGTTCTTCCCACCCAGTTTCTCCAGATGCTCCCCTACCTGGCCACTATCCTCTTCCTGGTCCTGGCCCGGACGCGCTATTATCGCCGCTCCCTGGGCGCCCCGGAGGCGCTGGGGAGACCTTACGCGCGGGAGGCGAAGGAGTAAAACAACCGGCATGAGGCTTGAGGCTGGGGGTTTGAGTACCGCCGCCTCATGTCATCTTATCCTCATGCCCCATGCCGCACACCTCTCCGATCGCTCCCCCACGGTCCTCTTGTGAACCGGCATCATCCGACAACCCCCCGCTGGTCCCGAACCGCCTTCGTCTTCGACTTCGACGGCACCATCTCCGAGGATGACGTTTTCGACGCCGTCTTCCGCCGCTACGCCGATCCCGCCTGGCTCGGCGCCCATGCCGACTATCACGCGGGCGAGATCTCCCTCCGGGATGCCTATCGCGAAATGGCCCGCCACTTCCGCGGAGGGGAGCGGGATTTCTTCTCCTTCCTCCGCGATAAAACCTCGCTCCGTCGGGGATTCTCCCCTCTGCTCTCGCGCCTGCGCCAGGCAGGCGCGAGAATCCTGATCGTTTCCAACGGCTTCGACATCTACATCCGTTACCTTCTCCGCCGCTGGAGGATCGACCTGCGGGGGGTCCCGGTCCGCTGCCACCACGCTTTCTTCCGCGGGGGGAGGCTGCGGTTGCGCTTCCGCACCCACGCCCGCCTCCGCCACCGGAACTGCCTGATCGGGAAGGCGGAGACGGTGGAGGAGCTGCAAGGCCTGGGTTACCGGGTCTGCTTCTTCGGGAACGGCTACAGCGACACGCCGGCGGCCCGGACCGCGGACGCGGTCTTCGCCCGCACCGAGCTCGCCGCCTACTGCCGGAGGGAGGGGATCTCCCACCTGCCGCTCAAAGATTTCCGCGCCGCGGAGCGGCTGATCTTCAAGGATCCGCCGGACCGGCGGATCCTTCCTCTCTTGCGTACCGATTAAGCCGCGGCTATTCCTTCTCCAGAACCGCCCGGAGGGCCCCGCCGAGCTCGGCGAGGTCGTAGGGCTTGGCGATCGCCCCGGCGAATCCGAACTTCGCGAACCCCGCCATGACCGGGTCGGAAGAATAGCCGCTGGCCACGATCACCCTGGCCTGGGGATCGAGGCGCTTAAGGCGTCCGATCGCCTCCTTCCCCCCCATCCTGCCGCCGGGCACGGTGAGATCGAGGATGACCGCGGCGAAGGGGTCGCTTGTTTCCTTCGCCCGCGCGTAGGCGGAGAGCATCGCCTCCCCGTCCTTGGCCGTCTCGGCGCGGTAGCCGAGATGGGCGAGCATCTGGGCGGTGACGGCGGCGACCGTCTCGTCGTCGTCCATGAGGAGGACGCGCCCCCGGCCGCGGGGCGCGCTTCCGCCGGCCGGTTCGGCCACGGAAGCCTCCGGCCGCGCCGGGAGATAGACCCGGAAGACGGCCCCTTCTCCCGGTTTCGACTCCACGGCGACCGCGCCCCCGTGCCCGACGACGATGGAATAGACGATCGCCAGCCCCAGCCCGGACCCGTCCTGCTTGGTGGTGAAGTAGGGATCGAAGATCCGCGACACGTGCTCATCGGGGATCCCGATCCCGCGGTCCCGCACCGAGGCAAGGATATAGTCCCCGGCGGGGAGACCGGAAACCTGACCGGCCGGGAGCCGCGCGTTTTCAGCCCGGACCGTCACCACCCCCCCGCCCGCCATCGCCTGGGCGGCGTTGATGACCAGGTTGTTCACCGCCTGGGCGATCTGTCCCTCGTCCGCGTCCACCGGCCAGAGGTCTCCGGCGACCTGGATATCCCCGCTGCAACGGCTCCCGGAGAGGGCCATCCGCGCGGCTTCGGCGATCACCCGGCCGAGGCGGACGGTTTGGCGGACCGACGCGCCACCCCGGGCGAAGGTGAGGAGCTGGCGGGCCAGGTCCCGGGCCCGGAGGGAGGCCTTCTCGGCCTCGGCGATCAGGGAGAGGGCCCGCTCGGAGCTCGGGAGGATGTTCCGGGCCAGCGAAAGGTTCCCCAGGATGGCGACCAGGATGTTGTTGAAATCATGGGCGATCCCGCCGGCCAGGGTCCCCACCGATTCCAGTTTCTGGGCGCGCAGGATCTCCGCCTCCAGCCGCTTCTGGTCCGTGATGTCCCGTCCCACGGCCTGGTATTCGCAGACCCGGCCAGACCGGCTCAGGATCAGGCGGTTGGTCCAATACTGCCAGCGCGTCGAGGAGTCCGGCATGAGCACCCTCTCCTCGTGGCTGGAGAAGGGCTGCTCGGCGGAGAGAGCGGCGATGTTCGCGGCGACGCGGCCGCGGTCCTCCTCGGCGATCATGGTCAGAAAGGAGCGGCCGAGGAGGGACTCCCGGCTCTGCCCGAAACAGCGGCAGTAGGCTTCGTTCACGAAGGTCAGGGTGAAGTCCGGGAGGAAACGACAGATCAGCTCGGTTTGGTCCTCGACCACTCCCCGGTAGCGCTCCTCGCTTTTGCGGAGCTCGTCCTGAGCTGATTCCAGGGCGGACAGCATGGCGTTGACCGAGGCGGCCAGCTCCCCCAACTCGTCCCGGCCGACGACCGGGACGCGCCCCTTCGGGTCGCGGGCGGACGCGATCCGCTTGAGCGCGCGGCCGAGGCGGCGGAGGGGGGCGAGAACGAAGAACTGGAGGATGAGCGCCGTGAACGCCAGGGCGGCGAGGGCGAGGACGATCAGCCAGCGGTTGTAATAGCGCATGGACATCAGTCCGCGCTGGTAGATGCGCCTCTCTTGGGCGATCCGGAGAACCAGGGCCGGGTCCCCCTCGAGATCGCGGATCAGGGCCAGGCCGGTCGCCAGGTTCTCGCCGGAGGTGTGCACGTGGATCCCGTCCGGGTCGCTCCGGGCGAGGAGGGCGGCGCGGCATTTCTCGGGCAGGGACTTGTCCTCCGGCCGCAGGATTTGGAGGTCGCCCCGAAGTCCGCGCGAGAGCTTCGCCTCATCCTCCATCCCCAGGAAACGTCCTATGACCAAAGTCCCCCGGCTGGGACCAGTCTCATCGCTGGCCAGGATCGGACGGGCGGAGAGCACGGCCACCCCTTCGGGGAGAACGAGTATCCCCTTGACCGGCTCGTCCCCGGCCGCAGGGCGATGATGAGCGAAGGCGGCCCCGAAATAATCGCGGAGGGAAGGCGGGACGGGGACCTCGGCCTTGGCCTTCAGGTCGTAGGCCAGGCCGCGGACCAGGTCGCCCGCGGCGTTGAAGAAAAGCATGAAGTTGTGGCGGGGGTTGGTGAAGGTCTGGGCGACCAGGTTGGAGGCGGCGTAGCCCGCCGTGTCCCGGGGATCGGCGACGAAGGCGCAGGTGTCGTTCCAGGATGACCAGTCCCGGAGGAAGGTATCTATTCCGTCCAGCTCGGCCTCGAAGACGGAAAGGACCCGCGCGACGTTCTGCCGGATCTCCCGCTGCTCGAGATCGCGGTAGCTTTGGAGAATGATCGACTCTGAAACCAGATAGATGACGGCCATCAGCCCGGTGACGGCGAGGCCGATGATCAGGAGGCTCTTCAGCGTCAGATTCATGAAATAACCGGGCTAGCGGCGGAGGCTTCTTTCCATCTCCCGCGCCGCCGCTTTCTCCCTCAGTTCGGCCCGGCGGTCGTATTGCTTCTTCCCCCGGGCTATCGCGAGCTCCACCTTGACGAGGCCTTTTTTGAGATAGACCTGGAGAGGGATCAGAGTGTGCCCCTTCAGGGCGGTCTGGCCGATCAGGCGCTTGATCTCGCGCCCGTGGAGAAGGAGCTTCCGCTTGCGCTTGGGAGGCGGGGCGAAAGCGGAGCCGGAGTCGTAGGGGGGGATGTGAAAATCCCTAAGCCAGACCTCGCCCTCCTCCAGGGCGGCGTAGGCTCCGGCGAGGGACCCCTGTCCCCGCCGAAGCGACTTCACCTCGGACCCCTGGAGAGCGATCCCCGCCTCCAGGGAGGAGAGGATCAGGTAATCGTGGCGGGCCCGGCGGTTGCTGACCAATATTTTATCCGCCTTCATCGCGTAGGAACTGCGCTGAAGGCGGATAAAATACAGATCTCGGCGGCGGAAGACATATGGCCGGGCCAGGGCGCGCTATGGTTCACAAGCCCGTTTCCCCCATCCCTACTTGGCGGCGGGGGCGGCCGGCGGTGGCGGTGGAGGAGGCGCTTCCCAGCCCTTGATCAGCTTGCTCACTTCGATCACCGGCTGGAGCTTGAGGGTGTCCCGGGGGCCATTGAAGCGGACCCGCGGCTCTTTGACCGTCCCGATGATGGTGATCTGGTCCCGCGGTTGGAGCTGTCCCACCAGGGCTTCCGCGGCGGAGTCGCGGCGGATGTAGCAACGGATCCCCGCGCGGAACAGGCCGAAGGTTATCCACTGGTCCAGGGGGTAGCCCGCCTCCTGCATGCGGACCGGCTCTCCGGCGACCCGGTGGATGTAGGCGTCCTGAATCTTTATGTACGATCCCCGATACTTGAGCGGGCTGATCTTGAGCTGGTCGGGCTCGACCACCTGCTGGGCGAGGGCGGAGGAGGCCGCCGCTCCCAGCGCCAGCGCAATCACCATCGCGATCGCGGTTCTCATCTCTTCCTCCCGCCGCTTTTCAAGGCGGCTATTGACACCATCGGCATTTTACCATATTTATAACGACTTCAAGACGGCAAAGGTTCAATCCCCGAAAGGGCGCTTGGGGGGATTGCGCAGGCATGTTCACGGTTTATGTCATCAGGAGTCGGGTTGACGGCAGGTGCTATACCGGGCAGACCTCAAACCTGAAGGCAAGGCTCAAGCGCCACGCGAAAGGCGATGTGCGTTCGACCGCCGCTCGCGGGCCTTTCGAACTGGTCTACACGGAGAATTGCGCGAACCGGGAAGAGGCGCTGACAAGGGAACGTTTTCTCAAGTCGGGACCGGGTAAAGCTTTTTTGAGATCGAAAATTGGGTAATGCGCCGCCGTGGCGGAACTGGCAGACGCGCTAGGTTCAGGACCTAGTGGGCGCAAGCTCATCGGGGTTCGACTCCCCGCGGCGGCATCAAAATGCGGCGCTTCATGCGCCGCATTTTGATTGCTGCCGGCCGCCGTGGCGGAACTGGCAGACCCCGATAGTCCCGAACTTCTGCCGGGACTATCGGGGCAGGCGCCTGGCCCGACAAAGTCGGGCCTAGGTTCAGGACCTAGTGGGCGCAAGCTCATCGGGGTTCGACTCCCCGCGGCGG
>CAZOYW010000005.1:112807-116736 GCA_964584165.1 uncultured bacterium
CATCAAAATGCGGCGCTTCATGCGCCGCATTTTGTATCTTCGACGCCCCTGCCCTCCCCTCGGCCGGAAATCCTTCGAGTTCGTAGGCGCGGACATTTATGTCCGCGCGCCACGCCACGCGGACCTGAAGGTCCGCGTCTACGGAATGGTTTTGCCCCCCCTAGGCCGATTCGCGTTTTATTCGCGTAGATTCGCGTTAAAATTTCCGGCCCGCCGGGCTAATTCGTGAAATTCGCGCAATTCGTAGTTCATCCCCGTCCGCTTCGCGGTCGCGTCTTCAAAACCGCCGCCCGGCGGAGGCGGCGGTGGTAGGCGAGCGCGAAACGATGCGCCTCGTCCCGGACCCGCATCAGGAAGCGGAGCGAGGGCGAGCCGGGGGGGAGGAAGAGCGCCTGGCCGCTCCCCGGGAGATACACCCGGTCGACGACCCTCTTCCCTCCCCTCTCCCTTTCCTTGGCGAGCCCCGCCACGTCCGGGTATTCCAGGCCCGCCCGCCGGAGCGCCTCCCGGGCCTCGTTCAACTGCCCCCTCCCGCCGTCGACCAGGATCAGGTCGGGCGGGTTCCCTTCCCGTTTGATCCTCGCGCAGCGCCGGGAGAGGACTTCGCGCATCATCCCGTAGTCGTCGCTCGCGGAGAGGGTGCGGATCCGGTAGCGGCGGTAGTCGTCCGGCGACTTTCTCCCGTCGACGAAGACCGCCATGGACCCCGCCGCCTCCCGCCCCGAGAGGTTGGAGACGTCGAAGCCCTCCACCCTCCGGGGAAGGCGGCGGAGCCCGAGCTGGGACTGGACGGCCCGCAGGAGGTCTCCGCCCACCTCCTCTCCGCTGGAGCGGAGGAGGGCGAGCGAGGCGTTCTTCAGCGCCAGTTCGACCAGCCGCCGCTTCATCCCGGAAGCGGGCGCGCCGATCGAAACCCTCCTCCCCTTCTTCTCCCGGAGGATTTCCCCGATCACGGCCGGGCTGGCCAAGGGGGCGGCGAGGAGGATCTCGTCCGGGAGGAAACGCGAACCGGAATAAAACTGGGAAACGAACGACTCCAGGGCCTCGGAGTCGTCGGGATGGGACCGGGGGAAGTGGACCGCGCGGCCTCCCGTCATCTTCCCCTGGCGGAGGTGGAGAACCTGGACCAGCGCCTCCTCCCCCCGGCGCACGAGGGCGATCACGTCCTGGTCGGCCGTTTTCACCGCGGACATCTTCTGGCGGTCCACCGTCTCCTCGATCGCCCGGATCTGCTCCCGGAGGGCCGCCGCCTGCTCGAAACGGAGGGCGGCGGCCTCCTCCCGCATCCTCTCCCGGAGCGCCCGGAGCAGGGCCGGCTGCTTCCCCTCGAGGAACAGGATCACCCCGCGGACGGCTTCCCGGTATCGCTCCGGGCTGATCTTCCCCACGCAGGGCGCCGGGCAGCGCCCCATCTGGTGGTAGAGGCAGGGGCGCGAGCGGTGGCGGAAGACGTTCTCCGAGCAGAGGCGCAGGGGGAAGAGCCGCTGCGCGGTCTTGAGCGCGGCCTTCATGGCCGAGGCGGAGGCGTAGGGTCCGAAATAGGCGCACCCGTCGGGACGGGTCCGCCGGACGACGGAGAGGCGGGGGAAATCCTGCCGGAGGTCGAGGCGCAGCGAGGGGAAAGTCTTGTCGTCCCGGAAGAAGATGTTGTAGGGCGGGCGGTGCTTCTTGATCAGCGTGTTCTCGAAGAGCAGCGCCTCCTTTTCCGTGTCGGTAACCAGGAACTCGATCCGGTCGAGCCGGGCGATCAGGCTGGGGATGGTGGGACGGCCGTCGCCGCCGGCGCGGAAGTAGCTGAGCACGCGGGAGCGGAGGTTTTTCGCCTTCCCGACGTAGATGATCCTCCCCGCGGCGTCCTTCATCAGATAGACGCCGGGGAGGGCGGGGAAAGAGCTAATCCGCGATTTGATATCCGGGAGATTCACACGGCTCGGCCAACGGACGTCCACGAGTTATCACGAAAGAAGGGAACGCTTCCGATGCTTACCCGTGGGAGCGACATTCCTGTCGCGATCCGGAACAGCCCGGATCGGGGCGAGGACGCCCCTCCCACAGGAATGCCAGCATTATTTGTTCGAACGGTCGGTCGGCCGCGAAACCCGCCGGCCGGGCTGGCGTCCTTTCGCCTTCAGCATCAGCGGACCGGGTCCCAATCCCAGATGTGACTTCTCCAGATGGAAGATCTCGTCCCGCACCGCCGCCGCCTCTTCGAAGCGGTATTCCCGGGCCAGGGCGGCCATCTTCTTCTCCAGAGCGGCGAAGCGCTCCGCGGCCTCGGCCGGGCCGAGGGCCTCCTCTCCGGACGACGCCGCCGGGACGGTGACGTAGTCCGCCTCGTCGATCGAGGAGAGGATGACCGAGATCTCCTTCTTGATCCCCTCCGGGGTGATCCCGTGGGCCCGGTTGAACTCCTCCTGGATGGCCCGACGGCGCCGCGTCTCCGCCACCGCCGAACGGATCGCGTCGGTCAGGGAAGCGGCGTACATGATCACCGTGCCGTGGAGGTTGCGGGCGGCCCTCCCGCAGGTCTGGATCAGCGACCGCTCCGAGCGGAGGAACCCCTCCCGGTCGGCGTCGAGGATGGCGACCAGGGAGACCTCGGGGAGGTCGAGCCCTTCCCGGAGGAGGTTGATCCCGATCAGAACGTCGAACTCCCCCCGCCGGAGGTCCCGGATGATCTCCATCCGTTCGATGGTCTCGATGTCGGAGTGGAGGTATTTGACCTTGATCCCGGCCTCCTCGTAGTGCTCGGTCAGGTCCTCGGCCAGCCGCTTGGTCAGCGTAGTGACCAGTACCCGCTCCCCGGCGGCGACCCGGGCGCGGATCTCGCGACCCAGGTCCTCCACCTGGTTCTCGGCCGGGCGGACCTCGATCGCGGGGTCGATCAAGCCGGTGGGGCGAATGATCTGCTCCACCACCCTCCCTGCGCTCTTCTTCCGTTCGAACTCGGCGGGCGTGGCGGAGACGTAGATCGTCTGGCCGAGGGCGGCCTCGAACTCCTCGAAGGTGAGCGGGCGGTTGTCGAGGGCCGAGGGGAGGCGGAACCCGTACTCGACCAGGGTCTGCTTCCGGGAGCGGTCCCCCCGGAACATACCCCCGAGCTGGGGGACGGTGATGTGGCTTTCGTCGATGAAGAGGACGAAGTCCTTCGGGAAGTAGCTGAGCAGCGTGGCGGGCGGCTCGCCCGGCGGCCGCCCGTCGAGGTGGCGGGAATAGTTCTCGATCCCCGAGCAGAAGCCGGTCTCCCTCATCATCTCCAGGTCATAGCGGGTCCGCTGCTCCAGGCGCTGGGCCTCCAGAAGCTTGTTCTGCCGCTCCAGCTCCTTCAGCCTTTCCGAAAGCTCCTCTTCGATCCCGCGGCGGGCGCTCTCTAGACGGTCGGGCGCGGTGACGAAGTGGGAACCGGGGTAGAGGACGGCCTCCGGGAGCTCCTCGATTTTTTTCCCCAGGAGGGGATCGACGTGGGAGATGGCCTCGATCTCGTCGCCGAAAAACTCGACCCGCAGAACCCGCGACTCCTCGTAGGCGGGGAAGATCTCGACCACGTCCCCCCGCACCCGGAAGGTGCCCCGGCGCAAGTCGAGATCGTTCCGCTGGTATTGCATCCGGACCAGGTCGGAAAGGAGGTCCTTCCGGGAGATGGACCTCCCCTTCTGGAGGGGGATGACCATCTCCCGGTATTCGGCCGGGGAGCCCAGGCCGTAGATGCAGGAGACGGAGGCCACGATGATCACGTCCCGGCGGGTCCAGAGGGCGTGAGTGGCGGAGTGGCGCATCCGGTCGATCCGCTCGTTGATCGCCGAGTCCTTTTCGATGTAGGTGTCGGAGGCCGGGATATAGGCTTCGGGCTGGTAGTAATCGTAGTAGGAGACGAAGTACTCGACGGCGTTCTCCGGGAAGAGCGCCTTGAACTCGCCATAGAGCTGGGC
>CAZOYW010000006.1:0-6166 GCA_964584165.1 uncultured bacterium
GGTGGCGGCCGACCGCGTCGATCTCGTCGAGGAAGATGATGCAAGGAGCGTTATTCCGCCCCTGCTCGAACATGTCCCGGACCCGCGAGGCGCCCACGCCCACGAACATCTCGACGAAGTCCGATCCCGAGATGGAGAAGAAGGGGACGCCGGCCTCCCCGGCCACCGCCCGGGCGAGGAGGGTCTTGCCCGTCCCCGGCGGCCCGATCAGGATCACGCCCTTGGGGATGCGGCCGCCCAGGCGCTGGAACTTCTTCGGGTCCTTGAGGAAGGCGATCACCTCCTCCAGCTCCTCCTTCGCCTCGTCCACGCCGGCCACGTCCCGGAAGGTGACCTTCTGGGTGTCCTTGACCAGGCGGGCGCGCGACTTGCCGAAGGAGAGCGCCCCCCGCCCCATCCCGCGCATCTGGTAGTAGAAGATGGCCCAGAGGATGACGACGAAGAGGACGGGGCCGGCCAGGGCGGAGACGAGCTCCATCGACTTGGACGGGGTCTTGAAGGCGACCGCGACGCCCTTCTCCTCGAGGATGGCCACGTCCTTCTCGGGGAGGATGGGGGGGAGGACGACGGTGAAATCCCGGTAGGTGCCGTCCTTCTCGTAGTGCCCCCGGCCCTCCTGCCCGGAGACCTCGAGCTTCATCACCTTCCCGGAGCGGACCCGGGAGATGAAATCGGAGTAGTCGAGGGCGTCGGCCGGGGAGCGGCTGAAGAGGTAGAGGCGGTAGGCGTAGACCAGGACCAGACCGGCGAGGAGCCAGAGGATGACGAACTTGACCTGGCGGGGGCCGGCGGGCGGCTCGCCCCGGATTTTCTTTTTTCCATCCATATTCGTGCAATCTAATCCATGGAGCGGGCTTTCACAAGGTCCTTTTCCGGACGCCGGTCGGGGCGTTCGGAAAAGGAAGCTCCGGACAAGAGCAGTTTGGAATAGGACCTATAGGACCTATAGGGGCTCCGCCCGGAGCTCCAAGGCGAGGCGGCTCCCCTCCCGCAGACGGCATTCCTCGGCGGGGCGGTGGCCGACCAGCCAGACCACCCGCCGCCCGGAGACGACGAGGGGGAGGAGGGGACGGAGGGAGGGGGGGATCTTCCCGTCGATCATGATCGCCTTCACCTTCCGGCTCCCCCCGCGGCCCAGGGGGTGGTAGCGGTCGCCGGGGAGACGGGAGCGGACGGCGAGGGGGAAAGAGAGGGCAGTGGGGTCGAGGTACTCCCGCCGAGCGCCTTCTGGCGGCAGCCGCCGCCAGAAGGCGGGAAGGGAGCGCCGCCGCCGCGGGAGGGGGCGCGGAGGGCGGACGAGGCGGGCGGCGATCCGCACGCCGGCCTCGCGCACCGCCACCGCGCCGGGGACCGGGAGCGGATAGCGGTAGGAGCGGACCGCGGCCCCGACCGGGCGGTCGTCGATGACCACGCGCCCCCGCTCCCGGCGAGCCGCGCGGCCGCCGGGGAGGGAGATCCGGGCCCCCTCCCTTTTCCCGGGGAGCTCCGCGAGGGCGGCCCAGTGGCGACGGTCGAGAGCTTTAGCCCCGGAGCGGGCGAGCGCCCGCCGGAGAGCGGCGGGAGGGCGGCCGGCCCGGCCGCCCTCGGCCCGCAACCGCATCAGGACGGAGAGGTGGGCGAGGATCTCGCCGAGACGGGGGTTGTAGCGCCTCTCCAGGTAGGGGAGAAGGACCCTCCGGACCCGGTTGCGGAGGAAGCGGGTGTCCCGGTTGGTCGCGTCCCGGCGATAGGGGATGGAGCGGAAACGGAGAAAGTCCAGGAGCTCCCGCCTCCGGAAAGGGAGGAGGGGGCGGACGAGGAGGCGCCCCGAGCGGGCGGAGACCGGCCGCATCCCGATGAGGCCCTCCGGGCCGCAGCCCCTCAGAAGGCGCATCAGGACCGTCTCGGCGAGGTCGTCGGCCTGGTGGCCGAGGACGATCTTCCGGATCCCCATCCGCGCCGCCGTCCGGACCAGGAAGCCGTAGCGCGCCTCCCGGGCGGCCGCCTCGACCGAGCCCCCCCGCTTCCGCCCGCGGGCGGCGCCGACGGCGCAGGGGAGTCCGAGGCGGGCGGCCAGCGCCTCCACCCAGCGGGCGTCGGCGACCGAGTCTTTCCCCCGCAGGCCGTGATCAAGATGGGCCACCGCGAGGGAGAGGCCGAGTTCGGGGGCGAGCGCGCGGAGGAGGAAGAGGAGGGCGACCGAGTCCGGGCCGCCGGAGACGGCGAGGAGGAGGCGCTCCCCGGGAGCGAACAACCCCTCCCGCCGGACGTGGTCGCGGAAGCGGCGGAAGAGGGGGTGCGTGCCGGGCGGTGTTTTCATCACATTCCTAAGATATAAAATTATGGCTGATAACCGCGACCTTTTCAGCGATAATCCCGTCATGAGTACCTTCGGCGGGAAAAAGGAGATCGTCGCCTCGCTCCAGCCCCTGCTCGGCGAACTTCGCTACGTCACGATCGACCGCGAGCGCCTCAACGCCTTCTGCTCCCATCTCAAGGGCCGCCACTTCCCCTTCGCCCGCTGGAACCATGCCTTCATCCATCCCGCCCTCGACGAGTCCGGCGTCAGCTACTTCCTCCTCTTCAACGCCTTGAATTTCTGCTACTGGGGCTCGCCCAAGTGGGAAGTGGAGTTCGGCGGGCGGAAGCTCGACGGGGCCTTCGGGATGCTGGCGGCCCTCACCCGCGCCCTGGAGGAGGGGATCCCCCTCCTGGAGGGGGCCTTCCTCGAGGGGATCGGCCCGACCGAGCTCGCCCACATCCTCCGCGGCAACGTCAAAATCCCTCTCTTCGAGCAGCGCCTGGTCATCTGCCGCGAGGTGGGGCGGGTCCTGGTCAAGAGCTTCGGCGGGCATTTTCACCGGGTCCTGGAGGCGGCGGCGGGCTCCGCGGTGAAACTGGTGGAGATCCTCACTTCCCATTTCCCCTCCTTCGACGACTCGGTGCCCTTCGGCTCCGCCCGCCTTCTCTTCCACAAGCGCGCCCAGCTCGCCCCGGCGATGATCCACGAGCGCTGGCAGGGGAAGGGGCCGGGCGCCTTCGCCGACCTCGAAGAGCTCACCGTCTCGGCCGACTACAAGCTCCCCCAGGTGCTCCGGAAGCTCGGCCTCATCGAATACCGGAACGGCCTGGAGCGGATGGTCGACGAGGGGCGCGTCATCCCGGCCCGCTCCCGGGAGGAGAACGAGATCCGGGCGGCCACCATCGCGGCCGGGGAGGCGATGACGGAGTCCCTCTCCCCCCGCCTGGTCGGGATCACCTCGCAGCGGGTCGACCGCCTCCTCTGGGTGATCGGACAGCGGAAGGCGGCCGACGACAAGCCCTACCACCGCACCCTGACCACGGCCTACTAAAGCAAATTACAAACTTCCAAAAACAAATCCCAAACAAAAAGCCAAACCCAAAAAATACAAAATCAAAAACCCGGCGGGCGCGGCCAAATACTGCCACGGGCGGCATCACGAGTTAAGACCCGGACGACGGATCGAACGGCGCGAGGAGAGCCGCTCTGTTGCCGGCCGGTTTGTGATTTGTTATTTGGGTTTTGCTTGGAATTCGTTGTTTGTATTTTGTGGTTTTTACACTTTCATCCGCCGCCTTTGAAATCCCGGCCCGCTCCTTGTCGGTTAATCCGATGATACACAAGAAGATCGTGCTTTTTGTGTGCGTCGGCAACACCTGCCGCTCCCAGATGGCCGAGGGCTACGCCCGCGCCCGGGGGGCGAAGGTCATGGACGCCGCGAGCGCCGGCACGGCCGCCTGGGGATCGGTCAGCCCCGAGGCGATCGAGGTGATGCGGGAGGACGGGGTGGACATCTCCCGCCAAACCTCCGACCAGATCACCCGGGAGATGGCGGAGAAGGCCGACCTGGCGGTGGTCCTGGGGGGCTGCCCGGAGTGCCTCTTCCCCGACCTCCTCCGGGACAAGACCGTCCGCTGGCCGATCCCGGACCCCTTCGGGGGCGGGCTCGAGGAGTTCCGGCGCGTCCGCGACCTGATCAAGGCCCGGGTGACCGACCTGATCATCGATTTAAATTTTCGCTCCACGAAAATTTAATGTTCGCCTACCAGAAGACCGGCCGTTACTTCGCCAAAACCGCGTCCGGGATGGAGGAGATCGCCGCCGAGGAGCTTAAGGAGATCGGCGCCTCCGAGGTTAAAACCTCCTACCGGGGCGTCTACTTCAGCGCCGAGCCGGCCGCCTTCTACCGGGCCGTCTACCTCTCCCGGCTGACCACCCGCATCCTCGCCCCCCTCCTCGCCTTCGACTGCCACAGCGCCGACTACCTCTACAAGACGGCGCGGGCGATCGACTGGCCCTCCCTCCTCTCCCCGGAGGAGACCTTCGCCGTCTTCGCCGACGTCGCCAACAGCCTGGTCCGGAACCCCCGCTACGCCGCCCTCCGGCTCAAGGACGCCGTCGCCGACTCCGTCCGGGAGCTGAAGGGCGCCCGCCCCAGCGTGGATACCCGCTCCCCCGACCTCTGGATCCACCTCCGCGTCCACGCCAACCGGGCGACGATCTCGCTCGACGCCGCCGGGGGATCGCTCCACCGCCGCGGCTGGCGGACCGAAGGGCTCCACTCACCGATGCAGGAGACGCTGGCCGCCGCCGTCATCCGCCTCTCCGGCTGGGAGGGGGAGCGTCCCCTCGTCGACCCGATGTGCGGCTCGGGGACGCTTCTGGGCGAAGGGCTGATGCGCCACTGCCGGATCCCGGCCGGATACCTCCGGAAGCGCTTCGGCTTCGAGCGCTTCCCCGATTTCAGCGCCGCGGTCTGGAAACGGGTGAAAGGGGAGGCCGACGCCGCCATCCGCCCCCTCCCCGAGGGGCTGATCTCGGGGAGCGACCGCTCCCCCGAGGCGGTAGCGGCCGCCCGAGGGAACCTCTCCGCCCTCCCCGAGGGCCCCCGGGTGGCCCTGCGGGCGGCCCGCTTCCAGGATCTCCCGGGGTTCCCCGCCTCCTGCATCGTCTGCAACCCGCCCTACGGGATCCGCTGCGGCCAGGGCGAGGACCTCTCCCTCCTCCTCCGGGAGTTCGGCGACTTCCTGAAGAAGCGCTGCACCGGGTCGACCGCCTGCGTCTACTACGGGGAGCCCAAGTACCTGCGGTCGCTCGGGCTCAAGCCCTCCTGGAAGGTCCCCCTCCGGAACGCCGAGTTGGAGGGGAGGCTGGCCGGCTACGACCTCTACTAATAACCATCGGACCGATAGGACGAATAGGACCTATCGGACCGATCAACCGACAGCGAGAACAAGCAGGGTTAGGCGCGGAAGCTCGGCCTCCGCGCTCTTTTTGACCGCCGAAGCGCGCCGCGGGGAGGCGGTCAAAAAGCCTTGTCGATCTCCCGGACCATTTCGTCGTAGGTCTTGAGGATGGGGAGCTTGAGATCGGGGGCGATGCCGAAGAGGAGATGGTGGCAGCCGAGGAGGAGGACCGCGCCCAGGAGGAGCCCCCAGAAGAGGGAGCGGAACTCCCGGACCTTTCGGGCGGCGGCGAGGGAGTAGACCAGGTCGAAGAGGATGACGAGGAGGGAGAGCTGGGTGGCGAGGAGGAAGGTGAAGTCGTCCGACCGGAGAAAATAGACCGGGCCGTAGGCGACCAGGAAAGGGACGACCGAGTCGAGGAGGAAGACCGAGCGCAAAACGGCGGCGACGATAAAGAGGGCGATGGGGATGGCGTAGCGGAAGACCTGGAGATAAAGGCGCAGCGGATAGTGGAAGGTCCCGAGGAAAAGGCGGGAGGAGTAGGCCAGCACCAAGAGATTCGCCAGGACCAGCGCCCAGACCAACCATCGGCGCATGCCCTCTCCTATTTTCATCCCGCGTCCCGCCTCCTATTGGTAATATAGCCCGGGCGGGCAAGGCGCACCAGCGAAGACGGGAGGCGCGGGATGAAAATAGGGATCCTCTCCGACACCCATGAGAACATGCCGAAGATACGGGCCGCGGTCGGCTTCTTCAACCGCCGGCGGGTGGGGGCGGTCCTCCACGCCGGGGACATCATCTCCCCCATCACCGCCCGGGAGTTCGCGCGCCTGAAGGCCCCCCTGATCGGGGTCTTCGGCAACAACGACGGCGACCGCCTCTTCCTCCGCGAGCGCTTCCGAAAGATCGGGACCCTCCATGCGAAGAAGTTCGAGGGCCGGCTCGGGGGCAAGCGGTTCCTCCTCATCCACGAGCCGGA
>CAZOYW010000006.1:6266-7986 GCA_964584165.1 uncultured bacterium
CCCCTCCATCCCATAAGCGTCGGCCCGTTCATCGAACTGGCGGGGAAGCGGCGCTCGATCCGGAAATACTCGGGCGCCCCCGTCGAGCGGGAGAAGATCGAGCTCTGCCTGGAGGCGGCCCGCCTCGCCCCTTCCGCCTGCAACTCCCAGCCCTGGAAGTTCGTCGTGGTGGACGAGCCCGGGCTTAAGGAACGCCTCGCGCACGCCGCCTTCTCCGGCGTTTTCGCCCCCACCGCCTTCGCCGGTTCCCCGAAAGGCGCTTTCGGAAATGCGCGTGTTTAACCCCCCGATCGGGGAGAAGTGATCAGTGATCAGTAATCAGTGATCAGTGATCAGTAATCAGTGATCAGAAAAAAAACGGGCCTGGAGAGAACCGCACCGTCCCCAGACCCGTTTTTGCTGATAACTGATCTCTGATCACTGATTACTGATCACTTCGGCTACTGCTTGACCGTCTCCTCCGGCTTGATCTCCTTCGCCGGCGAGCGGGGGAAGAAGGCGGCGAGGAGGATCGCCAGGAGGAGGCAGAAGAGCGCCCCGCCCCCCCAGGAGTACCAGGAGATCTTCGCCGCGTAACCCTTCCAGATCGCCGCGACCATGGCCGGGATGCAGCAGACGATCACCACCACGACAAAGGGGGCCATCCGGGCCGAGGCGAAGACGCTGACGAAGAAGAGGAGCGAGAAAGCCAGGGCGACGAAGGCGCCCATGGAGAGCGCGAACTGGAGGTAGTTCTTGACCGTCGCGTCGGAGGCCCCGAGCGCGGTTCGGAGGTTGTCCACGGAGAGGAGGGCCGCGCGGGCGGGGGCGAGGCGGGGGTCCTCGTGGAAGAAAAGGCCGACGGCCAGGGCTAGGAAGATCAAGCCGAGTAGGAAGGCCAGCACACGGTATCCTGCCATAGTAACCTCCTTTTTTTATCCGCCGCCCCCCCGCCGGGGGGAGGCGGATAAAAAATAGCAACGCTATTCTTGGGTGGCATCCTCCGCGACCACGGTCAAGCGCACGGTGACGTAGTCGGAGCGCTTCAGGGGGAGGCACTCGACCCGGCCGATCTCCGCGAGCTTCCCCAGGAAGGGCCGGTAGGTGCGGATGTCGAAGACCAGGATCCGTTCGTTCGGGCCCAGATTCTCGAAGCCCTTGACCGGATAGTTGATCGGCTGGGCGCCCCCGGCCAGGGCCAGGTCGACCGCCCGGGGGAGGGCGGCGGAGACATCGGCGACGCGCAGGGTCACGAGATGGTCCTGGAAGGGATCGTAATCGCCCTCGGGCGCCGGCGCACCCCCCTCCTCCTCCAGGACCAGGACCGAGCCGGAGGGGCCCTGGCGGAGGCGGACCGGCGGGACCGCCGTCGGAGCGGGAGCGGGCGACGGGGAGAGGGCCGGCGCGGGCAGGGCTCCCGAAGCGGGGGCGGAGGCGCAGCTGGTCAGGCGGAGGGTGATGACGACGAGGGCGGTGATCGCCAGGCCCGCCGCGTAGAGCGGCGCCCAGCGCTCCCAGGCCTTAAGATCCCCGCCGATGAGGAAAGAGCGGCCGGACAGGCGGCGGGCGGGGGGCGGCACCGGACCGAGCCGGGCGAGGTACTTCTCGAGGGTGAGGAGGAAGGACCGGCAGGGGGCGCACTGGAGCGTGTGCCGGCGGACCGCCTCGGAATTCTCGGCGGGGAGGGCGCCGCGCAGGAAGCGGGCGCCGAGGGAACGGACTTCTCGGCAGTCCATCATGG
>CAZOYW010000006.1:8086-116706 GCA_964584165.1 uncultured bacterium
GCGCCGCGCAGGAAGCGGGCGCCGAGGGAACGGACTTCTCGGCAGTCCATCATGGATTGAGATCCTCCGCCGCCTATCCTACAATGACCCGGAAAGAAAAACAACCCCCGATCGGCCGAGAATCACCCCGGCGCGGCCCCTGAACCGCGAATAACGCGAACTAAGCGCGAATGGGCTCGGCTTCAACGTTTTCAACGGTTTGAACGGTTTCAACGTCTTCGACGGAATCGGCGTTGAATAAGCGGAAAATCGTGATCATATTCCCCGTCCTCGCTCTCCTCGCGATCGCGGCCTGGCTCTACGCCCGCCGCTTCGAGAGGACCCACCTCTATTTCCCCGAGCGGGCCTACGAGATGACGCCCGCCGATCTCGGCCTCCCCTTCCGGGAGGTCTCGTTCATAAGCTCCGACGGGGAGACGATCACCGGATGGTGGATCCCGGCGGAAAAGGCGCGGGGCGCCCTCCTCTACTGCCACGGAAACGGCGGGAACGTCTCCACCAACCTTCAGAACGCCCGAGTCTTCCACGAGCTGAGCCTCTCGGTCCTCCTCTTCGACTACCGGGGCTACGGCCGGTCGAGCGGGCGGCCCTCGGAAGAGGGGACCTACCGGGACGGGCGGGCGGCCTTCGCCCACCTGACCGGCGCGCTCGGGGTCGAACCGGGGCGGATCGTGATCTACGGGATGTCGCTGGGGGGAGCGGTGGCGATCGAGCTCGCGGGCGAGGGGGCGGCGGCGGGTTTGATCTGCGAGTCGACCTTCACCTCGGTCCGGGCGATGGCCCGCCGCCTCTATCCCGCCCTCCCGGCGAAGCTTTTGGTCGTCGACGAGTACGACTCCCTCGGAAAGGTCGGCCGCCTGACCCTCCCCAAGCTTTTCCTCCACGCGCCGGAGGACGAGCTCGTCCCCTTCGCGATGGGGCGGGAGCTCTTCGCCGCCGCCCGCCCGCCCAAGGAGTTCCTGGAGATCCGGGGGGAACACGGCGAGGGGGCGGCGGCGACCGGAGCGGCCTACGCCGCCGGGATCGGCGCCTTCCTCAATAAAATCCTACCCGGCGAATCGCCCGCCCGCGGGCCTTTCCGCCGCTCCCAGAGATGAGAAACCATCTCTGAACGGCGGGCCAAGCTTAGGTCCGTACCCCGCACCGTTTTTCCCCCGCCATTCACCATTCACTATTCACCATTCACTACTTGATCCGGTAGATCCAGAGCGCGGGCCCGGGGCGGGAGAGCCGCTCGAAGCCATCGAGCGGGACGTAGAAGGCGTCGAAGGGGTCGTAGACCGGCAAGCGGCCGGCGCGGAAGGGGTCGGACGCGAAGACGGCCTCTCCGGCCGCGGCGAGGATCTCCTCCAGGCCGGGCGCCGGGCGCGAATAGGGGAGCGGGTGCTCGTCGAGGACGAAGAACCAGCCTCCGTTCCGAAGGCCCCGGACCGCCGCCGCCACCTCTTCCGCTTGGGCCCCCTCCGGGAGGGCGAGACGGTTCGGGTAGAGGCTCGCCGCGGGGGGGCGGCCGAAGATCAGGGGATGGGCGAAGAGGAGAGGGGAGGAGAGGGGGAGGTTACCGACCATCCACTCCGAGGCGATCAGGCGCGTGTCGGTCCGGCCGAGAAGGGAGCCGAGCTGGACCAGTCGGACGGCCGGCTCGGCGGCCACGGCGAGGGCGAAGAGGGCGAGGAGCCCCCCCGAGACCCGAAAGCGCACGAAGGCCGCCCGCAGGAACTCCGCGGCGAACAGGCAGAGGAAGGGGTGGAGGAGTGTGGTGTAGCGGAGGAAGCAGGATTTCTGGAAGGCGATCAGGGCGTAAAAGGGGAGGACGAAGGCGAGCAGAAGGCGGTGGGGGGCACAACCGCGGAGCGCGCGGACGATCCCCCAGGCCGCCCCCGCCAGGGCGAGGAGCTCCAGAGGGAGGCCGAGGCCGTAGCGGAGGGAGAAGAGGGGATGGTAGAGCCAGCCCCGGGCGGTCTTGAGGCCGGGGAGGAGATGGAAACCGGAGAGGAACTGGGGGGCGAGGATCCCGCCCGCGATCTCGCGGGCGGCCGAGCGGAAGTCGAGCCAGAGGAATGGGGAGGAGGCGGCGAAGACGAGCCCGGAGAGGAGAAGGGCGGCGAGGAGGCGGCGGGGGCGGCGGGGGGCCGGGCGGAGGAGATGAGCGAAGACGAGGGGGCAGACGGCGGCGGCGGCGTAATACTTGGTCGCGGCGGCCAGTCCGCAGAGGAGACCGCACCAGAGGTAGTCGGACCGGCGCCCCCGCCGCAGGACCGCCCAGGAACGGCCGACGGAGGCGATGACGAAGAAGGCCGCGGGGATGTCGAGCATGGCGAAGCGGGAGTCGCGCCCGTGGAGAAACGAGGCGCCCAGGAAGAGGGCGGCGAGGAGGCCCGAAACCGGAGAGAAGAGCCCTTTCCCCAGGCGGTAAAGGGCGAGGACGGTGAGAAGGCCGATCCCGCAGAAGAGGAGGCGGAAGATGAGGTAGAAGGGAGCGGGGTCGGCCGCCAGCGCCGAGGCTACCGGCGTCCGGGCGACGCCGGAGAGGCGGGCGCGCAGGGTCTCGACCGCTTCCAGGCCGCCCCGGGCCAGATAGAAGCAGAGGCTCGGCCAGATGAAGTAGCGGGGGTTGAGGTCGGCCGGGGTGAAGCGGGCGGCGACGGCGAGGAGGCGGTCCTCGTCCGGGCGGGAGTAGGTGCAGGGGAGGCCGTAGCCGATCCCGCGGAGGCGGAGGGCGGCGGAGAAGACGAGGATGAGAACGAGAAGGATGGCAGTGGTCCACGTTCTCATCGGGAGACGCGCCCCTCGTTGCACGTTGCACGTTACACGTTACACGTGACACGTCCCGCGTCAACGCGAAATATTCCTAAAAACCCCGGGGCGGGAGCATATAATGATCAGAAACATGCTTCCGGCCAACCTCAAAGTCTACCGCCTGGCCTGGCGCCTCTACTTCGGCCGGGCCTCTCCCCTCACCCGCCTCTCCTGCGCCGGCCGCCTCTTCCGCGGGCGCTTCCTCTCCGCCCGCGCCCCCATCTCCACCATGATCGGGCTGACCTACCGTTGCCAGTGCCGTTGCGTCCACTGCGGGATGGAGCTTAAGCGCGCGGCGGGGCAAGAGCTCACGCTCGCGGAAGTGAAAGGGGTGATCGGTCAGGCGCGGAGGCTGGGGGCGGTGGAGATCACCCTCTTCGGCGGCGAGCCGCTCCTCCGGAAAGACATCGTCGAGATCGTCGCCGCCGCCCGGGATCTGCGCATGCTCCCCTCGATCGACACCAACGGCCTCCTCCTGACGAAAGACCTGGTCGCCCGCCTGGCGGAGGCCGGCTTGGGCGCGGTCAAGGTCAGCCTGGACAGCTCCCGGCCGGAGGTCCACGACCGCCTGCGCGGCAGCCCGGGCTGCTTCGAGAAGGCGATCGCGGGGATCCGGCGCTGCCGGGAGGCCGCTCTGCCCTGCGTCATCTCGACCTACGCCACCAAGGAGAACCTGGAGAACGGCGAGCTCGGGAGGCTGATCGCCCGAGGGCGCGAACTCGGGGTCGACGCGGTCCGGGTCCTCGACACCACCCTCTCCGGCTGCTTCCTCTCCTCCCCCGCCCTCCTCCTCGACCGAGCGGCGCGCTCTCGCCTCGCCGGGCTGATCGAGCCCGGCTTCGTCTTCCTGGAAAACCTCGCCTCCGCGAAGAAGCTCACCCACCCCGTCTGCTCGGCCGTCTCCCGCCGCTACCTCTACGTCTCCCCGGTCGGCGACGTCCAGCCCTGCTGCTTCGTCCCCCTTGCCTTCGGCAACGTCCGCGAGAAACCGCTCCGGGAGATCCTCTCCGGGATGTGGGGGAGCGAGATCATGGACTACGGCGCCGGCGACTGCCTGATGAACAACCCCCGTTTTCGGGAGAAGTACCACGCCCGGATCGCCGCGGCAGCGGCGCTGCCGCTTCGGGAGGGGGGAAAACAGTGATCAGTAATCAGTGATCAGTAATCAGTGATCCTGAAACTGAAGACCTGAGCCTAACGGCTCAGGTCTTCAGTTTCAGGTTGTAGTACTCGCAGAAAGAGACCCTCTTCTCCAACCCCGGGTTCAGGGAGAAGTAGCAGCAGTATTTCCCGATCAGCTCCCGGTCGTAGTTCGGGGGATGGAAGAGGTGCTGGAACTGGAGCCAGACGTAGCCGGGGGGGACGTAGCACTCGGCCATCTCCCGGCGGGGGAAGAGGAGGCGGCGGAGGAGCGGGGGGCCGAAGCCCCGGCGCAGGAGATCCGCCCCGAAGGCGCGCAGGAAATAGCGCCGCGCGGCGGCGGGGCTTTCCTCCATCAGCCCGCGGAAGCGGGAGAGAACCTCCCGATAGCGGTCGGGATCGAAGCCGTCCTTCCGGCGGAGCGAGCGGGGAACGAGGAGGAAGGGGGAGTTGAAGCAGGTGTACCTCCCCCGGAGGGCGCGGACGGCGAGGAAGACCTGGAAGAGGACGACCAGGTCGTCCAGGGAGTAGCCGAGGACGGCGCCGACCGCCTCCCAGAACTCGTCGAGGGCGTATTCCTCGCCGGCCGAGAACCCCCGCGCGCCCCGGTGCAGGTAGGGCATCAGGATGACCTTGACCAGGTTGGGATGGTCCCGCCCGAGGGAGAGGATCCGCCCGATCTCGTGGTCGTTGAAGCCCTTGACGCAGACGAAGAAGACGAAGAGCTTGAGGCCGAGGCGGCGGGCGTTGGCGAGCAGCTCCCGCCGTTGGGCGACGAAGGGGCGGCGGCGCATCCGGAGGTAGACCGCCTCGTCGTCGGCGGCGTCCATCCAGGGCGCGATCCCCCAGAGGCCGCGCCGGCGGAGGAGGGCGAGGTAGTCGGCGTCGGCGAGACGGACCGCGTTGGAGACGAGGACCGCGTGGTTGCCCGACTCCTTCACCCGGGCCACGAGCTCGGGGAGGTCCTCCCGCAGGGTCGGCTCGCCCCCGGTGAGCCGGACCATGATCCCCCGACCCCGGACCGGGGCGAGCATCCCGGTCAGTTCGGCCGGCGAGGGCTCGGGCGGGGCCTCCCGTTGCCCGTCGGCCGCGAAGCAGATGGCGCAGGAGAGGTTGCAGCGCAGGGTGGTGGTGAAGGCGCAGGATTCGATCTCCGCGGCGCGGCGGGGGAAGCGGCTCTCGAGACGGGCGTAGAAATCGAGAAGGTCCCGGTAGACTGGCGCCCGCCGGGCGATCAGGGAGCGGCTCCGTCCGTGGAGGGGACACTCCTTGTCGAGATAGACGGAGCCGCCCTCCTCGACCGCGAACGCCGGGACGAATTTCCGGCAGTTCGGACAGAGCCCCTCGGTTTTTCGGATAATCGCCATGGCCGCTTTCCGAGAGATTCTACCGCGAATGCTCCCCACGGAGCGAATTATTAGTCCAGCGCGGCCGGAACTCTGCCGGCGCGCGGATCTTCAAGGTCCGCGCCTACGGGCGGCTTGGCCGGTGGAGCGATCCGGCGCCGGAATCCGTGAAATCCCTGCCTGCCGGCAGGCAGGCGCGCTACTCGCGATTTCGATTATGTGATATAAGTCCCCGCCGTGATCTACGACGAATTCCAGAAGCGGGCGATCGCGGCCCTCGACCGGGGGGAGTCGACGATCGTCTCGGCCCCGACCGGAGCGGGGAAGACCGCCATCGCCGAGCATGCGATCCGAGACTGCCTGAAGCGGGGCGAGCGGGTCATCTACACCGCCCCCCTGAAGGCCCTCTCCAACCAGAAGTACCGGGACTTCGGCGGCGCCTTCCCCGGCCGAGTGGGGATCCTCACCGGGGACGTCTCGCTCGACCCGCGCGCCCCCCTCCTGATCATGACCACCGAGATCCTCCGCAACCAGGTCCTCGAGGGAACGGCGGACCTCTCCGACGTCGGCTGGGCGATCTTCGACGAGATCCACTACCTCGACGACCCGGAGCGGGGGACGGTCTGGGAGGAGACCCTGATCCTCCTCCCCCGCACCGTGAAGATCCTCGCCCTCTCCGCCACCATCCCCAACCTCCGCGAGTTCGCCGCCTGGATCGAGTCGGTCCGGAAGACCCCCCTCACCCTGGTCGTCGAGGAGAAGCGTCCCGTCCCCCTCCATTTCCTCTTCCAGACCCGGGGGAAGATCCTGGAATCCGTGGAGCAGCTGGGGGAGGAAGAGCGCCGGGCATGCCGCCGCCGCCAGGCCGACCCCTTCCCCCGGCGGGAGCTTGAGGACGGCGCGGGCCCGCCGGCCGGCCTGGTCCGCCACCTCCGGGAGACGCGGCGCCTCCCCTGCCTCTACTTCGCCTTCAGCCGACGGCGCTGCGAAGAGCTGGCCGAAGAGATGGCGGGCTTCGACCTCCTCCGCCCGGAGGAGAAAGAGGAGGTCCGCGCCCTCTTCGACCGCCTCTGCGCGCGCTTCGACCTCGCCGGCGAGCGCTCGGCGGAGGAGCTCCGCCCCCTGGTCGAGCGGGGGATCGCCTACCACCACGCCGGCCTCCTCCCCACGATCAAGGAGGTCGTGGAGCAGCTCTTCTGCAGCAAGCTGATCAAGCTCATCTTCGCCACCGAGACCTTCGCCCTCGGGATCAACATGCCCGCCCGGACGGTCGCCTTCGACCGCCTGCAGCGGTTCACCGGGGCGGACCTGGAGATGATGAAGACCCGGGACTTCTACCAGATGGCGGGGCGGGCCGGGCGGCGGGGGATCGACGCCGAGGGGTTCGTCTACTGCCGCGTCCACCCCCGCCACGTCTCGACGGCGATGGTGAAGCGGACGATCTTAAGCGCGCCGGAGCCGGTCCGCTCCCGCTTCAACGCCTCCTACGCTTCGATCCTCAACCTCTACCGCCGTCACGGCGAGCGGGCGCTCGATCTCTACCCCCTCACCTTCCACTACCACCGGGAGCGCGAGCACTCCCGCCGGGAGGCCGCCCGCCTCTTCGCCGCCAAGCTCTCCCTCCTCCGGGAGCTCGGCTATGTCGCCGGGGGCGGACTCACCGCGAAGGGGGACTTCGCCGCCGGGGTCTACGGCTACGAGCTGATGGCGGGCGAGCTCTTCGGAAGGGGGGCGCTCCAGCGGCTCTCCTCCCGCGAGCTGGCCGCGATCTGCCTGGCCCTGGTCTTCGAGCCTTCGGCGAAGCTCAAGCGCCTGAATCCGCGGGGGAAGCGCGCCGGGTGGTCCCGGGAGCTGAAGCGGATCGCCGCCGCGATCCGCCGGGGCGAGGGCCGGCACCGGATCTCGCCCCCGGCCAAGGACCTCTCCTTCCATCTGAGCGAGATCCTCGGGCGCTGGATGGGGGGGGCCTCCTTCGCGGAGGTGACCGAGCGCTGCCCGGTCGACGAGGGCGAGCTGGTCCGAGCCTTCCGGATGTGCATCCAGGTCCTCCGGGAGATCCACGACGCCCCCGGCGCCGAGTCGCTCCGGGACAAGGCCCGCGAGGCCATCTCCCGGATCAACCGCGGCGTCGTCGACGCCGAGCGCCAGCTCCGGGCTTAGGAGGGACGGGGTTTAATTGTTAAGTTCAACTTAACAATTAAACCCCGTCCCTCCTCTATTGCTTCCGGAAGCGGCCGCGGTAGTAACCCCGGCCGAGCGTATACTCGAAGACGAACTGGCAGATCCGCGTCCCCGGGTGGATGGCCAGCGGGATGGGGGAGGCGTTGTACATCTCCAGCGTCTGGCGGTTGGAGATCCCGGGCTGCATGAACGAGGCGGTGATGTGGACGAGGAGGCCGAGGCGGGCGAAGCGGGACCTCCCCTCCAGGCGGCCGCAGATGTTGGGGGGGAGGGTGATCTTCTCCACCGTCAGACCCATCGCCGACTCCCCCGGCATGAGCAGGAAGTAGTCCTTGACCCGGATCTCCTGGGTGATCTGGCGGTAATCGGAAGAGTCGGTGATGTGGAAGATCTCCCGGACCTTCTGGTAGACCCAGAAGCGGTTGGCCAGGTGGAGGTCGATCGACCCCGGACCGATCTGGCTCTCCGAGAAGGGTTCGATCCGGATCAGCCCTTCCCGGATCAGGCGCTTGAGCTCGCTGGCGGCGATGACGCTCATAGGGCCTCCGATGGAATGGAGTACTGGAGTATTGGAGTGACGGGGCGAGGCCGGCGTTACTCCATCACTCCGTTACTCCATCCCTCCCGTTTGTCCTTGGTTAAACCGCCCGCTTACTCTATCATCACCTTCCCAGCGAATAAACCCCTTTGCCGATCCCCATGGACTACCTCGAGCCGATCCTCCGGAGCCGGGCGATTTCTTGCTACCGCCTCCACCCGGAATACGCCCCCGAGCTCGAAGTCTACGTCGCCTCCACCCCCTCCTCCCGCCGGATCCTGAACCGGCCGGAGGTGACCGGGGTCGAGTTCACCCGGGAGCTCAAGAACGCGGTCACCGAGACCCTGCGCCACTTCCCGGAGCGGGACTACTTCCGCTCGCTCGACCCCTCCACGATCTCCGTCGTCCACTTCCTCCGCTCCGGACTCAACTTCGGCATCCGGGAGGCGCTCTACGACGCCTGGGCCTTCAACACCCAGGCCTCTTCCTTCATCACCTCCCAGCGCCAGCGCGACCAGTTCGGACGCTGGTACATCAAGGACGACCAGTACCGGAAGATCGAGATCCCCCCCGGCGCCTCCTTCTTCATCGGCGAGATCGTGGCCACCGGGGTGACGGTGGACAACGGGCTGGAGATCATCTTCCGCCAGGCCAAGAACCTGGGCCGCCCCGTCCACAACGTCGTCTTCTTCACCATCGGCTGCCACAAGATCGAGAAGGCCCTGCAGAAATACGACGCCCTCCTCCGGGAGTCCTTCCGGACCTACCGCAAGACGATCCTGGTCTACCTGGAGGGTAAGTTCCACCTGGCCGACTCCAAAACCGAGGCGCGCTTGAAGATCCAGGGGACCGACCTGATGCGCCACCCGGCCCTCCTCGCCCCGGAGTTCGAACTCTCCCAGTTCGAGCGGCTCTCCTCGCCCCTGGAGCGGTGCGTCGTCTACGACGGGGGGGCGCGCGCCTTCGACGTCCCCGGCTACCTCGCGGAACTCCGCTCCTACTGGACGAAGCTCCTGGAGCAGGGGAAGGCGGGCTGGACGCTCGCGGAGGCCCTTCGGGAGCGCTGGCCGGCCGGCGAATACCGCCTCTCCTTCCCGCGCTTCGCGGTGATCAAGCGGAGGTCCTGGCGGAACCTCGACCGCTCCTTCGTGAAGAAGCTCCACCAGACCTACGCCCGCCGCTGGCGCAACGCGCTCCCGGAGAAGATCCACACCAGAGAGGCCCTGGTCGACCTCTGCCACCGCCGCCTGCGCGAGCTGGAGGCGGGCAGCCCGCATCATTCCTGAAGATCGGAAAGCTCTTCCGGCGCAATGCCCGGCTTATCCATATATCATTGTCCGCGGCGATTCTACTCCCGGAGGGTGGGGTCGCGGGTGTAGCCACCGCCGCCGGGGAGCGACGCCTCGATCCGCTCGGGGTCCTCGCCCGCCTCCAGGCGCTCGCACATCTCGCTCATCTCGCTATCCATCGGCTCGCCGGTCTCCGCGGCCATCTTCCGCATCATCCGGGCGAGCGAGCGGGGGTCCTTCTCGTCCAAGCCGGAAAGGAAGGAGGGATCCTCCAGGCGGCCGAGACGGCTCGCCTCGGAGCGGACGAGGGCGAAGGGGGAGTAGACCCGCTTCAGTCCGCCGGAGCCGCAGTCCGGGCAGAGGTGGACCCCCTCCCGCGAGGGGGAACGGACGAGGAAGCTAAAGATCTTCCGGCAGCGGGAACAGGCGTATTCGAAGATCGGCATGGGGATGGTTCTCCCGGCCCGGGCGAGAGTCCGGTGGCCATCGCTTCTCGACCTATGGTATCATAGGCGCCAGCAGAGGGAAAGCGCACCATGAAATTCCTCCTGGCCTTTATCGCCGCCGCCTGCCTGCCCGCGGCGGGGACGCCGACCTCTCCGCCGGCCCCCGGGGCGGCGGCGACGCCCAAGCCGAGCGGGAACCTCATCGAGCTCTACTTCGAGAAGCCGGCCCGGGTGGTCGCCTGGCACGCCTCCACGGCGACAACGATCGCCGAAGAGAGCCCCTTCCTCACCGACGCCGATTTCACCTCGGCCACGCTGGGCTGGAAGCGCGGGCGGGGATACATCGTGTACTGCAAGCTCAGCCCCGACGGGCTGGAGCGGCTCCGGGAGGCGAGCCTGGGCAACCTCGGCCGCTCGGTGATCTTCACCCTCGAGGGGCTCGGGCGGGCCAGCTTCCACCTCCCGCTCGATCCCGCCTCCGACGACTTGAGCTTCTGGGGGGATCTCTCCGAGGAGGAGGCGGTGGGGATCGTGGAGCGGATCAACTACCGCCCCATCCCCACGCCCCTTCCCGCCTCCTCCCCCTCGCCGTTCGGAGGACAGGAGACGGTGATCTTCTGATCCGGTCCGGCCACGATCGCCCCGTGATCCAGCTCCCCCGGTTCCCATCCCTGCCGGTCCTCCTCCTCATGCTCCTCGGAGCGCCGGGGAGGGCGGAGGCGGCGCCCTGCGACCCCGCCCCCTACCTGGGGACGAAGTGGTTCGGGGTCTACCTCCTCGACCGGAAGGTCGGATACGGCCGCGCCACCCTGGAGCGGACCGGCGGGGGGGAGGAGTCGGCCTACCGGGCGGCGATGGAGATGACGCTCACGGTCGGGCAGGGCGGCGGGCCGGAGACGATCCGGATCAGCGAGGAGCGGATCTACGGCGCGGACGGCGCCTTCGTCTCCTTCTCCGCCGCCAACACGGCGGGACTGGGCCCCTCTCCGGCGCGGGGCGAGCGGCTCGGCGGCAGCCTGCGCCTGATCCTCCCCTCCGGGACGCGGACGGTCAGCGCGCCGGAGGAGACGATCGCGGACTACCTGGCCGAGCAGATCCTGGTCCGCCGGGGTCCGCGGGAGGGAGAGGCGGCCCGCTCCGTCCTCTTCGACTCCACGCTCCTGAAACCGCTCGCCTCTCTCTACCGCGTGGAGCGGATCGAGGAGAGAAACCTGGGCGGCGTCCCCACCCGCGTCTTCGTCATCCGCTCCGAGATCCCCGAGCTCAAGCTCAGCTCGCTCGACCGGATCGCCGACAACCAGACGGTCCTGGAGGCGAAGATCGCCGGCTTCCTCACCCTGCGCGAGGAGGGGGAGGCGGAGGCGAAAAGCCTCTCCTACCTGAGCGACGTCCTCACCCTCACCGCGATCGTCCCCCGCGGCCGTCCCGTCACCTCCCCCGCCCGCGTCGATCGCCTCCTCGCCGCGGTGGAGGGGGTCGACGCCGTTTCCCTCCTCTCCTCCCCGCCCCGCCAGACCATCCGGCCGGCCGGGGCGGACGGCTACTACCTCGAGGTGGAGAGACAGCGCCTCGACCCGAAGCTCTCCCCCTCCCTCCCCGTGGCGGGGGAGAGCTTCGCCCCCTTCCTTCAGTCCGCTCCGGAGATCCAGAGCGACGACCCCCGTATCCGCGCCCTGGCCGCCGAGATCGCCGGGGGGGAGACCGACGCCCTCCGGACGGCGGAGAAGCTCACCGCCTGGGTCCACGCCAACCTCCGGAAGACCTACCGGGTGAGCCTCCCCGACGCCCTCGGGGTCCTCGATTCCCGCTCCGGCGACTGCAAGGCCCACGCCGTCCTCCTCGCCGCCCTGGCCCGCGCCGCGGGCCTCCCCGCCCGGACGGTCTCGGGGCTGGTCGCCACCGGCGACGGGAAGTTCTACTATCACCAGTGGACGGAGCTCTTCGTCGGCGACTGGGTCCCGGCGGACGCGGCCTTCGGCCAGGTCAACGCCGACGCCACCCACCTCAAGCTCGCGGAGGGGGAGCCGATCGCCCAGGCGGCCGCCCTCGCCCAAGCGATCGGGAAGCTCCGCCTGGAGATCCTCGCGCTCGGGACGGAGGGGGAGAACACCCCGTGAGGACGCCCGCCGCGGCGGCCGCGATCCTCCCCGCCCTCCTCATGGCGGGCTGCCTCCTCGGGCGGATGGAGTCGCCCGCGATCACGGTCTGGGCGACCGGCGACAGCGCCCAGGTTTCCCCCGCCGCCCCGATAGAGACCAGGAACCGCCACTGGAGAAGCTCTCCTCCCGCCCTCCTCCTCGCCGGCGGGCGGAACGAATGGCTGGGCGCCCAGATCATCCTCTCCTCCCCCCGGGCGGTCTCCCCGGTCGCGGTCGAGATCGGCGATCTTAGCTCCGAAACCGGCGCGATCGGGCGCGAGAACGCCCGCCTTTTCCTCGAGGTCTACGTCCCGGTGAAGACCGCGACCGACCGCTCCGGCTCGACCGGCCCGGGCGAGTACCCCGATCCCCTCGTCCCCTTCGTCGACCCCTACTCCCCCACCCGCCGCGAGGTCGCCTCCCCCCTCTCCCTCCCTCGCGGGCGGAACGTCCCGGTCTGGATCGACCTCTACATCCCGCCGGAGACACCCCCCGGGATTTACCGGGGCGAGATCACGATCAAGGTCCGGGGGCGAACGGCGAAGGCCATCGCCGTCGAGCTCGAGGTCTGGAACTTCACCCTGCCCGCCCGGCGGACGCTCCCGGTCTTCTTCGACCTCTACGCCTACCGCTTCGCCCGGGGGGAGGGCGTTCCCTTCGCCCTCTCCGACGCCTCCTGGGAGGTCCTGAAGAACTACGAGATCATGGCCCACGAGCACGGCTTCGTGAACGGCCACTGGGGGATCATGCCGGGGGGGGCGGGGAAGGAGGGAAAGGTCGACTGGACGGACTACGACCGGCGCTTCGGGCCGGTCCTGGACGGAAGCCTCTTCGCCGACCGGGCGCCCCCGGCCTGCTGGGAGCTCCCCTTCCCCGAGGGCTGGGACCCCGGGGAGGAACCCCTCCGAGCCTACTGCGGCGAGGTCGTCCGGCACTTCGAGGAGAAGGGCTGGGACCTCGGGCGGGCCTTCGCCTACGTCTTCGACGAACGCGGGCCGCACAACGCCCAGGTGAAGAGATACGGAGAGATCCTCAAGGAGGCGGGGGGGGACCGGATCAACTACTTCTACACCTGCCCCCCCCACCCCGAGCTCTTCGGGATCGTCGACATCTGGTGCCCCCGGGCCTCCGAGTACGACCCGGCGGCGGTCGCGGCGCGGCAGAGGCAGGGGGAGAAGGGGTTCTTCTACCACGCCGGGGAGCCGGCGGTCGGCCTGATGTGCCTGGACGCGATCGGGGTGGCCTTCCGCTCCTGGTCCTGGATCGCCTGGAAGTACGGAGCCGACGGCTTCTTCGACTGGTCCTCGAACTTCTGGGGCGATTCCCCCTACACCGATCCCCGGAGCCACGGGGAGGACAACGGCAACATGTATCTCTTCTATCCCGGGGGCAAACTCGATACCATCGGCTTTCCGCCCATCAAGGGCCCGGTCTCCTCCTTCCGGATGAAGATGGTCCGGCGGGGAATCCAGGACTACGAGTACTTCCGCCTGGCCCGGGACGCGGGGGCGGACCCGGGAGCGGTCGTGGACTCGATCGTCCGGCGGGGGCTCAAGGCGGCGGGGGAGGCGGGGATCGACCCCAAGGCTTGGTCCCGCGACCCCGAGGACTGGTACCGGGCCCGGGACGAGCTGGGAAGGATGATCGACGCGAGATCGCGGGGCAAACGGTAGGGGCGAATGGCGTCAGGTGCGCGCGGACCGGGAAGGCTGCCATCGATTATTTCCTTACACCTGACACCTGGCACCTGACACCATTGCCTATCGCGGCCATAATATTTCACGCAACCATGTAATCGCTTCCGACAGGAGACCGCCATGATGCTGGGCAAGAAAATCCGTCTGGAAAGGATCCTCGACCGCCGGACCCGGCGGACGGTGATCGTCCCCATGGACCACGGGGTGACGCTGGGCCCGATCAAGGGCCTGGTCAACATGAGGGAGATGGTGGAGGAGATCGCCCGGGGCGGCGCCAACGCCGTCCTCGGCCATCTGGGGCTTCCCCTCTACGGCCACCGCTCCTACGGCAAGGACCTCGGCCTCATCCTCCACCTCTCCGGCTCCACGGTCTGGTCGCCCGACCCCAACACCAAGGTCCTGGTCAACTCGGTCGAGCTGGCCCTGAAGATGGGGGCGGACGCGGTCTCCATCCACGTCAACATCGGGGCCGAGGACGAATCGGAGATGCTCAAGGACCTGGGCGCGGTCTCCGTCAGGTGCATGGAGTGGGGGGTCCCCCTCCTGGCCATGATGTACACCCGGGGGAAGAAGTTCGTGAGCGAGTACGACGTCGAGGGGGTGAAGCACGCGGCCCGGATCGCCGCCGAGCTCGGCGCGGACATCGCCAAGGTGAACTACACCGGCTCGATCGCCTCCTTCCGCCAGGTGATAGAGGGCTGCCCGATCCCCGTGGTCATCGCCGGCGGGGAGCGGGCGGAGGACCCCAAGAGTCTCCTCCAGATGATCAAGGAATCGCTGGCGGCGGGGGGCGCGGGCGTCTCGGTCGGGCGCAACGTCTTCCAGCACGAGGAGCCGGCGCTGATGATGGAGGCGATCGCCCGGATCGTTCACGGGGACGCGACGGTCGCCGAGGCGCTCCAGGTCCTGGAGAGGAAGCCGGCCGAACGGCCCGGAAACTCTTGAACGAAACGGGACCGGGAACGGTCCAAGCAGTGATCCGGCGAGGCGCGCCGGACGACCAGCCAACCGGAGGAGCGGTTGCCGAATGAAGACCATGGGATATATTTCCAGCGGAGGCGCGGGGAGGAAGATGACGGCGAAGCTGATGGCGGCCGGGCTCGGGGCGGTTCTGGTCCTGGCCCCCGCGGCGCGGGCGGACCCGACTCAGGCGCCGCTACCTTCCCCCTCTCTCGTCCCCGGACCCACCCCGCCGCCGCCCCGGATCGAGTTCTCCGAGACAAGCTTCAACGCCGGCTCGGCCTGGGAGGGCGACGTCGTCTCCCACCTCTTCGCCTTCCGCAACGCCGGGGCGGGACCGCTCCACGTGAGCCGGGTCCGCTCCACCTGCGGCTGCACGGCGGCGCTGGCCTCCAAGGACACCCTCGCCCCGGGCGAGAGCGGCGAGATCAAGGTCGAGTTCAACACCCGCCGCTACCACGGGAACCAGAAGAAAACGGTCTTCGTCACCTCCGACGATCCCGCCGACTCCACCGTCCAGCTCCACCTTGAAGTGGAGGTGAAGACGGCCGGGACGCTCTCCCCCCGCGCCATCGCCTTCCACCACACCAGCTTCGGCGAGCAGACCTCCCGGATCGTCCAGGTCGTCCCCGAGGACCTGCCCTTCCGGGTAACCTCCGTCCGGGCGGAGCCGGAGGTCTTCCAGGCGAGGATCCGGGGCGAGCGGGTCGCGGCGAGCAAGGAGCAGGGGCCGGTGGAGATCGAGGTCTCCTTCGGACCGATGACCGCGGTCGGCGGGCAGAACGGATCCCTGATCGTCGCCACCGATCACCCCAAGCTCCCGGAGCTTCGGGCGACGATCGCCGCCACGGTCGAGGGTAACCTCCTCTACTCCCCCCGGATGCTCCTCCTGACCCGGGAGAACCTCGACCAGGGGTTGGCCAAGAAGATCATCTTCACCCACCGCGCCGGGGCGGACTTCGCCATCCTTTCCGCCCGCGCCGAGGCCGAGCCGTTCCTGGCCGACGCGGGCGACTCCGAAGCGGCCGAGGAGGGCGTGGTCGAGGTCCGGATCGCCCCGGGGACGGCCCCGGGGCGCTATCGGTCCGCGATCGTGGTCGCGACCGACCAGCCCGGCCAGGAGGAGATCCGGATCCCGGTGACGGCGAACATCCCGAAGTGACGCCGGCCTAAGAAGACCAGGCCGGGCGGGTCGAGATAAATCCGAATATCGATATTCGAGTTTGGAATTTAACCAGGAGGTGGAGCATGTCGTTTCATACCCGGGGAGTCATGAGCCACCACGGGAACGAGCGCATCTGGAAGCGCTTCGCGAGCAAGACGGGGAGGGACCCCTCCTACGAGCAATGGAAGCAATTCGTCAAGCGGCGGAACCCGGAGGTCTGGGAGAAGTTCGCCCGCGGGCAGGCGGAGAAGACTATCCGGCAGTAGACAACGGCCTTGGGATAGGCCGTGCCTGGGGGCGATCAGGGAGTGGCCAGCTCGACCTTGACCCGGGCGGTCAGGCGGTAAACGCCCCCCTCCACCCCCTCGCGGATCGTCTCCAGGTAGACGATCCTCCCCTCGAGGAAGCGGGGGACCGAGGAAAGCGGGTAGACCTCGGCGGCGGCGGCGAGGGCGGCCTTCTCCAGCGCGTCTTCCCGGGCGAGGGAGCGGGCGGCGAGAAGGCTCAAGTCGGAGGCGACCGGCGCCTCGCCCTGGACCGTCAGCTCGCGCAGCCGATCCTGGGCCTGGAGGAGGGCCGCGGGCGCCGCGACCTCGAGGACGGCCCGGAAAAGACCGCCCGGGAGCTCCTTGATCTCGACCAGGCGCTTGGAGCGGGTGTCCACCGCCGGCGGGAGGACGCCCTCCTCCAGCTCCGCGTATCTGCCATCCAGGACGGAGAAGCTGATCCCGGTCACCCGCTCCCAGATTGACCGCAGGGCCGCGACCGGAGCGGCGGCGGCGGACGCGGCCACCCCCTCCACCAGGACCGGGACCGCGGGCGGGGTCGAGCCGGACGGAGAAGGCGCCGCGGCGAAGCGGAGAACGACGGCGAGGAGGAGCGCGGCGATCATCGCGCCCGAGATTATACGCCGGGAAAAGACTGGTTTAAGTTATAATTCCAATTATCGCGAAAACCGGTCGGCGGCCTTTCCTCTCCGAACCGGCCGGGGGAGGAGACTCGATGCGCAAGCGCACACTGATCGCCCTCATCGCCGGACTGGCCCTCGGGGTTTCCCCCGCCTGCCGGCCCTCCGGACTCCCGACGGGAGGCGGTCTGGTCGGCCAGCCCGCGCCCGAGCTTTCCCTCCCGGCTCTCGACGGGACGACCGTCCGCCTCGCCGAGCTCCGCGGGAAGGTGGTCATCGTCGATTTCTGGGCCACCTGGTGCGGCCCCTGCCGCCGGGGGATCCCCGACTTCGTCGAGCTCCACGCGGCCTACGCCGGGCGCGGGCTCGCGATCCTGGGGGTGGGTCTCGACCAGGAGGGGGCCGCCGCCCTGAAGCCTTTCGCCGAGAAGCTCAAGATCAGCTACCCCGTCCTCCTGGGAAACCAGGAGACGGCGAAGAGGTGGGGCGGCGTCGCGGCCATCCCGGCCACCTTCATCGTCGACCGGAAGGGGATCGTCCGGAAGCAATACGTCGGCTTCCAGCCGAAGCCGGTCCTCGAGGCAGCCGTCTCCTCCCTCCTCGCGGAATAGGCCATGAGGGGAGCCGTCCGCATCGCCCTCCTGGCCCTGGCCGCCCTTCTCCTTGCGCTGGGCCTCCGTCTCGGCGAGGCGAGGACGGTCGAGACGATCGCGATCTGGCGCTGCCTGGACTGCATCGGGATCGGGCGATGAGGCGCCTCGTCCAGATCGTCGCCGCGATCGCCGCCAACGGCGCCTTCCTCCTCGGCCAGCCCTTCCCCGGGGGTCTCTACCAAGGGCCGCTCAAGCGGATCTGCTCGCCCGGGCTCAACTGCTACTCCTGCCCCTACGCCCTCCTCTCCTGCCCCATCGGGGCCCTCCAGCACTTCGCCGCCCACCTCTCGCACCGCTTCTCCTTCTACGTCTCCGGCTTCCTCGTCCTGGTCGGGACGCTCAGCGGCCGCCTGGTCTGCGGCTGGATCTGCCCCTTCGGCCTCGTCCAGGAGCTCCTCCACCGCCTCCCCGGACGCAAGCTCACTCTCCCCCGCCTTTCCCGCCACCTCCGCTGGGCGGTCCTCCTCCTCCTCGTCTTCCTCCTCCCCGCCCTGACCGAGCAGCCCTCCTTCTGCCGCTTTCTCTGCCCGGCCGGGACGCTCCAAGCCGGAGCGCCGACGCTCGCCGCCGACCCGTCGGTCCGCCCCCTGGTCGGGCTCCTCTTCGGGATCAAGGCGGCCTTCCTCCTCCTCTTCGCCGGCGGCGCGGTCATCGTCTACCGCTTCTTCTGCCGGGTCGCCTGCCCCCTGGGCCTGATCTACGGCCTCTTCAACCGGGTGGCGGTCTGGGGGCTCCGCTACGACCCGGACCGCTGCCTCTCCTGCGGGGAGTGCGCCCGCGCCTGCCCGGTCGGCCTGAAGCCCGACCGGGAGGAGTTCCTCTCCGGGGAGTGCATCCGCTGCCTCCGCTGCCAGCGGGCCTGTCCGCAATCCTCTCTCCGCTTCGGCATCGCCGGAACTGGAAGAAAAATCCGCTAGCCCGCCGGCGGAGGAATAATTCCTATAGGTCCCATCAACCACTTTCTTGTTGACAGACTCGCCCCCGCGCTTATTTTGGGATCGGAAAATCTGCCGCGGCGAAGGCCGCGCCGGGAGGTGTGGGTATGGCTTACAAGATCACCAAGGAGTGCGTAGCCTGCGGCACCTGCGAGCCGGAATGCCCGGTCCAGGCGATCTCCGAAGGAGAGCCCGCCTACGTGATCGATCCGGAGCTCTGCACCGAGTGCGGCGCCTGCGCCGAGGTCTGCCCGGTCGACGCGATCGTCGGCCCCGAGGAAGAGTGAATCCCCCGGAGGCGCCGCCCGCCGCCTTATTCCTTGACTGATCCCGGTCCCGGTGATAAATTTTCTCAAGGCTATGAGGCTTTCCGGGGAAACAGTCTGGATCGCGATTTTTATTCTCTGCGCCGCGGGGGGGATCGGGGGCTGCGGGGGGGAAGAGAAGACCAAGTCCGTCCAGGACTACATCGCCATCCTGGAGGGGAGCGATTACCTGCTCCGCCTCGACGCCGTCCAGAAACTCGGTCAGCTCAAGGAGCCGGTCGCCGTCCCCTTCCTGATTAAAAGCCTCGCCGACTCCGACCCGGCGATCCGGGCCGGCAGCGCCCTGGCGCTGGGGCTGATCGGCGATCCCCTCGCCGTCGACTCCCTCCTCCAGGCGGTCAACGATCCGAACGAAAACGTGCGGCGCGACGCGGTGGGCGCGCTGGGGTCGTTCGACCAGCCCCGGACCCGGGCCGCCGCGCTCGGAGCCCTGAAGGATTCCGGCTCCTATCCCCGCTACGCCGCTTGCCGCGCCCTCGGACGGCTCAAGGCGGCGGAAGCGGTCGCCCCGCTTCTCCAAGCGGCGCGCGACGACACCAACTCCTACGTGCGGACGGCGGCGGTCATGGCCCTGGGGGAGATCGGAGATCCCAAGTCCTTCCCGGGGCTCCTCCAGGCCCTGCGCGACGTCAGCTCCTATGTCCGCAGCGCCGCCGCCGCCGCACTGGGCAAGCTGGGCAACAGAGCCGCCGTCCCCCAGCTCCGCCGCTGCCTCCAGGACCCGAACCTCTGGGTGCGCAACGACGCCGCCGGCGCCCTCTACCGCCTGGGGTCCCCCGAGGGCCTCCCCGTCCTGATCGCCAACCTCTCCTCCCCCCAGCAGGACGACAAGTCGACGGTCCGCGGCCACGCCGACTCCACCCTCCGCCAGCTCTCCGGCCTCTCGTTCGGCTTCCAGACCGACGGGCCGGCGGAGGAGCGCGCGGAGGCGATCCGCCGCTGGGAGGAATGGGCGAAGCAGGCCGTGCCGGGAGGGACGCCGGCGGGACCCTCGCCTCGGCCCTGAATTCTCTTGCCTTCCCCCCTCTTCTTCCCTATAGTCCTTTTCCGGCAATCAAAGGAGACCCCGATGAGAAACCTTTTTCTGCGCTGGCCCTGCGTCGCCCTCGCCCTCGGCCTGGCCGGCCTGCTCGCCGGGGGACCGGCGGGCGCGGCCCCCCTCCCCTCCCAGATCAGCCCCCGCCTCGCCTCCCCGGAGGCCGCGGCGGCGCTCGAGCGCCTCGCCGCGCTGGGTTTCGACTCCGAGGAAGCGCAGCGGCGGATGGCGGCCCTCTCCGACGCCCGCGCGCTTAAGCTCGCCGGCGGGACGGACCGGCTCCTGGTCGGTGCCGGGGAAGAGAAGAAGGCCCTCGGCGTGGCGGCCGTGATCATCATCGCGGTGGCGGCGATCGCCGGGTTCTACGCTTTCTACAACTCCAAATAGGCGGGCCCGCAGCCCGTGCTTCTCCTTCCCGCACTCCTCCTCCTCGCCCTCCCCTCCCCGGCGCCGGCGCACGTCATCACGGGCCTCCCCTTCCTCCCCCAGAAGAAAGAGCAGTGCGGGCCGGCGGCCCTGGCCATCGTCCTCCACCACTACGGCGCTCGGGTCTCCCCGGACGACCTCGCCGGCGAGGTCTACCGCCGGGAGATCTCGGGGACGCTAAACCTCGACCTCCTCCTGGCCGCCCGGCGCCACGGCTTCGCGGCCGAGGCCTTTTCGGGCACGGCGGAGGAGATCAAGTCCTGGATCGGGCGGGGCGTGCCGGTCATCGTCCTTATGGGGGAGAGGCCCGACCAGGAGGTCTTCCACTACGCCGTGGTCTACGGCTTCGACGACGGTGAGCGGACCTTCACCCTCCACTCGGCTCGCTCGCCCGGCGTCCGCCTCGCCTACGACGACTTCGCCCGGCGCTGGGCGGCCGCCGCCTCCTGGATGCTGGTGGTGAAGCGAAAAGACGTCTGGCCGTGAGAGGCATATCCCTCCTCTTCGCCCTCCTCCTCAGCGGCTGCGCCGACTACGCGGTGACCGTCCAGGGCGTCCCCCTCGACCGCCTCGCCGGCGAGGCGGCGGCGCGGTCTCCGGCGGAGGCGGGCGAAAGCGCGGCGGCCCCCCTCAACGACGCGGGCGTCCTCCGGGAACGGGAGGGAGACCTCGCCGGGGCGCTCCGCTGCTACCGGCTCGCCCTGGAGAAAGACCCCGCCTTCGTCACCGCCTGGGTCAACGCCGGCAATGTCCAGCTGAAGCTGGGCGACCTCCCGGAGGCCGAGCGCTGCTACCGGGCGGCGCTCGAGCTCGATCCCGACAACCCCCGGGGGCTGAACAACCTGGCCTGGCTCCATCTCTCCCGGAAGGAGCGGATCGAGGAGGCCGCCTCCCTCCTCGACCGCGCGCTCGCAGCCGACCCCGAGCACCGCTGGCTCTACCTCGACAGCCTGGGCTGGGCCCGCCACCTGGAGGGCAAAGACGAGGCGGCGATCGAGACCCTCACCGAGGCGATCGCGCTGACGCCGGACGGGGAGGACGGACTCCTCGCGGAGGCCCACTACCACCTCGGCCTGATCCGCCAGGAGCGGGGAGAGAACGCTGACGCCGCCGCGCATCTCCGCGCGGCGCTCGAGCGCTCTCCGGACGCGGCGAGGGAAGCCGAGATCCGCGAGCTCCTCCGCCAAATCCCGGAGGGGCGCTGACCGGCCATGGACGCGGCGGTAAGGACGATCACGAGCGGGGAGGGCGCGGAGCGGAACCGCTCGGAGGAGTCCCTCTTCCGCGGGCGGACGGCGGGCGAGATCGTCGGCTCGCTCCGCGCCCTGGAAGCCTTCCGCCGCCGGTCCGATAGCCTCTTCCACCGCGTCCGGGCCTCGCTCCTGATCTTCGCCGCTTGCCGCTTCCGCCTCCCGGAGGGCCCCGGACTCCCCGTCGGGGGGAGGATCGGGGCGCCAGCGGCCAACCGCCTCCGGGCGGGCGACTGGGAGGAGGCGATCCGCCTCCTCTCCCCCCGCCTCTTCCGCTCGCCCGACGCCCTCACCGCCTCCGCCCTGGCCCACGCCCACTACCGCCTCGCTTTCTCCTCCCTCCTCCGCCAGGTTTCCCGCTCCATCGGCCGCGTCCGGGGCAACGAGTGGCTCTTCGCCGTCCGCTCGCTCGCCGATTATCCCCTCCGAGTACTTCCGGAACTCCTCGTCCCCCGCCGGGGGGGAGACGGCTTCCCCGCCGGAGTCGAGCTCTCGCCGGTCCGGATCGATCCCTGCCATTCCGGATGGTCGGATATCTTCTTCCTGGCCATGGACTACCCCGAGGGAGCGCGGGTGGTCAACCTCTCCGTGGACATCGCCCCGGAAGGGCGAATAGTCCGGCCGCCGGTCGAGTGCTACTCCCGGGTCATCGCCGCTCCCGTCGTCCGCCTCCGCTCGCTCGACCTCGGCCTCGCCGAGGAGGTCCGGCGGATGGAGGATTTCTTCCCCCCGCCCGGCGACCCCCTCTCCCTCCTCAAGGCGGGCGTCGTCGCCTCGGGTTTGGTCCCCCCCGGCCTGGAGAAGGCAAAAGTCCCTCTCGAAAGCCTCCTCCGCCGCCTGGTCGGGGACGGGCGGGGGATCGAGGTGGTCAGCCGCGTCCGCGACCTGCCGGCGGGGTCGCGGATGGCGGTCTCCACCGCGCTCCTCAACGCTCTGATCGCCCGCCTGATGCGGATGACCGGCCAGATCGGGCGGGCGGGATCCGTCCTCGCCGAGGACGAGCGGATGCTCGTCCTCTCCCGGACCATACTCGGCGAGTGGCGGGGCGGCTCGGGGGGCGGCTGGCAGGATTCCGGCGGCCTCTGGCCCGGAATAAAGACGATGGCCGGCGTCCCCGCCCGGAAGGGCGATCCCGAGTTCGGGTCGTCCCGGGGGCGCCTCCTCCCTGCCGTGCGCCTCCTCGACTCCCCCCGAGGGCTCCCGGTCCGGCTCGTCCGCTCGCTCGTCCTCGTCCACGGCGGGATGGCCCGGAACATCGGCCCGGTCCTGGAGATGGCGACCGAGAAGTATCTCCTCCGCTCCGAGCCGGAGTGGCGGGCGCGACGGCGGGAGGTTTCCTGGTTCCGGGGGATCGTGCGCGCTCTCGGCCGGGGCGACCTCCGGTCCCTCGGCCGACTCGTCGAAGCGGACTGGAAGGAGGGGACGAAGGCGATCATGCCCCAGGCGACCAGCGCCTACGTCGAGGAGCTGATCGCCCGCCTGAAAAGCCGCTTCCCGGAGGGCTACCGCGGATTCCTCATGCTGGGGGGCGCCTCGGGCGGGGGGATGGCCTTCGTCGTCGATCCGCGGATCCGCTCCCGCTTCGCGACCGCATCCCTCCGGACGATGCGCCGCCTCCAGGACAAGTACCGCCACGCCCTCCCCTTCGCTCGCGCGCCGCAGCTCTTCGCCTTCCGCCTGAACTCCGCCGGGCTCTCCTCCCGCCCGGCGACACGGCGGGAGGAGAGCCTCCTCGGGAGTCCGCCCTCGCCGAGGGGGAGGGCGACCCGGGCGCGCGCCGCGCCGGCCGAAGCGGCGGTGGACGAAGCCCGCCAGGAGTCGAACCGCTATCGCCTCCGCGCGGGGGAGATCGGCCTTGGGGCCAACCGCCTGGAGGGGCCGGTCTCCGACCTCCTCCCCTCCGACATCATCCTCCCCCCTCCCCCACAGAGCGCGCGGGGGAAGGCCCTCGCGCGGGCCGGGGAGCGGGCGATCCGCGACGGGCGCGCCGCCGTCGTCACCCTCGCCGGAGGGCTGGGAACCCGCTGGGCGCAAGGGGCGGGACTGGTCAAGGCCCTCGACCCCTTCCTCCCGGTCCGAGGAGTCCACCGCTCCTTCCTGGAGATTCACCTCGCCAAGAGCGAGCGGAGCGCTCGGCTGAGCGGCTTCCCCCTCCAGCACGCCGTCACCCTTTCGGCCGTCAACCGAAGGGCGGTCGCGGCGGCGCTCTTTCGGGCGGGGAACTTCTCCTTTTCCGGCCGCCTCCGCCTCTCCCCCTCCCCCCTTCTCCTCCGCCGCCTCGTCCCGACCGCGGGCGACCTCGCCTCATCCGGCGACCCCTCCCTCGCCGCCTTCGCCGGCTGGGCCAGGGAGCGGGGCGAAGGGAGCGACCTCGCCGCCGCCGATCCGCTCGACTCCCTCCATCCCCCCGGCCACTGGTTCGAGATCGCCGCCCTGATCCGAAACGGGACGCTGGGACGGATGCTCGCCTCCAACAGACGCCTCTGTCTCCTCTTCGTCCACAACCTGGACGCGCTCGGGGCCGGCCTCGACCCCCGTCTCCTCGCCCTCCACCTCGAGGCCGGCTCGACGCTGACCTTCGAGGCGATCCCCCGCCTCTGGGGAGACCGGGGGGGGTTCCTCGCCCGGGCCGGGGGGAGGAAGCGGATCGTGGAAGCGCTCGCCCTCCCCCGGGAAGCGGACGCCGACCGCCTCTCCTGGTACAATTCCTTGAGCTGCTGGATCTCGATCGACCCCTTCCTCGCCTTCCTGGGGCTCGAGCGGTCCGACGCCCTCGCGGCGCGACGGGACGAGGGGGGAGCCCGCGTCGAGGCGGCGCTCGAGCGGACCGAGCGGCGGCTCAAGACCTACGCCGTTCTCAAGCGCGCCTGGGAGGAAGACGACGCGGGACGGCGGCGGAAGGTCCCCGTCGTCCAATGCGAGAAACTCTTAGGCGATCTGGCGTCCCTCCCCGGGCTCGCGTCCGCCTTTCTCGCCGTGGAGCGGAAACGGGGTCAGCAGCTCAAGGATCCCGCCCTCCTCGACCACTGGCTCCGGGACGGGTCGCGGGAGCACTTGCTCAAGCTCTGCCGGTTCCAAAAACGGCGTTTGGTTTGATAAAATCCGCCGGGCAGCAGGGCCGCGACGGCTCTGCTCGTAGGCGCGGACATTCATGTCCGCGCGCCAGCGTGGTTTAAACCGAAGCGAATAGCCCGCCGATACGCGGCTTAAGTAATCGAAGGAGGATTCGCCATGCGCATGACGCTCAAGGAACTCGCCGGGATCGCCGGCGCGGAGATCGTCGGGGACCCGTCGACGCCCGTCCTCGGCCTCTCCACCCTCGACCGGCCCGTCCCGGACACCCTGGTCTGGATCGCGAAGAAGGAACTCCTGCGCAAGGCCGAGGACACGCCCGCGGCGGCGATCCTGGCCGACCGGACGGCCGAATCGACCCGGAAGCCCCTCCTGCGCGCCGCCGAGCCCCGCCTGGCCATGGCCCGGATCGCCGCCGTCTTCTTCCCCCCCCGCCGCTTTTCCCCCGGAGTCGATCCGAGGGCCGCGGTCAGCCCCGCGGCCCGCCTGGGGAAGGACGTCACCGTCCAGGCCTGCGCGGTGATCGAGGACGGCGTCTCGATCGGCGAAAGGAGCGTGATCGGGGCGGGGTCCTTCATCGGCCTGAACTCGACCGTCGGCGCCGACACCCGGATCTATCCCAACGTCACGGTGAACGAGAACGTCTCCGTGGGCAACCGCTGCATCATCCACGCCGGGACGGTCCTCGGGGGGGACGGCTTCGGCTACGTCCCCGACGAGGAGGGGCGGCAGGTCAAGATCGCCCAGGTCGGGAGGGTGGTGATCGAGGACGACGTCGAGATCGGCTGCAACACCACGGTCGACCGCGCCACCTTCGGGGAGACCGTCATCCGGCGGGGAGCCAAGATCGACAACCTGGTCCAGATCGCCCACAACGACGAGATCGGAGAGAACACGATCATCTGCGGCCAGGTCGGCGTCTCCGGGTCGGTCAAGATCGGACGGAACGTCATCCTCGCCGGACAGGCCGGGATCGCCGACCACGCCGAACTCGGCGACGGCGTGATCATCGCCGCTCAGTCGGGGATCGCCCCCCACAAGAAGGTGAAGCCGAAGCAGATCCTCTTCGGCTCCCCCGCCCGCCCTCTCGAGGAGGCGAAAAACCTGATCGTCCTGGAGTCGCAGCTTCTCCGGAAGATGAAGCAGGAGAAGGGGGAGTGATCAGTAATCAGTGATCAGTGATCAGTGATCAGTAAACTGTAAACCGGGAACCGCTGAACCCTTCGCCGCTCAGGGATCCGTCTGAGTCCGGACGGACGGGCAGCGGTCCCGAAGCACGCAGGCCGCGCAGTCCGGATTCTTCGCCCGGCAGACCCGGCGCCCGTGGTCGATCAGCAGGGCGTTGAGCGGCCCCCACTCCCCGCGGGGGAGGAGCTCCATCAGGTCCCGCTCGATCTTCTCCGGGTCGTCTTCCCCGCTCAGTCCCAGCTTTTGGGAGAGGCGGCGGACGTGGGTGTCCACGGCGATCCCCGCGGTCACGCCAAAGGCGTTATAGAGGACGATGTTCGCGGTCTTGCGGGCCACGCCGGGAAGGGTGAGGAGCTCCTCCATCGCGGCGGGGACCTTCCCGCCGTAGGCCTCCTCGATCCTCCGGGCAGCGCCGATGATGTTCTTCGCCTTGTTCCGGAAGAATCCGGAGGAGCGGATCTCCCCCTCGAAAACGCGCGGGTCGGCTCGGGCGTAGTCGGCGGCGGCGCGGTACTTCCGGAAGAGGGCGGGGGTGATCCGGTTGATCATCGCGTCCGTGGCCTGGGCGGAGAGGATGGTGGCGACCAAAAGCTCCAAGGGGTTGGAGTAGACGAGGGCCACCTTCGACGACGGATACTCCCTCCGAAGACGGCGGACGATCTCCTGCGCCCATTTCATCTTCTCGGCAGTTTTCATGGAGGCCTCCCAGAGAAATTGAGTGATCAGTAATCAGTGATCAGTAATCAGTGATCAGTGATCAGTGATCAGTGATCAGTGATCAGTGACCGGTATTCAGAGCGCAATGGAGCAACCGGCATTGCGAGAATTTCCTTCGCCGTTTTGGGCTTGCCGGGGGGAACCCCGGCCACTAGAATAAGCGCCCATGAACCGCGGGACCGGACCGCTGATGCTCGCCGCCTTCCTCCTGATCATCGGAGGGGCGCTATCCTGCTTCGCCTTCCCCGGAAAAGATCCGGCCCTGCCTCCCGCCGCCCTGGACGGGATTCGCCTCCACCGCGTGACGGCGGGGATACTCGCCGCCTTCCTGGGCGTCGTCCTCTTCCACCTCCCCCCGCTCCTCCGGCGGGGAGAGTACCAGGCCGCGCGCCTCCTCTCCCTCTCCGTCTGGTTCCTCCTCGGGCTCACCGTCTGGATGGGTCTCAAGGCGCCCGGCCGGGCGATCCCGGATTACCTCCCCGCGGCCATCCTCGGGATCTGCGCCCTCCTCGCGCTCATCGCCTCCCTCTCCGTCCGCCGCGGGATGCGCCTGCCGCGGCTCTAGCCGCCGCCGGAACACAGTTCCGGCCGACAGGCCGACCTAGATTGGGGCCCCTCCCATCACGAATCGCTCATCGGGGCGAGACGCCCCCCCCACTGCCATCGCTCCAGGACCTCCCGGCTCTTCAGGGCCGAAGACAGGTCCTCGTATTCCAGGACGACCGCGCCGGGAAAGGCCCCGATCTCCCTGGCGAATAACCCCATGTTCCCCTCGCCCAGGACGCACCAGTTGGCGCGGGCGGGGTCGTCGCCGGGGAAATCGATGAGGTGGAGAACGTCGTCGGGATTCAGCTTGCCGAGCACACCCCGGGCGAAAGCGACCAGATCCTCCTTCCGGGCGACGGGGAGGGCGAAGAGACGGGGGAGGTCGAGGGCGAGGAAGCCCTTCCTCTCCCCGGCGACGCGGTCGAGCTCCTCGAAGTACATCTCGTCGCCGCCGGAGAAGGCGTTCTCCAGCCCCCAGGCCATCCCCGGCCAGGCGGGGATCGCCATCCCCGGGAAATAGTGGACGACGAGCTTCTTCTCCTTCTGGTGAGAGAGGAGGAGCGCGGCCGCGGGGAGAAAGGAGTCGTCGAAGTCGTCGGGGAGGTGAACGATAACCTTGAGCCGGGCGGAGACGGCGAGATCGCGGACCTGCTTGAGATACAGCTCGCTGGAGAGGAGGGGGCGGCCGAGGAAGAGCTGGACCCCGGCGAAGCGGTAGAAGGCGGCGGCCCGGACAGTCTGGCGGAGGTCGTAGGCCTGGTCGCGGAAGGCCGAGCTGGCAAGGTAAACGCTCAAGAATATAGGTTCAAAGGTTCACGGTTCAACGGTTCACGGTTCGGCGGTTCAAGGGTTGGTTGCCAATCGTTGCACCTCTGAACCGTTGAACTTTGAGCCCGTTCCTTCATGTGCGATAATCCGTCCGTTCCCATGAAAAGACGCGGGAAGCGAATCGTCTGCACCATCTGCTGCGGGAAGAAGGACCCCTCCCCAGGGCTCATCCCCGCGCTCCGGCGCTACCGCTCGCGGCGGATAGCCCGGGCGGCGGCCCTCGCCCGGAGGGCGGGCCTCCCCCTGGCCATCCTCTCGGGGAAGCTCGGCCCGGTCTGGGCCGACGAGCCGATCCCCCACTACGACCTCCTCCTCCTCCCCCCCGGAGTCCCCCGCGTCCGCCGCCGGGTCTCCGCCTTCCTGAAAAAGAACGGGATCGGGACGGTCGAGTATCTCCTCCCCGACCCCGGGGTCGATCCCAAGGTCGTCCCCTACCTCCGCGCCATGGCCGAAGGCGCGCGCGACGCCGGCGCGGAGCTCCGCCTCCACCTCCTCCCCCCCTTCCCCAGACTGGGGAGGGGGAGATAGGGTCAGCGCCGTCCCGGAGCGGACGCGGGCCCCCGGCGACGGAGGGCAGCCCCGACGGAGAGGAGGACGACCGCCGCCCAGGAGGCGAGCGCGACGGCGCCGCCAGAGACCACCGCCGGGGGAAGGAAAGCGAGCTCGACCCGGTGTTTCCCCGCCGCGAGCCAGACCCCCCGCTGGCAGTAGTTGACCCGGTGGAGGTCGGCGGGACGGCCGTCCACCCGCGCCGTCCAGCCGGGGTACCAGACATCGGTGAAGATGAGCATCGCGGGCGAGCTGAAATCGCACTCGGCCACGACGGCGTTGGCCCGGGAGTAATCGATTCGACTGACAACGGCCTTCTCCTGCAGCTCGCGAAAACGGGCCGCCTCCTCGGCCGAGGCGGTCAGGGCGGTCCAGGCGCCGCAGGAGCGGTAGCTCGCGACCGCCTCTCCCCCCTCGCGCGCCTCGGCCGGAGGCTCGATCATGAAGACCCCCCGCCGGAGATCCCCCCCGACTAGCTCCCGCATCTGCTCATCGGCGCTCGCCTCCACGATCCGGTCCTGGGCGTAGACGCGGGGGAGAGCCTCGGCGTTCTCGTGGAGGTAGAGCGGCGGGCGGGGCTCCAGGGCGAGCGATCGGCCGGAGGCGAAGGGGCCGGAGGGCCGGATGTCCATCAGGTCCCCGACCGAGAAGTGGGAGAGGAAAGGGACGAAGACCGGGCGGGGGTTGGCCCAGTAGATCGGCCAGTCCATCGGCTTCTGGTAGGCGGCCTCGATCGCCCGCTTGAACCTCCGCTCCAGGGGCTTCATGTCGTAGCCCATGAGCGCGGCGGAACCGTCGAGGCGGGCGAAGTTGTCGTAGAAGGGCTGGTCGGAGCCCCAGCGGGCGGCGGGGGCGAAGCGGCGGCGGGAGAGGGGGTCGAGGACAGTCCGCACCATCGGGTGGCGTTCCGGCCGGGAAGCCCTCATGTGCTCGGGGCGCGCGAAGCGGCGTTCGAAGGTGCAGAAGTAGAACGCGTTGAAGGCGAAAAAGGCGGACTCGGCCAGGACGAGCCCCAGGGCCGCGGCGGCGCGGCGCCGGCCGCGGAGGCCGCGCCCGATGAGGACGAGGAGGACCACGGCGAGGCCGTAGTGAGTCACCGGCCCCAGCCAGAGCCAGGCGCTCTCATGGCGCGCGGCCATCTCCCCCCAGCCCGGGAAAGCCCAGGGCCGGGGCGGCGCTATCACCATCCCGGGGTGCTTCAGGGTGAGGTCCTGCGGCCAGGCCAGGGCCAGGACCACGACGGTCGCGGAGACGGCGACGAAACCCCAGACCAGGCGGGCGGAGAGGCGCCAGGCGGGCGCCCGGAAGAGCACCTCCGTCCCCAGACCGGCGAGCCAGGCAGAAGCCGCGCATTGGAGGAGGCGATAGCGGATGGGGAAAGGGAACTGGGAGAGGAAGGGGACGGCGCGGAAGATCCAGCGGTAGAAGGGGATATGCCTCCCCAGGACGCAGAGGAGGCTGAAGAGGAAGACGAAGAGGGCGAAGGCGGACCAGAAGCGGAGACGGCGGAGGCCGGCGCGGCGGGCGAGCGGACAGAGTCCGACCAGGGCGAGGAACATGAGGAGGAGTCCTCCGGACAGGTTCGCCTCCCAGTAGCGCGCCTCGCGGACGACGTTGAACCCCCAGATGTGCCTCCCGTCCACCGCGCCGAAGAGGTCGGGGGAAAAGAGCGTGGCCAGGTAGAGGGGGGGGAGCGAACCGTCGCCCCCGGCGACGCTCGCGTAGGAGAGGTCGATGTGCTGTTCGGTGTAGGACTGCCCCTCCAGGGCGGAGAACCAGTAGACCGCGGAGAGGCAGACGCCGAGGATGACGGCCGCGGCGAGGAGGAGCGGCGCGCGGAGCGAGGCGGCGTATTCGCCGCGGAGGAGACGGCGGGCGGAGAGGGCCAGGGCGAGGAAGGCGGCGAGGACGAGGCTGTAGCCGAGGTGGGGGGGCTGGGCGGCGAGCGACATCAGCCCCAGCACGATCCCCCCCCGCGCCACGCCGCCCCAGGAGGGTCGGCGGTCGAGTTGAACCACCTGGAGAAGGAGGAAGGGGAGCCAGGCCTGCACCGCCACGATCGGGAACCAGACGTAGGAGTAGGAGAAGGCGGGGCTGAAGACGTAGATCCACCCCCCGGCGAGGGAGGAGAGGGGACGGAGGCGGAGCGCCCGGCGGAGGAAGAGGTACATGCCGGCGCCGGCCAGCAGGTAGTGCAGGAAGAGGGGGAGGAGGGAGAGGGTCCAGTAGGAGAGGTCGAGATCCCCCGGCCGGGAGAGAAGGTAGAACGGCCAGAGGGGGAAATACCAGGTGTCGGCGTAGTAGCGGGCGTAGAAGGGGATCGCCCCGCACCAGGTGTGGGGCTCCCAGAAGGGGATCTCGCCCTGCTGGAAATGGACGGCGAGGAAGTAGTGCCAGGGGAACTCCGCCATCGCCTGGTCGTCCTGGAAGATCCCCTGCCGGCCGAGGAAGGCGGGGAGAAAGAGGAGCATAACTCCGAGAGACAAAATGAAGAGCGAGCGGGCGTCGGAACAAAAGCGCCAGAAAGGAGCATTCATCGTGCCATCTCAGTGATCCCCGAGACCGCTTATAATACCTCTTTCCCGCCTACGTACGCGTATTGAATTATTGCCCCAGCGGCCCTATAGTGACACCATTTCGCTGATCGGGCTGGGGCCGACTAACGAATTCACCACCGAGAGCGGCCGCCCGCCCGAGCCGGGGACGATTTATCTTCTGCCCCGGAAAGGTGGAAACTAGTATTGCAAACACCCTGGACAAAGGGAGCTGATCGAGCGGGGCCGTCCGGCGTCCCCAGGGCACGAGGGCGAGCGTTCCCTCTGCGAACCAATCCATGAGAGAAAAATGGGACTGTGTCGTGGTGGGGGCGGGTCCGGCGGGCCTGGTGGCGGCGCGGGAACTCGCGCGGGCGGGACAGCGGGTCGTGGTGCTAGAACAACGGCAGCATGTGGGGGGATTGGCCCGCACGATCGATTTCCGGGGTTGCCGCTTCGATATCGGCCCCCACCGCTTTTTCACCAAGTCCCAGGAAGTCGAAAGATTATGGGAAAACGCGTTGGGTCCCGACTACACCCGAGTGGATCGCCTGACCCGGATCCTTTATCGGGGCCGCTACTTTTATTATCCGCTGAAGATCCTGAACACCCTGGTCGGCCTCGGCCCCTGGGGATCCATAAAGGCCTTTGGGAGCTACCTGGCGCGCCCCCGCCGGGGCGGGGACACCTACGAGGACTACATCAGTTCCGCCTTCGGCACGGTGCTCTACGAGACATTCTTCAAGTCCTATTCCGAGAAGATCTGGGGGATCCCCTGCCGACAGATTTCTCCGGATTTCGCCGTCCAGAGGATCCATGGGCTCTCCTTCTGGACGGCGATAAAAAACGCAATGATCGCCAGCCGGCAGGGGCTCCCCAGCAAGGTCAAGTCCCTGGTCTCCTCATTTCGGTACCCCCGGCAGGGGAGCGGATCCGCTTATGACCAGCTGGCCGATGGGGTCAGGAAGGCCGGGGGAGAGATCGCCACCGGATGGAAGGTAACCGACTGGAATATCGACCGAGATTCCCAGCGACTGGAATCGGTCCTCGCCGGACGCGGGCAGGAGAGAAGGATATTCCCCGGGAACAGTTTCATCTCTACCATTCCGATCAACGAGCTGGTCTTTTCGTTCCACCCCGCTCTCCCCCATCCCGCGATCGAGGCCGCCCGCGCCCTGCGTTTCCGCGACCACATCTCCGTCAACCTGATCTTCCGCGGCCCGCGGCCTTTTCCCGATCAGTGGCTTTACCTCCATGACCCCGGGCTGTTCGCCGCCCGCCTGACCAACTACTGCAATTTTAGCCGAGAGATGAGCAGCCAGGAGGGCGTCTATCCCTTGACCATGGAATATTTCTGCTTCAAGGACGATCGCTTCTGGGCTGAGGATGACGCCTACCTGATCGCACTAGCCACCGCCGAACTGAAGAAGCGCGTCGTGACCGGCCCGGGTGAAATCGTGGATGCGTTTGTGGTCCGCGAGCCCGACGCCTATCCGGTCTACTTCCTCAAATACCAGCCCTATCTAAAAACCATCCGAGACCATCTGGCCGGTTTCCGCAACCTGCAGCTGGCCGGGCGCTCCGGGCTCTACCGGTACAACAACATGGACCATTCGATCCTGACCGGCCTCTACGCCGCCCGCAACGTGTTGGGGGAAGCCCATGACATCTGGCAGGTGAATGCCGACGAAATTTATCTGGAGCAAGTCCGCGAACAGGACAGCTACTAGCCATGGGCCCCCCCCGCTTCGTTTCCCTGCTTCGCCGTCTCCCCCGCCGGTCCGTCTACTGGGCGCTGCTGCTAGCCGTGGCCGCCTACGTGGGTTTCGTGGTCTCGGACTACGATCGCTGCTGGATGTGCGTCGAGGTCTGGGAGCAGCACATCCCCAATGCGGTGAAAACGGGGCCACGGCTGGTAGCTGCCGATTTTTTGCGGGGATTCGAGAACTCCCCCTATGTCATTCTCACCGGCGAATTGCGCCTCTCCTTCGTCTCCAACCTCCTCCAGCTGCTCAACGTCAAGTTCCGTCTCTGGCTGTTCCAGCACCTGCCGATCCATCCCAGCCTCTCCTTAACCTGGGTGCTGGTGGCACTGGTCTCGCCGCTGCTCGCATACCAGCTAGCCAAGGAGCTCTCCGATGCATCGGGAGCCTGGACGACGGTGCTGCTCTATTGCCTTACCACCGGCTTCCTTTCCGGGCTGACCTACTTTATGAAGCCGAGCAAATACCTGACCAATGTCTTCGCCCTTCTCTGCTTTTATCTCGCCGCCCGCCTGGTCCGGGTCTCCACCGGCGCACCCTCGTGGGGGCGGCGGCAGTGGATTCTCCTCGCCGCGCTGCTCGGGAGTATTTTTCTGTCCTTCTTCAGCGACGAGGCCACCTGGTTCGTCTACCTGTGTCTCCCGATCATGTTTCCCGCCCTCTTCTCCCGGCGGGGGAAACGAGGCTTGATCTGGGGGCTCTATTTATCGCTGGCGCTCTTCTTCGCCCTGACCGCCGTCTATCTGGCGCCGATCCTGGTCCGGCGTTTCGGGGGGGAGGAGATCAACTTCCTCTCGACGCTGCGAACCTATCAGGGGCTGAGAAAGGCCAGCCCCTGGGAGACCTTCCGGTTCCGCTATCTCATCGTCAACACCGTCAACCTCTTGCGCAGCCAGTTTCTGACCGGGATCCGGGCCCTGGATTACCTGTGGTTCCCGCTCGCCGGCTACCTCGTCTGGTTGGCGGCGCTGATGCCCCCCCCTCGGCGGCGTCTGGCCGGACGGATCGTCCTGACCATTGTCCTGTTCATCGTCTTTCAATCCTTTCTCCAGGCGCAGCATCCCGGGGTCCCCAGCCGGATCCTCAACTTCGCGTATTACTACGGAGTCCTCTTCTCCCTGCTCGCCGCCCTCCTCCTGGGGCTGCTCCTCTCCGGCTCCCCGCCCCGGCCCCTGCGGGCCGTCAACACCGCTGTTCTGGTGCTGTTGATGGTCGTCTTCGCCGTCAATTTCCTCCGCATCCGTCCGGGCTACGAGACCTGGAACGATCCGGAAGGCCTGGACCGACGCCGGGTCGACCGGGGCATGGTGATAACCTGCTGGCGCTACCGCGAGCGGCTGGACGAGCTGGAGAAGGACCACCCCGAGATCGCCCGGTGGCTGGAGGGGGAGACCTGGCTGAAAACGGAGTTGAGATACATACCCCGGCGTCTCCCCGCTCCGGGGGCCGGGGAGACAGGCGCCCCCGGAGAAGGAACCAAGTGAAATCACGCGACCAGGGGGGGGGCGGAACCAGGGCAGCCGCCGGCCGCCCCCTTTTCTCGATCGTCATCCCCGTTTACAACGCGGCCGAGACGCTCCCGGAGTGCCTGGCGAGCATCTACGCCTCCACCTTCGCCGATTTCGAGGTGATCGTCGTCGATGACGCCTCGAGCGACGGATCGGCCGCCGTCGCCCGTTCCTCCCCAGCCGCCCTCGTGAGCCTCCCCGTTAACCAGGGCCCCTCGCTGGCCCGAAACGCCGGAGCCGAGCGGGCGCGGGGCCGCTTCCTGCTCTTCACCGATGCCGATTGCCTCTTCGAGAAGGACCTCCTGGACCGGGCCCGCCGCCGGATCGAGGAGGAGGGGGCGGCCCTGTTCGGGGGCACCTACGACCCCCGTTCCGCCGAAGGAAACTTTTACGGCGACTTCCAGGCCCTCTACGATTTCTACCACGAGACGAAAGATCCCTGCGCTAACTACCTGGCCGCGCACCTGCTGGTGATCGAAATGGACCTCTTCCGTCGCGTGGGGGGATTCCACCGGGGGGAGTTCGTCGGCCGGGACGCCGGCTGCGAGGACCTTGACCTGAGCTATCGGCTCAAGCGCCTGGGGTGCCGACTCTCCGTCTATCCGGAGCTTAGGGTGAAGCACTACTTCGGGTTCGGCCTCTTTTCCTCCCTGCGGAATGCCGCCAAAAAGAGCTACCTCTGGGCCCAGTTCCTCCTGGCGGAGAAGCTGCTGTTTTCCGACGCCGGCGTCGGATCCACCGAGCTGAAGGCGAACGCGGCCCTGGCGCTCCTCCTCCTCTTCGGCGCGGGGGCGGGCCTGGCCGGGCGGGCCGGGGGGTGGGCGGCGGCGGCCGGGCTGTTCGTTCTCATGCTCGCGATCAACCGGCGGTTCCTTTTGTTTGCCCTGAGGCAACGGGGGGCGCTTTTCGCCCTTCAGACGGCCCTCTACCTCCTAGTCCCCTACGCCCTGAGCGTGGGGGCGGGGGGATTCCTTCTCCTCTGCCAGGTCCCCTTCCGGCGGAGGCTTTGGAGAAAGTAGGCGGGCCATGATGTACAGCCCCTTGCGCTTCCTGCCCCGGATCCTGCGGAAGGGGCGAGCGCCATTGCATCTCACCTATTTCATCACCTCCCGCTGCAACTCCCGCTGCGGCTTCTGCTTCTACCGGAAAGAGGACCAAGCACCGGGGGTCGAGCTCGGCGCCGGCGAGGCGGAGCGGATCGCCCGCGCCTATCCGGGGAACCTCCTCTGGCTCCTCCTCTCCGGCGGGGAGCCCTTCCTCCACCCGGAGATCTCCGCGATCTGCCGGGCCTTTTACCTCCACACCCGGCCTACCTTCATCGTCATCCCCACCAACTGCCTCCAGCCACGGGTGATCGAAGCAACGGTGGACCGGATCGCCCGGGAGTGTCCGCGCTCGCAGGTGGTGATCAAGGCCTCGCTCGACGGCTGGGGAGCAGACCATGACCGCCTCCGTGGCGTGGAAGGGAACTTCGAACTGTTTCGGGAGACCGTGGAACGGGTCGGGGCGCTAAAGGTCGGGCGGCGGAACCTCTCCCTGGGCGTCAACACGGTCATCCTTCCCCAAAACCTAGATCTCCTCTCCGACCTGCGCCGGGAGGTCAGGAAATTGCCGCGCGTGGACTACCACAATTTCTCACTGGTAAGGGGCTCTGCGGCAACGGAGGAGTTGAAGGAGATCGATCCGGAGAGCTACCGGCGCCTGGGCGGGGATCTGGAAGCCGAGGCGCGGAGGGGAGAAGGCGGCAAGGGGAGCTTTTTCGGGGCCCAGCTGAAGGCCGCCCAGGATATCCGGCAGCGGGAGCTGGTGTACCGGGTGCTGGCGACGGGGAAGCGGCAGATCCCCTGTTACGCCGGCCGCCTGAACCTGGTCCTGAACGAAACGGGCGACATCTATCCCTGCGAGATGCTCCCCTGGAAGCTCGGCAACGCCAGGGAGGAAGGCTACGACCTCGGCAAAATCCTCTCCGGCCCCCGGACAGCCGAGTGCCTGAGAGCGATCGCGGAGGGGAACGCGGTCTGCGACCGCTGCACCAACGAGTGCTACTTCATCACCAACATACTGTTCAACCCGCGCCAGGCCGCCGCCGCCCTGGGCCTCGCCGCCCGGATCCTCATCGGCGGAGCGGCGCGCGGAGCAAGGCCGCGGACTCGGCAGAGTTGAAATCGGGGGGCAGTAAGGCTATATTGTTGAAGTTCGCAGTGGCGGAGACGCGCCGGACAGCTCCCATGAAATCCAGGCCGAGGATCCGCTCCGAGTGCTTGCTCGCTTTCAGTCTCCTCGCCGCCCTCCTCCCCGGCTTCGCCTGCCGCCCGAAAGCTCCGCCAGCCGACCGGCCCAATATCTTCATCGCCTTGCTGGACGGGGCGCGGGCCGATCATTTCTCCTCGTACGGTTACCCGCTTCCCACCACCCCCCGGATCGACGAGATCGCCCGGAGGGGCGTCCTCTTCCTTGCGGCCTTCGCCCCCGACACCGTGACCCGAACCTCCCTGCCCCGCATCCTTTCGTCCCGCTATTTCAGCAAGGACATGTTCGGAGTCGACGGGCACCGCTGGGGGATCTGGCGGGAGGACCCCACCACCATCTTCCAGGATTTCGACCGCGAGGAGATCTCGCTTCCCGAGGTCCTCTCCGCCCAGGGCTACCGAACGATGCTGATCACCAATCACAAGGCGATCACGCCGATGGAGTTCGGACGGCTCTTCGACGAGGTCATCGTCGTTCCTTATCCGGAGAACCGGCCCCCGGACGAGGAAACGGCCGCCCGGGCGCTCGCCTGGATCGCGGAAAACCGGGACCGGCCGTTTTTCGTCCTCTACCACGTCATGTCTCCGCATCATCCCTATCCGGCCAAGGCGGAGGACTCCGAGTTCACGGGCGGGGAGGATCCGGCGCGGGTCAAATGGGTGAAGACCGAGGCGATCGAGTCCCTGAGCGAGCTTTCCGACGGCTGGACCGCGGACGACCGGCGCATCCTGCGCGGGCTCTACGACGGGAACCTCCGGCATACCGACAACTGGGTGGGGAAGATTTTCGATCGGCTGGGCGAATGGGGCCTGAAAGACCGGACCATCTTCGTCATCACCGCGGACCACGGCATGAACCTCGGCGAGCACCGCCGCATCCACCTGGGCGGCGACGCGTTCCAGTCGATCGCCCACGTCCCCTTGATCATGGCCTGGCCATCGCGCCTTCCCTCCGGCGTCCGCGTCTCCGGGCTGGTGGAGCTGATCGACCTCATGCCCACCCTCCTGGAACTGGCTGGCCGCGATCTCCCTCGGGGGAAAACGATGGACGGCGGCAGCCTCGCGCCTTTCATCCGCAATCCCGACCAGGGGAAGGAGGCGGTCTTCTCGGGAAGGGGGATACGGACGCCGCGCTGGCTCTATTTCCCCGCGGGGGACGAAGAAGACGAGAGCGAGCTCCTTTTCGATCTCCAAGCCGATCCGGACGAGACCGCCGATCTGGCCGAACGCGACCCGCGGACGGCCGCGACCCTGGCCGAGCGCCGGCGGCTTTCCCTCGAACCCTTCCGTAGACGCTTCGAGTCCGCCCGCCGGAAGACCCCCCCCGACTACGCCTTTTACCTCCTCCCCGAGATGTTCTCCATCACCCCGGAGGGATCTTACGCCGTCTCGGACAAGTGGCGCCGGACCAGGACCGTGCTCGAGAAAGAGGCGCCGACCAAGCCCTGGCTCCTGCACCGGGAGATGATCCACGGCGGCCTCTTCCGGATCCCTAAAAACGGGGCGGCCACTCCCCTGCGGATGACCGTCGCCGTCCCCAGCGGCGACTATCGCGTTTCCCTCCTCCTGGATACTCCGGAGAACCCGCCGGACAATCCCGGGGCGATCGGCCTGCGCTATCGCTTCGATCCTTCCGGAGACTATCTCCTCCCCGCCGGGATCGAGCCTTTCGGAAGGGGGGAACGCCCCTACTTCTACCTCGACCTGGGCGAAACCTCCGTCCGCGACGATCGTTTCCGGGTCGAGATCGATTTCGCCCCCCCCGGCGACGAGCCCTACATCATCCGGCACGTCAAGTTCGTCCCCGCCGGGGCGGCGGAAAGCGGCGGCCAGAACGCGGCGCGGGAGGCGGAAGAGCGGAAGCAGGCGCTGAAGAAGCTCGGCTACGATTGAGCCGGAGAGGGGATCGGCTTGACGGGCGGAGACCTTCGTCCCCCTACTTGTCGTATCCCAACGCCTTCAGTTGCTTGAGCAAATGGAGGGACACCGGGGTGGGGGAGGGCGCCGCCGCGGCCCGCGGGACGTCGGAAATGATCCAATCCAAGTACATCTTCTTCTCGCCCCTGATCTCCCGGGCCCTTTTCCGCAACCGGTCCGCCGCCTCCGGGCGGGCCGAGACGAGATCGGCCGCCTCGTCCGGGTCCGCCGCGAGATCGAAAAGGTGCTCCTGCAGCCTCACGTGGCGGGGATCCCACTCCCGGCAGTAGGAGAAGCCTCCCTCCTCCAGGCGGATCCGGCTCAGGTCGATGGAATAGCTGACCAGGGTCGGCCGGTAGGAGCCCCGGCCGGCGAGCAGGGGAAGAAAGGACACCCCCTGACGGCGGGGAAGAGCGGGCAGGCCCGCCCAGTCGCAGATTGTGGGGATCAGGTCGATCAGGCGGACGGTTTCGGCGATCTCGCGGCCGGCGAAAAGTCCCCCGGGAAACTTGACGATCAGGGGGACGCGGAGGTGCTCGATGAAGAGGCGCCCGTGGCAGCGGCTCTGGTGCTCGTAGAACTCCTGCCCGTGGTCGGCCAAGACCGCGATCAGAGCCTTGTCGTATATACCTTCCTTGGCCAGGAGCTCCCGCAGTCGGCGGAAGAGGTCGTCGGCGACGGCCACGCCGCCATCGTAGAGCTGGAGCGCGTGATCCCGGTGGTCGGGTCGGGAGAGGTCGATCCCCTTCCAGAAGGACTTGACTATATCCGCCCCGTTCTTGCCTAAGCCCTCCAGGCCGGTCGGAAGGCCGGGGACGGGGCGGCGAAGAAAGCGCCGGCGGATTTCCGGGGGACCGAAGACATAGGGGTCGTGGCAGTAGTTGTGATGGATAAAGAGGAAGAGTGGCTTTCCGCGGGCGCGGCTCTCCCCGATCGCGGCCGCGATGTCGGCGGGCAAGGCCCCGGGGACGAGGCGGAGGTGGTCGAACGAATCCCGGAAAAGATCGAAGCCGCGGGCGAAGCCGAGTGAGCCGTCGAGCTCGGCCCCGCCGTGCACCGCCGCCGTGAAATATCCGTTGGCCCGGAGAAGCTCGGCATAGGTGGCGATCTTCGCGGGAAGGCTGTTGGCCCGCTGGCGGATGCCGACGCCCAGGTTTCGCACCAGGTTGACATCGGGCATCAGGGCGGTCAGGAGCGACATGTAGGAGGGAGCGGAGGTCGGACACTGGCTGAGCACGCGCCGGAAGAGCACGCCCTCTCGGGCGAGCTCGTCGAGGGCGGGGCTGGTCGGGCTCGGATTCCCATAGCAGGAGAGGCGGTCGGGGCGCAGGGCGTCGATCGAGAGCAGTACGATGTCGGGAAAGCCCGCGGGGGGAGACGAGCCGGCGACCGGGACCGGGGGGGCGGGCGAGGGCGGGCGGACCGGCGCGCCGTTTTCGGAACAGTGCTTCCAACCGATGTAGGCCCGGACGTCGGAGGGGTCGAGGTCGACCGCCGCGCGGAAGGAGCCGGCGGCGCGGGTCACGTCGCCGCGGGCGAGATAAATCTCCCCCTCTTCGAGGATCGCCTCCAGGCCGTCGGGTTCCCGCCGGCGGGCTTCCGCCGCCAATCCCGCGGCCCGGTCGAGATTCCCCCGTTCCCGGAAAAACCGGGAAAGGTGAACAAGGTCGGCGGCGCCGGGCGCGCCGAGCGACAGGAACCGCTCGAAATACCGCTCCGCCTCCTGGAAATGTTCCATCCCCTCCTCGGAGTAGCCCAAACCGAGCAGGGCGGAGGGGTTCTCGGGATCGGCGGCGAGCACGCGGGAGAACAGCTCGGACGCCGTCTGAAAATCGTCGACCTCATAGCAGGCATAGGCCGATTGGATCATCCAGTCGGCTTCGCCGGGGCGGCGGGCCGGACCCGGGAGAACAGCGCCGGCCCGCGGGACGAGCCGGGCTTCCGGGGGCACCTCTCGGAAGGCGAAATAGCCGTCCCGCCAATCCGTGAAATAGCTCCGGTCCGCCAGCATCTCCAGACCCGCTCCGAAGTAGTGGTTGAAGATCGCCCGAAAGGTGTTGGCCGGCGTGATCCCGGGGTAGAGGGCCTTCTCTCCGCCGTCGGGCAGATGGTAGGCGTTCAGGATCGAGAGCCCCTCCCGCACGTTCGACTTCTCGAACTCGCAGAAGACATACTCCGAACGGGGCCCGTGATCGGCCTGCAGGATGATGATGGGCGGCCGGGAAGACCGCCGGAGAAGCCCGTCCACCATCTCGAGCACCTTCCGGTTCATGAACTTCAGCTGGCGGACGTAGCGCTCCCGGTACTCCTCCCGGCTGATCCCCAGGCGGTCGAGGAATCCCGCGGCGTCCCCCGACAGGAAATAATCGGCCAGCTGCACCGGCTCGCCGTTCTCGCCGAAGACAAACGGCGGGTGCGGGGCGCCGAGGTGGGCGAAGACGAAGAGCGGCCCGGGCAGGAGCGCGGTCTCGGGGATCTCCTCCAGGGCGAAAAGGATCCTCTGCCGGTGGCGCCGATATTGGGCGCTCTCCCCCCCCAGCAAGGCGAGCAGGGGCGGCAGGGGGGTGGCGTTGATCAGTTCGTTCTGGAACTCGGACGGCGACCAGCCGCAGGAGAAGTAGAGGTCGGCGGCCCGGAGCTCGGTCTTGTCGTAGCCGCTGGAAAAGGCCGCGAAGCGGTAGCCCAGACCCCGGAGCGAGGCCGCCGTCCGGTTGTTGAGGAGCAGAGACCGGGGATAGCCGATCTTGCTCGCCCGGAACCTTTTTTCATCCAGATACGACCAGTTGAGCGAGGAGGCGAGGCTGATCAGGCTCAGGTCGTAGTTCGACCGGGCCCGCTCGGCGACATAGAAACCCCGGGACTTCAGGGCGTCCAGGAACTCGGAGTTGTCGAACCCGTAGACCTCCCGGAGGATGTCGCCGCGGGCGTAGGCGTCGAGAATGACGTAGTAGACGTTGGGCAACCCTCCACCCCCCTCGGGCGGGCGAAGCGGGACGGGGGGAAGGGCGACGGCGGGACCGGCCCGCTCGGCCCGGATCGCCTGGCGGGCGATCCCGAGGAGGGGAAGACCGACCAGCACCAAGCCGACGACGGTGAAGACGGCCGTCCAGGAGGAGAGGCGGCCGCGGAAGCGGCGGCCGGCCAGGAAGAGCGCGGCGAAAACGGCCGCCCAGAGGGGGAGCAGAAAGCGGTGGCCGCCGACCCGGATCCCGGCGACCGTCCATTCCTGGGCCAGCTCGTGAAAGCGCCCGTAGGAAAAGAAGAGGAGGAGCAGGAGGGAAACCGTCGCCGCGGCGAACGCCCGGTCCTTCAGGATCAGGCGACCGGCCAGGAAGAGAACGCCGGCCAGGAGCGCGAGGAGAGCGAGCGGAAGCGGCAGTTCGGACGCCTCTATCTCCTGAAAGTTCCGGGAGTAAAGAAAAAGCGCCGGCGCCCAGGCGAAAAGAAAAGGGTGGAAGATCGGTCTCGGCCTCATCGCGGATCGGATCGGCCCTGCATCATGTAAATGAGACCGTCCGTCGGATCGGTTGCCCGCTTCTCATCTTCCTTGCCCCGGTTCCTCCGCCCGAGGAATCCCCTTCTCCCGCCCCGGCGATCCGGAGAGGTAGCGCAGGTAGTTCTTGCGCGCGCGCCAGAAGACCTTCGCCGCCTCCGCCCAGGAGATCGGCTTCTCGGACTTGTAGCGCCAGAGGGAGGATAGCACATAGATCAGGAAAAAGAGCCTTTTGGATCGGACCCGGACCAGGCGGCGGAAGAGGGGGAGGAGGGCGGGGAAGCGCATCGCCAGGTGCGAGATCTTCTGCACGCGCTCGATCGTCTCGATCCCCGGAAAGCGGAAGACGCTGTTCAGGTGGATCCCCCGGTACGCCGGGGAGCGGAGGTAGTCGGGATCGAGGATCCCCGCCTTCCGGGCCGACTCCTCGATCGCGGTCTTGGGGAAGGGAAGGAGGACGTTGGAGGCGAGGAAGTCCGCGCCCAGGCGGAGGTTGAAGCGGATGTTCTCGAAGGCCTCGTCCACGGTCTCGAAGGGGAGTCCGAACATCACCGTGGTCTGGAGCTTCATCCCCTGCTCCTTGATCAGGCGGGCGGCGGCGAGCATCTCCTCGTTGGTCACGCGCTTGTTCAGGACCTCGAACCGCTTTCGCTCGCTCGCCGTCTCGACGCCGAAGTTCACGGTGTGGCATCCGCTCTCCTTGAGGAGGCGGGCGATCTCGGGGGTGAAGTTGGGCGGCGTGATCGCGCAGAAATAGGGGAGGCCGATCTCGCGGCGGTAGAGATCGGTGAAGCGCTTGAGCCAGCCGACGTCCATGATGAAGACGTCGTCGAGGAAACAGAGCGAGGAGAGGCCGTAGCGCTTCTTCACCCCGGCGATCTCGGCGATCACCCGCTCCGGCGACTTCCGCCGGACGTAGCGGCCCTTCCCCCGGTAGAGGCGGCTGTAGACCTGGTGGCAGCAGAAGGCGCAGTCGAAGGGGCAGCCCCGGGAGGCCATGAAGTGCTTGAGCCGCTCGTCCCGGAGCGAGGGATACTTGCGGTAATAGAGATCGCGGTCCTCCTCGGGGAGCGAGTCGAGGTCGAGGATCGGCTCCGGTTCCCCCCCCCGGACGATCTCCCCACGCCGTTTTACCCAGAAACCGGGGAGCGGCTCCGGCTTCCCCCCGGCCCGGAGGGCGGCCAGGAAACGGGGGAAGGAGCGGTCCCCCTCGCCGACGCAGACGGCGTCGATACCCTCCTCCGCGACCATCTCCGGGCAGGCCGTGGCGTGGATGTAGCCGGCGACCACGGTCACGGAGGGATGGAGGGCCTTGACCCTCCGGGCCTGCTCCAGCATCCAGGCGTATTCCAGCGACATCACCGGGAGGGCGAGTACGTCCGGGCGGAAGGCCGCGGCGGAAGCCGCCGCGTCCCGCTCGAGGTCGCCGATGAAGACCTCCCGCTCCACCTCCGGAGGCAGTGAGGCGGAGAGGGCCATCACGCCGAAGTAGGGGAAAGGGTATTTCTGGAGAAAGGCGATCCGCATCGGGGATAGGGGATGGGGGCTAGAGGTTAGGTTTTTGGGTTCAGGGTTCAGGGTTCAGGGGCCGGCGGCGGAGGCCGCCGAGGGCGACGACGGCCAGGAAGAGAGCGACGGCGGAGGAGAAGACGGCGGGGGCAACGAACGCCCAGTGGCGGCCGTTGAAATAGAACAGCACGCGATGGCGCCCGGCGGGGACGGGCGTCCCCATCAGGACGTGGTAGACCCGGCGAAGAGGCGCTGGCTCGCCGTCCACCTCCGCCCGCCAGGGGAAGAACCAGAACTCGGAGAAGACGAGCCAGGCCGGGGCGGGAAGATCGACCAGGGCTTCGATCCGGTCGCGGCGGCGAGCGCTCACCCGGATCGTCCCCTCCTCCGAGACGGCCGCCGGCCGCAGGGCCAGGGACTCGTCGGCGGCGTTGACATAGGCGATCCGCGCGATATCGGCTTCCCCCTCCCGCAAGCCGCGGAGAAAGTCCCCGTCTCGGACCACGGGCTCGGCGCGGAAACGGAGGAAGAGCTCCTCCTCCGCCCCCGGGTTGACCCGGAGATGGGCGTCGACCCGGCTCAGGCTCTCCAGCCCCTTCCGGCTGGTGTCCTCGGGGTCCCAGGAGGCGAAATAGGCGTCGAGGTCGATGAAGTATTTGACGTTGAGCAGTGACCACATCGGGTTCGACCAGTCGGCGAAGATGATCTCCTGGATCTCGCGAACCCGCCGCAGCTCCTCGTCGAGGAGGAAGTAGGGGAAGATCGGCCGGATTCCGTCGGAGAGGGCGTTGAGGTAGAAGTTGTGGGAGAAGAGGTCGGGGAGGTCCTTCACGCCGAAGAAGGCGCGGTAATCCCGGCGGTCGGGCTGGCTGGCGAGCGCCTCCACCCGGGGCTGGGGACGGTAGATCTCGTCGTAGCGGTAGTAGGCGGTGGGGTCGCCCCGGTTCGCCTCCCCCAGGGTGGAGAAGAGGGCGGTTTTTTCCAGAAAAAAGAGGGGGAAGATCAGCCAGGCCGCGCGGAGGTCGAGGCGGGTGAAGGCGAGGGTGGCGAGGATCAACCAGGAGAAGGAGCAGGCGACGACGCCGCGGAGGGGTATCCCGCCCGCCCCGCGGAGGTGGAGGAGAAGCACGGCGGCGGGGAGCAGGACCGTCCCGCCGGCGATCCAGCGAAGGGAGCGCCGAAAGGAGAGGGAGTCGACGGCCAGGGCGACCAGGAAGGCGTAGAGGAAGTAGAGGAGCATCGCCATCCGGGCCGGGTGGCGGAGACCGAAGACCTTCATGAACCAGCCCTGCAGGGGAGCCAGGGGGGAGTGCTTCCCCAGGATCCAGAGGAAGCAGAGAAGGAGGGCGGAGAGCCAGAGGAGGCGGTCGGGGCGCCGGAAAAGGCGGAACAGCCCCACGGCCACCAGGGGGAGGAGGACGAGCGAGAACTCCAGTGTGTTCTCCCAGGGATAGTCCGGGCGATCGGTGAAGCCGGTGGAGAGCTGGGTGAGGAAGAAGCGGGGGAGGGAGAGCGAATACTCCAGGATCGAGTCGAGCGGCTCGGCCCCCCTCCCCTGCTCGGGGAGCGAGTAGAGCGTGGGGATGGCTTGGACGGCGAAGACCATCCCGGCGAGAAGAAAGACCGCCAGGAGAAGCCGGAGGTTCCGCCACGAGAAGGGGCGCTGGCAGAGGGCCATCAGAGCCAGGAAAAGCCCGAAGAAGAAGGTCGGCTTGACGTCGCCGTTGGAGACGAGGCCGATCCCGAGGAGGAGGGCGGAGAGGGCCGCCCAGCGGCGGCGGGCGGCGGAGCCGGGAGCGGCCAGGAGCGCGCGGCCAAAGGCCAGCAGATAGAGCGGGGCGAAGAGGACGGCGGAGATCCGGTCGTAGCCGTGGCGGATCCCGAAGACATAGGTCTGATGGTTGTAGGCGTAGGCCAGCCCCCCGAGGAGGGATCCGGCCGGCCCGAGCCCCCGGGAGCGGAGGAAGAGGAACATGGCGAGGGCGCAGAGGACCTGGAGAACTGCCAGCACGGCGAGGAGGGCGGCCAGAAGGACGGGGCCGGTCAGGGCCGGGAAGAGGCGGTGGGCGGCGAGGAGCGCGAGGGTCACGGGGGAGAAGATCGGAGCCTGGGGAAAACGGGGAAGGTACTGGAGGTAGACGGGGTCCCAGAAGAGGGCAGCCCCCTCGTCCGCGGAGCGGAAGAGCGCTTCGACCTGGCAGAGCGTGTCCTTCAGCTCGTACCCCAGCATCCCGGAGAAGCCGGGACTGAAGTAGGACTTCCCGTAGAAGGAGAGGAAGGCGAGGGCGGAGATCGCGAGGACGAGGGCGATCTGGCGGCCGGTGATCTTGGAGAATGCGGCATCCATGGTCTGCGATCGGTCACGGCGGTTTTTAACCGCGAATTGACGCGAATCTCCGCGAATATATCGGACAACCGATCACTTCTTCTATTTGCCGGTTGCCTGTGGGAGCGACATTCTTGTCGCGAGCCACGCCCTATGGGATCGGGGCAGGAATGCCCCTCCCACAGGCTCGCTGAGCTGGGGCACACGCGATCGACCGGCTAGAGTTTCTCCCTTTCCCGGCGCCGCGGCCAGAGGTTTCCCAGGATAGTCTGGTAAGCCTCGCAGGGCGTCCAGCACTGGGGGCAGCGTCCGGAGTGGATCTCCCCCTGCAGGGCGCCGACCACCGGCGACGACCAGAGGCGGCCCAGGGAAAATCCCTCCCCCCGGAGGTTCCCCAACGGGCGGTCGTAGCCCGCGCAGGGGTAGACGGTCCCGGCGGGGTCGACGAAGCAGGACGCAGAGAGGGAGAGGCAGGGGAGCGGGCATCTCCCCGTGCGCAGATAAGCGCGGGCGAGCGAGAGGTAGCGCCGCTCCAAATAACTCTCCGGACGGAGCGCTCCCCCCGTCCGGGGGAGAGAAGAGAGGAGATCCTCCGGCTCCTCCGGGAGGAGGGAGGCTTCGCCCGGGTTATGGTAGAAGAACGAGCGGTGGACGAGGTTGAAATGAAGATCGGAGGGCTTCACCCAGGGGAGATACCGCCTCACCGCCGCCAGCGTATCACCGACCGACCGGAAGTTCTCCGCGTGCAGGGTCATCCCCAGGTAGGCCTCCGCCCCAACCTCCCGCCGGAGGCGACCGAACGTCTCCAGGGCGCGGGCGAAGGATCCCTCCACCCCGCGCAGGCGGTCGTGGAGGGCGGGGGGGCCGTCGAGGCTGACGCTGACGATGAAGCGGGGCGGGCCGGAAGCGAGCGCCGCCCGCGCGGCGGCGAGAACGCGCTCGACCAGGTAGCCGTTGGTGGGGAAGTGCAGGAGGAGGAGCCGGCGGGAACGGGACGCGATCGCCCGGATGATCTCCGGCAGGTCTTCGCGCAGGGCGACCTCGCCCCCCGTCAGATCGACCCAGGAGAAGAAGGGATTGCGCTCGAAAAAAGAGTCGATCTCGCGGAGCGACAGATCGTCGGCGGACGGATGCGCCCAGGTCCGGCAGGCGAGGCAGCGGAGGTTGCAGCGGTAGGTGAGGGCGAAGGTGAGCTTGTATGGGCTCTGGAGGCGCCGGAAGTTGGAGAGGAGCGCCCGGGCGCCGAGTCGGAGATAGGAAAGGAGAGGCATCGGGGATTAAGTGATCAGTAATCAGTAATCAGTGATCAGTGATCAGTGATCAGTGATCAGTAAACTGCGAACCGCGAACCCGTGAACCGTTGAACCCTGTATCCCGCATCCCGGTCCATCCTTTCATCCGAGAAGAAGATATTTCAGCCAGCTATACACGTATCGGCAAGACACCCGGCGGAGGCGGATCTTCGACTCCCCGAAGCGGCGGCTGAATTCGTGGGAGGGGATCTCGGCGATCCGGAAGCCCTTCCGCAGGGTCTTGATCGTCATCTCCTGCTCGATGGTGGTGATGTTCTCCTTGAGATCGAGGGCGCGAGCGCACTCCGCTGAGAGCGCCCGGAAGCCGTTCTGCGACTCGCTCAAGCGCACGCCGAAGCGGTAGTTGATCCCGAGCGTGATGATGTCGCTCCCGATCATCCGGAGAAACTTGTTCAAGTCGCCGTGAAGCTCGTCGGAGCCTCCCCGGGGGCGGGAGCCGACGACGTGGTCGGCCTCTCCCCGGAGGATGGGGAGGACCAGGCGGGGGATGTCGGCGGGACGGTGGGAGTAGTCGGCGTCGATAAAGACGATGACCTCGCCCGCGGCCTCCCGGATCGCGGTCCGCACGCCATCCCCCTTCCCCTTCCCCCCGTCCAGGACCACCCGGCAGCCCAAGCCGGAAGCGATCTCGCGGGTCCGGTCGGAGGAATGGCCGTCCACCACCAGGAGCTCGTCGGCGTAGGGGCGGGAGAAGCGGACGATCTCGCCGATCGACTTCTCCTCGTTCCGGGTCGGGATGACCACCGTGACCTTCTTCGTCCGGCGGCCGTACTCGGCGAGGATCTCCTCGTCGGAGCCGGCGGGGGCCCAGGGGTCGGCCGAATCGATCGGCGGGCGGTTCATGCGGCCATTATGGGGGAGAGAAACCTTTCTGCCAAGACTTCTTCGGGCGCAAGAAACGGCTCGTTAGGTTATCGCGCCAAGACGCCAAGTCGCAAAGGGGGGATAGAGGATAGGGGATAGAGTTTAGAGATGGGGGGGCGGTGGCGTCGACCGAGAGAACGCGGTTTGCCTCCTCTGTAAGGCCTCAGTTACGAGGGGGAAATCCCATGGGAGCGGCGTCTAGCTTGCCCCGCATTACTGAGGCCCTACTCCCCGATCAAGCCGATTTCGTCGGCCAGGCAGGGAGAGGACCATGATTACGCCGATCAACCCCGCGGCGGTCCAGGCCAGGCCGGGGCCGAGGGAGGGGGGGAGGAATTCCATCACGATCTCGCGGCTGCCGGGGCGGCACCAGACCCCCCTCTGGAGGTAATTGACCCGGTGGACGTCCTTGGCGCGTTCGTCCACCCGGACCTTCCAGCCGGGGTGATGGAGATCGGTGACCACCAGCATCGAGAGCTTTTTCACCTCCATCCGGAAGACCAGCCGGTGGGGGTCCGTCTCGTCGACGGAGAGGATGCGGTTGGATTCCTGGAGATCGTCGAAATGGGCCTTCCATTCGGCGTCGGAGAGTGGCGGGGGATGTGGGTAGAGGTGGGCGAAGGGGCGAACGTGCCAGACCTCCCGCGGGCAGTATCCGGCGGCGCGGAGGTCGAAGTTGAGGAGGGCAAACCTCTCCCGCTCCTCGTCCGCCACCACCCAGCGGTCCTGGAAATACCAACGCGGGAGGGGTTCCGGGAGAAGGCCGGCGTAGCAGCGCCCCGGCCCGGCGGGGATGGGCTGGGCCGGCGGGGCGAGGGGCGCTGCGGAAAGGAGGTAGCGGACGGACAGGTTCCGCCAGAAGTTCGACGCCCAGTCCCGGGGGACGAGCTCGCCCCCCGATCGGTCGGCGGCGCCGGAGAAGGCGGTGGCGGCGCGGCGGCCGACCGGGCCGAGCTCGAAACCAAGCGGGGACGCCGAGCCGAAGGCCCAGGCGAGGTTGTCGAAGGCGGAGCGGAAATATCCCCGGCGATAACGGTTCTCCAGGTCGGGGAAGGCGGCGGCGAAGGAAGCGGCCGCGCGATAAGCCGGATGGTCGGAAGGGCCTCGGTAGCGCGCGCCGAAGAGGTCGCCGGGGGGAAAGGCGGGAGCGGCGGAGCGGTAGAACCCACGGTAGGCTCCGAGCGCTATTTCCAGCAGGGCGAGAAGGAGGACGGCGGACGGGCGGAAACGAAGGGGGAGGAAGCGGACGGCGGCGAAGAAAGCGCCGGCCGCGGCCAACCCCGCGAAGAGGGCGAGAAGGAGACCGGAAACGGCGACGGCGGCGAGGCCGCGGAGGCCGGGGAAAACGAGGCCAAGGGCGGACCGGTAGGGCCAGAACAGGGCGAAAAGGACGATCCCGGCGAAGACGGCCAGGATCTTCCCGATCCGGGAGGGAGACACGGCTTCCGGATGGCCGCGGAGGGACTGAAAAGAGAGGCCAAGGAGGAGCGACCAGGAGAAGGCGAGGAGAACGGGCGGCGAGGAGCCGAGGATGCGGTCGGGAGCGAGGAAGGCGAGTAAGGCGCCGGCGAGGAAGCAGAATATGGCGACGCCGGCCGCCGCCCCCGGTAGGCCCGCTCCCCCGACTCTGCTGTTGGATTGTAATATTGGAATGTCGGGGCAAGTGCGAGCGGGCGCGACGGCTCCCCTCCTCCGCCGGATAGAGATGAGCCCGCTAGCGACGAGAAGGGCGGAGGCGATCCCGCCGGGGAGAGCGACCGACGGCCAGCGGCGGCCCAGGGCGAGGGCCGGCCCCCAGAGGCCATGACCCGTATCGGCCCCAAAGATGCCGGGGACGAGGAAACCGGCGAGCGCGGCCGGGGAGAGGGGGAAGACGGGCGGGGGAGGCGCGGCGAGCTCGGCTTCCCGGACGAGGCGCAGCGACTCGGGGAGGCCGGCCCAGCGGATGCCGGAGAGGCACCCCCCAAGGACGAGCGCGGCGAAGGCGCCCCCGAGAGCGCGCCGGGCGGCGAGGCGGTCGGCGCGCCGGAGAAAGGCGAGAACGAGCGCCAGGCCGAAAACGGCGATCGAGAGGAAGACGCCGGCGGCCGCGGCGAGGTCGCCCCCCAGGCTGGAAAGGGCGGCGGCACCCGCAGCGGCGAGGAGGCGCCCGCGGCCGCCTTCCCGGGAGAAGAGGAGGAGGAAGAGGGCGGCGGCGGGGAGCCAGGCTAGGGAGAAGATCGCCGGCAACCGCCCGGTCTGGAGGGCGAAGACCGGCGAGAGCGACCAGGAAAGGGAGAGGAGGAGCGCGGGGGCGGGATCGAGGCGGAGCCCCCGGCGGGCGAGGGCGAAAGCGAAGAGGCAGGAGAGGAGGAGATGGGCGGCGAGCGGGAAGAGGTAGAGGGCCGGATAATCGGCGAAGGCCGATCCGCTCCCCAGGAGGAGAAACGGCCAGTTCGGAGGATAGAGGGCGGCATGGGAAAGGCGCACGGACCAATCGACCGCCCCCGCCCCGACCGCCGGGTCAAACCAGGGATAGTGCCCCGCGCGGAGAAGGCGGGAGAGGAACAACTGCTGCGGATAGGAGAGGAGGGCGGCCTCGCCGGAGAAAGCGCCGGAAACGCCGCAGAGATAAGGGAGGAGAAAGATCAGAAGAAGGAGAGGGCCGATGAAGGTCCCGATCCAGCGGAGAGAAGAAGCCGTCGGGGCGCGAGGGGTCATGAGCGCTTATCGATCAGAGGCCGTTATTCCGCGCCCGGGCGACCGCGGTGGCCGAGATATCCACGCGGCAGACGGGGCGGCGGGCGGAGGCGGGCCTCATCGCTGCTCCGATGCGGGCCGGCGCGGGCGAGGGAGAAAACGCTTCCCCAGGCGGGCCGCCAGCACGCCCGCGAAGACGAGGAAGTAGGGCTCAAGCACGAAGCGGTGGCGCATGTTCTCGCCCATGGAGAGGAGACAGGTGACCGCCGTCCACCAGGCCGAGGTGTAGAGCATAAAAAGAAGGGTCGCGGCGCCGGGGTCGGGAGCGGCGGGAGGCCGGGAGCGGCGCAGGCGGCGGGCGGCCTCGACGGCTCCGAAGAAGAAGAGGAGGAGCCAGGCCGCGACGAGCCCCCAGGCGACCCGGTCGTCGGCCCAGCGAGTGCGGAACTCCTCCGGTTTCAAATAGAGCCGAGGGGGAGAGAAGCGACCGTAGAAGAGAACGTCGTAGAGGCGCACCGCCGAAGGGATCGGCCAGTTTCCACCTTCGCTGAAGTAGTCGGCGGCGGGCTGGAAGTATCCCCGGACCGCAAAGGCGACGGAGCGCAGATAGAACTCGGGGCGGGACAGGAGGAGGCGCACCGAGTCGGTCGTGTAGCGCTTGTTGATGTGGAGATAGGCGATGTGGTTGAAGTTGACGTCCTTCCCGTCCGACTTGAACTCGCGGTCGAGGGCGGGAACGCCGGTCGGCGGCCAGCTCGTCCAGGCGGGGGGATAGTCCTTGAAGGGCTTCATGGTCGGGATGGGGGGGAGAAGGGATAGTTCCGAGATGGCGCCGCCGGATTCCCGGACGAGCTGCTGCCGGATTGCCGCCGGCATGTAGCCCGCGACCACGTGGTAGAGCGTCGTCCCCATCGAGGAACTCGCCGCGGGGGAGCCGAAGAGGACGAGGTTTTTCGCGTAGAGAACCAGGACCAGGGCGGTGGGGAGGGCGGCGGCGGCGAGGACCCGTTTCCGCCGGGCGGGGAAGCGGAGGAAGAGCCAGAGGACGACCAGGAGGTACCAGGCGAGATGGAAGACGTTGCGGGTGAAGACCACGGCGGCGAGGAGGAGATAAAGGACGACGGCGTCGGCGCGGCGGCCGGAAGAGGCGAAGCGATGGAAAAAGAGGGCGCTGAAGGCCAAAAGGCCGGTGATGAGATAGGTGTCGAAGAGGTAGTTCTCGTAGAGGACGCAGGCAGGGCTCACCAGAAACCAGGAGACGAGGAGGGCGGAGAGGAGAGAGGAGACCCCGAACCTCCGGAGGAGGGCGAAGACGGCCCACCCCATGCCCAGGCCGAGGAGGCGGTGGAGAAAGGCGTAGGCTACGACCTCGCGGCCGGGGAAGGCCTTGAGGACCAGACCCAGGTAGAAATTGAACAGGGGAGGCTGGCAGTGGAGATAGACGAGGGATTCGCCGAGGCGGTTCCGGAGGAGGTCGGGGTCCAGGAACTGCTCGGCGTACTCGAGCGTCTGGGCGTCGAAGCGGACGCCCAGGCGCGCGTAGACGACCCGGGACAGGATGAAGACGGCAACGAGCAGGGTAGGCCAACGGCCGGATTTCAGGGCGGCTCTCACTTGAGATAGCCGAGGGCCCTGAGCTTCTCCCGGGCTTCCGGGGTCCACCGCTGCTCGCGGCGCTGGTAAGAAAAGCGCGGAGTGATCCGAAGCCATTCCTCCAGCGCCCCTTCCAGGGCGGCGGCGCGCTCCGAGCCGCCGGGCAGGAGGTCGTTCGCCTCGTCCGGGTCCCGCGCGATGTCGAAGAGATGGCGCTCGCCCGCGTTCGACTCCCCTCCCCCGCGAATCAGGCGGCTCCCGTTCCGGAGGAGGCTCTGGAGACGCGGGGCTTCCTCCTCCTCGAGTTCGCAGGCCAGCGGCCGGGAAGGCCGCGGGGCGGACCCGGAGAGGCGATCTAGTTGACTCACGCCCTGCAGCCCGGGCGGCGGGGGGATCTTCAGGCAATCCAGAATGGTGGGGTAGATATCGAGTATGGAGGCCGGATCGCCGACCACCTTGCCCGCCCACTCCCCCTGCGGATCGGCCAGGATCAGGGGGATCCGCACCGACTGGGCATAGAGCGTCCTCCCGTGGGCGAGCCGGCCGTGTTCCAGGAACTCCTCGCCGTGGTCGGCGTGGAGAATGACCAACGTTTCGCCGGAGGGCAGAACCTCGGAGAAGAGCCGGCGGATGAAGTCGTCGGTGTAGGCGATCTCGCTGTCGTAGAGATCGACGAGCGTCTCCCGGCGGGCGGGGTCGTCACGGACGCCGGACTTCGAACCGTCGATATCGTCGTCGAAGTTGGACGCGTTCAGGGCCGGGTCGCCGATCAGGGCGGGGTGGCGGGCGTACTCTTCGATCCAGGGGGAGCGAGGGGTGTAGGGGGCGTGGGGGTCATAGTAGAAGATCCAGAGGAAGAAGGGGCGCTCCCGGCGAAGCCGCTCCCGCAGGGACAGCAGACGGCGGTGGACCGCGTCGGCGTCCATCAGGTCGCCGGTCTCGATGAAGACGTCGAAGCCCTGGTCGCTTCCCGTCCAGACCCCGGCCTGGGGGTTGGCGGAGACGCCGAAGGCGGCGTAGCCGTTCGCCTTCAGGGTCTCGGCCAGGGTGACGAAGGAGGGATCGATTTTGATCGGCCAGCGGGTGCCGTCGGTGGCGATCAGGTCGGTGGTGACGACGCCGTGGCTGCGGGGATGGAGGCCGGTGAAGAGGGAGGCCATCGCCGGGCGGGTCCAGGAGGTCACCGACCAGCAGTCGGTGAAGCGGGCGCCCCGGGCGGCCAGGGAGTCGATGAAGGGTGAGGTCTTCCTCCCATAGCCGTAGGCGGAGAGGTGATCCGGACGGAGCGTGTCGACGCTGATCAGGACGACGTTGGGTCGCGGAGGGGTTCGGCCGCAGGAGGCCAGGAACAGGGCGAAAAGCGGAACCCAGGCGGCCGGTCGCCGGAGGAGCGAGCGCGCGAGCGGAAGGAGAGCAAACCGGGGCGATCGTTGCATGCGAGCCTCACTCCCCCGCCGTACGGTCCCGCTCCGAGAGGATGGGACGCCGCACAGGCCAGTGGATCCCGAAGGCCGGGTCGTCCCAGCGGAAGGTCGCCTGGGCGGCGCGGTCGTAGTAGCCGGACTGCTTGTAGTGGAAGATGGCCTTGTCGCTCAGGACAAGATGGGCCACGCCGTGGCCGGGCGGGACGAGGACCTGGAGGTGGTTGGCGTCGGAGAGGGTGAAGGCCTCCCAGAGGCCGAAGTCCGAGCGGGACCGGTCGCAGACGGCCACCACCAGGTAGAACTTCCCGTAGAGGCAGTCGACCAGCTTCCAGATCCGGGGGTCGGCGTGGATCCCGCGGAGCACGCGGCGGGAGGAGACGGAGATGTCGTCCTGGACGAAACGCGCCGCGACGCCGGCCCGGCGGTAGAGCTCTTCGTTGTAGGTCTCGACGTAGACCCCCCGGTGGTCCCGGAAGACCGTCGGGGGAACGATCACCTTCACCCCCGGCAGCTCCGTCGGCTTCACGAGTAGCTCCGCCATGTCATCCTCCTGCCCGCCCCGGTCCGGGCGGAGCTCGGTTAAGGGCCGCTCAGCCACGGGTCAGCCGCTGGAAAGCCCGAACGGACGGGTTGGGGCGGACGGGGCAATAGATCGCCACCAGGATGCGCCGGCGGAGGGCAACGAATACCCGCCGGCATTCGGAGTCGATCATGCTTGAGGCTTCTTCCGCCCCCCCGCGCTCCCGCGCCGCCCGACGATCAGCCCGCCGCCGCGTAGTCCAGGACGGTAGAAACGATCTTCTTCCGGTCCAGGCCGTAGAGGGACTGGAGGTTGGACCGGCCACCGTACTTGTAGCAGTAGCCCCGGGACATGTCCAAGCCGATCCGGAGGACGGGGAACCCCTTCCCCCCCTCGGCCAGGGCCTCGAGGACGGCGCTGCCGAAGCCGCCCGGGAGGGTGTGCTCCTCCAGGGTGACCGCCCGCGGGCAGCCGGCGAGGGCCCGGCGAAGGGCGCCGGGATCGAGGGGGAGGGCGAAGGCGTCGATCACCCGCGCTGAGATCCCCTTCTTCTCCAGGTCCTCCGCCGCCTCCAGGGCCCGGTGGACCATGTTGCCGGTGGCGACCAGGGCGATCCCCTTCCCTTCTCGGAGCACGGCCAGTCCGGAGGAGTAGTCGGCGTCCTCCCGGTAGAGCGCGGGGAGGCGCTGGCGGTCGAGGCGAACGTAGTGGGGGTGCTTCATCTCCCGGGAGAGACCGGCGAAGGCGGCAGCCATCACGCTGTCAGTCATCGTGTAGACCCGCAGGTGGGGGAGGATCCGCATGACCGAGATGTCCTCGATCGTGTGGTGGGTGGGGCCGGAGTCGTCGTAGCTCAGCCCCGCCCCCACCCCGACCACCGTCACGGGGAGGTTCATCCCGGCCAGGTAGATCTTGATCTGCTCGAAGCAGCGGTAGGTGATGAAGGGGGCGATGGCGTAGGCGTAGACCTTCTTCCCCTCCAGGGCCAGTCCGGCGGCGACCAGGATCGTGTTCTGCTCCGCGATCCCGACGTTGACGAACTGGGCGGGGAGCTTCCGGCGGAACTGGTCGAGGGCCGGGGCGGCCATGTCGGCGGAGACGATCATCACGTTTTCGTCGGCCGCGGCCTGCTCGAAGACCCGGTTCCAGAAGGCGTCTCTCTGGGTCGGCGGTTTCATCTAGGGCTTCCCCTGACCGAGCTCTTCCCGGACCCGGGCCGCCTCCGCCACGGTGGGGGCTCGGGAATGCCACATGGGATCATCGCAGATGAAAGGCGCCCCCTTCCCCTTCACGGTGTCGGCGATGACGACCAGGGGGAAGGCGGAGCGGCGGGAGCGGACGCCTTTCAGGGCGCAGAAGATCTCATCGAAGCTATGGCCGTCGATCCGCTTCACGTTCCACCCGAAGGAGCGCCACTTGTCGGCGAGGGGCTCGAGGGCGACGATGTTCTCGGTGAACTCGGTGGCGCAGAGAAAGTTGCGGTCCACGATCGCCACCAGGTTGTTCAGCTGGTAATGGCTGGCGAACATGGCCGTCTCCCAGACCGATCCCTCGTAGCACTCCCCGTCTCCGAGGAGGGCGAAGACCAGGTGGAGCTCGCGGTTCCGCTTGGCCGCCAGGGCCATCCCGGCGGCGATCCCGAAGCCGTTTCCCAGCGACCCCGAGGTGATCTCGGTGCCGGGGACGTCGTGCTGGAGGTGGACGCCGATCTTCCCGTCGCACTGGATGAAGCGCTTGAGGTCGTCCTTGGAGAAAAACCCCAGGTCGGCCAGGACGGGGTAGAGGATGACGCTGGCCTGGCCCTTGGAGAGGATGAAGCGGTCGCGCTCCTTCCAGTGCGGGTTGCCGGGGTCGCAGCGGATGATCCCCCCGTGGAAGAGGGCGACCAGGATCTCGGTGCAGGAGAAGGCGGAGGTGACGTGGCCGGTCCCGGCCGGCGTGCACATGTCCAGAATCAGGTGGCGGATATACTTCGCCTTGGCTTCCAGGTCGTTGATGGAATTTTTCACGGTTACTCCTCGGTCGCCGGTCGTCCCCCCCTCGCGGCGGAGTGAAGGTTCAGGCCGGGCGCTCGAGCAGGCGGCGAGGGAGGGAGATTCCCAGCATCTCCAGTATATGCTGCCGGACCCGAATTCCAAACTTTTTTTCCACGGCGTCGAGGTAACCCTCGTCCTGGAAGTAGCGCCGGAAGGCCTCTTCCCGGAAGCGCAGGACCTCGGCGGCGGAGAGATGGCGCGTGGGGAGGGGCTGGGCGTCGTAACCGTGCTGGGAGAATCCCTCCCAGCCGGGGGGGAGATGGCCGGGCTCCAGGCGGGCGCGCTCATAGAGGGGCGAGCCGGGGTAGGCCCGGAGGGTGTAGAAGTTGACGAACTCGCATTTCAGATCCAGGGCCAGGGCCAGGGTCTCCTCCAGCGTTGCCCGGTCGTCCTCGGGAAGCCCGAAGAGGAAGTTGCCCAGGACCGAGATGCCGCGGTCCTGGATCGCCCGGACCGCCCGGCGGATGTCTCCGGAGATCGTCTTGTGGACGTCCCGGCGCACGCGGTCGCTGGCGGTCTCGATCCCCAGGCAGATCCAGGTCACCCCGGCCCGCCGCAGGAGGTCGAGGAGGCGGTCCGGCACGGTGTCCGCCCGCCCGTAGACCCAGAGGTTGAGATCATATCCTCGCTCGATCACCCCGTCGCAGAAACGCTCGACCCGCTCCGGGTCAAGGATGAAGAGCTCGTCGTCGAGGCGGATGTTCCTCACCCCGTGCCGCTGGACCAAGCGGTCGATCCAGGAGAGAACCCGGGGGAGCGACCAGTAGCGGACCCCGCGGCGGCCGGCGAGCGCGTTGATACAGCAGTAGTCGCAGGCGAAGGGGCAGCCGAGCGAGGTGTAGAGGACCGCGTAGGGCGACCGGACGTCCGAGAAGTCATCCTTCCGGGACCGGGAGAAGTCCTGGAAACAGTGCATGTTGTGAGCCCGATAGCGGCCGAGCTCGGGGAGAAGGTCCCAGGCGTAGTCCGGCAGGAGGCGGTCGAGGTCCTCGGCCGCCGGAGCCGGGGGGGTCGCTGAGGCGGCGGAACCGGATCGGTACCAGAGTCCGGGGACGCGGGAGAGGTCCCGGGTCCCGCGCAAGTATTCCACCAGGGCCGGGATGGTGTAAACACCCTCCCCCGCGATGACGTAATCGGCCGCTTCCTCCCGGAGCGTCCGCTCGGGCAGGACCGTGGGGTGGAGGCCGCCCATCGCCACCGGCAGGTCGGGCGCGCTTTCCTTGAGCGAGCGGGCGATAGCCCCCGCCGCCGGCATGGTCTGGGTCGAGGCGGAGGGGTGATGGCCGTAGACCATGATCACCGCCAGGCGGGGGCGGTGCTGTTCGAGGAGGGCGGCGGCGGTCTCCTCTCCCCATCCCTCCAGGTTGGCGTCGTAGACGGCGGGGGCGAAGCCCTTCTCCCGGACGGCCTGGGCGAGGAGGGCGATCCAGACCGGGGGGGCGATCGCGGTCAGCCCGCGGGAGAGGCCCTGGTAGATTTTTCGCTGGCCGCCCGGATGGATGAAGAGGACGTCCGCCTTCATGGGCTCAGGGCCGCGGACGGTCAAGATTGCGAGTGCTGTCGACGATCACCCGCGGCCGACCGCGGCTCTGCCGGAAGACGCGTCCCAGATACACCCCGACCACTCCTATCGCCAGAAGCTCCAGGCCGGTCGAGAGGGCACCCCCCAGTCCCAGCCAGCAGACCGCTCCGGGCGGCGCGCCCGCCAGAACGGCGGCGGCGGCGACCAGGACCGCCAGGATGGCCGCGGCGGACAGGGCCAGACCCACGAGGAGGATCAGCATCAGGGGCATGATCGAATAGGAGGTCAGGCCGCTGACCAGCGTGCCGAGCGGCCCGTGCAGGGTCGAGAGGTCGCGCAGGAAATTGCGGAAGATCGGGAAATGGCTCTCGCCGACGGCGCGCGGCTGGCGGTGGTAGGAAACCGGCACCTGCTTGAAGCCGATCCAGGGGATCATCCCGCGGGGATAGGGGTCGACCTCGGGCAGAGAGAGAAGGTGGGCAAGGACCCGGCGGGAGATCAGCTTGAAATCCCCCGCCTCCACGGCCAGATCGACGTCGGGGGTAAGCGAGTGAATCAGTCGGTAGGCGAACCGGGTCAGCCGGAGCCGGATGCGGCTCTCGGCCTGGCGGGAGGCCCGGACCGTATAGACGACCTCCGCCCCTTCCTTCCAGCGCGCGACCAGTTCGGGGATCAGCTCCGGGGGGTCCTGCAGGTCGGCGTCCATGGTGACCACCGCCTGACCGGCGGCGTATTCCATGCCCGCCAGGATGCATTCCGCCTGCCCGAAACGGCGGGAGGTGGTGATGATCTTGATCCGGTTGTCCCGGTCGGCATAGGAATCCAGGAGCCGGCGGGATCCGTCGGAGGACGCGTCGTCGACAAAGATCAGCTCGAAGCCCTCGGCCATTCCGGCCAGGGCCTTCTCCAGGCGATCGATGAGGAGAGGCAGGAGTTCCTTCTCGTTGCGAAAGGTGAGGACGACGGAGAGAAGGGGGCGGGCAGCGGTCATGGAGTCTCCCCAATCAGGGCCAAGCTTGTTTATCTTACGACAGGTCGCGACTCCGGCGCCAGATCATTCGGCCGGCGGCGGGCGGCGGCGAGAGCGGAGAGGATCTCCCGCCGGTTGGAACCGGCCAAGGCCGCCCAACGGTCGACGGTCAGGCCCTCGGAATCCCAAGCCGCGGGGTCCGCCCCCGCGGCCAGGAGAAGGGAGAGGATCTCGGCGCGGCCGTAACTCGCCGCGAACATCGCCGGGGTGCGGCCGCGGAGGTCGGGGACGTCCGGGCCGGCTCCCGCAGCCAGGAGAGCTCTCACGACTCCGATATCGCCGCTCTTCACGGCCAGGATCAGCGGCGGCTCGCCCGGGACCGCAAAACCCCTCTCGGCGACGTCCGCGCCGGAGGCGATGAGGGCGGCGACCCGTTCGGGACGTTTGAGGTAGACCGCCGAAGCGAGCTCACCCGGACCCGAGGCCAAGGCGACCGGGGAGGCGAGTCGGCGCAGATACCAGTCCTTGCCCAGATGGACGTCCCCCTCGCCGCGCTGGAGGATCCCTTCGAAGTCGTCGGCCCAGAGGAGGTACTCCGCCCGAGGCGGGATCGGCTGGAGACCCCGCCAGAAGGAGTTGAGCGGGATGACGGTCCGGGTCAGGCCGCGTCCGAAGAGCGGATACTCGTAGGAGTGCCAGTTCAGGCAGGCCGCCACCACGGCGTCGGGGGGGACGAGCTCCTCGAACTTGCGGATCGCGCCCTCGAAGACCGGGCCGTCGCGGAGGAGCTGACCGAGACGGTCGCGGGCGAAGACGGAATCGGTCCGCGACGGGAGCTGGATCTCCTCCCGCCAGGCGGAGCTGAGGCAGGAGCGGAGCCAGACCGCCTGGTCGAAGAGGATCGGCGAGCGCAGCTGGAAGAGGAGGCCGAGGACCGCCGAAACCGCCCCCAGACCGGCGGCGCCGGAGAGGGCGATCCATCCCAGGGGACGGGAGGGCGGGAAGAGAAAACCCGAGAGAGGGACGGCGAAGACCGTGGCGTAGAGGGTATAGTGCCCCCAGCTCGCCCCGCTGAAGGCGTGGACGGCGACGCAGACGACGGCCGAAGCGGCCAGGACGCGGGAAGCGGGCGGGCGGCGGCGGGAGACAAGTCCGAGCAAGACCCCGGGCCAGACCAGGCCGAAGCCGAGGACCCCCCAGAGGGAGTAGTCGGGATGGCTGACCGGGGGCTTACCCCAGTGCCAGGGCTTGTCGTAGTACCAGTTGTCCGCGGGGTCGGACTCAAGCTCCAGACCGGCGGCGCGGATAGCGGCGGCGGGGAGGAAATGAAGCGCCTTCTGGGCGGAGACCACCGCCGGGACGGGAGGGAGCCCGTCCAGGGCCAGGAAGTCGAGGGCCATGGCGAAGAGATGCTTCGTCCCGTTGCGGAGGACCGCCGCGCCCCCCTTCCCCTCCACCAGGTTGATCTCCCGGAAATACCTGTCCCCCACGGGATGGCCGAAGATCCTCCAGTTTTCGGCGTAGCCGGCGGGGAGGGCGAAGAGGACGAGCGCCGCCGTCGTGGCCGCGGCGAGGCGGGCGGCGTCGCGGCAGCGCGCGCGGAGCGGGGTCGGGCGGGCGAAGAGGGCGAAGGCCGCGACCAGAAGGAGCGAGGGAGCGGCGAGGAGGACCGAGACCTTGGCCCCGGCCGCCAGGGCGAAAGCCGCCCCCGCCGTCCAGAGCCAGGCGGCGCGGGAGGTCTCGCGAAAGGCGAGAAGCGAATAGACGGCGGCGCCGAGGAGGGCGGCGAGGAAAAGGTCGCTGTTCGCGGTGTACGACTGGAGGACGACCTGGGGGAGAAGGGCGAAGACCAGCCCGGCGAAGAGGGCGGCGGGGCGGGCGCAGCCGAGACGGCGGGTGATCCCGTAGACCAGCGCCAGGCCGACGAGGTAGGAGGCTAACTGGGGAAGGCCGGTCAGGTTTTCGTTGCGGCCGAAGGCCAGGAAGACCCAGAGCAGGATCAGCTCGTACCCCTTCTGGGCCAGAACCTGGGTGTACATGTTGGCGTCGTAATAGCCGCAATGACCCTGCTGGATCCAGTAGGCGATCCGGGGGAGGCGCGTGACCATGTTGTCCCAGACGTGGGGGGCGGCGAAGAAGACGAGAGAGAGGGAAAGGAGGGCGGCGGCGAGGACGGCCGCGAGCATGGCACCGAGCAGGGCCCTCGGGAAGGGAGGGGTCTCCCGCCACCCCGACCACCGGCGCTGACCGAAGGCAGCTCTCCGGAACCACACCCGGCGGCGGAGGGGGGCGAAGGAGAGCGTCCCGGCCAGGAGCAGGAGGAGGGCCGCGGCCGAGGAGATCGCCCAGGCCCCAAGGCTCCCGAGAAGACCGGCGCGGGAGAGAAGATAGCCGAGCGACGGGAGAAGGGCGGCGGCGGGGAGGAAGAATGCGATGACCCGGGCGGGCAGCCCCCGGCCGCGGGCCGCCCGGGAGGCCAGGTGGCAGAAGAGGAGCACCGAGACCAGCGAAACCAATCCGAGCGTTGGCGGCATATCGTTGACCGGCGCCCTCCTTGGGGGGGAGAGCGCGCGGACGGCGAAGATTATAGCCCTTTTCGCGGATCGCCGCAGCTGCCGGGAGCGGCCGTGAAGTGGCGGGGGCTCATCACGGCGAAGATCTCCCGCACCTCTCCCCCCCGACCCGGAAAAGCGATCCATCCCCGCCGGTACTCCCGCCGGAAGACGTCGCGGACCCAGAGCGTGTCGCCGAACTGCATGGCCCAGGGGCGGCTGTCGTCCCCCGGGCGGTCGGGCCAATCATCGCGGGGGACCTCTTCGCGCCCCCCCTCGCCCGCGAGCTCGACGCGGGCGGCGGCCGCGGCGGACGGACTCCCGCAGACGACATAGATATCGCTGCAGAGAAGAGGGTCGAATCGGAAGGAGACCGCCTCGGCGCTCCCCGGACCGAGACGGGCGGAGGTTTCGAGCGACCCGTCGAAGGGTTCGGCGGGCGAGCCGCCCGCCGGCGCCAGGGCCCCGGAAGCGCGCGGCATCTCCACGAAGAGGTGGCCGGCGAAACCGCGCTCCTCCTGGAACCGGCTCAGCTCGCGGTAGGCGACCCGGGCGGTCGAGCCGGACCAGTTGAGAAAGGTGAGGGGGAACTGGCGGCGGGCGGCCGCGAAGTTCCCTAGTTTGCGGAAGGTGATGGAGCGGCCGTGAGCGAGGCCGGACTCGTCCCAGAGGTCGAAGACGACGGTCCGCCAGCGGGAGCGGTAGAACCCCTCCCTCTCCCGCTCGGCGATCCAGCGCTTCCCCGACTCGCCGACGGCCGCGATGACGAGCAGGCTGTAGACGGCGAAGGCGGCGGCCGCCGCCGCGGGCAGCCGGCCCGGCGGCGGAAAACGGCGGAACCGACGGCCGGCGAGAGCGGCGGCCGCCAGGCAAGCGACGGACGCGGCGGCGACGGCCGCCGCCGCGGGGGCGCCGGCGAACTTCGGATGGAAGAGAAGATAGGCCCCATCCCGGGCCAGAAGGGGGAGGCGACGGAGAAGCTCGGCGGGGGGGATGAAGGCGCGGGGGGCTTCGTTGGCGAGTACCCGCTCGCCCCACTGAAAGAAGGGGGCGGAGCCCTTGAAAATCTCGCTGCACTCGCCGAGGTAGCGGGAGAGCGGACCGAGCAAGTTGACTCCCATCCCGGCGATGAAGACCCCCATCCCGATCGGCATGGGGAGGCGGGAGATGGCGAGCGAGAGGCCGAGAACGGAGAAGGGGAGAAGCAGCATCGGGAAGCGCCCCCCCGCCCAGCACTGGTTCTCCCAGCCCCGATAGAGGGCCATCTCGAGGAACGAGCCGAGGAGCATGAACCCTCCCCCCAGCGCCACGCCGGGGGATCTCCGGATGAGCAGGACGGAGAGAAGCACGCCGGTGATGAAAACCGGGCTTTCCAGGAGGCGGGGGGAGAGATGGCGCACGACCTGGAGGATCTCACCCCAGCTCTGGCCGGTGGACCCGAAGGTGTAGGTCAGGTTCCAGGCCCCGACGTAGTAATGCTGGTAGAGGATGGCGGGGGCGACGCCCAGGGCGAAGCCGGCGATCACCATGAGAAGGCGAAATGGGGCCCCCCGGCCCTTTTCCCGAAGGGCGAGAATGATCCAGGAAGCGGCCGGTATGCCCAGCGAAACGATCGCCTGGAGGCGAAAGAACGCGGCGAGTCCGGAGAAGAGGCCGAGGGCGAACCAAACCCCCGCGCCGCGGGACCCGCCGCGGTCGACCGCCGCCGCCTCGCGGACGAGGAGCGCGAGCGCGAGCATCAGCGGCCCGTCGGCCCAGCTGTGGTGGACGACCAGGAGCAGGAAGAAGTAGGAGGAGGCGACCGCGAGGGCCGTCCCGGCGAGGGCGGGGAGTGCGCCGGCCAGGCGGCGGGCGGTCCGGAAGAGAACGGCCAGGGCGAGGAGGGCGGCGAGGAGTCCGGGAAGGTTGAAGGCCGCCCGGTACAGGGGGGTTCCGGGGCCGAAGGCGGGCGCCGGCAAGCCGAGCGCGCCGCCGGCGGAGAGGGCGAGACGGAAAAGGGCGTAGGCGGGGAGAGCGAGGAGGGAGCGCCCGATGGTGTGGTGGAGAGAGAGGTAGCCGGCCGGCGTCATGTAGTTCCCGATCCAGTCGGAGAACTCGGGGACCTCCCAGACCCGAAAGCCGCTCCCGCCGTCGATCGACTCGGCGATCATCCGGTAGGTGATGTCGGCGTAGCCGACGAAGGGGTTGGACCAGAGGAAGACGGCGGCGGCGAGCGCCGCCCAGGCGAGACCGGAAGCCATATGTCGCCTGAAACCAATCATATTTTTAGGCTCTTTCCTACTTAAACGGGATGGAAGAGAACCGCGATTTCTCAACAGCGATCAACGACCGAACACTGCTCGCGGCGGGGAGAGAGATCAAAGTGAGGGCGAAGAGCCGCGGGAGACTCGGCCGACCCCTAGCAGCGTCATCGCGTAGACGTAGTGGACCCGGACATCCCGCAGGGACGCCCTTTCCATCAGATCCTGGAGCTCGGAGGGGCTGAAGGGGAACTCCTCGGCGAAGAGCCACTGGGAGCCGAGGCACTTCTCGTAGAGGTTGAGGAGGCCCACCCGGGCCGGGACCACCGCTCCCACCCACCCCCCCTCCTTCGTCACCCGTCTTTTCTCCCGGAGAAGCTCGACCGCCCGCTCCCGGGAGTAGTGCTCGATCAGCCCGATGCTGTAGACCAGGTCAAACCCCCCCCGGAAGGAGAGGTTCAAGGCATCGCCCATGAAGAACGAGGAGCCCCGCTCCGTCTCGCGCGCGATCTCGATCGCCACCCGGGAGGAGTCGATCCCGAAACCGGAGAGATCGGGGCGCTGGGCTTTGAGGCAGTGAAGCGTGGCCGCGGTGCCGCAACCCGCCTCCAGGACACGGGGGCGGACGGAGGACGGAAGAAGCGGGCGGAGGATCCGGGCGTAGGAGCGGGCGAAGACCGGCCGGAGGCGGCGGATCAGGAACATCGTCAGGTTGAAGGAGTCCGCCTCCTTCGACCAGTACTCGTCGTTGTATTCCCGGGCCATAACGCAAGGCGGGCCGACGCCCGCCCGGACATTATGCCACAACCACAACCGCTCCACCAATCAAGACCGGCAGCGGCCGAGGAGGAGGAGCAGGGCCGCGGCCACAACTCCCCCCGCCGTCATCAGCCTCCCCCGGAACAGGGCCGCCGGGCGGAAGGCCATCTCCAGGCGGTGGCGCCCCGGCCCGCACCAGACCCCCCGCTGCAGAAAGTTCACCCGCCGGAGGGCTTCCGGGCGGCCGTCGACCCGGAGCGTCCAGTCGGGATGCCAGACATCGGTCAGCACGAGCATGGCGGGGCGCCAGACCTCCGCCTCGATCACGACGCGGTTGGGATCGGAGAAGTCGGCCTCGAGGATCCGCCCGCCCTCCCGGCGGGCGGCGGGATCGCCGGCCGGGGACGGGTAAGGCCGGGGGCGCGCTTCCCAGACCTCGGACGAGCAGACCCCCTCCGGCGCCAGGTCGGAGGAGAGAAGGGCATCCTTCTCCTTCGAAGCGTCCGCCGTTCGCCAGCGGTCCTGGAAATAGACCCGGGGGAGGGCGGAGGGGGCTTCGAAGGCGAAATAGCCCCCGGCCCGCCCGAGCGGACGGAAGGAGGGATCTCCGAGCGGCCCGTCCGTCACCAGGTAGCGGACGGACATGTTCGCCCAGAACGGCTGCTTCCAGTCCCGGGGCCAGAGCTCGTTGGGCAAGCCGTCGGCGACGGCTTCCACCGCCTCCTTGTACCAGGGGAGAAGCGGCTTGGTATCGAAGCCGAGCGCGGAGAGGGATCCGTTGAGCCAGCCGGCCTGGTCCAGGTAGGAGCGGTGATAGCCGACGCGGTAAAGGCCGGCGGAGGGGGGAGAAAACTCCGCCGCCAGGCGGTAGAGAGGATGGTCGTGAGTCCCGTAATACCGGTCCGCCGAAAGGTCCTGGTTCCGGTAGTTGAGGATCCGGTTGTCGTAGAAGGCCGGACCGGCGAAGAGGAGGAGCTCGGCGAGCGCGGTTCCGAGCAGAAGGGGAAGCCGTCGCCGGGCGGGGAGCCGGGCGATCAGAGCGATCGCCGCCCCCGCCAACAGGAAGGAAAGGAGCGGACCACGGACGAACCAGGCGCCATCGCCGAGGGCGAGAAGGTGGCGAAAGGCCGGAGAAAAGCGCTGCCCCAGCGCCTGAACGGGGGCGAGCGAGGACGCTCCCAGGGCGAGGGAGGAGAAGGCGAGGAAGGCGGCCGTCCACCTCCCCGTCCAGGCCCGGCCGAGGAGGCGCGGCCGCCCCCAGAGAACGGAAACGGCCGTCCCGGCGAGGGCGCTCACCGCCCAGCACTCGATCACCCGCCAGCGGAGGGGATAGGGGAGCTCCCGGAAGACGGGGATGACGGAACGGATGATCCGATGGAGGGGAGTGTAGGATCCCAGGACCACCACCAGGCCGAAGAGGCCCTGGAGGGCGAAGACGCGGAGCCAGAAGCCGGGGGCGGTCTTCCGCGCCCTCCCCCAGCCGAGGCGGAGGCCGAGCAGGGCCAGGAAGGCGAGAGCCAGCCCCCCGGAGAGGGCGGCGTCGTTCATGCTGAACTGGATCTCGTAGGGCGGACCCCAGGCGTGGGCGCCGGTGACCGTCCCGAACCAGTCCGGAGCGAGGAGGGTGGCGAGGAGGGCGGGGTGGAGGCTGTAGGGGCGTCCGACCATCTCTTCGGCGTCGAAGAGGGGCGCCTCCCGGATCGACTCGATCCCGGAGAGGACCCGGGTCCAGAAGCCGCCGGCGAGGAGAAAGCCGACGAGGACGATCGCCGCCATCCCCCCCGCCAGGCGGAGCGCGCCGCGATACCTTCGGCAAAGGAGGAGGCCGGCCGTCGCGATCGCGACGGTCGTCCCGGAGACGGTCAGAACCTGGATGACGCCGGTCACCTCGCCGGCGGTGGAGTAGAGGGCGAAGACCGCCGCGCCGGCGGCGAGGTGAATCGTCCGGCCAAAGCGGGCGAAGAGCAAGACCCAGAGGAGAAGGGCGGGGAGGAGGTTGTAGACGAAGATGCAGGGAGGGAAGGTGACGTAGTAGACCATCATCGGGGAAAGGAGGTAGGCGGCGGCGAGGGCGATCCCGCCCGGGCGGTTCAGGCGGAGGCCGCAGACGCCCAGGAAGTAGGCCCAGAGCGCCGCCAGCCAGTAGTGGAGAGCGATCGGGAACTTCAGGATCCAGAAGAGGGCGGCTTTCTCCCGGGCGAGATCGGCGAACTGGAGAAAGGGCCGGAGGAGCGGGTAGCCGGCGAAGGAATAGAAGCGGGTGTAGAAGAGGCAGCCGCCGGCGTTGGTGTAGGGGTCCCACCAGGCGGGGGAGCCGGACTGGAAAGAGCGGGCGAGGAAAAGGGCCTGGGGGTAGTAGACGAAGGCGATGTCGTCGTAGAACATCGGCTTCCAGTCGAGGAGGAAGGGGAGGAGGAACCCTCCGACCGCGAGGAGGAGGGCGAGGGCGACCAAGAGCTCCCTCCGGAAATCGGAACCAAGGCGCTCCGACCGGGGTTTCATCGTCTCACGATTCCCGCGCGGCACCGTTCCCCGGCCCTTCTCCCTCCGGGCCTAAGAAAGCGCAGAGGGCGGACGCCGCTGGGGGGAAAGGGGGGCGGGGGGCGGCTGATCCAGGGGATCTCTTCCAGGGCGGCGGCGGGGAGGAGGACGGGGCCGAGGACCTCGGCCTCTCCCTTCCCGTCGATCTCGAGGAGAGAGGCGCCAGGAGGGGAGAGGACGATCTTCCAGGACCAGCCGTAATCCCAGCTTTGCCATTCCCCAGCCGCGGCGCCGGAAAAACGATAACGCGCCCCGCCCCGGCAACGGAGCGCCGCCGCCAGGACCGGAGACCGGCCCGCAGAAACGCCAACCGCCTCCGCCCTCCAGGAACCTGGGGGGAGCGCGGCCGCCGCGGGGAAGCCCCAGAAACCCGGCCGGGACGCCGCCGCCAATCCGCCGGCGCCGGACCAGAGCGGAGAGCGCCCCGCGGCTGAGGCGGCGACGGCCGCGGAGAAGGACTCGAGGTCCCGGGCCTCGCCGGCGACAAGGTCGCAGTAGGTCCGGGCACGGCCGAGATAGGACACCTCCGGCGTGCCCTTCCAGGGCTTGAACTCGTCGGGGTCGCCGAGGAGGGTCCCCTCCTCGAAAAAGCGGAGGTAGAGGATCGGGAGGAGGTAGCGGTGGAGGGGCCAGGGAAGGAGATAGCCGCGGTCGAAATCGCTCTTGAACTCTAGCTCGTCCCAGGCGGAGCGGGACGAATCGGGGAGGCGCGGGTAGGCGAGGTAGACCGGGGATTCGAGCTCCCCGGAGACGAGGCGCGCGCGGAGATCGAGGATCCCGTCCACGCCCAGGCGGGTCAGGTTGTTCTCGGGGTTGCGGGCGACCTCCCAGGCGCTGAAACGGAGGTTGCCGAGGCCGAAGACGAGGAGGCAGAGAAGGGCGAGGCGGGCGGGGAGGCGGCGGGAAGAAACGAAGAGGGGGGTGAGCCAGACGCCGAGGGCGGCGAGGAGGAGAGCGACCGGCGGCCGGTTGTAATAAGTATACTGGTACAGAATGTCCGTCCCAGCCGGGAGAAGGACGACGCCGGCGAGGACGACCAGGAGGAGGGAGAGCGCGGTCGGCTGGCCGGCGCCTTTCCAGCCCCGGACCGAAAAAACCGAGCCGGCCAGGACAACGAAAGCCGCGATCAGGACCGCCTTCCCTCCCGGCCCCGAGACCCCGAGCCAGCCCAGGCAGCACTTCAGGATGTGGCGGGAGTTCTCCCACCCGTAGGCCAGGTTGCGCGGGATGAACTCGCGGGCCATCTCGGCGATCTTCCAGGCAACGAAGGGACCCCGCGCCTCGGGCGAGGCGACATGGGGGAGAACCTTGATGTAGACCGCGGCGGCGAGGAGTCCGGCCGCGGCCAGCCCCCCGATCAGTCCCCAGCGCAGAGGCCGGAGCCGCTTCTCCAGGAGGATGAGCGCGGCGTAGAGGACCGCCGCCAGGGCCCCGTACTCGTCGCTGAAGAGGCCGGCCAGGAAGACCAGGAGAAAGGCGGCCGCCCGCGGCCAGGCCCGGCGGAGGGAAAGCCCGCGCAACGAGAGAAGGAGGAGGAGGCCGAGGAGGATCTCGGCGGAGACAAGGCTCTTGGTCGGGCGGACGGGGGCGTGGTGGCCGACCATCACCTCGGTGGTGATGAGCCAGAAGCCGGCCGCCGACCAGCCCCCTTCCCAGCGGCCGGTCCAGGAGCGGGAGAGGGCGGCGATCAAAAACCCGATCAGGAGGGTGAGGAGGAGATCGGAAGGGAACCAGAGGAAGGGGCCGAAGCGGCGCATCAGGCGCACGTCCAGGCGGGGGGTGAGAACCTCCAGGAGCTGGGCGACCGGGCGGGGGCGGTACTCGGTGTCGCCGGCCTTCCAGTCGAAGACCTTGCGCCACTCGAAATCCCTCCAGTCCGAGGAGAGGGAGCCGAAGCGCAGGCCGCACTGGAGGGCGTCGTACTCCAGCCGCAGCGGCTCCGGCGTGCGGAAGCGGACGGGGAAGGCGGCGAGGAAGCAGGCGAACAGAGCGGCGGCGGCCAGGAGGAAGAACGCCGCCGCCGGGCGCGGCGAACGGGAGGACGGGGTCTCGGCCATGGATCTTCCGCCTCTCCTTCCGGTCAGGCGCGCTTGCGGGCGACCACCGCTACCGAGGTCCCCAGGGGGAATTCCCAGCGCTTGAGCCAGAACCGCTCGCAGGCCCCGAGCACGAGGAAAACAAGGTTGAGAAAGGAGTTGGTGACGGTGAGGTCGGTCTTGTGTTTCTCCAGGCGGGTCCGCTGCAGGCCCCCGACCTGCTGCGCCTTCCGGATGAGCAGCGCGGGGAGGAAGGCGGTGGGGTGGAGATAGGTGTGGCGGATGATCTCGACCGGGAAGCGCTTCAGGATCGCCGCCAGGCGGGGACGGGTGAAGCGCCGGCAGCCGCCCTCCACGTCGTCGTGGGGACCGAAGAGGCAGTCGAAGGCCGGCTCGGAGAGAAGGACGAGACCGCCGGGACGGCAGACCCGGACCAGCTCCCCGACCACCGCCGGCACGTCCTTCACCGAACACTGGTGCAGGGTGTCGGAGCAGACCACCACGTCGGCGAGGTTCTCGCCCAGGGGGAGGAGCTGGGCGTCGCCCTGAACCTTGAGGACCGGGCCGCGGATGTAGGAGTCAAGCACCCGAAAGTTGAGATCGACGAAGACCCTCTCCCATCCCCGGGGGAACTGGGAACTGGCACCGCCCGGGCCGCAGCCCACGTCCAGGAGGAACCTCCCCCGGTCCAGATACGGCTCGACCAGATCGCTCAGGCAGCGGTAGTGGACCCGGAACCACCAATGCCGGTTGCAGAGGGCCACCATCTCGCGGTAGAGGCGTTCCCGGTCCACCGCGCCCGAGGCGGGGGAGAGGCCTTTCACGACGCCCTCCCCCCCGGCGGGAAAAGGGGCCGGGGCGAAAGGGCGGCGGGGAGGAGCGCCGGGCCGATCACTTCCACTTCCGCGTCGCCGGCGACCTCGATCTCGACCTCGCCGGCGGCGGCGGGGAGGGGGACGGCGAAGATTTGGAAGGCCCAGTCGTAGGTCTGCTCGCGGCGCATGAGCTCCTCGCCGGTGTCGAGCCGGCGCGCGACCAGGAGGCACCTCCTCCCGGTGGTGGGAACCGTGCGCGGGAGGACGTCATCCCCTCCGTCCGGGGTCAGGTCCGCCCGAAGCAGGAACAGGAGGGACCGCTCCGGGCCGCCGGCGGGGATGTTCGCCCGCAGGCGCCAGCAGCCCGGCGGGAGGCGGGCGGCGACCTGGAGCCCGAGCAGGGAGAGGCGCGCCTCCGGCGCCACCGGGGCCCGGCCGGAGGGCGGGCAAGCGCGCCAGTCCCCCGGCGAAACGGCGCCGGCGACGATCGCCTTGCGCCACGACGCCAGGTCGTAGACGGTCCCGGCGGGGAGGTCCAGATAGGCGTTCGCCGCCGCAAGGTACCCCCCCTCTTCGACCGCGACGAGGGCGCGGAACTCGTCCGGGTTGCCCAGGAGCGTCCGCTCCTCGAAATGGCGAAGGTTGAGAACGGGCATCATCATCGCGAAGACCGAGAAGGGATCGTTGTTCCAGACCCGGAGCATCAGATCCCAGCGCTCGGATATCCCCATCCGCCGGGGGCGGGGATAGGCGGCGTAGGCCGGGATGGGCAAGCTCCGGCCGCGAACCGCCCGGGAGAGTCGGAGCATCCGCTGCACGTAGCACTGGGCCTGATCGCCGTAGCCAAACCAGGAGGGGTAGCGCCGAGCGGCGATCCCCGCCGTACGGGTGTTGAGAGCGCCGATCAGAAGCAACCCTCCCAGCATTATATACCAGAGAGCAGGCCGGCGGCGCGAGAAGATATCGGCGCCGAGCGCCGCGACCATGATCATGGCTGAAGCGGCGATCGAGGCGTAGTAATACGTCTCCGCCTGGACCGAGGTCGGCTCCCGGGGAAAGATGAAGACCGTGATCAGCCAGACGTAGAGCAGCCAGGCGGCCAGGAAGCGCCAGACGCGCCGCCAGGCCAGAAGGCCGGCACCCAGGAACAGGAGCAACGACAGTGACCGGGCGGACCAGTCGAGGAGAGGGGGGCCGTAGGGGCTCCCCCCCAGGTTGTACGCCCAGAACCAGCGCAGCCCGTTGAGGAAGAAATCCCGGGTCCGGGCCAGGAGAACGGCCGGAGAGCCGGCGAAGGGCGCCAGCGCGCCCCCGACGTATCCCAAGGGGGGCGACTCGCCGGTCACCTTCCACACCGCCCAGCGGGAGATCCCGAGCAGGACCGCGGCATAGACCAGGCCCGGGAGCGCCAGGACCAGCCCGACCAGGCCGGCGTGAGGGCGGAAGCTGCGCCATTGCAAACCCACCCAGAGGGCGAGCGCGGGAAGGAGGCAGAGGGAAACCTCGTGGGTGTGGCACTGGGCGATCAGGATCAACAGGAGCAGCAGCGCGGGCCCCCGGGCCCGACCCCGGGGGCGCTCTCTGAGCGCCGCGAGCAGGCAGAAGGAAACGACCGTGAGCAAAGCGACCAAAGGCATGTTGGACCGGCAGTTGTAGCGAAGGCCGAGCAGGGCCTCGGTCGTCATCAGCCACATCCCGCCGGCGACCAGGCCGGGGGCCCAGGAAGCGAACCAGCGGCGACCGATCCAGGCGAGCGCCACCGCGGTGAGGAGGCCGATCAGCATGAAGAACGGCTCGTCGAGGAACGGCCCCCGGATCCGGTAGAGGGCCTGGTCGAGCTTGGCGACCAGGGCGTCCAGAAGCATCGACGGCTGGCGCGCGTCGTACATCCCGCCGTGGGAGCGCCAGACGAAGGGCTTGAGCAAGTCGGTCCGGGTCAGGGCGGCGGTCAGGGGGCCCTCCCGGATGCCGTCCTGGAGGGCGTAGTAATGGAGGCGAAGCGTCTCCGGCTGCTGCCAGCGGAGAGGATGGCGGAGCACGAAGAGGGCGGAGTTGGCGGCGGCCACCGCCGCGAAGACACAGGCGGCCGCAGTCAGCGAGCGCGGGGCGCCGCGGCGCGGTGGATTGGCGGAGGCGACGGTCATCGCGGGGTTCGTCTAGTGGAAGCGGCCGGGAAGATCCGCGGCTCTATTTTCGCCCGTTTGGGAGCGCGGGGCTACGTTTTTCCGCCAGGTAGAGGTAGAAGGAGTTGGGGGGCCAGTAGATCGACTGGTGGAGGGCGCGGGGGGCGTTCCCCGGCGTCTCCCGGAGGGTCGTCAGCGTGTAGCCCGGGGGGATCGTCCGCTCGGGGTCGGGGTAGAAGCGCCGCATCGCCTCCCCTTCGTAACGGGATCCGCGCGAGATGTGCATGTCCACCCAGAGGAAGCGGTCGCCGGCGGGGAAATAACCCTCCCGGACGCCGTGGACTCGCCACTCCCGCCCCCCCCAGGAAAAAGAGAAAACGGGGAAGGAGGCGGCGAAGTCGGCGTCGAGCGAGTCGGAGGGACGGGGAAAGGACGGCCAGCGGACCTCGCCGAAGCGGGAGGAACGGGCCAGGGCCATCTCGAGGATCTGGAGGTTCTGCTCGCTCGCGACCAGGCCGTCGGGGCGGCAGCGCTCGAGCGCGGCGCCGATCGCGTCGAGATCGAGGCGGGAGACCCGGTCGCGGTAGAGGCCGGGGAGCGAGAGAGCGAAAGGGAGGGCGGGAAGGAGGCAGAGGAGGAAGACGAGGAGTCGGGCGGCGCCGGTCATCCCGGGCCGGCGACCGAGAATCCCTTCGACCAGCCAGCCGTAGAAGAGGGCGAAGAGGGGAGAGAGGAAGAAGAGCTGGCGGACGCCGCCGAAGGGGACGAGGAAGAGGAGGTTGGCGGCGAAGCAGGCGAGAAGAGTGGAGAGGAGGAGACGGGGGACGGGAGAAGCAGTGATCGGTGACCAGCGATCAGTAATCAGTCGGTCTCTCCCCCGATCGATAGCTTGTCCCCCACTGATCACTGATAACTGATCACTGACCACTCTCTTTCTCCTCGACCAAAGACCACCGAACCTGCACGCAATCCCCGCAGCCAGAACGAGGAGGAACGGGACGGAGACCCAGTTCCAACGGAGGGGGAGATAGACCCTGGGATCGAAGACCAGAGCGAGCTGGTAGTTGAAAAGGTCGTAAAGGCGGACCAGGAGGTAGAGCGGGAGATGGGCCATTCCTCCCCCCCCTCCCCCGCGCAGGAAGAGGGGGTAGTAGGAGTCCATGTACCAGCGGAAGGACTCGCTCCAGGGGATGATCCGGAGGAGGAGGCGGAGGTGGACGGCACAGAGGGCGCCGTAGAGGAGAGCGCCGGGGAGCAGGGCGGTGGGAGGCCGGCGGCGCGACATGGCGCCCAGGCCCTCATAAAGCCCGCAGAGGAAGATCCCCGCGGTGAGCCAGAGCTGAGTATACATGAAGAGGGCGGAGACAAAGGCGGCGAGCGCGAAGACGACCCAGCCCCGGTAGTCGCCCCGAGGACGGGCGACAAAGAAATAGGCCGCGAGCTGGAGGGAGGAGGCGAGAAGGGCCGCGGCGTAGACGTCGGCGAACTGGCCGAAGACGACCCCCGGGACGGAGAAGGCCGCGGAAAAAGCGGCGGCGAACGCCGCCGCGGGGCGGCCCGGGAAGAGCCGGCGCGCGATCGCGAAGACCGCCGCCGCCCCCACCGCCCCTCCCCCGGCGGCGATCAGCCTCACGGCGACCAGGCTCGTCCCGGTGAAAAGCTGGAGCGCCTCCACCAGGGCCGACCAGGCGACCGTCTGGCCCGAGGCGACGTAATCCCGGACGTTGGACCAGAACTCCCCCCCCAGGACGAGAAGCGATCCGGACCAGCGAAGAGCGGGGTTGGCGTGCCAGCCGCCCAGCCATTCGTCGAACTGCATCTGGACCCGGGAGATGAGGATCAGCCTTAAGCCCAGGGCGAGCAGACCGACGGCCAGGGCCGCGGGCCAGACCGGTCTTTCCTTCATGGCTTCACCTCTTTCCCAAGCGCGGGCCGGCCATGGCGCGGGGACATGATCGCGAAGACCTCGCGCAGAGACGCTTCTTCCGGCCGCCGGAATCCGCTCAGGAGGATGTAGCGCCAGGGACGCTGGTAGAAATCCCAGATCCAGAGGGTATCACCCCGCGGATCCGCCCGGTAGGGCTTCTCCCAGAGCCGCCGGTCCGCCGACACCAGGACCTCCAGGCGTCCCACCGCGTCGGGGCGATCGAAGGCGACCAGGACATCGCTGAAGGGTCCCGACCGGTCGCTGAGGGCGATCTCCAGCTCCGGCCCGGGAGACAGGAACCTCGCGGCGGGGGCGCAGGAGAGGAGGTTCCCGTCGGTGATCGCCCCCTCCTCCCGGAACTTGACGCCGCCGACGGCCCGGATCGCTCCCGGGACGCCGTAGGCGGCGCAGATCGCCTGCCAGGGATGACGGACCGCCGCCCGGCGGCGGTATTCCCCGATCAGGCGGAGGCCGAGGTCGACGACCGCTCCCTCCCGGATCGGCTTGATCGCCATGGAGAGGGCGAGGAGGCGCTCGGCTTCCTGCAGCATCCCCGCCTCCAGGTAGCTCAAGGAGCGGAGCTGGAGGTCGTCGACCGCGTTCGACCAGTCATAGCGGAGCGTCCGCCAGCGGTCGCGGTAGAACCCAGAGCGCTCCCATTCGCCGGTCATCAGGCGGGCGCCCGCGATCCCCCGGGCCGTGAGGAGAAGGGTCGCCGCGGTGGCGAGGAGCGCGGCGAGGGCGCCGGCGGTGACGAGCCGGCGGCCGGGGGAACGGGGGAGGGTCTTCAGCGCCACCCCGAGGAGGACCAGCGGAACGACGGCGGCCGCCGCCATCCAGGCGTGGGGGGAGCGGGGTCCGGAGAGCATCACCTTGAGGACCCGGGGGAGGAGCGGAAGGGCGAGAACGGCGGCGCGCAAGAGGCCAGCGGGGGTCTCGGAGGCCGGCAGGGCGCGCACCGCCGCGGAGAGATCCGGCGGGAAGAGGCCGGAGGAGGACCGGCGGAGAAGGCCGACGAAGCCGGCGTAGGCGCAGAGGCAGGCGGCCGAGACAACGAGGAGGCGCCCCCGCCGGGTCCGCCGCCCCGCCCCGAGCGCGGCCAGGCCGATCATGAAGATCGGGGCGAGGATCAGGCAGTAGCGGGAGCCGAGGTAGGCGTGGAACTCCAGGCCGGAGCGCCGGGAGAAGATCAGGAGGAGCTCGGCGGGCACGATCAGGGCCGAGGAGAGAGCGAGGGGGCGGAACGGGCGGGGGGCGAGGATCATGCCGAGTATCCCCAGGAAAGGGACGAGGCTCAAGGAGATGAACTCGGGGTGCCGGGGAAGGAGACGGACCAGGCTGGCCAGCTTCTCCGCGGCCAGCCCCCCTCCGTAGGGGTCGGTCCAACAGCTCCCGAACCACTCCCGGAAGATCAAAGCCTGGGGGAGAAGGGCGAGGGCAAAACCCGCGCCGAAGAGCGCGAGGAGGAGAACGGCCGCCCGCCCGACCACCTTTCCCTCCCTCCTCCATTTCAGCGCGTAGACCGCCGGAAGGGCGATCCAGACCGCCGCCTGGAGGCGGATGAAAACGAGCCAGCCGAGGAGAAGGCCGGCGAGGAAGGCGGCGGCGGGAGGAGGAGCGGGTTGCCCGTCCAGGTAAAGGCAGAGGCTGATCAGGAGAGCGACGAAGAGGAGGGCGACCAGCTCCGAGCCGCCCGGGGTGAGAAAGAGCATCATCCAGATCTCCGTCCCCCAGAAAACCGCCGCCACCGCCAGGGCGGCCGCGGCCGGAGGCGCCAGCCGGCGGCAGATCCGGTACATCAGGAGGAGCGCAAGGAGCCCGCAGAAGACGGCGCTGGCGTTGTACCAGAGGAGGCGATAGCCACCGACCGGACCGTAGGCGTCCGAGATCTGCCAGCGTTCGGAATCGGCCGGCCAGAGCAGGGTCTGGAAGATCTCCCCCAGCCAGAAGAAGGGGTAGGCGACCAGGGCCGCCCCGCCCGTCTGCGGCATGGCGAGGTGGCCGGTCACGGTGAGGTGGTACTCGGTCTCCGCGAGCTTGGGCTCGTGGTCGAGGAGGAAGATGTCAGCGTCCCGGAAGAGGCTGGTGGCCAGCATGCAGTAGGTGGAGTCGACGAAGACGGGGCGATCGCTCGTCCAGAGGTAGAGGCCGCCGAGGATCGCCGCCCCGGCGCCGAGGGCGCCGAGGAGTGAACGGAGGGGGAAGGGCTTCACGGCGCCGCTTCCCTCCCGGCCGCGCGCCGGCCTCTGACGCGGGGATAGCTGGAGGCCTGGACCCGCCCGAGCAGCCGGGCTTGAAACCAGGCGGAGAGGATGACCCGGAGCATCCCGAAGCCGGCGCGGACAACCGCGGACGCTGAGCGGTGCATCGATGCCCCCGCCTCCCGGTGACGGTAGCGGACCGGGACTTCCCGGAGGGGGTAGCCGCCGGCGAGCGTCCGGATGATCAGCTCGATGTCGAAGGAGAAGCGGTCGTCGTCGAACCAGGTCCGGAGGAGGTGGCGGCGGTCCCAGGCGTGGAACCCCGCGGTGACGTCGGTGACCCGGGTCCCGGTCAGGGCGGAGACCAGGAGGGAGAGGAAGGAGTTGCCCAGGTCGCGCAGACGGTCCCTCGCCTCCGGGGACCAATCCCCGCCCCGGAAGCGCGAGGCGTGGGCGAGAACGCACTCCCCCCGCGCCACGGGGTAGAGGAGGGAGGGGAGGTCCTCGGGGGCGAACTGGAGATCGGCGTCGATCGTCCCCTGGAGGTCGCGCGCGGCGGCGAGGATCCCCACCTTGCTCGCGTGCCCCTTGCCGTAATCCGGGCGGTTGCGGATCGTCCGGACCAGGCGGTCGGACCGGCCGATCGCCTCGGCGATCTCGGCCGTGCGGTCGTTTCCGCCGTGGACGACCAGGATCTCGGCCCGGGGCAGGACGCCCCGGAGGCGCGAGATCAGCTCGGCGATCGTCCCCGCCTCGTTGAAGCAGGCGACGATCACGCTGCACTCGACCGTCCGGGCGAAGTCCCGCAGGGCGGCGGGGACCTCGGGAACGGCGGAGGAGAACGGCGGATCGCCGGTCGGGCCACTCATGGCGTGGACGCCTCCCCGATATTGGGTTCTCTTCCGTTTCGCGTGGGTTATTTCACGGGGAACGGCAGCCTGCCCTGAGTTTGTCGAAGGGTTTCGCCGCGACCCGGCCCCCGCCGGGCCTGTGGGAGCGACATTCCTGTCGCGATCCGAGCCAGCCGAGCCTGTGGGAGCGCCGTCCCCGGCGCGATCCGAGTTGGCCCGGATCGGGGCAAGAATGCCCCTCCCACACAATCCGGCGTCTATCGCCAATTTACCCATACATGAGGAAGAGAACCGTTAATGGCTTGAGCTGAAGATACCGTTCCAGATGGACAAGCCCTGGAAAAAGCGGGCGAAGGTCTCCCGGTCCGCCCGGTCCTCGGTTCGTTCGACGAGCTCCCTCCCCGCCGCCGCGAGTTCCCGGCAGCAGGAACAGTAATCATTCCCGGCGAGGCGGACGCCCCGGAGAAAGGCGCAAAGGGCATCGGAAAGCCGCATCCCCGCCTGCTCATTCTCGAAGTCGCGGAAGAAGTCGTGGGGATTGCGCTCCTGGGCGACCAGGGGGAAGCCGTAGCTCACCCGGTCGCCCAGGTGGTCGGAGATCGCCCTCACCACGTAGGCGGCCCAGATGTCGTCATACCTACCGATCGCCGGGCTCAGGAAATAGGCCGGGATCACCTCCCGGGCCAGCGCGGTGTTCTGGGAGTTGAAGGGGGCCCAGGTCCCCGGCTCCAGAGCGAAGTTGGCCTCTCGCGCGTAGCGCTCCACCCTAAGCTCCTTGTAGAGATGGGTCAGGGCGTCGACGTCGGGGACGCCGAGCCAGAGGCCGGCGTTGACCGCGAGACGCCCCTCGGCCTGCCGCGCGCGATAGTCGCCGTCCTTCCATCTCGCCCCCATCGGGTAGCCTCGGGGATAGAAGGGGAAAGCCGTCCGCTCCTCGAGAAAGCGGCAGACGTTGAACCAGCCGGAATCGGAGGCGAAGCTCTCGAGCGCGGCCCGACGGCCGACCACGGAGTGCGCCCCCAAATAATCCCCCTCCCGGACGAAGTTGTCGTCGTCGATGGTGACGATCACCTCCGCCCCCTGCTGGTAGGCGTAGAGCGTCGAAAGGTTCCTCCTCTGGATGACGTTCCAGGGGAGGTGGGCGAGGAGGTCGCGGTGGGCGGCGAAGGCCTCCTCCTGGCGCGCGGCCGGGAAAAAGATCATCTCCTCCCCGAAACGGCGGCGCAGCCCGGCCAGGAGATCTTCGACTGCCCGGTCCGGCGTCTTCCGGTCGCCGGCGATCACCCAGAGGACTCCGCGGTGGCCGTAGCGTGCGGCGTTTTCGAGGTACCCCTCGAGGAGACGGGGGACGTGGATGGTGGTGGTGACCACCGCTGTGGCTCGATCGGTCATGGTCGACGGCATGACTTCCGGAAGCGGCCCCGCCGCAGTTGATGGCCGCACGCCCGGATTATTCACGAAAAACGGCGGTTTTCACGAATAATCCGGGAGGATCTTCCCCAAATCAGCTGATAAGAAACGCGCCAGGCCATCTCTATCCAGATTGGATCGGGGCGGGACGCCCCTCCTATTCAATCGTCTGTTCTATTTTTTAAGTCGGGCCGACGGCGACAGCGCGCGGTGAGGTGAGAGGCCGCCGCGCCGGCGCTACCGTAACAGAGCCGGCCAGAAGTGCGGGTTACCGATCAGGGCGCAAGTCTGGGCGCAGGACCAGGAGCAGTGGCAGGGCGGATCCGAGCGGCGGAGCTTCCGGGCAAACTCGCGGGCGGCCGGAGACCGCAGTACCGCCCGGAGATCGTAGCCGTGGTCGCGAACGTTGCCGAGCGAGGCCCAGAGCGGCTCGCAGGCGAAGACCTCCCCGGCCTCGCTTAAGACCCCCAGCCGCCGGAGGGCTCCGCAGAATCGCCCCAGGTTCCGCTCCGACTCCCAGCGCTCGACCAGGCGGTCCTTGGCCTCCTTGAAGCGAACGGCGAGGCGGGAGGAGGGGGCGCGCGCGCCGGCAGCGTTGAGAGCCGAGACGCGGAGGCGCAGTCGGCGGAAGGCCTCCCCGCCGACGTCCGCGCGCGCCCCCTCCGGGGCGGTTCCGTGGACGCCGGTCAGGATCAAGCGGTGGAAGAAGAAGCCCTCCCCCACCCGATCGAGGAACTCCTCGAGGCGGCCGGCGTTCCCGGAGCTGAAGACGGTGACGATCTCGACCCGCAGGTTGGGGAGGCGGGCGGCCGCCGCCGCTAAGAGGCGGTTCGTCCGGCGGACGCGCTCGAAGAGGCCGGGCCGGCCACGGATCTCGTCGTGGAGATCCCCCCAGCCATCGACCGAGAGCTGGACGCTGAGGAGGGAGGAAGGGAGGGCGCGGGCGAAGCGCTCGGCCAGGTCGAGGAGGGGCTCGGCGCGCCCGCCGTTGGTCGAGACCTCGACCAGGCGGGGCCGCCGGCCGGCGGCGGCCAGGACCAGCTCGGGGAGGTCGGGGCGCAGGGTCGGCTCCCCCCCCGTGATCTTGAGGTAGGCGAGCGGCCCGTAGCCCCGGAAGATCCTCCCCGCCTCGTCCGGCGTAAGCTCAACGGACGGGTCGCTCGCGGCGATCCGGGGGAGATAGAAACACATCCGGCAGCGGCAATCGCAGCGGGCGGTGACGAAGAAGACGAGGAGCTGGGGCGTAGAGCGGAAAAGGAAGGCGGGGGCGATCCCGATCATGGCGACAACCCAGCGGACCGGACGGGCCAGAACCCGTCCCGGGACGATTTCACGGCTTCAATAAAGCGCCAGCTCCGCCAGCGTCGAGAAACGGAACGGCGTCTCCCCGGTCCCGTGCCCGGAGTAGATGACGAGCTTATAATAGCGGAAAGGCCCCCGCTCGGGCAAATCCCAGAAACGCCACTCCCCGCCCGAGATCGGTTCGCCCTGGACGATCGGGGCGATCTCCTCCCAGTCCTGGCCGTCCCGGCTCCCCTGGAGGAGGGCGCAGTTGAGGAAACCCTCCGGGCATTCCCGGCACGACTGGGCGGCCAGGACCCGCGCCGCCGCCGGCCGGCCGGGGCCCAAATCCGCCAGCACCCAGTCCGGGGGCCCGGGCGGATGCGGGGACAGACGCCAGCAGGTCTCCGGGCGGCCATCCGCCAGGACGGCCGCGTCGAACTCGGCAGCGCGGCGGGAGGATCCGGAGATGGCCGCCCCGGCCAGGAGGTTCTTGCGCCGGGGGAGGACGATGCTCCGCCCCTCCCCCGGCGGCGGGGGCGACGGCGGAAAAGCCGTCTCCGGGAACGCGCGCAGTATTTCCGTGATGTCCATCGTCCAGGCCGTCCCGGCGCGGCGGAAATCCGCCCCCACCTCCGTTGGGCACCGGCTCCGGAGCTCCTCCAGAACCGCTTCGAGCCGAGCCGGTGACCGGGCCAGGACGACGGCCCGGAAGGGAGCGTCCCGCCGGGCCAGCCGCCAGAGGGAGAGGGCGTCCGTCACCAGCATCCCCCGGTTCGGAAAGGTCAAGACCGGCGCGTCGGCGTAGTACTCGATCTCCGGCGAGATCTGGGGGACGTTGGGAGCGTGCTCGCGGTCCGCGTAGCTCCGGAAGAAACCGTAATCGAAGTACACCGTCTCCTCCCGGCGTTCCCGGAGGAGGGCGCGGGCGGCGCGGAGGTCATCCTCGGCGATGGGGAGGGAGGCGGCGGAGGCGACCTGGAGGCTCGTCAGCAGGTTGACCGTGACCAGGACGACGGCGGCGGCGAAGACCGCGAGTGAGGCGGCCAGGGACACGGCCCGCCGGAGAAAGGAGCCTCCGCCGGCGCCGGGGGGGGCGGTCATTCCCCGCGCGGCGCCGACGAGGGCAGCGGCCACGAGGAGGGAACGGAAGGGGCCGATCTGCCGGGTCTGGTAGGCCATCGCCCCGGAGACGGGGACGAGAAGGGGGAAGAGGAGGCCGCCGGCGAGGAGGAGGAGGAGGACGGGCAGGCCGGCCGGGGAGAGAAGGCGGCGGCGCCAGGACCAGATAGCGCCGGCCGCAGAGGCCGCCCAGGCGGCCCCGAGGAGAACGGGGGGGAGAAGATAGCGGGGGACGTTGCGGACGTAGATCGCCTGCTCGTCGAAAACGAAGCGGAGCGTGCTCGGGATCAGGCGGAACTGGGAAGTCCCGGCCCGGGAGCGGCTGAGGAAGGTCTCCCGGACGTCGAGCCAGGCGTCGGCCCAGCCGAGGTACCAGGCGTTCTGGCAGAACTGCAGGCCGTAGGCGAGAAGGGGGGCGGCCGCCATCAAGGCCCAGCGGCGCCAGCGCCGCCGGCCCGCGATGAGGTCGAAGCCGACGATCCAGAAGAAGGAGAAGAGGACGGCGTCGAAGCCGTGGGCGGCCACGGCGAAGAGCAGAAGCCAGGTGAGAAGGGCGCGGCGGCGGGACGGCCTCTCCCGCTCCCAGACCGTCGCCGCCATCACGGCGAAGCGGAGGAGGTCGTCCCCGGGCATCTGGGCGAGACTTAAGGCGTAGCGGAGGAAGCCGCGGCTCGTGAGGTAGTAGAGACAGGCGAGGAGGGCGACCGTCCCGCCGCAGAGGCGCCGGAGGGCGAAGAAGAACAGGGCCACGGAGCTTAAGGAGAGGAGGAGCGCGTACTTGGAGAGGAGAGGATAGGTGGCGAGCCCCAGCTTCCAGAGGAGGGCGGGAAGGACCAGGTAGCCGCTGGGGTAGTGGGTGTAGTAGAGGCGGGGGCCGACCAGGGGAGAGACCGCCCAGTCCGTCCCGTGGGCGAGATGGCGGAGAGGGGGCTCGTCGAGGAACCGGACGGCCCGCGCGTAGCCGTGGGCGATGAAGAGGAACCGGTGGCGGAGGAAGCCGTCCCGCCCCCAGAACCGGCAGGTGAGGAGCGTCTGGGCGTCGCCGAAGGACCAGTCGCTCCAGCCGGCGTCGCGGGCGGACTCCACCGCGAGGTAGCCACCGGACGCGAGCAGGGCGGCGACGAGAAGGATCCAGGCCAGGCGGTCGCCGGATGCGGTGCCTTTCATCTCGCGGACCGGCCGTGACGGGGGGACATGATCGCGAAGACCTCCCGGGGGGACGTCCCGGCGGATGGGGGGAGGCCGAGAATCCGGACCGAGTTCCAAGGACGCTCATAGAAGTCCCAGACCCAGAGCGCGTCCTCCCACCGCTCCATCCGCAGGGGCGCCTCCCAGGAGATCCCGTCCGACGAGACCTCGACCACGGGCGTCTCCGCGAGGGCGGTCGGGAAGACCACGATCAGGTCGCTGAAGGGCCCCCCGGAGCGGTCGAGGAGGATTTCGAGTCCGCCCCCGCTCCTCTCCCGCGCCCCCTTGACCGCACCCGGGACTCCGTAGCGGGAGCGAAGCTCCTCCCAGAGGCGCGGCCCGAGGACGGGATGGCGCCGGAGCTGGAGGAGGAGGTCCGGGACCTCCCCCTCCGGGATCGGCTTGACCGCGGCGGCGGCCAGCCCCATCCGGAGCGCTTCCTCATCCTGGCCGTCCCTCAGGTAGAGGCGGGCGCGCATCTGCAGGTCGTCGACGCAGTTGGACCAGTCGAAGGGGAGCGTCCGCCAGCAGCCGGCGTAGCGCCCCGCGCGCTCCCAGCGTTCGACCGCGGCGGCGGTCCGGCGGAGAGCGGCGGCGACCGCGGCCAGATTGGCGGCGGCCAGGGCGGCGAGGGCAAACGCCGCCAGGCGGAAGCGGGCGGGGCGGGAGAGGCGGCGGCGGAGCGCCGCGACCGCGGCGGCGAGGGGCACCCCGGGGAAGAGGACAAGGAGACTCCACCAGTAGTCCGAACGGGGGACCTGGAGAAGGGGAGAAAGGAGAGCGCCGGCGCGGGGGAGCACCCGGAGGGCGGCGCGGACCGCCGCGATCGGGTTCTCCGGCGAAGCGATCTCCCGGGCGGCGGACGGGAGAAGCGGGGCCGTCCGGTACCACCAGGGGAGATACCAGAGAGAAAGCTTGACGAAGGTGACGTAGGCGAGGAAGAGCGCGGCCGCCGCCCACGCCGCGCCCGCCCAGCGCCGGCGGAAGAGAAAGGTCAGCCCCAGCACGAAAGCCGGCGCCAGGGAAAGGCTGTAGCGGGAGCTGAGATAGAGCTGCGCCTCGATATGGCCCCGCCGGAAGAGGCTGATGGCGAAGGCCAGCGCGATCACCCCCCAGAGCGGAAGAACGACCGGGCGAAAGCGGCGGGGCGCGAGAAACAAACCGGCGAGGCCGAGCAGCGGGACGATGCTCAGGGTCAGGAAATCGGGCTGGCGGAGGAGAAGACGAGCGACCTGGGAGAGCGACTCCCGGGCCACCGCCGCCCCGTAGAGGTCCGGGTTCCAGGACCCGAACCAAGCCCGGAAGACGAGGGCCTGGGGCAGAACCGCCAGGGCGAAGCCGGCCGCTCCCTGGATCCACGCCGCCAGGAGGGAGAGGCCCCGGAGCCGCCCCGACCTCCACCAGCCGATCCCGGCCGTGGCCAGGAAAATCCCCCAGAAGGCCGACTGGATCCGGACCAGGGCGGCCATCCCCAGGAGGAGGCCGAGGAGGAGACCCCAGAAGCGGGGAAAGGAGGGCGAGAAATGGAGGGAGAGGACGAGGTGGAGGAGGAGACCGATCAGGAGAAGCGCGATCAGCTCCGATCCCCCCTGTTTGAAGAAGAGGAGCCACCACCACTCGGTGCTGAAGAGGACCGCCGCCAGCGCCATGAGCGCCGGCGCGCAACCGGAGCCGAGACGGCGGCAGAGGCGGTAGAGGACGAGGAGGGCGGCGAACCCGCAGAAGACCGCGGTGGCGTTGTACCAGAAGAGGCGGAAGCGGTCGACCGGCCCGGAGGCGGGGGAGGCGGACCAGTCTCCTTCGACCGGAAGGCGCGCCAGTCTCGCCGCCGCCCGGCCGGCGAAGAGGAAGGGGCAGGAGAGGAGGGCGCTCCCCACCGTGTGCGGGACGGCGAGATGGCCGGTGACGGTCAGGTGCCGCTCGGTTTGGGGGATCTTGGCCTCCTGGTCGTAAAGGAAGAGGTCGCCGTCCCGGCAGAGGCTGGCGGCCATCAGGAAATAGGAGGAATCGACGAAGACGGCCTTTCCCCTCGTCCAGAGGGCGGTCGCCAGAAGAAGGGCCGCGCCGCCGAGCGCTACTCGGCGGACAAGGCGGCCGGACGGGATCGGTGCTTCCGCAGCCATCGCCTCTCGATCCGGGAGGAGAGCGCCGGCCAGAACTCCGGGCTGATCAGAGCGTAGCCGAAGGCGCTGAGTATGGAATTGGACCACTGGACCCCCCGGAAGAGCCGGGAGATTATCCGGGGGAGGAAGATCATCGGGTTGGCGAGGAAGGTCATCCAGACCAGGCGGCCGCCGAAGACGAGGTAGGTCTTCAGGATCATCCGGGGGACGAAGGAGGGCGGCACGCCGGGGTTCTTCGCCCCCCGGCTGTAATGGAACGAGTACATCGTCTGGGCGTCGGCGGACTCGTTCATCTCCGCCGCCCGGGTGGCGAGATCGGTGCCCGGCAGCGGCGTATAGGAGAAGAAAAGCGGCACGTGCAATTCCATGCGCCGGGCCAGATTGTAGGTGGCCCGGATCGTCCGCTTGGTGTCCCCGGGAATCCCGAAGATGGCGTAGGTCTTGACGATGATGCCGCGCCGGTTGCAGCTGTCGACGATTTCGGGGAAGACGCTCCCCGAGCTCCCCTTTTTCCGGAGCACCGTTTCCCGGATCGCGTCGTCGCCCGACTCCATCCCGATCCGCACCTGCACGCAGCCGCTCTCTTTCATCAGGTCGAGCTTCTCCTCGGAGGCGTTGTGCCGGTCCGCCTTGAGAAAGGCCGAGTAGGGGAGCGCGCGGTCGAGGCCGAGGGAGCGGTACTCGTCCGCCCAGGCCTTGAGCCAGTCGAGATCGAAGCTGAAGACGGAGTCGTAGAGGTGGGCCGCCTTCATCCCCCGGTGCCGGTAGCGGTCGTAGAGGACCTTGATCTCGCGGACGTAGCGGCGGGGGTCGCGCAGGCGGAAGCGCCGGCCCGGGCAGACGCCCTTGAGCATCGACTCGGCGCAGAAGGCGCAGTCGTAGGGGCAGCCCCGGCTGCCGATGACGTAAAGGCGCTGGAGGAAGTAGAGGTACTTGTCGATGTCGGCGAAGAGGTCGTAGTCGGGGACGGGGAGGGAATCGAGGTCGGGGTTGTGCGGCCGGGGCTCGTTCCGGACGATCTCCCCGCCCCGGCGGTACCAGATCCCCCTGACCCCGGAGAGATCCCGCTTCCCCTCGAGCGCTTGGAGCCACTCCGCCAGGGCCTCCTCGCCGTCGCCGATGCAGAGGGCGTCGAACTCCGGGACCCGCATCGTCTCCTCGGGGGCCATCATCGCCTGGAAACCCCCGACGATCATCGGGACCGGCCGGATCCGCTTGATCCGCCGGGCGATTTCCCGGGCGTAGTCGAAGTAGAGGGAGACGACCGAGATCCCGACCGCGTCGGGTTGGAAGCGGCGGATTTCGCCCTCGATGTAGGACCGCCAGTCGCGGCGGCGGAAGGTGGGGTCGATGATCCGCACCTGGTGCCCCGTGCGCTCCTTGAGGTAGGTGGCGAGGTAGGCCACCCCCATGTCCAGGCTGGGGACGGTGCCGTCGAGGTTGGGGTAGACGATGGCGACTTTCATGGCGGAGGCGGCCGGGCGCGGCTGCCGGGGATTGTAGCACAACCCTCCGCCGCCTGCCGAGGGGATGCTGCCCGCTTTAGGTCCGGGGGGAGAAGAGGGAGCGGACCAGGTCCGGCCGGCGCAGGAGCGCCCGCCAGGCCATCGGGTCCTTGAGCTTCCTCGCCCAGTAGGACGGGCGGCGGTAGAAGGCGGCGAAGGCGCGGCGGAGCCAGGATTCCAGGTCGGGGACGAGGTAGGGGAGGCGGTCGGAACGGAGGCCCAGCGTGTATTGGCGCCAGTAGTCCGGGTCGATCAGCCCCTCCCGGACCGCGTCCTCGTGGAGGAGGGTGCCGGGGAGCGGGACCGCGGGGTAGAACATCACGTAGTCGGGTGCGAGCGAGCGGGCGAGGCGGATCGTCGCCGCCATCGTCTCGGGCGTCTCCCCGGCGTAGCCCAGGATGAAGTAGGCGCCGGTCTTCAGGCCGGCCGCCCGGGCCCCGGCGAAGGCGGCCTTTGCCTGGGCGATTGTGATCCCCTTCTCCATCCGGTCGAGGATCGCCTGGGAGCCCGACTCCACTCCGAACTTGAGCTGCCGGCAGCCCGACTCCCTCATCAGCTTCATCAAGTCGGCCGAAACGATGTCCACGCGGGTCGCGCCCTGCCAGCGGAGGCGCAGCCCCCGGCGCCGGATCGAGCGGCAGAGGGACTCGATCTGGGCGGCGTTGACGGTGAGCATGTCGTTGCAGAAGATGATCTCCCTCACCCCCTCGTCGACGGCGAGGCGCTCCATCTCCTCCGCGACCAGCTCGGGCGAGCGGTGCCTCACCCGCCGCTGCTCCGGCGGGCGGTGGCAGAAGCCGCAGCGGAAAGGGCAGCCCCGGGTGGAGATCATCGTCGCCATCGGGGAACGGGCGTCGGCCCGGCCGTACCGGCGGGGGGGGATGAGGTCGCGGGCGGGGAGCGGGATCCCGTCCAGGTCCTCGACCACGGCGGAGGGGTTGCAGACCGTCTCCCCCCCCCTCCTCCAGACCAGTCCGGGGACCCCGGCTAAGTCGCCCCCTCCCCGCAGGGCGTCGAGGAGGACGAGCAGCGCCTCCTCGCCCTCCCCGGCGACGGCGAAGTCGAAACAGCGGTGGGAGAGGGTCTCGCGGGGGAGGAGCGAGACGTGGGGGCCGCCAACCACCACCCGGGGGGCGCATTCCCGCGCCTGCGAAGCGGCCTCCACCGCCCCCTGGATCTCCGGCGTGGTGGCGGTGATCCCCACGAGGTCGGGGCGCCAGCGCTCGAGGGCGCGCCGGAGGTCGTCCGCCCCCCACCCTTCCCGGACGCAGTCGAAGAGGGCGGCCTCGTGGCCGGTGGCCCGCAGCGCCCCTCCCAGGTAGGCGAGACCGAGCGGCGGCCAGACGCCCATCCGGTCGACCACCGAGGGGAGCTCCCGGGTGTTGACCATCGCCCGGTCGTGATAGCGGACGAGCGCCACCCTCATCGCGTCCCCTCCCCCGTCTCGAAGATCTCCCGGAGCACCCGCCCGGCCGAGCGGGCGGGCGGGCGGAGGCCGAGGATGGCCGCCGCCGTCGCCCCGATGTCCATGATCGTCCCGGAGGCTTCGACCCGGGCGCCCCGCCGGATCATCGGCCCGCGGGCGATGAAGGGGACGATCCGCTCGGAGGGGGCGAGGAGGTAGGAGTGGTCGATCCCGGCGATCCCGTGGTCGGAGCAGACGATCACCGCCGTCTCCGCCTCCAGCCCCTCTCGGCGGAGCCAGCCGAAGAAGCGGCCGAGGCGCTCGTCGGTCCGCTCCAGCGACTCCCGGTAGAGCGCGGAAGCGGAGCCATAGGCGTGGCCGACGAAATCCGCCTCGCTGATGTCGAAGACGAAGAGCCGGACCTCGGGGCGGCCGAGCAGGTCGCGCTGGAGCTCCGCCAGCGCGAGCTCGTCGATCCGCCAGCAGGAGACGGCGGCGATCGGGACGACCTTCACCTCCCACTCCGGCTTGGAGAAGTGGCGCACGTGCATCGATCCGTAGAGGACCGTCGGCGTGAGGTCGGGCAGCCCCTCGACCCGGATCCGCTGGCCGAGGTTGTTGTTGAGGACGCCGTGGACCCGGGGCGGCGCGCCGGTGAGGATGCTGGCGAAGGCCGGGTTGGTCAGGGCCCGGTAGACCGTCCGGAGCCCCGGGAGGATCTCCGTCCCCTCCCCCGCGAAGGACCGGAGCGACGGTCGGGCGATCCGGTCGAAGACGTCCCGCCGAACGCCGTCGATGTTGAGGATGATCAGGCGGCGGGCGGGGGCGAGAGCGGGGAGGGCGGGGCCGGACGCCGGGTCCGAGAGGATGCGGGGGAGGAGCTTGCGCACCGCCGCCGCCCAGAGAAGGAGGAGAGGGAAGGGAGCGGCGGCCGTTAAACTCCCCCGGGCGGCGGCGAGAAGAGAGAGCGTCAGGAAGCCGGAAAAGGCGACCGACATCGAGAGGCTGACCGTGGTCGGGGCGACCGTCCAGCAGGAGTTCCAGAGCATCCGGAAGGGGACCGAGCCGTCGCGGCTGACCAGGCCGTTGGGGATGCCCATGAAGAGGAGCTGGACCGCGGCGAAGACCGCGATCTGGAGGAGGAGCGCGGCGGCGAGCGTCCCCGGCGCCAGGACGCCCATGAGCCACCAGTAAGCGGCCGCCGCCGGGACGGCCAGGGAGAGCCAGGGGTGAAAGTCGCCGATCCGGCAGATCGCGTAGACCGCCCCCGCCGCCGGGAGGGCCCAGAGGGTCGCGGCCGACCAGGGAGGGGAGAGGAGGAGGAAGACCCCGATCCCGGCGATCGCGTAGTAGGTGTCGATGCTGTTGAAGAAGTAGAGGACGCGGACCGCGACGTCCTCCACCCCGGCGAGGAGGTCGGAGAGGGCCGAGCGCAGGGAGCGGTTCATCTTCGGTGGCGGAGGAGGTTGCCCGGCGGAAAACTCAAGCGGGTCTCGAGGTAGCAGACGTAGCAGGTGGTCCGGCAGCGGGCGCAACCGGCCAGGGAAGCGAGCGTCCGCCGGTATTCCGGAGTCGCCATGACTCCGGGCCAGTCCCGGAGCCGGAAGGGGGACCGCCAGCCCATCCCCTCGAGGCAGGGGAAGACCGTCCCGTCCGGCCAGACCTCCAGGTGATGATAGCCGAAAAGGCAGGGCCGGGAAGCGAAAACGTCCGTCCGGCCCCGGACGAGGAACTCGGCGGCGGCCCGGAGGAAACGGTCGGAGTTGATCACCCGCCGCGAGCGGGCGAGCTCCCGGAAGACCGCCTCGATCCGCGCCGGGTCCGGCGGGGGGGCGGACCGCTCCCCGGCGGCGCCGTCGAAGGCCGGGTGGGAGTTGCGCGGCTGGATCTTCATCTTCACCCCCGCCTCCCCGGCCAGGCGGAGGACGCTTAAGGCCTCCTCCGGCCGGTCGGGCATGACCACGGCGTTCAGGACCACCGCCGTCGCCGGGGCGGCGGCGCGGAGCGCCTCCACCGCCTGGAGCGCCCCGACGTGCGCGCCCGGCTTTCCCCGGATGGCGTCGTGGAACGCGGGCGAGCCGTCGATGCTGATCGAGACCTCGTCCACGCCGGCGGCCCGGAGGGAGGCCGCCCGCGAACGGTCGAGAAGGGAGCCGTTGGTCACCAGGTGCGTGTAGAGGACGCCCCCGGCGCGCGCCGCCGCGAGCGCCTCCTCGGCGTAGGGGAGGAGGAGCGGCTCGCCGCCGCTGATGCTGAAGTAGGCGCAGGAGAGGTTCCCCAGCTCCCGGGCCAACCTCAGGATCTCCTCGCGCCCGAGGGTCGGGGACCCCGGGTGCTTCCTGATCTCGCAGAAGGAGCAGGCAAAATTGCAGCGGGTGGTGATGTAGCAGCCGCAGGCCATCGGACGGGGGCGGGAGCGCAGGTAGGACGCGTACCAGCGGGCGGTCCGAAAGAGGAGCGGAAGGGCCCGGCGGGGCTTGAGGAGGAGGGGATGCCTCACCGCTTCACCTCCGGGCGGGCGGCAAGGAGGCGGAGGGCGGCCGCGACCACCTCCTCGGTCCCGATCGCCTGGAGGCAGCGGTTGTCCCGGCAGTTGGCCATCTTGTAGCGGTAGACGTTGAGGCAGGGGCTGCAGTGGCGGCGGGAGTAGAGGACCTCGTGGCGCTCGGGCGGGAGCGGGCCGTAGAGGCGGGGGGTTTCCGGCCCGAAAAGGGCGACGCAGGGCGTCCCCAGCGTGGCGGCGAGATGCATCGGGCCGCTGTCGTTCCCGATGTAGAGGGCGGCCCGGCGGAGAAGTCCGGCGAGCTCGGCGAGGGTGAGCGTCCCGACCAGGGGGATCAGGCGCTCCTCCTTCCGGAAGGCCTCGACCAGGGGAGCCATGTACTCGCGGTCGGCGGGGCCGCCGATGGCGGCGACGGCGAGGTCGGTCCGGTCCAGGAGCCCCCGGATCGCGGCGATGTACCGGTCCCGGGGCCAGCGGCGCTGGAGGGAGAGGTCGCCCGCGTTGGGGTTGACCACGGCGAAGGGGCGGGAGAGGAAGGGGAAGCGGGCCGCGTCCAGGGCCGCGGGGCCGGTGGCCACCCGGGGCTCGCTCGCCTCCGCGCAGCCCAGGAAGGCGGCGATCCGGCCAAAGCAGTCCCGAGCATGGAGGGAGTGGTCGAAGACGACCCCGACGTCGTAGAGGGCGTCCCGCTCCGGCTTCAGGGAGGTGAAGCCGATCGAGGGTGAGCCGGACGAGAAGGCGACCAGGGCGGTAAAGTTGGAGGAGAACTCGAAGTCGATCACCAGGTCATAGCGCGCGGCGCGGACCGCGGCGAAGAGCTTGAGGACGGCGAGGGGGAAGGACGGCCGGCGGAGATCGACCGTGACCACCCGGTCGATCTCCGGGATCAGGCGGCAGGCCTCCGCCGTCTCCGGAAGGGTGAGGAAATCGATCCAGGCCCGGGGCCAGCGCCCCTTGATGGCCCGGAGGGTGGGCGAGATCAGAAGGATCGATCCGATCCCCCAGCATTTGACGCAGAGGATGCGGGGCGACGAACCCGGGGCCGGGGCCACGTTTCCCCTCCGCCGGCGACGAAAAAGGCCGGCCAGGCGGCCCAGGAAGAAGCCGGCCGAGGCGTCAACGCGGCGGAGGAAATTGATCGAGTACATTTTATTCCATTATACCCCATCCGCGGCCGTCCCCAGCCAGGGGGGCCGCCGACCTCAGCGGGACCGCCGGAAGCGCCAGAAGTAGCGGATCGCCTCGCCATAGCCCATCCGTTTCCAGTTCTTGAACCAGAAAAACAATCCCGCGTAGCGGACCCCCCGCAAAGGGAAAGGCAGGCGAGCGAGCCAGCGGAAGCGGCGGTAAAAACCCGGAAAGCGGACGAAGAAGTAGAAGAGGTATTGGACGTTCTCGATCGTCCGGCGGTCGGGAATGGCGCAGACCGAGCGGGTGAAGTAGTTCCCCGGGAGGTCCTCGGCTTTGAAATCGGGGGGGATGCACCCCGCCCGGACCGCCGCGTCGAAGATCCGGGTGTCGGGGTAGGGGAAGAGGAAGCTGGAGAAGGGGTGGTCCACCTTGAGCTCGTGGTAGAGCTCGACCGTGCGGAAGGCGTCGGCGACGGTCTCGCCGGGGAAGACGAACATGGAGGGGGCGTAGACCTCGATCCCCCGCTCCTTGACCAGGCCGATCTGGCGGCGGAACTCGGCGTCGGTGAAGGCCTTCTTGTTGAAGACTCCCCGGCGCTTTTCCTCGCTCCCGGTCTCGATCCCGAACTCGACGCTGGCGCAGCCGGTATCCCGGAGGAGGTCGGCGACCTCGGCGTCGATCGTCCCCGGCCCGGCCGAGCAGATGTAGGGGAGGCCGATCTCCTTCCGATAGCGGGGGAGGAAGCTTTTGAGCCAGTCCCGGTCGAGGAGGAAGAGGTCGTCGATGAAGAAAACCGTCTCCGCTTTCCGATAGCGGTCCCGGAGCCGGATGAGCTCCCCGAGTGCGAACTCGGGCGACTGGCGGCGCTGCACCGGCCCCAGCCCCTTGAAAAGCCGGTTGAGCGTCTCGTTGACGCAGAAGGAGCAGGGGAAGGGGCAGCCCCGGGAGGAGAGGTACTGGAGGAGGGTGTCGTCGGCGAGCCGCGGGTAGCGGCGGAAGTAGACCTCGCGGTCCTCCGGGTAGGCGTCGAGGTCGGCGATGAGCGGGCGCAAGGGGTTCCGGTAGATCTTCCCCTGGCGGCGGACATGGAGGTTCCGGATACCAGTGATCACTGCTTTGTTCGCCTTCCCCAGCGCCGCCAGGAGTTCGACCACCGCCTCCTCCCCCTCCCCCACGCAGATCGCGTCGAGCTCCTTCGTCTCCTCGAGGAGCGCGGGGTGGATGGTGGGGTGGATGCCCCCGGCGAGGAGGAAGGCCGCCGGCGCCGCCCGCCGGATCGCGGGGACGACCGCCCGGAACCAGTTGAGGTCGCTGGAGCAGAGCGTGATCCCGACCGCGTCGGGTCCGAAGGCGGCGATCTCCCGCGGGAGGTCCTTCTCGGCGTTCTCCATCAGGACCAGGCACGTGTGACCGGCCCGGGCGGAGGCGGCGGCGAGGGAGGCGATCCCGGGGAGGGCGAAGACCTGGCGCTGGACGAAGAGGATCTTCATCGGGACTCGGGAGCTAAACAAGCGATCAACCGGCCCAAACCACGCGGAGGCGCCGGCGGTTACAGCTCAAGGCACTATTCCGGATTATTCATGGCGATCGAAAGATCGCCATGAATAATCCGGAACAGTATACCCTAAAACGGCCGAACGCCAGATACTGCTTGAGGGGGGGCTCGCTTCGGTATATTTTCCTCTTCGATGGCCGCCACCGCGGCCTGCAGGGAGAAAATGACCGGACCCCTCGTCATCGCCCTGGGAACCGCTTCTTTCCTCGTCGCCTTTTTCCTCCACGCCGCCCTCTGGCGGAGGGGGCGGCCAGAGCGGGAGATGACCCGCCTCTTCGTCATCTTCGCCGCCCTCCCCCTCCCCTTCTACCTGGCCGCCGGCGCCGCCGGTCCGGGACGGGCCGGCCTTCTCCTCTTCGCCTTCCTCTGGCACCTCGCCCTCTCCGCCGCCTACATCATGACCTATCCGCCGATCCAGGCGGGCTGCCCGTCCTTGAAGATCGTCCTCCTGGTGAAGGGCGCGGGGGAGAAGGGGCTCACCGCGGACGAGATCCGCTCCCTTTTCACCCGCGACGCCCTTTTCGAGGAGCGCTTCCGGGACCTGGTCAAGGACGGCCTGGTCGCCTTCAAGTACGACGCCTGGGGCATCACCCTGGGCGGGCGGGTCCTCTCCCGGATCTTCCTCGCCTACCGCCGCCTGCTCAAGCTGCCGCTGGGAGAAGGATGATGGTGAATAAGGCTGCTGTTTGTCGGGGCCCCGATCCGGGCCGGAGAGGATCGCGACCCCTCGGAACTCGGTGCAGGCAAGAATGTCGCTACCACCCAATCGCGGCGAGAAGCCGCTCCCACCGACACCAGAGGGCGGTTGAAACATGAACGGAAGCGGAGCGATGATCGTCCTGGGGTTGGTCGTCGGGGGAGCGCTCCTCCCCTTCCTCGTCCATCTCGTCCTGACCCGGGCCTTAAAGCTCTTCCGCGCGCCCGCCGACCGGCAGAAGGGCGCGATCCTCTCCGGCCCGATCGGTCTCATCCCGCTCCTGGTCCTCTTCTCCCTCCTCGTCCCCGAGCGCGCGGCGGGAGGATCCGTCGCCTGGACCGCCCTCTACGTCTTCGGCCTCTACGCCTCCTCCGCCTACGTCTACTTCCACTTCTTCAACATGAGCGAGACGGCGAGGAGGATCCGCATCCTGGTCCACGGCGCTTCCGGGGGGCTGATCCCGGCGAAGGAGATCGGGTCCACCTACACCCCGGAAGGGATGGTCGCGATCCGCCTGGAGCGGCTGGTCGCCCTGCGGGAGCTCAAGGTCGAGGGGGGACGCTATGTCATCGGGGGGCGGGGGCTCCTCGGCCTTCTCCTCCCCGCCCGGGCGGTCTTCGGGCTGCGGAGGTTCCTGTTCCCGGTTGAGAAGCGCTGACCGGGCGACGCCGCGCCCATGATTTTATAGGTCCTATAGGTCCTATAGGACCTATAAGACCTATAGGACCTATAGCCGCCTCACCGTCGGCCCAGATAGAACTCCCGCACCGTATCGACGACATACCCGATCTGCTCCTCGCTGAGATGCTGGTGGACGGGGAGCGAGACGATCCGCGAGGCCTGCGCCTCGGCGACGGGGAAGTCCCCCCGCCGATAGCCGTAGGGGCGGGCGGCTTCCATCAGGTGAACGGGGATCGGGTAGTGGATCTTCGTCTCGACGCCCGCGCGGGCGAGGCGATCGACGAGATCGTCCCGCCGCTCGGCCTGGACGACATAGGTGTGGAAGGCGTGGCGGGCGCGCGGGTTGCGGGGGGGGAGGATCAACCGCGGGGCGAGGTCCTTCAACCCCGCGTCGTAGAGCTTGGCGTTGCGGTTGCGGGCATCGGTCACCTTCGCGATCCCGGGGATCTGGAGGTTCGCCACGGCCGCCTTGATCGAGTCGAGGCGGAAGTTGTAGGCGAAGCCCTCCGACTCGTTCCGGTCCTTCAAGCCGTGGTTGCGCATCCGGGAGAGCTTGTCCGCCCATTCCTCATGGTCGGTGGTGATCACGCCCCCGTCGCCGCAGGTGTTCAGGTTCTTCAGGGGGTGGAGGCTGAAGGCGCCCAGCTCGCCCAACCCCCCCGTCTTCCTCCCGTCCAGGGCCGCGTCGACCGCCTGGGCCGCGTCCTCGACCACGGCGAGACCGCGCTCAGCCGCGATCGCCATGATCTCGTCCATCGGGGCCGGGTTCCCGGTCAGGTGGACGGGGACGACCGCTCGGGTCTTCCGGTTCACCGCCCGGCGGAGCGCTTCCGGATCGATGTTGTAGTCCTCCCGCACGTCGACCAGGCGCGGGAAGGCGCCGCAGGCGGCGATCGCCCCCACGGTGGCGAGGAAGGTGTTGGGGACGGTGATCACCTCGTCCCCCGGGCCCACGCCGCGAAGCTTCAAAGCCAGGAAGATCGCGTCGGTCCCGTTGGCCACCGAGACCGCGCGCTTAACCCCGCAGAGGCGGGCGAAGTTCCTCTCGAACTCCTCGACCGCCGGGCCGAGGACGAACTGGCCGGAGTCAAGGATCTCCTGGATCGCCCGGCGGTAGTCCGGGTTGCCCCGGAACTGGGCGGCGATGTCGACGTAGGGGACTTTCATGGCGCTGCTTTTTATAGGTCCTATAGGTCTTATAGGACCTATAAGACCTATAGGGCCTATCGCCGCCTCAGCGGCTACCGAGGTAGAAGCTCCTCACCTCCCCGATCACATACTCGATCTGCTCCCGGCCGAGGTGCTGGTGGACGGGGAGGGTGATCAGGGACTTGCATTGGGCCTCCGTCCGGGAGAGGTCGCCCCGACCGAAGGGGGGCCTCTGGTCGAGGGAAGCCTTCTGGAGGTGATTCGGTATGGGGTAGTGGACCTTGGCCTCGATCCCGCGCTCGATCAGCCGCTTGAGGAGCTCGTCCCGCCGCCGGGCCAGGAACATGTACATGTGGTAGACGTGGCGGGTCTGGGGGCGGCGGGGGGGAAGGGTGACGAAGTCCTTGAGCTCGGGGGCGGAGAGGGCCCGGTCGTAGCGGGCGGCGTTTGCGATCCGCTTCTCCGTGATCTCGTCCACGGAGGGGAAGAGGTGGTTCCCCACGATCGCCTGGATCGTGTCGAGGCGGGCGTTGTAGCCGTAGACGTCCACCTCGTCCCGGGTGCGCAGCCCGTGGTTGCGCAGGAGGAGGACGCGGTCGTAGATCTCCTTCGAGTCGGTGACGACGAAACCGCCGTCGCCCCAAACGTTCAGGTTCTTGAGCGGATGGACGCTGAAGGCCCCGCCGACCCCGAAGGTGCCGGCGTGCTTCTTCCCGATCCTCCCCCCGATCGCGCAGCAGGAGTCCTCGATCACCTCGAGCCCGCGCTTCCGGGCGATCTCCATGATCTCCTCCATCCGGGGCGGGGCCCCGGAATACCAGACCGGCATGATCGCCTTGGTCCGCGAGTTGACCGCCTCCTCGATCCGGGAGGGGTCGATCGTGAAGTCGTCGAGGACGTCCACGTAGTAGGGGCGCGCCCCCACCGCGACGAGCGAGCCGATGGTGGCGATGAAGGTCTGGGAGACGGTGATCACCTCGTCTCCCGGCTTCACCCCGGCGGCTTTCAGGAGCATGGAGAGGGCCATCGTCCCGGAGGAGGTCCCCAGGCAGTATCGGGCGCCGGCGTAGCCCGCCATCTTTCTCTCAAACTCCTCGAGCTCTCTCCCGAAGGTGAACTCGCAGCGCTCGAGCTGCTCCTTCAGGGCGTCGAGGATCGGCTGGGGTTCGGCGAACTGCTCGCGGAGGTAGGAATAGGGGACTTTCATTCGTATCTCTCCAGGGGAGGCAGTTATCAGTTATCAGTAATCAGTAAACACGCACTTCCCCGCCTTCGAGATTGTTCGTGCGGTTGCTGATCACTGATTACTGGTCACTGATTACTTGAGCTTAATCTCCTTCATCCTCTTGATGTTGAAATACATCGGGTTGCGGAGCGGGTCGGGGAGGAGGCCCCGGTCGAAAGCGTCCTTCAGGTTCCGGACCGCCTCCTCGATCGTGTGGCGGGGGACGAAGCCGAGCTCGGCGGCGATCTTCTTCGAGGAGATGTGGTAGGAGCGCTGGTCGTTGGTCGGCCGGACCGCGATCTCGAGCGCGGGGTTGACGATCGCCCGCACCTTCTCGGCGAGTTCTCTCAGGGAGTGGTTTTCGTAGCCGGCGTTGAAGACCTTCCGGTTGACCTTTTCGTCGGGATACTCCAGCGCCTTCACGTAGAGGTCGGTCACGTCCTCGATGTGGATGTTGGGGCGCTTCTGGGCCCCCCCGTCCACCGCGAGCGAACCCTGGTTCGCCGCGGTGTTGGTCAGGATGTTCACGATCAAGTCGAGGCGCTGGCGCGGGGAGTAGCCGCAGACGGTGGCCGGGCGGAGGATGAGGCCGACGAAGGAATCGTCGGCGTGCTTCAGGAGGACCTGCTCGCAGAGAGCCTTGAACTTGGAGTAGTCGGTGAGCGGGGAGCATTCCATCGTCTCGTCCACGTTCTCGCAGGACTTGACCCCGTAGACGCTGGAGGAGGAGGCGTAGACGAAGCGCTTGACCCCCGCCCGCTTCGCCGCCCTAACCAGCGGCTCGAAGCAGTCGAAGTTGATCGACTTGCCCAGGGCGGGATCGAGCTCGAAGGAGGGGTCGTTGGAGATGCAGGCGAGGTGGATGATCGCCTCCTGGCCCTTGAGAACTCCCTCTAGTTTCTTCAGGTCGCGGACGTCCCCCTGGACCAGGGACAGGTTGGGGTTCTTCCGGACGGCGTCGAAGACCTTCTCGCCATAGATGAAGAGGTCGTAGACCGTGACCCGGTAGCCCTTCTTCAGGAGCTTGGGGACGAGGACGGCGCCGACGTAGCCGCCGCCGCCGATGACCAGAACGTTGGTGAAGCGTCGTTTCATTGCGGACTCCTTTTGCGGAAGGGGCAATTTATCACACTGGAGAGGATCAGTAATCAGTAATCAGAAATCAGTAATCAGTGATCAGTAATCAGTGATCAGTAATCAGTGATCAGTCACCGAAGACAACGCATCGGCGGCACAAAAGATCGTTTTTACTGATTACTGATAACTGATTACTGATCACTATCTTTTTCGCCCCGGCGAAAAAGGCTGGAACTCCGGCGGGAAGCGGCGGCGGGGGTATAAGAAAGGAACGATCCGGCGCAGCCGCAGGACAAACCTCTTCTTCAGGCCGTCCAGGCGGCCGGGGGCGGACGCCGCTTCCGAACCCGCCGGACCGCTCCAGAGGGGGAGGTAGTCGGACTGGAGGGGGGGCGAGGCGAAGAGGGGGCGCTCCTCGACCTTCTCCGCCAGGATGAGGAGGAGAAGAGGGGCGGAGGTGAGCGCGGAGAGCCTCCGGCCGGCCCGGACGGGGTCGGGGACGCTGAACCACTCCCTCGTCTCCCGACCTTCGTGGCAGAACATCCTAAGGACGCGAAAGCCGTTCTCGGGCGAGAAAACCCGGTACCAGAGCTCGGGGCTGAACTGGTAGAAGCCGTGGCCGAAATAGTTGTTGGCCGGGGAGACGCCGAGATAGCGCCCCCCGACCGCGAGGAGGCGCAGGGCGTTCCCGACCGCCGCCGGGAAGTTGAAGACGTGCTCGAGCGTCCCCCCGTCGATCACGGCCGTGAACCGCCCCGCCCACTCGTCGGGGATCGGCAGGTTGAAATCGTGGACCCGGGTCGCTCCCTCGTAGGCGGAGCAGTCGAAGGACTCCGCCTGGCGAGCGCCCAGGAGCTGGAGCAGGCCTTCGGCGTAGCCCGAGGCGCAGGCCCGCCGGAGCGCCTCCAGACCCTCCCGCCGACCGAACTCCCGGAAAACCGCCGCCGTCTCCTTCAAGGAGAGCTCGAGCTTCTGGCGCCCGACCGTCGCGGTCCGGGCGAAGTCGGTCCCCTCCTCTTTCGCCAGGAGGAGGAACCTCAAGACGTTCGGCGTGATCCCCATCCTCTCCTCCGATCAAGACTACTGGACCACTGATTGCCGGCAATCTCTCATCCCTATGGGAAAATCACAAATTACAAACAACAAATCCCAAACAAATCCCAAAAACACAAATCACAAAACTACAAAACAGACGGCCGGCGCACCTTGCTATTTGGAGTTTGTATTTTGTATTTTTTGCTTGGAGTTTGCTTTTTGTGATTTGTTATTTGCTTTTCTTACAGTTGCCTCGCCCAGTTCCAGATTGCCCGGGGATTGAGGGAGAAGAGCAGGTTCGCCTCCACGCCGCAGGCCATCGTGCAGGAGAGGCAGTTCGGCAGGGGGCGCAGCCTTGCCCAGGCGGCGGCGAAACCTTCCCCGACCGCGTCCACCCCCGTCTCCCGCCCCACGCCCATCCCGCAGGCGTAGAGCTTCCCATCCGCCTCGAGATGGGCGGTCGCCCGCCCGGCCCAGCAGCGGTAGAGCGGCGAGGGCTTCGGCGAGGTCACCCTCCCCTCCTCCGTCCAGCGGAGCGCGTTCTCGAGATAGGGCAGGGAACCGCCGACCGGGGCGCCGGATTTCTTGAGCTCGATCAGGCGCGCGAGCGCATGGCGCCGCGCCGCGCCGGAAAGGACCAGCCGGTCGATCTCGGCGCGGGCGGGGTGGAAGTGGCCGCGCGGCTCGTCGAAGTAGTCGAGGAGGACGAAGTTCGCCGGGAAGCCGCGCTCCCGGGCGAAGGCGACGATCTCATCCACGCAGCCGGAGTTGACCGTGGTGAGGACGGTGTTCGTCCAGATCGGGATCCCCCGCTTTTGCAGGGCCTCGATCGCGCCGAGCGCCTCCGCCGCGCTCTTCTTCCCCCGCAGAAGGGCGTGCACGGCGGGGGGACCGTCGTAGGATACCTGGACGATGTCGGCGGGGCGGAGTTCCTCGATCCGCTCCGGCACCCCCCGGCCGTTGGTGGAGAGGCCGACGAAGAAACCGAGCGACTTGGCGGCCGCGAGGACGGCGCCGAGGTCCTCCCGGAGCATCGGCTCGCCCCCCGTGAACTGGACCCGCCGGGTCCCCGCCGCCTTCATCTCGGAGAGCACCCGGAGGAGGGCGGCGGTGGTCCAAAAGTCCTGCTGGGGCAGGCGGTCGAAGCGGCAGTAGAGGCAGCGGTTCGAGCAGCGGTTGGTAAGGCTCACGTGGACGGAGAGAGGAACCCGGCGGCGCCGGTCCAAACGCATGCGGAGAATAGCCTGAGCGAAGTATATGGCATCGGCGAGGCGCATGAGCAGTAAACCGTAAACAGTAAACCGACCACACGGAAATCAAGCTGCAACCTGAAGAACGCTAGGAATGCTGGATCACAAACTATAGTCGGGGCGCGCTTCCTTGATGTCCTTGGCTAACGATCTGGCGGCTTTGCATACCCTCAGCTCCCTGAAGTTTTTGGCGTAATAGCCGTCCGCCGGATTTTCTCTGACTTTCACAACAACCATCCCGCTGTTTGCCGTTCACTGTTTACTGTTCACTGCTTACCGGTTATTGCCTCTCCGATCTTCCCCGCTAATTTTTCCATCTGACGCTCCGTATAGAAGGGGGAGCAGGGGAGCTCGACGCAATGACCGCCGAGACGGGCGGCGACGGGGCAGGGAGGGTGGCCGCCGAAGATGCCGAGGGAAGAGCAGTCGCGCATGTCGTCGGGCTTGGTGTCGATCCCCTCGGCCAGGAGCCGGCGGCGGAAACCCCGGGGCTCCTCCACGCGCGCCCGGACATAGAGGAAGGCCGAGGAGCCGGAGGGAGCCTCCCCTTGGAGCTCGATCCCCGCCACCCCCGCCAGCCCTTCCCGAAGGATGCGGGCGTTGCGGGTCTGGCGGGCGATGAAATCAGGGAAGCGCTGGAGCTGCCGCAGGCCGACCGAGGCCTGGAAGGGCGATAAACCAGTGATCAGTGATCGGTGATCAGTGATCAGTGACTGATTACTGATTACTGATAACTGATCACTGGAGGGCGAGGCGGGGGGGACCACGTCTTCCAGAAAAGGCTCGTCGAACCGTCCGCTCCCCCGGGAGGTCGCGATCCGGATCAGCGGATAGAGCGTCCAGGGGAAGAAGGCGGGCTGGGTGACGAGGAGGGCGAGGATATTGGAGAACTGCTCCCGGAGAACGGCGAGACCGGAGGGGGCGGGGCGGAGGCGCTCTTCCAACCGATCGGCCAGGGCGGCGTCCCGGACGATCACCGCCCCGCCCCCCCAGCAGGGGAGCGACTTGCTCATGGCGAAGGTGAAGAGGCCGGCGTCTCCGATGCTCCCGACGGGACGGCCGGAGCAGAGCGCCCCCAGGGCGTGGGCGCAGTCCTCGATCACGGCGATCCTCCTCTCCCGGGCGAGCGCCAGGATCTTCTCCAACTCCGCCGGGACGCCGAAGAGATGGGTGGGAACGATCGCGGAGGTCCGGGGGGTGATCCGGGAGGCGAGCGAGGCGGGATCGAGCGTCCAGGTGCCGGGGTCGACGTCGGCGAAGACCGGGGTGAACCCGCACTCGGCCGCCACCACCGGCATCGGGTGGAAGGTGTAGGCGGGGAAGACGATCTCGGAACCGCGGGGGAGGTTCATCTCTTCCAGGAGAAGGCGGAAACCGCCGCGACCGGAGTCGACGGGGACGGCCCGCCCCGCTCCCGAGAGCCGGGCGAAGGCGGCCGCGAATTCGGCGGTCGCCGAAGGGCAGGCGCCGACCAGGGCGTCGCGCAGCGACAGCGCGAGCTCGGAGAGCGGCATGAAGATCCGGAACCGTGGGTAGGGCATGGTGGGCCGCAGGTAATGCGGGTCATGAGCGAAGAAAGAGCGTTCGCCGAGTTGGGTATCGGAGTAATGGAGTATGGGAGTGATGGAGTATTGCTCTGGCAGGCAGACGTTTTCCAATACTCCGCTACTCCAATACTCCGCTACTCCTTGTTATCATCTTCCTCCCTCGCCGGCCTCATAAAAATCACTAGCGAGAGGATAACCCCGATCCCGATCAAACCGAAACCCCATTTCACGGCGGGGGGGCGGAAGGCCCATTCCACGAGGTGGTCGCCCTTCTCCAGCCAGACCCCCCTCTGGAGGTAGTTCACCCGGAGCGGGAGGGCGGCTTGCCCGTCCACGGCCACCCCCCAGCCGGGGTAATAGACGTCGGTGGTGACGAGGAGGGCGGGCGCGGCGACGGAGACCTCGATGATCATCCGGTTCGGCGTCGGGGCGGAGACGGAACGGATCCGGTTGATCCCCTGCAGCGCGGCGAAGTGGCTCCGGGGATCCTCCCCCCCGGCCGCGCGCAGGCGCAAGAGGCTCCCGTAGGGAAGGAGTTCCCCGCGCGGGTCTATCTTGATCCCCTCCCCCTCCTCCAGGAAGGCCGCCTCCCGGAGATCCCCCCGGAGAAGCTCCGAGCGGGACTCGGCGGGGGCGGCGAGGACGAGGCGGTCCTGCGTGAAGACGCGGGGCAGGACCTCGCGGAGGCGGAAGGCCCGCCAGCCCTCCGCCCCGGAGAGGGCCCGCTCGTCGGCCGCCGAGCGGGTGAGGGTCCGGGGCGACTCCAGGACGAGGGTTCTCACGCTCATGTTCGGATAGAAGCGGGAGGAGGGGTCCTTCAGGCGAAGGGCGTAGGGGTAGCCTTCGGCGAGCTCCTCGACCACGTCCCTCAGGCGCGGGACCAGCGGCTTCGAGCAGTGGCCGAAGAGGTAGTCGCCCCCGTGGAGAGTCGCCGTCTGGTCGAGAAGCGAGAACGAGAAGGCGCTCCGCTCTGCCCCGGAAGCCGGAGCGGGCGCGGGGTCGACGGCGGCGGCGGTGAGGCGGTAATACCAGGAGGCGGACGGGCGCGGGTATTTCACCCATTCCGGCACGTCCCCCCAGGAGAGAAAGTAGATCACCGAGAAGCCGAGGAAGGCGCTCTCGGCGAGGACCGCGCCGGTGAGGAGGGCGGGGAGCCAGCGGGCTCGGGAGAAGGCCCAGACCAGGGCGAAAAGGGCCAGGGCGGCGGCGAGGTAGGGCATCAGGTCGCCGAGAAGCCAGGAGCGGTGATCGCGCCAGGCCCGGGAGAAGGCGGAGTGGCCGTCGGGGGGAAGGGGGACGAGCCCCTGCCAGAGGATGAGTGCGGCGAGGACGGCGACCAGAACCACCGCGGCGAGCCGCTCCGCCTTGTCCCGGAAAGCCCAGAGCCAGTGGGCCGAGACGCCGGCGAGGAGCGCCATCCCGAGGTGCTCCATCACCCGCCAGCGCAGGGCGTAGGGAAGGCCGAAGACGGGGACGGCGCGGGTGAGCGCCCGGTAGAAGGGCGAGTAGCGCCCGGCGACGAGGAGGAGGGAGAGGACGAGGAGGACGAGGCCGGTGAGCCACCAGGTCCGCGGGACCGCCTCCTCCGCGCCCCTTCCCCTTTTCCAGCCGGCCAGCGATCCGAGCAGGACGAGGAGGAGGAGGGCAAAGCCGCCCGTGAGGTTTCCCTCCAGGTGGGAGTAGTCCGCGAGGTCCGGGAAGCCCAGGTTCACGAACCGGCGGCCGGTGAGCGTGCCGAAGAGGTCGGGGACGGCCAGCGTCAGGAAATGGCGGGGGGGCATGGAGAACATCTCGGAGGCGGAGCGGGAGACCTCGAGCAGGGGGGAGCCCTCGTAGGCCTTCGCCGTCTCGATCATCCCCGTCCAGTAGGGACCGGAGAGGAGAAGCCCGAGCGCGAAGACGGCGATCCCCCCGCCGAGGAGGCGGCCGGCCGCGCGCATCCGCCCGGAAAGCCCGGTGAGCAGCGCGCCGGCCGCGAGGCAGATGGCCAGGGTGGCCAGGCTGAAGATCCCGCGCACGTCGGAGCCGCAGGGGCCGATGAAGCTCACCGCCAGCGCCCCCAGGAGCGGGAGAAACCGCCCGGGGCGCCGGGCGCGGCTCGTCAACCCCCAGAGGGCGAGGGGGATCCAGGCGGTGGCGTAGACGGTCGAGGGGTCGCAGATGTTGTAGGACATCGCCGCCCCGAAGGCGAAGACGCCGGCGAGGACCAGCGCGCCGGGGGGGTTGAGCTTAAGGGCGCGGCGCCCGAAGCCGTAGGCGGCGAGCGCGGCCAAGAGCCAGTGGAAAAGGAGGGGGATCTTGACGATCAGGGCGTAGGCGGCGTCGACGTCGCCGAGGGGGGCCAGGAGGTAGAACGGATAGGCGGGGAAATACCAGACGGTGGTGTTGGGGATGAAGTTGACCCTCCCCCCGGCGAAGGTGTGGGGGTCCCAGAGGGGGAGCGCGCCGGATTGGAGGGCGCGGGCGTTGAAGAAGAGGCGGCTGAAGGTCTCGTAGTAGTCGTCGAAGAAGACGGGGAGTCCGCCGGAGACGAGCGGGTAGAGGCATCCCCCCACCAGGAGGACGATCACGATCAGGGCGATGAGGTCGGAGCGGGACATGGGAAAGGCAGTGATCAGTAATCAGTAATCAGTAATCAGTAATCAGTGATCAGTGATCAGTGATCAGTGATCAGTGATCAGTAGTGTCCCAACGTTGAACCGATCAAATTACACAACAGGCTATTAATCAAGGCATTGCGCAGAAATATGCATGTTTCCGACTTGAGCCGGAGTGTACGCTTGCGCCCTCACAATCCCCTGGAGGGCGACCATGTACACCGGGACTACAATCTTCTCCCAGTTGATGCAGCATCTTCCTTGGCACCGATTCTATCCCATTGTCGGGCACTATCGCGGCGACTACAAAGTTCAGGATTTCCGATGTGCCGGGTCCTCGCGGCAATCCGCTTTTACTGATCACTGATTACTGATAACTGATCACTTGTGTTTACGGCGGGCGAGCCAGAGGCGGAGCAGACCCACCGCCGACGCGGGATGGAAGGACAAGAGGTCGTTGATGATGTTGGTGCCGAGGTCGAGGCAGGCTTGGCAGCGAAGCGGCTTAAGCTCCGCGTAGGCCCGCTCGATGTCGCCGTCGGCGCAGTTCCCGAGCTTTTGGACGTAGAAGAGCTTGGTGCAGGGGAAGATGTCGCCGGCATTGTCGATGGCGAGAAGGAAATCCCGCGAGCGGCAGGGTATGGGCCGGAAGCCCCGGAGATCCTCCTTCTTCGCGATGAGGTGGCGGCCGAAGCCGTAGGGCCAGGAGAGGACGTAGCGGAGGAGATGGGGTGGATAGGGAAGCGAGCGCGGCCTCTCCCGGAGAAGAAAGCGGAGGAACTCCCTCACCTCCTCGTCGCCCGCCTCCGCGGCCTCCCGGCGCGATCCGTCCGCCTTCTCCTGGGGACGGAGGAAGTTGATCCCGATCAGGCACCCCTCCTCCCCCGCCACGCCATCGACGTGTCGGAAGGCTTCGATCAGGTCCCGGGTCAGCGTGAACTGGATCTGAACGCGCATCCCCTTCTCCCGGGCCAGGCGGATCGCGGCGCGCACTTTGTCGTAGGTCCCCTCCCCCCGGTAGCCGTCGTGGAGGGGTTTCGGGCCGTCGAGGCTGATCGAGAGCATGTCGGCCTTGGCGACCTCTCCGATCCGGGCGGGAAGGGTGATCCCGTTGGTGTTGACCGAGCAGATGATCCCGTGGCCGACGATCCGATCCACGAGCCGGCCCAGGTCGGGATAGAGGAGGGGCTCTCCCCCCGCCACCATGATCACCCGTGCCCCGAGGCGGGAAAGACCGTCGACCAACCGCAGGAGCGGCGCGATGGGGAAATCCGGGCGGCGGCGGGGGCCGAACTCGGCGTAGCAGTAGCGGCAGCGGAGGTTGCAGCGCTCCGTGGGCATGATCTGGACGAAGAGGGGGACGCGGCGCCCTAAGAGGCGGGCGGAGGCGGCGGCGAGGGCGATCCGGGTTTCGGAGGAGAGGCTCATGGGAAGACAGTGATCAGTAATCAGTAATCAGTAATCAGTGATCAGCGGCCGGCCTACCTGCGTGCTTTAAATGTCCTACATGTGAAATTGCCGGGCCCGGCAGCGGGGCCCCGACAAACAGCGATCGGGGCAAGAACGCCCCTCCCACAAGCCGCGATCCCCCATCCCCTATCCTCCATCCCCCACCCCCCATCCCCTACAGCAGCTCCCGGACCGCCCGGGCGGCGTAGTGGAGGAGCGTCCGGGGGGCCAGGCCGAAGATCAGGTTCCGGTCGAGGTAGGAGAGGATGTAGCAGGCCTCGCAGCCCTCCCGCGAGAGGTTGTTCAGACAGGCGGTGAGGCCGTGCTCCCGGATGTTCCAACGCGGTTTGCCCCAGAAGTTGCAGCAGGGGTAGACCGACCCGTCCCCGTCGATGAAGACGATGTAGTCGGCGTGGTAGCACTTGGGGAAGCGGCGGCGGACCGGGAGCGAGGCCGAGGCGGCCATCCGCTTCTGGTAGGAGAAGGGCCAGGCCAGGGCGAGGTCGTGGGCGAGAGTCGTGAACTGGATCGGGAAGCGCTCGGACTGGAGGTCCTTGATCTGCCGGAGGAAGGACCGCACCTGGTCGTCGGTGACGTCGAGGTGGTGGCGGGGCCCCCCTTCCCGCAGGGGCTCGTACTGGAAGGAGAGGGAGAAGTTGAGGAGGGCCTTGAGGCGCCGGGCGGTCTCGGCCAGGAAGCGGAGGTCGGCGGGCTCGGTCTGGGCGGTGAGAACCGCGTTGATCCGGGTGGGGACCCCCGCGCCGGAGCAGAGTTCGATCCCCTTAAGCGTCCGGGCGAAGGTCCCCTTCCCCCGGTTCCGGTCGTTGAGCTCCTCTCGCCCGTCGAGGCTCACGCAGATCGAGTCGAGCTTCTTCACCGCGGCGAACTTCTGCTCGATCAGCATCCCGTTGGTGATCAGGTCGCAGATCATCCCCCGGGCGCGGACGCGGTCGATGAGCTGCTCGATGTCGTCGCGCAGGAGCGGCTCGCCCCCCTGGAGCTGGAGGAGGCGGGTGCCGTGGCGCCAGAGCTCGTCGACCAGGGAGAGGAGCTCGTCGGTGGTAAACTCGCGCCATTCCTTCCGGTTGGCGTACTCCCCGTAGCAGTAGTAGCACTTCAGGTTGCAGCGGTTGGTCACCGCCAGGTAGACGTTGATCGGCTGGCGCTTGGAGACCAGGTGGCAGTAAAGGATGTTCCAGAACATCCGCGCCCGCTTGTAGGCCAGAGCAGCATTCATGGGATAGCACACTGCGATCGGCAACCCATAATCAGTGATCAGTAATCAGTGATCAGTAATCAGTAATCAGTGATCAGTGACAGCACAAACACCAAGCGTCAATGCGATCAGGGCTGGAGGTAGTCGGAGGGATTTTCCCTCACCTCCCCCCGGCAAAAGAAATCGGCCTTGTCGATCATACCGGAGATCATTCTCCCCACCTCGCTGTACCGGCCGATAAGATCATCCCGTTTGATCTCTTTCAAATATCCGCAATCTTGCGCCGTATCGATCCAATGTTGGGTTTCCTGATGTTCCCCGTCTCCGTCTGTAAGTTTGCTGATAAAATGCGCCTTGTACAGCCGCTTGGCCCAGGCTTCGGATATCTGAGCGCCTACTGAGCGGGAGGAGCGCCGGATCTGGCTGGTAAGCGAATATCTTTCTTCGTCGGGGAAAGCCTTGCTGAGTTCGAATATCTCTTTCGCTAGTTCCCTGGCCTTTTTGTACACCGTAAGGTCCCGATAGCTGTTGACGTGCCCCTCCATGTCGCCACCGTCGGTTGCTGATCACTGATCACTGACCACTGATCACTGATTACTGATCACTGCTTTTAGATGAAGTTCACATGGTCCGGCGGCTCCCCGACCGGCGCGTCCAGGTCGATCGCGCCTCTCTTCACGTCCCAGAGGAACTCGTTGATCTTGTGCTGGAGGCAGAGGCAGGCGCAGTCGGTGCGGGCGTCGAACTTCTCGGAGGCGATGTAATCCATCACCTCCCAGTAGCGGTCGCTCTTCCAGAGCTCCTTGAAGGAGGTATCGATAATGTTGCCGATGTGGAACTTCTCCCGGTAGCGGCTGTTGAAGAGCATCCCGCAGGGGGCGACCAGGCCCGAGCCGGAGAACTGGGGCATGAAGGGCGCCCCGTAGCAGCGCGAGTACTTCCTCCCCCCGCCGGAGAGGATCTTCGACCACTTGGCCTTGACCAGGTAGTCCGGCGTGGAGAGGGCCTCGGCTTCCTTCAGAGTCTCGGTGAGTGAGAAGTAGCGAGAGTAGTCCACCCCCAGGGTGTGGAGCTCGTCGTCGGAGCAGTGCTTGATCACCGTGTAGTCGACCCCGAGCTCCTTCCCCAGGCGAGAGAGGGGGACGATCTGGTCGGCGTAGTCCGGGAGGAGGACCATCTGGAGGCCCAGGGTGACGGCGAGCTTCTGCTCCCGCTTGACCCGGGCGGCCTCCCGGATGATCCCGGTCACCCGGTCGAAGCACTCCTCCGGGCAGCCCATGACCTTCGCGTAGCGCTCCTTCTCCCCGGCCGAGATGTTGAAGCGGAGGTAGGTGAGGGCGGGGAGGATCTCGGGGAAGCGCTCGGTCTTGAGCAGGGCGCCGTTGGTCCCCAGCGCCATGTCCAGGCCGTTGGCCTTGCCCCAGAGGATGGCGTCGTAGAGGTAGGGGGAGCAGGTGGACTCGCCGTCGGAGACGAGCGAGATCGCCTTCACCCCGATCTCGGCGGCGTCGTCCAGGAAGCGGAAGATCACGTCCCGGGTCATCCTCTGCTCGTCGTGGAGCTGGAGCTTCCCGTAGCAGTAGACGCAGGAGTAGTTGCAGCGCCTCGTCAGCGCGCAGTCGATGGTGATGGGGGCGATCCGCTCCCCCTTAAGCCAGGCCTTGACCCGGTCCTTGTGCCACATCAGCTTGTGCCCGTCGAGAATCAGCTTTTGCATGGCTTACCTGCCGATTATTAGCGTCTGATTTCTCTGTTTCGTCTGATCTTCTATTTATAGGCGGGAGCGGCGTCCTCGCCTGCCCCGCATCCCAAGAATCTACTCAGGGCCGCGATCCCTTTACGGCCCGGCATCGGGGCAGGAATGCCCCTCCCACAACTCCCGCTATCGCTCTCCCTTTGGGCCCGTGGGAGCGACATTCCTGCCTGCCCCGATCTATCGGGGTCGCGATTCCTGGATCGGGGCGGGACGCCCCTCCCACACAAACAGCAAACGAAACCGAAGTGACCAGTGATCAGTTACTGATTACTGATCACTCCTCCTCGTCTGCGGGCGGAGACGGAACCGGGGGCGAGGGCGGCCCGGGCGCCTCCTCCCCGGATCTCGAAAAAGAGGCGGATGAAGTCCCGCGTCACCGCCTTCAGCGACTTGAGCGAGACCGCCTTGGAGCCCCCGCCCCGGCGGACGTCCAGGCGGTAGGGGACCTCGGCGAAGAGGTAGCCCCCTTTCGCCGCCCGGACCACGTTCTCGGTCTGGAAGAAGAAGCCGTCGGAGCGGTTGGGGGCGTCCGCCAAAACGCAGCGCCGGTAGATCACCGTCCCGTTGGTGTAGTTGAACCTCGTCCCGAAGGCGAGGTTGACCAGGGCGAGGTAGAGGGCGGAATAGAGGTTCCTCTTCCCGCCCCGCACCTCCTTGTTGAAAACGAAGGGCACGACCAGGTCGACGTCCGCGAGGAGGGGAAGATAGCGGAGGGTCTCGGCGGGGTCGTTCTCGTCGTCGCCCGGCATCATCGCCACCGCCTCCCCGCGCGCGGCGCGGACCCCGTCCCGGAAGGAGGCCCCGATCCCTTGGGGCGCGGGGTGGGAGACCATCCGGACCCGGGGGTCGGAGCGGGAAAGCTCTTCCACGATCGCGGGCGTCCGGTCGGTCGAGCCGTCGTTGACCACCACCACCTCCCCCGCGATCCCCATCCGGTCGAAGGCGGCGAGGCACCGCGTGAGGGCGGAGCGGACGTTCGCCTCCTCGTTGAGGGCGGGCATGACCAGGGTCAGGCCGGGCGGGAGGAGCGGTTTTTCCATAAGCGGCTCCGGAGGGTCCCCCGGACGGTCTCCCCGATCACGTCGAAATCCCAGTTGATCATCGCCGAGGTGTTGATCATCGAAACCAGGTAGCAGGTGTAGCAGGGCTTCTTCTCCAGGTGCTGGAAGGCGGCGTCGAAGCCGACCTTGTGCAGGTTCTGGCCGTCAAACTGGCCCTGCATCCCCTGGCAGGGGTAGAGCCTCCCGTCCTCGTCGATCACGATCTCGTAGTTGCCGTACTGGCACTCGATGCACCTCTTCCCCAGCAGTTTCAAGGCCTC
>CAZOYW010000007.1:0-111672 GCA_964584165.1 uncultured bacterium
ATTTTTGTTCGCTTGCCGGTTTTGCTCTTTACGGAACGGCCTTATAGCAGCCCGGAATATTCATGAAAACCTCCGGTTTTCATGAATATTCCGGGCTAGGATTGCAGTGGGCAACGGTTTATGGATAGGCCCTGCATTTCGGTGGAGAGCTTGAGTTTGCACACTCTCGCTAGCTCCGTTGGCTGAGCACAGGCGCTCTCCTGCGATTAAACCCACTAATTCAAATATCGCCGTCGTCTCTTCTAAAAGCTCCACCCAAGCGAGCAATCGCCCGCATTATTTGTGAAGATCTTTCCGATCTTCACGAATAATGCGGGCTACTTGAGGAACCGGCTCATCCCCTCCAGGACCGGGACAAGGTATTTCTGCTTCTCGGCCCGGATGAGGGCGGAATCCGCGACGGGGTTGTCGTCGAGGTCGGTCACCGCGTCCGGGGAGAAAAGGTTGTAGGTCTCGGTAGCGAAGCGGATCTTCAGACGGTCCGTGACCAGGCAGCAGTCGTCCCAGCCGGAGAGGACCAGGAAGGCCGGGCGGACGGGGTCGAGCACGCCCCGGCCCAGGCTGTAGAGGGAGGGATCCCGCCGGTCGCCCAGGGCGGCGAGGATCGTGGCCGGGACGTCGAGGTGACTCGTCCGGACGGCGAGCTCGCGGGGCGGCTGGTCGGGGTCGAAGTAGACGAAGGCCACCCGGACCTGCTCGGCGGTGTAGGCGCTGTTGTGGCCGAAGTAGCCGTGCTCCCAGAACTCCTGCCCGTGGTCGCCGGTGACCACGACGATCGTGTCGGAGAGGAGGCCGTTTTCTTCCAGGGCCGCGACGATCCGCCCCAGGTTGTGATCGTCGTAATAGACCGCGTTCCGGTAGCGGTTGAAGATCGCCTCCCGGTCCTCCTGGAGGTCGGTCCGGACGTAGCTGATGGCGGGGGCGCAGGGGGTGAACTTCGCGAAGGCGGACTTGAAGAAGAAGGTGGTGTGGGAGGAGTCCAGGAAGAGAAAGGAGAAGAAGGGGCGGCCGGGGGGAAGGGCGGCGAGCCACTCCCGGAAACCCTCGACCAGGAGGTCGTCCCGCTCGGAGGAGTCCTCGCCCGGCAGCTCGTCGTCCAGAGGACCGGTGAGGGCGGCGAAGGCGGTCCGGTTCGTCTCCGGGTAGGAGAGGGAGGTGCTGGACATGATCTTGAAGAGGTAGCCGTTCCGCCGCAGGGTATCGATCAGCACCGGGCCCTGGTTCCGGTTCAGGACCTCGTGCCAGTAAGTCCCGTAGAGCCCGTAGAAGAGGCCGAAGATCCCGAAGCGGGTGGTGTTCCCGGAGGAGTGGTGGTTTCGGCCGACGACCGAGCGGCGGGCCAGCGCGCTCAAGTTCGGCATATTCTCGGGGTTGAGCATGTCGGAGCGCAAGCCTTCGACCGCGACGACGACGACGTTCTTCCGGCGGCCGAGATCGGCGGGGACGAACCCCGGCGGCGGATAGGCGAGTTCGCCCCGCGTCGCCGCCCGGGGCGCCTGGAAGCGCTGGTCCGGTTCGCCGATGTGGGCGTCGAACCACTCCCGGAAGGTGATCGGGAAGTAGAAGGGGAAGATCCGCCCGTAGCGGGTGATCTCGGGAACGCCGTAGACGTCGGCCAGGCCGTAGCCGATCTTCTCGGCCAGGGCGAGGAGGACGACGCTTCCGGCCGCGACGGAGAGGACGGCCGGCCGGGCGAGGCGGCGGAGGCTCCCCCCCCGTTCCAGCCTCCGGGCCAGGAAGAGGAAGAGGGCGAACTCGACGAGCAGGAGAAGGGCCACCCCCAGCCCGGCGAAAAACCAGTCCCCCACGTCGAAGTGCATGGAGTCCCAGTAGCCCGGCGTCGCCATCGCCTCAAAAACGATCCCGCTCAGGTGGAAGCGGAAATGCAGGTAGACGCGGACGTCGATGAAGAGATAGAGCTGGGCGAGTCCGAAGACCGCCGCGGAGAGCGCCGCCGCGATCAGGCGCGAGCGGACCAGAAAGGAGAGGAGGGCGAGGAGGGCCGTAAGGAGGAGGCCGATGGAGAGGAAGTGGGAGAAGAAGGCGGCGTAACCGAAGAGGTGCTCGAGCGGGCGGGCCGGTCCCCGGGGAAGATAGGGCAGGGCGTTCGCCAGGAAAAGGAGGCCGTTGGCCAGCCCGAGGAGGGCGACGGCCCGGACGGACGCCGGCCGGGAGGGCGACGGCGTCTTTTCCGCCGTCTGCGGGTTATCCCGGGATTGGGTCATCGCCTTCGCTCCTCTGGGACGGATTATAGCAAAGCGGCCTTCCGGCCGCTTCTTTTCCCTTGGAAATCCGGGCGGCCTCTGCTTAAATCCCTCCGGATCGCAGCAGCGACCCCCGGAAGATCAGTCACTAGAGAGATCGCCTTCCGCACCTTCAGAACGTTCTTTTTCGCGCTTGTGCCGCGCTTCAGCGCGGCGGGAGCGCGAAAAAGAAAGGAGAAAGCACCATGCCCGAGGAAGCGAAACCCAACACCCCGGCGCCGGCCGCTCCGGCGCCTACCGCGCCGGCGGGGACCGCGCCCGCTCCAGAAGCCGCCACCCCCGCCGGAGAGAAGCCGACCCGGGGCCGGAAAATCCGCCTGATGACCCTGGCCCAGATCGAGAAGGCCCTCTCCCACGCCCGCTCCACCATGGGCGGGGAGTCTTCCCACTACGTGCAGCACCTTCTCGCCCGTAAAGCCGAACTGGAAGCCAAGAAAGCCGGCCCCGCGGCCTCCGCCTGACGGCGGGGGTCTGTTTTCGGTTCCGTCGAACCGGCGGCCGGAGTTCGGGATTGAGCCCGTGAAATTCGGCCTCCACCCCCACTGGGGCGTCTTCCTAACCGAGGCGCGGGTGGGCGACTGGTCCACCTTCGCCGTCAATCAGGGTTTCGCCGCCCTGGAGATCCGGATCGACTTCCGGATGCTGGAGACCGGGATCGAGCGCTTCCTCGACCCCAAGGTCGTCTCCATCCTCCAGAACGCCCGCCGCCGGGGGCTCGAGATCCAGGTGGGGATCGAGCCCTACGAATCCCATCTCTCCTCCTGGCGGGCCCGCCGGCGCGAGGATTCCCTGCAGCGTGTCCACCGGGTCATCGCCTTCCTCGAAGAGAGCCTCCCCCCCCGCTTCATCTTCGTCTACCCCGGCAAGACCGACGGCCGCCGGGAGCTGGGGACCGAGTACCTGATCGACAGCCTGCGCGCCCTCCGGGACTCCTTCCCCTACGCCCGGATCGGCGCCGCCCTCGGCGCGGAGGGGGAGTGCCTCAAGACCCCCGAGGAGACGCGGAGGCTCCTCTCCCAGATCCGGGACCTCGACCTGGTCCTCGACGCCGCCTGGGCGCTCTCCGCGGCCAGGGCGGACGCGGGGCGGCTGAAGAGCCTCGTCCAGGCGGCGGGGGAGCGCGTCTACTCCGTCCACTGGCGCAACCTCGCCGACGCCAACGCCCAGACCGGCCAGCCCCTCTCGCGGGGGCGCTTCCTGGACGCGGATTTCTTCTCCCTGCTCGCTCTCCTCCCGGAGAACCGGGAGATCCGGCACGTCCTGGACTACCGGGACCGGGCGCGAAAGCACTACCTGGCGGACAAGGACTTCCTGGAGGAGCTCGCCTTCCGTCTCCGCAGAAGGTCATCGACCTGACCGGGGGACCTCCGGCACGGCGCGAATAAAACCCCCGGGGCGGATCGCGCGCGATCCTGCCCCGGGGTTTTTATCTGGACTGCTCGACGAACCCCACCATCAGTCCGATGATGATCAGGGTGAGGACGATCGCCGCCGCCTCGTTCGTGGAGAGCGGCGAGGGGTGCTCTTCGCCGCCGACCAGAAGCGGCCACCCGGCGGAAGCCGGGCCGAGCGAGGGGGCGGACGGCTCGGAGGAGAGGAGGGCGGCGCGCCCCACCCCGGGGCTGAGGGCGAGGGGCAGGAAAAGGGCGAGCAGGAAACAGGCGCGGGGCACGAGTCGGCGTCTCTTCATTGGGTCTCCCTTGTCGTTGGGCACTAGCCCGGAGCCTTCATGAAAACCAGCGGTTTTCATGAAGGCTCCGGGCTAGTATTGCAGTGGACAACGGTTTATGGATAGGCCGTGCCTTTCGGTGGAGAGCTTTAGTCTGCACCCGGTCGCTCACCCCATGGGCTGATCAGAGTCGTGAACCACGATCGAACACACTGATTATTATCCCGGGCTGACTTATATATACGCCCGACCGGGACGGATCGTTCAACCGCCCGGGGCGGGATCGGGGACGGAGCGGATGGTCGCGAGCAGGTAGGAATGGAGGGCCGGCGTGGCGGCGGCCACGTCCTTCCGCAGCACCCGGTAGCGGCGACCGTCGAAATCGCTCACCGTCGCCCCCGCCTCCTCGGCGATGACCGCCCCCGCCGCCGTGTCCCAGGGGTTGAGGCCGATCTCCCAGAAGCCGTCCAGGCGGCCGGCGGCGACATAGGCGAGGTTGAGCGCGGCCGAGCCGTCGCGGCGGACTCCCTGGACGACGGAGAGAAAGGCCGCCAGCCGGGCCACCGCCTGGGGGCGGCGGCGGAGGTCGTAGGGGAAGCCGGTGGCGAGAAGAGAGCGGGAGGGCTCGGTCACCGAGGAGACGGCGATCCTCTCCCCGTTCAGGAAGGCCCCCTCCCCCCGCCCGGCCCGGAAGAGCTCGTCCCGGAGGGGGTCGTAGACGACGCCGACGACCGTCTCCTCGCCCCGGGAGAGGGCGATCGAGACGCAGTAGTGGGGATAGCCGTGGGAGAAGTTGGTGGTCCCGTCCAGGGGGTCGATCCACCAGGTGAACTCGGAATCGGTCTTGCGCTCCCCCCCCTCCTCCGCCACGATCCGGTGGCCGGGGAAAGCGGAGCTGATGATCCCGACGATCGTCTTTTCCGAGAGGAGGTCGGCCTCGGTCACCGGGTTGGCCGCCCCCTTGTAATCGGTGCGGGGGCGGAGGCGCTTGGCGAGGATGACCTTACCCGCCGCCCGGGCGGCCGCGGCCGCGATCCGGCCGAACTCATCCCAAACGCGAGCTTTCTTGGCAGTCATGGGTGGCTAGCCCGGGTTATTCTTGAAAACCGTTGGTTTTCATGGATAAACCGGGCTAGTATAGAACAATACGGCGTAAGGGAGAAGCGAAAGGGCGCCAGGTGTCCGGCGTGAGGAGCAAGTTGGAATAGCAAATTTTTAAACCACGGACCAGAGAGAGACCAATGATCACCATCGAGGAATTCAAGAAGCTCAACCTCCAGGTCGCCACGATCACCGGCGTCCAGCCCCACCCCAATGCCGACCGCCTCTACCTGGTGGAGGTCGACCTGGGAGCGGAGAAGCGCCAGCTGGTGGCCGGGATCCGGCAGGCCTATACGCCCGAGGAGCTCATCGGGAAACAGGTGGTGGTGGTCGAGAACATGGCCCCCGCCGTGATCCGGGGCGTGGAGAGCCGGGGGATGATCCTGGCCGCCCAGGGCAAGGACCGGATCGTCATCGTCTCCCCGGAGAAAACGGTCGAGCCGGGCAGCATCGTCAAGTAGCAGCCCGGCCGCTCCGCACAGATTCGAATCGGATCGGAGAGGACACCGGTGACCCGCCTGGTCCATCCCGCCGCTGCCCTCGTCTGGGCCGCGGCGGTGTCTCTCGTCCCCCCCGCCTTCGCCCAGACCCCCGCCCCGCCGGCCGCCCCCGTCATCCGGCCGGTGGTGGACCGGGACTACCTCCCCGCCGTCCTCGCCCTGATCGAGGGGGCGCGGAAATCGATCGACTTCATCCAGCTCGAGTTCCACTACGACCCCACGGTGAAGAAGATCCAGGACGCCCTCCGGGCGGCGGCCGGGCGGGGGGTGGCCGTCCGGGGGCTGATCGACGACTCGATCGACTTCAACCGCAAGAGCCTCCCCTTCCTCAAGAAGTTCGGGATCGACGTCGCGCCCGACACCCCGGAGAAGATGACCCACTCCAAGCTCTTCGTCGCCGACGGGGAGCGGATCCTGATCGGCTCCACCAACCTCTCGGGGAACTCGATCGACAACAACCACGAGACCAACGTCTACGTCGAAGATCGGGCGCTGGGAGCCTACTTCGGAAAATACTTCGAGGCCCTCCGGAAGGACAGCGCCGCGGAGCCCCCGGTCGGGTCCGCGGCGGTCCCCTCCGTTGCCGCCGTCGTCAACCGGGGTTATTTCCCGGCGGTCTCGGCCCTCCTCGAGAGGGCGAAGCAGCGGATCTGGGTGATCATGTACGGGACCCGCTACTACCAGGGGGCCGGGGCCTCCCCGGTCAACCGCCTTCTCGACTCCCTGGTCGCCGCGCAGCGGCGCGGGGTGGAGGTGCGGGTCTTGATGGACTTGAGCGACTACAACCTCAAGCTCAACGAGATCAACGCCGAGACCAAGGCCCGCCTGGAGCGCGACGGGATCTCCGTCCGCTACGACCGTAAGGACGTGACCACCCACGCCAAACTGGTGCTGGTCGACGGGACCGCGGTGGTGGGGTCGGTCAACTGGGGCTACGACGCCCTGGAGCGGAGGAACGAAGCCTCCCTGATCATCTCCGACCCGGCGACGGTCGAATCCTTCGCCGGCTACTTCCTCCGGCTCTGGGACGAGGGGAAGCCGGAGGCGGCGGTCCCTTCGGCTACCCCCGCCCCGGCCGGCGCGATCGACGACCGCAGCTAAGACTACGAATTATCGCGCATTACCAGCAAGACCGCGGATTTCGCGGATCGGCTCGGTCTTTTTCAACAGACGATTGCATAAGATAATGAATGCGCGAGCGACGCTTCCCGCTTCTTGCGCTGGGGCGATTTCAGCTCTCGCCTTCCTCATCGCCGCCCCGATCCCAGCCGGAGAACCCTCCCCCGCCTCCCCCTTCCACGTCCCCGCTGTCCGCTGGGGGATCGTGCTCCGGAGGTCCGCCGCCGGGGAGGGGGGCTACCGAACGGAAGGCGAGGCCACCGGCGGCCCCGGCCTCCTCATCACCTCTCCGGCCCTGGAGGAGACCAGGACGACCGAGGCGGCGATCCGCTTCTCCGGGCGGGTGGAGGCGGGAGCGAGCTTAAGGATCGCGGGGAAGGAGGCCGCCCTCTCCGCCGCCGGGTCGTTCGCGGAGAGGATCAAGCTCTCCCCGGGCCAAAACTCGGTCGACCTCTCCGTCCGCGACCGGGACGGCGAGACCGCCTGCCGGATCGAGATCGTCCGCGAATCGCCGCCGGAGGCGGCGGAGAAGAAGGCGGCCTATGACAAGTTCCGGCGGCCGCGGCTCGGCCGGGTCTCCGGACCGGCCGCCCTCCAGGTCGTCGCCGGGGGCGCCCGCCTCCTCGCCCCGGCGCCGGGGACGCTCCTCAAGGTCCTCGCCCGCGAGAGGGACTCCTACCGCGTGGAGCTGGGCCGCTCCTTGAGCGCCCTCGTCGCCGAAGGCGCCGTCAAGCTCCAGGGGAACTACCCCGCCGAGCCCGCCGTCGTCGGCAACGTCGTCCTCGACCCCTCCGGGAACAAGGCCTTCTTCACCGTCCCGCGCCGGGTCCCGGCCGAGGCCGAGGCGCTCTCCCCTTCCGGGCTCCGGGTGACCTTCTACAACGCCTCCGTGGGGACCTCGGAGATCAACCTGGGGGACGGCGGCATCGCCTGCCGCTGGGAACAGGAGGAGGACGGGCGGGCCTCCTACCTCCTCTCCGGCCCCCTCTCCTGCCACCGCTGGTCGCTCCTCTGGCGGGGCGGCCGCTACGAACTCTCGTGGAGGGACCGGCCGCGCGGCGCGGCGGGGACCCGCGTGGCGATCGATCCCGGCCACGGGGGAGAGCAGGAAGGGGCGGTCTCCCCGATGGGGATCGAGGAGAAGGAGGCGAACCTCCTCCTCGCCCTCTCCCTCCGGGAGCGGCTGGCGGCGGCGGGGGCGGACGCCTTCCTCACCCGGGAGGACGACCGGACGGTCTCCCTCGACCGGCGGGTGGACTTCGCCCTCCAGTCCGGGGCCGACCTCCTCGTCTCCCTCCACTTCAACTCCGTCGCCGGGACCGAGGACCCGCGGGGGAAGACGGGCTTCGCCGTCTACCACTACCAGCCGCCCTCGCTCGGGCTCGCCCGCTCCCTCTCCCGCTCCCTGGCCGGGCTGGGACTCAAGGACAACGGAGTCCGCTGGAGGTCGCTCGCCGTCCTCCGCTCGCCCCGCCTCGTCTCCGTCCTGGTGGAGACCGCCTTCCTCTCCAACCCGGAGGACGAGGCCAGGATCGTCGCTCCCGATTTCCTGGAACGGGCAGCCGATGCCATCGCGGGGGGGATCCTCGACTACCTGGGAGACGGAGGGGAAGAAGCAAGTGCGAAGTAAGAAGTAAGAAGTCAAAAGCTGCAAGAAAAGCGAGGGGCGGGCGACGGGCGCGGGGGGCCGGTTTCTCTCGGCTGACAACCCGTAACTTACAGCGCGTTCCGGGCGGCGGAGAGGATGGCCCGGATCGTCTCGTCGTAGGAGCGGCCGGAGCGGAGGGCGGCGAAGGCGAAGCCCCCGTCCGGCGCGAGGCAGGGGTTGGCGTTCACCTCGAGGATCCACCACTTTCCCCTCCGGTCCGTCCGAAAGTCGACGCGGGCGTAGCCGGAGAGTCCGAAGAGGTCCCAGCAGGCCCGCGCGGCCCGACGGAGCCGCCCGAGGAGTTTGCGGTCGGCGGCGGGGAAGGCGACTCGGCGCGGCGTGTGGTCGAACTCGAACGACCCCTTCTCCCATTTCGCCCGGTAGCCGACGATCCGCGGCTTCCCGGCCGGGAAGCCCAAGAACTCGATCTCGGCGGGGGGGAGCATCTCGACGCCGGAAGGGGCGGCAAGGAGGGAGACGTTGAACTCCCTCCCCGGCACGTAGCTTTCGGCGAACATTTCCCGGCCGAAGCGGGAGGTGGCGGCGGCGATCCTCCGCCGCAGCCCGGCGAGCGATCCCGACCGGGCCACCATCCCGTCGTCGAGGCCGAAGGAGGCGTGCTCCCAGACCGCCTTCACGATGAACGGGCCCGGCCGCCAGGAGGCAACCCCCTCGATCCGCCTCCCTTGGGCCTCGAGCCAGGCCGGCGTGGGGAGGCCGCCCCCGGAGAGGGTCCGCTTGGCCAGGATCTTGTGCGAGGTGAGGAGGAGCGCGGCGGAGGAGGAGCCGGTGCAGGGGAGGGAGAGGGACTCGAGCAGGGCGGGAACGAGATGGATCAGGGACCCTCTCCCGTCGAGCTCCTCGACCAGGTTGAAGACCGCGCCGGGGCGCCACCGTTCGAGTTTCCGGCGCAGGAGGGAGAGATCGAGGGTCGCGGTAAGGCGGGCGGTCCGGTGGCCGAGGCGGCGGAGCGCGCCCTCCACCGCCGCCGCCTGGACGAGGAGATCCCGGTTCTCCGGGCCGGCGCGGGGGGAGACGGCGTTGATGACGACGGCGACGCGCATGGGGGAAAACCGGCGGCGGAATGTGTTTACGCGGGAGGGGCATTCCTGCTTGCCCCGATCGCTGTTTGTCGGGGTCCCGATCCAAGTCGGTCATTCGCGAAGATTCGCGAGGATTCGCGGTTGAAATATTCCGGGCCGACCCGGATCGCGACCGGGATGCCGCTCCCACGATCGCCTAATATACCGGCCGGTAGTTCGCTCTCCTGGGGGGGGCGTCCTTACGAGCCGAGTCTCTCCAGGGCCGAGCCCAGAATCCGCCCGATCAGCTCCCGATACGACATCCCGAGCTTCCCGGCGAGGATGGGCAGGTCGGAGTGGACGGGGTGGAGGCCGGCCAGCGGGTTCACCTCGAGGAAGAAGGGCTGGCCCTCCTTATTGCAGCGGATGTCCGCCCGGCCGCCGTCCCGGCAGCCGAGGAGGCGCCAGGCCTCAAGCGCGATCCGAGTCCCCTCGCCCACCTCCGGGGCGGCGGGATCGGCCAGACGGTAGGCGACGAGCTTTTCGTACTCCTCCTTGTTCCGGTAGGTATACCCACCCGCGTCGGCAGCGGGGAGCGCGCTGATCTCCAGCGCCCCCAGCGCCTCCGCCTTCTCCCCCGTCCCCACGATCCCGACCGTGAACTCCCGCCCGGCGAGGTGCTCCTCGACGAGGACGGGCTGGCGGAAGCGGGACCAGAGGCGGCGGCAGAGGGGGAGGAGGTCCTCCCGGCGGCGGACGACGGATTCGGCGCTAATCCCCTTGGACGTCCCCTCGGCGACGGGCTTGGCGAAGTAGGGCGGCGGGAAGGGGATCCCCTCGAGATCCTCCGGGCGCGCGACGAGCGCGAAGTCCGGCGTGGGCAGGCCGGCGTCGCGGACCACCCGCTTGGTCATTCCCTTGTGCAGGCTCAAGGCCAATACCAGCGGGTCGGAGAAGACGTAGGGAACTTCGTAGAGGTCGAGGAGAGCGGGGACCAGCGCTTCCCGGCCGATTCCGCGCAGCCCCTCGGCGATGTTGAAAACCAGTTCCCAGCGCTCTTTGCGGGCCAGCTTCCCGACCAGGGCGAAGGCGTTGCCGATCCGGAAGACCTCGTGGCCGAGCGAGTGGATCGTCTCCTCGAGGGCGGCTATGGTGTCGTCCCGGTCGAACTCCGCCGTCGCCTCCCGCGAATGGCCGGCGGCGAGGTACTCGGAGCGGAGGTCGTAGGTCAGGCCGATGCGCATGGACGGGAAGGTAAATATGGAAACATGGAAATATGAAAACAAGGAACACGGCCCCGGCGTAGAACCTACGTCTCTCCGCGCCGGGATCACCTTGTTTCCATATTTCTATATTTCCAGATTGTTATTCCGGGGGTAGTGGCCGGCAGCCGGTAGAACCGCCGGACCTAGTCCGAAGCGCATGGCTTCGGATCCGGATAGCGGAAGATCTTGTCCTCGTGATTGCGGAGGAGAAGGGAGTCGCCATCCCGGCCGATCACGGCGTCGGGCATGAGGGGGATCTTCCCCCCCCCGCCGGGGGCGTCGATGACGTAGGTGGGGACGGCGTAGCCGGTGGTGAAGCCCCGGAGCGCCCGGATGATCTCCAGCCCCTTCTCCACCGGGGTGCGGAAGTGCGCCGAGCCCGAGAGGGGGTCGCACTGGTAGAGGTAGTAGGGGCGGACCCGCATCATCAGGAGGCGGTGCATGAGCGTTTTCATCGTCTCCGCGTCATCGTTGATCCCCCGGAGGAGAACGGTCTGGGAGCCGAGCGGGATGCCGGCGTCGGCGAGCATGGCGCAGGCCCGGTGGGTCTCCGGCGTGCACTCCTCCGGGTGCGTGAAGTGCAGGCTCAACCAGAGGGGGTGATGGCGGCGCAGAGTCCGGCAGAGCTGAGGCGTAACCCGCTGGGGGAGGACCGCCGGGACCTTGGACCCGATCCGGATCATCTCCACGTGGGGAATGGAGCGCAGGTTCCCGAGGATCCAGTCCAGCTTCTCGTCGCTCAAGCTCAAGGGGTCGCCCCCGGAGAGGAGGACGTCGCGGACGGAAGGGGAGGCGCGGATGTAATCGAAGGCCTCCTCCAGGCGGGAGGCGTTGGGGTGGATCGTCCCGTGGCCGACCACGCGGGAGCGGGTGCAGTAGCGGCAGTAGGTGGAGCAGAAGTCGGAGGCCAGGAGGAGCACCCGGTCGGGGTAGCGGTGGACCAGCCCCGGGACCGGCGACTGGGAGTCCTCGCTTAAGGGGTCGTCGGACTCGCCGGGGGAGCGCTGGAACTCGGCCGTGGTCGGGATCACCGCCCGGCGCAGGGGATGCCGGGGATCGTCGGGGGAGACCAGGCTCAGGTAGTAGGGCGTGATCCCGACCGGGAGAAGGGAGCCTCCGCCCTCGAGCGCCGCGCGCTCGTGGGGGGAGAGGCTGAGCATCCGCTCCAGGTCCGCGGCGCGGCGCAACCGGTTGCGGCATTGCCAGCGCCAGTCGTTCCAGTCCTGGTCGGCGACCTCGGGGAAGAAGGCCCGGCGAAAAGACCGGGTCCGACGGCTCGTCCGCAGGAAGCGGTTGCGGGGAAGGGAATAGTCTTCCGGGGCGGGCGCGGCGAAGACCGCCGCCGGAGAGCGCGGCAGGGGAGCGATGGAGAGGGCCAAGGGGCCTCGGTTCGGAGGCTCCTCGGGCGCCTCGCCGGCGCCGTCGTCAAGCGTGGTCCGGGTGGTGACTGTATCGCGCATCGTCGTCTCCGGGCTCGGGCTCGAGAAGCTACTCGAGCTCCCTCAGGATTCGGAACTCGTCCGCCCGGCCGGTGATCTCGAAGGTGGGCGAATACTGGTTGTTGTCGCGATAGCCCGTGAAACGGGCCTGGTAGGTCTGGCCGCCCATTTCGATCAGGTAACGGCGGTTCACGCTGCAATCCTCATGCAGGATTTCCTGGGCTGCTTTCATCTTTCCCTCCCGTTTCGGTGGTCGGTTGCGATGGCTGGTAGTGCTCGAGCTCGAGCTTCATCTGCTTGGCCTGGCTGCAGACCTCTTCGCCCAGCGGCGTGAGCCTTAACCCCCGGGCCGTCCCCCGCTCCTTGGTGACGTATCCCTTGCGCTGAAGCGAGATGAGGACCTTGTGGACGGTCCCGGGGTTCGAGACGTTGAGCCCCTTTTGGATCTCGATCACCGTCGGGGGGTAGAGCTTCGCCAGGATGAACTCGTGGGCGAAGGAGAGTACCTGGGACTGGAGCTCGGTGAGGGGGAGTCTGATCTGAGGAGGCATTTTCTTTATTTTAACCCGAATTTTCCCGTTTTTTTCCTTTCTATAACGAGGGTATAATGAAGTCAAGAAAAAAATATGAAAAATACGGGAAAAATAGAGGAAGCGGGGAGAGACCGGCACGTGCCGAACTGCCTGGGCTGCGGGAAGGACAACCCCCGGGGGTTCGGGCTGCGCTTCGCCGTCTCGGAAAACGAGGCGCACTCCGAGCTGAAAACGGGGAGGGAGCACGAGGGGCCAGCGGGCTTCGTCCACGGCGGAGCGATCGCCCTCCTGCTCGACGAGGCCGCCGCGGTCCTGGCCTCGGCCCGGGCGGGGAACCGGCTGATGACGGCGAAGATCGAGGTGCTATTTAAAAGCCCCGCGCCGGTCGGGGAAACCCTCTCCGTCTTCGCCCGGGCGGTCCGCCCGGGGGAGAGCTTCTTCCTGGCGGAGGGAGAGGTGCGGGGCGAGGACTCCCGCCTGGTCGCGGAAGGCCGGGTCTGGTTCATCCGCGGCCCGGTAAAAAAAAGATAGCCGCGGATTTCGCGGATTGCGCGGATTATTAAAACCGGTTCAACGGGAAGATATCCACGAATTGACACGAATTTTCACAAAAGGGCCAATTTTGAATTAGTGAAAATTCGTGCAAATTCGTGGACATTATGTTTATTCCGCGCGAGCTAGGTCCGGACCCACATCTTCGTCCGCAGCTCCTCGGTCGCGCCCTTCCGCTCCGCCGAGGCGAGCTTCTTCTGGATCTCCGTCAGTACCCGGAAGACCGCGTCGGCCATCTCCGCCTCCATCCGCATCCCGGCCGCGCCGGTGTGGCCGCCGCCGCCGAACTTCTTGGCCACCGCCGCGGCGTTGATCAGCCCCTGGGAGCGGATCTCGACCAGGATGCGGTTCGGCTCGTACTCCAGGAAGAGGGCCCCCACCTCGACCCCCCCGATCGAGAGAAGGTAGGGCGGGAGCATCGCCAGCTCGTCCACGCCGGGCGTGAACTTCCGGTAGACGTCGTGGTGGACGACCGAGTAGGCGACGGCGCCGCCGGAGGCGAGCTGGGTGTTGAAGATGGCGAGCCCCGTGAGCCGGATGAATTCGAGCGACCGGTCGAGCTCGAGCCGGCGGTGGACCTCGTAGGGATTGATCCCCAAGGTGAGGAGCCGCCCCGCCTTCTCGTGGGTGAAGCGGGTAGTGGAAGGGTAGTTGAAATTGCCGGTGTCGGTGACGATCCCGACGTAGAGGGGGAGGGCGAGGTCGCCCGTGAGCGGGACCTTGAGCCGCTCCAGGAGGTCCATGATCAGCTCGCAGGCAGAGGAGGCGTGGTCGTGGATGGAATTGATCGTCCCGAAGCCCGGGTTGGTCGAGTGGTGGTCGATCACCATCATCACCTTGCGCAGGGCCCGCATCTTCCTCCCCACCGGGCCGGCCCGCTCCAGGGCGGCGCAGTCGAGGAGGACGAAGAGGTCGGCCTCCTCGAGAACGCGGTCGTCCCGGACGGGCAGGTAGGTCAGGACCTCGCTCTCGTCCTCGAGGAGAAAGCCGAGCCCGCGAGGGACGGGGGTGGAGTTGACCGCGCGGCACTCCTTCCCCAGGCGGATCATGGACCGCCGGAAGGCGAGGAGCGCCCCCACGGCGTCGCCGTCCGGGTTGACGTGGGAGGCGACCACCACCCTCTCCGCTTCCCGGATGGCCTGGATGATCTCGCTCATTAAAATTTTCCTGCGGAAAATTTTTAAAACGCTAGCGCGCACTTCCCCGCGCCCACCAACGCTGACCAATTTCCGTCAGCCAATATCAGTTGTCAAAATCGCGATAGACCTTGGTGTCGATCCGGATCTGGTCGAGCAGGGGGGAGAAACGGATCTCCACCACCGCGCCCGCGACCACGGTGTTCGCGTAGGTCAGCGACTCGTAGAACTCGCCGGGCCGGCCGGTCGAGATCTGGGCGGCGGCGGCGGGACGGCCGAGCCGCGCGATCACCGCGTCCCGCGTCATCCCCTTCTCCAGGGCGTCCAGAGCCTCCCGCCCGGGCGGAGAGGGGGGCCGGCCCTCGGCGGCGACGCAGCCGGCGAGGAGGGAGGCGGCCAGGAGGGCGGGGAGGAGCGTCTTCACGGCGGGAAAGTATAACACAGCTCTAGGCCCTCTGCTCCTCCCTCCCCGGCGGCGCGCGCAAGGAGAGTCCGGAATAGAGCAGGACAAAGGCGGCGAAGCTCAAGCAAAAGGTCCGCGCGCTCGCCCGCAAGACCTCCTCCGGGCAGAAGCTCGCCTCGCTCCACCAGATCCGGCGGTAGTTCTCCGCTGTCATCGGCTGCGCGATCCGATTCAGGAAGAGGTGGGCGACGACGAGGAAGACGATCATCGCCGGGCGGGAGTAGACCCCGGGACGGGCCTTCAGCGCCTGGAGGCCCAGGATCAGGAAAACCGGGAAGGCGACGGCGTTGATCCGGCAGCGGTCGGCCCCCCCGATGGCGAGTATGACCGTGGAGAGAGCGAGGTAGCACAGGAGTCCGGGCTGGCGGAGGAGGAAGCGGATCGAGCCGGGGAGGGCGAGCAGGATGGGGAAGAGGAGGGCGCCGTAGACGTTGGCATAGGAATGAACGATCCTCCGGCCGGTCGCGAAGAAGAGGCGGGCGAACTCGGCGGCGTGGTCACCGTAGCTGAAATCGGCGTTGGCCGGGCGGATGAAGAGCTTGAGGGCGGCGAAGGCCAGGACCGGAAGGGCGGCCAGGAGAAGCGTGCGGGCGATCCTTGAGCCATTGAACCATTGAACCCTTGAACTTCCGTTTGCCCGCCGGGCAAAATAATAGACCGGAACGAGCGTGATGAAGTACTCCCGGGTGACGGCCCCGACGAGAAGCGCCGCCCAGAAGAGGGCGTCCCGGCCCCGGTAGGCCGCGGAGAAAGCCGCCGCCAGGACAAGGTAGTAGGCGGGATCGACCTGGGCGGGGTAGAAGAATCCGAAGCGGACGGTGACCCAGGAAAAGAGGAAAAAGAAGACGCCCAGGGCCGACTCCCGGCGGCCGTGGCCGAGGGAGCGGAAGAGGGAGAAAAAGAGGCCGGCCGAGGCCGCGTAGGCCAGGGCGTTGAAGAGGGCGTAGGCGGAGAGGGGGGCGAGGGGGACGAAGTGGATGAGGAAGGCGGGGAAGAGGCGGTAGCAGTAGGGGGCGGTGAGGGTGCGGGGATCGGCCGAGAAGAGCTCGGCGGCCATCGCCCGGTAGAAGCCCCCGTCGTAGCCGGTGAAGGTTTCCGGGGTAATAAGTTTGAGGAAAAGGAGGCTTGCCGCGACCGCCAACCCGAAGGCGACGGCGGGCCAGGGAAACCGCGACGAATCCTCGCGAATCTTCACGGATGGCTCAGGTATCAAGCCCGGGAATGCGTTATACTGTGATTATCATAGCATTCCGGCCGCCCGAAGGCGAAAAGGACCGCGCGGGGCGCCGACAGCAAGGACATTCTCCTCCGCCAGCTCCGCCGTCCATATCGTCCATCTCGTCAATCGCTCGGCGCAACCATGAAGAGAGAGCGGAGAAAAAAGAGAGTCTTTGAGGGCCGCTGGCTGGCCATCGCCGAGGCCGCCTACCGCTCGCCCGGCGGGGCGGAGGTGAGCTGGGAGGTGGTGGAGCGGGCGCGGGACGAAACCGTGATCATCATCCTCGCCCGCCTCGTCCCTTCCGAGCGGTACGTCCTGGTCCGCCAGTTCCGGGCCGGCGTGAACAACCACGTCATCGCCCTCCCCGCCGGGATCCTCCCCGCCGGCGTCGATCCCCGCCTCCACGCCCTCCGGGAGCTCAAGGAGGAGACGGGCTACGCGGGCCGGGTGACCGAGGAGTCGCTCCCGCTGAAGATCAACCCCGCCATCCTCGACTGCGACGTCCGCGTCCTCAAGCTCGACGTGGACGAGGGCGACCCCGCCAACCGCTTTCCCCGCCAGTCCCTGGAACCGGAGGAGGAGATCGAGGTGGTCCTGAAGAAGCGCGAGGAGATGCGGGCCTTTTTCGAGGCGGAGCGGAAGAAAGGCGCGTGCGTGGACGTCGCCTGCTGGTTTATATTTTGCTGCTGACCCCAGAAGCGGTCCGCAGCAAAATATTCGACTCCCGGAGTGCTTGTTTCCAGAACCGTAGCCGCGGACCTTTAGGTCCGCGGAAGGGCAGAACAAAGGAGGCGGACATGAAGGCCATCTGGTCGGTCATGCTCATCACCCTGGCGCTGGCTACGGCGGGGGCGGCGGCGGGACGGGAAGGGCCGGTATTCGACCTCGGCGCCACCGTCTCCCACATCAAGTACGAGGAGCCAGGGTTGATGAACGAGAAGGGGATGATGTACGGCCTGGCCGGGGATTTCTCCTGGCGGAGCGGGCGCGGGATCATGCTCGGCCTGGAGGCGCGCGGGGCCTACGGACGGGTCGACTACAGCGGAGGGACCTGGGACGGGGCCGAGCTCACCATCGACGACATCCCGGACTACCTGCTGGAGGGGCGGGGGCTGGTCGGCTACGACGTCCTCTCCGACGAGATCACCCTCACCCCCTTCGCCGGCCTCGGCGGCCGCTACCTGAACGACGGCCTCCAGGAGGAATCGTCCGGCGGCTACGAGCGGGAGTCGAACTACTTCTACAGCCCCCTGGGCGCGGAGCTGATCGCCGAACTCGGCGAGGAATGGACGCTCGCCGTCCGCGTCGAGTACGACGTCTTCTGGCAGGGCCGCCAGATCAGCCACTTCAGCGACGTCTCCTCGGAATACAACAACCCGGAAAACGACCAGGACAAGGGGTACGGCCTCAAGGGGTCGTTCCGGCTTGCCTGGAGCGGCGGCGGGAAGGTCGGATTCGCGCTCGAGCCCTTCGTGAACTACTGGAAGATCGAGGATTCGGAGACGGCCACCCTCACCCAGAACGGCTGGCCGGTGGGCGAGGTGATCGAGCCGAAGAACGAGTCCACCGAGTTCGGAGCGGCGGTCAAGATTGTTTTCTGAGAGCGACGCTCCGCGCTGCGGGAGCGCCCTTAAGGGCGCGATGCGGGCGGGCCGAGCCGAGATCGCGCCCGTAAGGGCGCTCCCACAAGGCGCGATGCGGGCCGCCGGGGATTACAGCCTTCGGGCCCGCATAACGCCATTGATCAAGATTAAACATCAACCCGCCCGCCGTCGGGCGGGTTGATGTTTAAAAGTAGAGACCGAAGCCCAACCGGAGCTGCATGTGGTCGAGCTTGAGTTCGGCCTTGTCGTCGCCCAGGCCCGTCACCTCCAGGTCGGGGCGGTGCCAGTTGTAGCGGAACTCGCCCCGGAGAACGGCGATATCGGTGAGCCCGATCTCGGCCCCGACCAGGGCGAAGTAGATCGGGGCGTCCTTGAGCTTGAGGCCGGAGACGTCGATGTCGTTGAAGCTGTAGCCCGCCCCGCCGCCGCAGTAGGCGTAGAGGACGTCGAGGTCGCCGCCCACCCGGAGGCAGGCCGTCACCGGGATCAGGGTGACGTCGGCCTTGTCGGCGTCCTTGTACTCGGTCCGGATCCAGTCCCCGCCTACGTCGGCCCGGATGAACTCGCTCAGCTTGAAGACCACGCCGCCCCCGAAGCCACCGCCGTTGTCGAGGTCGGTGTCGCCGACGCCCTCGAGCTCGCCGTCGAAGCCGAAGGCGAAGAGCCCGTGGGCCTCGATCCCCGCGGTCTGGGCCGGGGAGACGGCCCCCCAGGCGAGCGCCAGGCCCAAGCCCAGCGCCAGACAGAGCCATTTTTTCATACCCTACCCTCCTTGGTTGTTCGCCTGTCCTATAGTATCGACGATTCGGCGGCGGCGCGCATTCGATATTATTTCCTCTCCGCTTTGCGCTCTGAGTTGTAAATAAGGGAGTCGCCTATACAAACGGGGAGCGGCTTCCGCCGCTCCCCGTTTGCCCGTCTAAATATTCCCGTCCCGCTTGATAGCGGGACGCGAATATTTAGAAGTTAAAACCAAGCCCCGCCCTCAGCTGCATGTGGTCAAACTTGACGTCAAACTTCTCATCAGCAATTTTGACGTTCAATTCAGGCTTCATCCAGTTGTAGCGGAATTCCCCGCGGATGTAGAGGTCCTCGTTCAGGTTAAACTCGGCGCCGCCGCAGGCGAAGTAGACCATGCAATCATCCAGATCGATATCCGATGAACTGGCGCCCTCAACGTCTAACGAGTTGAAGCTGTAACCCGCGCCGCCACCGGCGTAGAGGAAGACGGACTCCAGGTTGCCGCCGAAACGGAGAGCGGCGCAAACCGGTATAAATTGGGCTTTGAGGTCGGACTCGTCATCGCTTTTGGGCTTGTAATAGTCCGCGCCGATGTCGAGCTTGATGTTTTCGTGGAGGCCGAATACGAAGGAAGCCCCGCCGCCAAAGGTATCGTCGGCGTTGGATCCCTCGTCCTCGTCATCGTTGAAGTTGAATGCCCAGAGACCGTGGGCTTCCAGGCCGACCTTGCTCGCCGCGGCCTCTTCGGCCATGGCCGACGCGCCCCAGCACGCCAGCGCCACGCCCACCGCGAGATAGACCAGTATTCTCATGCTCCCTCCTTTTGCGGGCTCAGGCTCGAGCCCTTTTCGAATTCAGGACACCATAAAATATTTGCGCCATCCGGTGATGGCAAGCATTTTTGATTTTCCTTGGGGGAAATCAAAACTCATAGCCCAGGCTGGCGCCGCCCCAGATCCCTTCCTTGGCGGAGCCCGTCTCCTCCCGGAGCCGGTGGTCGACCAGGGCGTAGTATTCCCCGCGAACCGCGACATAGGCCCCCGCGATGATATCGGCGCAGAACTCGATCCCGGCGGTCAGGTCGGAAAGGCCGTCCCGGTCCACGCCGAAGTTGGACTCGTTGGAGTTTGCGGAGGCCCAGCCCATCCCCACCTCGGGCGTGATGGTGATGAAACCGGCCTCGACCTCGTAGGAGACCGAGGGCTTGAGGTAGGTCCCCTTGACCAGGTCGAAGTCGTAGGAGGCCTGCAGGTTCACCGAGAGGGGAGCGCCCCAGGAGAGGAGGGCCGTGACCTCCTGGGTCTTCTCGTAGTCGCTCAAGGGATAGTGGTAGTAAACGTAGCTCAGGGTGGCGGAGAGGTCGTCGATCATGAGGGAGTAGAAGGCCTCGAAGTCGAACTCGTTGAACTCGCCGCGCTCGTCGTGGTAGTCGGAGAGATCGAGGTTCCCCCAGACCCGCCCGCCCAGGCCGAAGGCCTCGAGCCAGATCTCGGACTGGAAGACCCCTTCCGGGTTGAGCTCCACGCCCCGCCAGATGTAGGCGGTGTTGACGGCCAGGTCAACTCCGCCGGCGAGCGCCGAGCACTCCTCTTCCTCCGCCGTGCCTTCCTCCGGTCCTCCCGCCTCCGGGGCGGGAGCTTCCGGGGAGGCAACCTGCTCTCCCGCCGGAGCCGCCTCATCGACGGCCTGGGCCGACGAGAGGCCGGCGGCCAGAAAGATCGCGGCCCCGAACGCCACAACCACCAGGTTCTTCATCATCCTCCCTCCTTGGTTACGGTCGCTTATCCGCTTCCACCGCAAATGGTAGGGGAACGCCGCCGCGCGCGCAACTCGAATCTAACCTCCGCCGGTTGTCGGCCCGGACTGTGTCCGGGCGGCGGTTTTCGGCCCCTATCCATCTATCGCCGCGCCGGGGGGTCAGAAGATCCAGTTGACCAGCGCCCCCGCCAGCGTCGCGGTGAGGACCATGATCCCCGAGGCCCGGAGGGTGTCCCGGATGCCGAACTCCTTGATGAAGACGGCGAAGGTGGCGACGCAGGGGAAGAACATGGAGAGAACCACCGTCGCCGTCACCAGTTGCTTGCCGCTCAGGTTGAGCGGCGCCAGCAGCCCCACCGCCACGTCCTTGCGCAGGAAGCCGATCAGGATCGCCGCGACCGACTGGCGGGGGAGCCCCCAGAGGCGGGTCACCACCGGGGCGAAGAAGCCGGCGATGGCGTCGAAGAACCCCACGGAATAAAGGAGGTTGATCACGAGGACGCCGATGAAGATGACCGGCACCGCTTCGCGCAGGAACCCCCAGATCCTCACCCAGACCTTGGCCAGGAACGGCCCCGGGGGCGGGAGGCGGTAGTGGGGGATCTCGATGATCAGCTCCGGCTCGTAGCCCTTGACCGCGACCCGGAGGATCGCCCCCAGGAGAAACCAGGCCAGGACGAGGGCGAGGTAGACCGCGGCCACGTAGATACCCCCCTTCTCGCCCACCAGGCCGAAGATCATCGCCTGGAGGGCCGCGCAGGGCACGGCGATCGAGATCATGACCGCGGCGATGAAGCGCTCCTTGCGGCTCTCCAGTATCCGGGTGGCGAGGAGGGCGGGCACGTTGCAGCCGAGCCCGAGGAGGTTGGGGATGATCGCGTAGCCGTGGAGCCCCACTCGGTGCATCAGGGAGTCGAGGAGGACGGCGAGGCGGGGGAGGTAGCCGAAATCCTCGAGGAAGCTCAAGACGGCGTAGAAGGAGGCGACGTAGGGGAGGACCATGGCGAACTCGATGTAGGGGACGGTGGTGAGCAGCCCCAGCGACTGGCGGAAATCGATCCTCCCCTCGAACAGCTTCCCGATCAGAAGGTTGTGGAGAAGGCCATCTTGGCCCAGGAGGGCGGAGAGGCGGTAGAGGAGCGGGGCGTAGAGGCGCTCGAAGACGGGGTCGGCGAGATGGGAGATGATCCCCTCCCCGATCAGGCGGATGATCTTGAAGGCGGCGAGGAGGACCGCGGCGGCCAGGAGGAGGCCGGAGACGGGCTGGACGGAGAGGTCGGAGAGGCGCTGAAGGAAGGTGTGGCGGCGGGGGGTGAGCGTCTGGCAGGCGGCGACGATCCTCCCGATCTCCCGCCAGCGCTCCTCGCTCCCGGAGGGCGGGCGGGAAGCGGCGCGGGATCGGTTGAGCGCGGCGACCAGGCCGTGGACCCCCTCGCCGGTCGCGCCGGCGGTGGCGACGACTGGGACGCCGAGCAGCCCCTCCAGCCTTCCGGGGTCGATCGCGATCCCGCGGTGGGCGGTCTCGTCCCAGAGGTTCAGGGCGACCACGACCGGGACGTTTTTCTCCAGGAGCTGCAGGGTGAGGCCGAGGTTCCGCTCCAGGTTGGTGGAGTCGACCACGTCGACGATGACGTCCGCTCCCGCGATGATCTCGCAGGCCGCCCGCTCCGCTTCCGAGACGGGTTCGAGCGAGTAGACGCCCGGGGCGTCGATCACCTCGATCTCCTCACCCGGAAGGAGGAGGGGGGAGGCGCCCTCCGGGGCCGGAAGGGGGACCCGGAGCCGCCCGCGGGTGTAGCCGACCGTGGTCCCCGGATAGTTGGAGACGACGACCCGGACGCCGGTCAGGCGGTGGAAGAGCATCGACTTGCCGACGTTGGGGTTGCCGGCAAGGACGATGCGCTGCGCAGGCCGCGGATCTTCCGCCTTGTTCACGGAGCGTTTCTATTTCTCCGGTCGGGCCGGGAGCGGGCGCGGCGATCGGCACGACCACTGATCACTGATTACTGATCACTGTTTTCCCTGTCTCCACCGCCACCTTCTCCGCCATCCCGTGGCCGAGGGCGATCCGCGTCCCCCCGACCTGGATGACCACCGGGCCGCGGAGGGGAAGGCCGCTGATCTTGGCGACCATCTCCCCGACCCGGAGCCCCATCGATTCCAGGCGCTGGCGGAGGCCGGGGCCAGAACGGACGGAGGCGATCCGCCCACGGCCGCCCGGCGGTAGCTCGGTTAACGCGACGATGTGGCTCAACCCCATAGGCGTTCCTGTCCCGCGATCGCGGGCCTATCGCCGGGGCGACCGGCGCTTTTCGGCAGCCGCGCACTGGGCGCAGAGGCCGGTGACCTCCACCTTGTGGCCGCGGGCCTCGAAGCGGCGGGAGTGGCAGACGCTCTGGAGCTCGCGCTCCAGGGCCGGGCGGCGGAACTCGATCACCGCCCCGCAGTGGAGGCAGATCAGGTGCTCGTGGTGGCGGGCCTCCAGGGCGTTCTCATAGTGGGCGTGGCGGTCGGTGAAGGCCACCGGGCGGAGGATCCCCCCCTCGACAAGGAGGGGGAGCGAGCGGTAGACCGTCCCCCGGGAGAGGCGCGAGCCACACCGGCGCAGGTCGAAGACCAGCGTCTCCACATCGAAGTGCCCGGACCGCCCGGCCACTGCCCTCAAGATCTCCCGCCGGCCGCGGGTGAGCTTGAGCCCCCGCCGGGCCAGGAAGGCGTGGAATTGTCGCTCGGCCGTCTCCATATGCGAATGAGACTAATTCTCATCGGGAATATACTCCCGCCCCCCTCCCCCGTCAAGGCCCGAATGGCGCCATTCCTGCCCCCCCTTATTTAATCTCAGCGGCGATTGTAGGCCGGTTCTGCGAACCGGCGCTGTAGGCCGGTCCTGCGAACCGGCGCGCTGTAGGCCGGTTCTATGAACCGGCGCTCCGGTCGGCCCATTCTCCGCCTCCGGCCCCGCGGGCTGCCGACTCCGCTTTCGGAGTGCGGCGGCACGACGCCGCTCTGAGTCGCTCCGCCGCCCCCCCGCGATACTAAAGCGGCGCCCTGGCGCCGCACTCCAAAGCGCCCCGAAAATAATTCGGGGCGCGGGCCCCCACCGCGTAACTGAGGCCTTACCGACCCGGCGCGATTTTACTTCCCCTTTTCCGACCGATTCGTGTATGCTGAAGGCTAGGAGGTGTCATATGGCTGAAGAGAAAATCGAAATTTTGGAAAACGAGGAGGAGAAGCCCCTCGCCAAGACGGGCAAGGGCGGGAAGAAGGGCCGGGGCAAGGCTAAAGGCAAGGGCAAGGGCCGGAAAGCCGCCCGCAAGGGAGCGAAGAAGGCCGCTGCGCCGGAGGCGCCGAAGAAGGGCCGGAAACGGGGACGCCGGGCGAAGGGCAAGGCCGGGAAAAAGGCTCAGCCCACCGCCGCGGTGAAGCTCCCTTCTCCCGAGGGCGGGGACTCCCAGCCGATCTGGTATCAGTACGCCGCCCGGCCCCAGGAGCCGGTGACCAAGCGCCCGTCCATCCCCACCGAGGTTAAGATCGGGAACGTGGTGGCCTGGCTCACCGATTCCGGGCGCGACCGCTGCGGAGTGGTGCGCGGCTTCCAGGCCGACGCCGCCCTGATCGACGTGGGCGACCGGATCGAATCGATCCGCCTCTCCCGCCTCCAGGTCGTCGCCGAGAAGGAAGAGAAGGAGAAGAAGGCCAAGAAGGGGAAGAAGTAACCCTTCCGAAAAGGAGTATTGGGGCGATGGGGTAGCGGAGCGGCGCCGGCAGGCGTTGCTCCATCACTCCAACGCTCTAATACTCCTTTCCTTTATAGATCCGGCGCATCCTGTTCGTCCGGCCCTCTTCATCTCAAGCTGGCCGGAGCGACCGATTCCTCACCGCCGAGAGCTATTAAGGGGAGCACGAAACAGTTGCCCTAGAAGCTCAGGGTGAACGCGCCATGAGAGGCGAACTGCTCCCGATAGAAAGGATCGAATCCAAGATTCTCCTGCTCCGCGGGCAGAAGGTGATGCTGGATCGGGATCTCGCGGCTCTATATGGAATTCGAACGAGCATGTTGAAACGCGCAGTCCTGCGGAACGCGAGTCGGTTCCCGAGTGACTTTATGTTTCGCCTTGAACGCCAAGAGATTGCGATTTTGAGGTGCCAAATTGGCACCTCAAAATCCGACCCGCGCGGAGGTTTGCGCTATGCTCCAATGGCCTTTACGGAGCAGGGCGTGGCGATGCTGTCGAGCGTCCTCAATAGTCAACGCGCTATTCAAGTGAATATCGCCGTCATGCGAGCCTTTATCCGGCTTCGGCAGATTCTGGCCACTCATGGCGATCTAGCGAGAAAACTGGACGAACTGGAGAGTAAATACGACACCCAGTTCCGCGTCGTTTTCGACGCCCTGCGCCGACTGATGAATCCTTCTCGGCGTCCCAGGAGACAGATTGGTTTCACCGTGCGGGAAAGACGCGCCGCTTATCGCCTCCGTTAGGTGCGCCGGAGGTCTTCGCGATGATCTCCAAGGCATACCAGACGGAAGCGCTGGACTGGCTGGAGGCATTTTAAAAGGTGAAAGCAGCAAGAGTATTAGACCATGACTGATCCGGCGGGGACCGGAATCACAATCCTCGCCAGCGACGCCAAAGACTCGTAGACGAAAGCCACTTTTATAAAGGAGGAAAAGCGATGAGGTCGATCAGCCCGGCTATCGCGATCGCGTCCGCGATCTTGTTCGGAACGGCCCTCCCCGCCCGCGGGCAGGCGCCGGCGTTTACGCCGCCGCCCGCGCTCACCCCGCCGCCGGCGAAAATCCAGGCCTCTCCCTCCCCCCTCTCCCCCGAGGCCGCCGCCGCGATCGAGGCGGCCCGCCGGAGACGGGAGGAGAACGTCCTGACCGAAACCGGAGCGCGCTCACTCCAGGGCGGCGAGGGGCCCGTCAACCCCGACCTGCTCTACCGGCAGGGCGCCGCCGCGCTCGAACTCACGCCCGAGGAGAGCCGCCAGAACCTTCTCTTCAGCCTGGGCGCCCAGAGCGTCCTCGGCCCCTCCTCCGGGGGCGATTACCGGGCGACTACCGGATCGTCCAGCGGGGGGAGGATCGACCAGCGGGGGCAGAGCGCGACGGTCTACGGCCCCTCCGGGAAAACCGCCGGGCGCTTCCAGAAGACGGGCGAGGCCACCTTCCTCTACGGCCCGGACGGGAAGGTCCAGGGCCGGGTCCAGAAATCCGGAAACACCGTCCTCCTCTACGGGGCCGACGGCAAACCGTCAGGGCGCATCCAGGAATCGGGCAACACCACCACGGTCTACGACCAGCGGGGCGCTATCTCGGGGCGGGTGGTGACGCAGGGGGAAACGTCCCTTCTCTACGGTCCGGACGGCAAGCCGCTCGGGCGGGTGCAGAAAATGGGCGACGTCACCACCTTCTTCGGCGCGGACGGGAAGACGACGGGGAGGATGGAGCAGCGGGGCAACACCACCTACTTCTACGGCCCCGACGGGAAGATGACCGGCCGGACCCAGCGCTAGCCCGAATTATTCAGGAAGATCTTGCGATCTTCCTGAATAATTCGGGCTAACTCGCGCCACGTATAGTTCAGCTGCCGGGCCAACTTGGGTCGCGGCCCCGAGTGGATTCTTGGGATGCGGGGCAGGCGGGGATGCCGCTTCCACGGGCTTGGCTTGGATCGCAGCCCCTCACGCCATCTCCAGGACCACCCACCCGGAGTCCGGGTTGTTCCCCGGGACCTCGATCTCGGCCAGGACCTTCCACTCGTGTTTGGCGTTGGAGCCGCGGTAGGTGGGGAGGACGCCGGCGGGCAGCGTGACGGTCGCCTCCCAGTCCTGCTCGCTCTTGGCGGGGAGCGGCTGGGAGGGGGCGACCTGGATCCGCTGCTCGTAGGTGGCGGCCGACCGCTCGATGTCCTCCTTGACCGCCTCGATCCGGTCTCCCGTCTTCTTCGCCACCTCCACGTCCTTCACCCGCACCGTCTCGACGCCCGCCACCTTGAGGAAGACCCCCTGGGACTCCAGGGCGGTTTCCCCCACCGTCGCGTGGATCCGGACCTTGAACGGCCCGGCCCGCGACGGCTCGATCGCCTCCAGGGTGAGCTTCGCCCCCCCTCCGGTGACGAAGTTGACCAGTTTTCCCAGGAATCCCATGGCTCCCTCCCGCGGCGCGCGCCGGCGCGCCGCCAGTGTCGTTGCCGAAGTTGTTGGCCCGATCTGCGATCGGGCGATCCGGGTCCTCTCCCGCCGGTTAGCGGGACCGACCCGCAAGTCTTTTGCCATGGTATCCCAACCCCGGAGCTAAGGCAATCGCTCCCCGGGACCGGGGGCGGGCGCGGAAGGGGATCGTCGGGGATCTCGGGAGGAAATTGCGCTAGCCCGCTTTCGTCATGAAAATCGATGGTTTTCATGAATAAAACCGGCTAGACTTTATTGAAGGCAACCGGCAAACGGCGAAAGGAGGGCGCAATGCATGCGGTGCTCTGGGTCCTCACCGTGGTCTGCTTGGCCTCCGGGCTCTTCCTCATCCTCTCCCCCGGCGGCTTCACCCGCGTTTCCAAGACGCTGGATAAGCGCTACTCCACCGACAACCTGGCCGAGCTCCTGGAGAGGTACATCGACGTCAACGAGCGCCTCCTCCAGTTCGTCCGGGTGATCGGAGTCTTCGCCCTGATCGTAGGCATCTTCCTTCTCCTCTCCGTCCTTAAGCTCCCCTGAGCGCCTACTCGCGCCGGTAGGGGCGCAGAAGCGCGCCCGGTCCCCCCGCCCCGCGGCTGGAGAAGGCGAGGAGGACGATCGTCAGGAGATAGGGGAGGAGGAGGAGGTACTGGTAGGGAAGTTTCAGGCCCGCTCCCTGGAGGCGGAGCTGGGCGGCGTCGAGCGCTCCGAAGAAGAGCGCCCCCAGAAGAATCCCCCCCGGTTTCCATTTCCCGAAGACCACGAGCGCGAGCGCCACCCACCCCCGCCCCGCCACCATCCCGGGGAGAAACATGTTGAACTGGGCGATGGAGAGGAAGGCCCCGCCCAGCCCCATCAGCCCCCCGCCCAGGGCCACGGCGGCGTAGCGGGCCCGGTAGACGTTGATCCCCGCCGCGTCGGCCGCCGCGGGGTTCTCCCCCGCCGCCCGAAGGCTGAGCCCCCAGCGCGTCCGGTAGACAAGGAAGGAGAGGACCGCGAGGAGGAGGAGGGCCAGGTAGGTGAGGGCGTACTGGCCGAAGAGGATGGGCCCGGCGAAGGGGATCTCCGAGAGCGCCCGTAAGTGCACCGGGGCGAAGGGCGTGACGTGCGGGGGGGTGGCCGGCGTCCCCAGGACCAGGCGGTGCACGTAGAGGGCGAGTCCGGAGGCGAAGATCGTCAGGCCCAAGCCCGCGACGTGCTGGGAGACGCCGAGGCTCACGGCCAGGGCCGCTTGGACCAGCCCGAGGGCGATCCCGGCGGCCAGCGCCAGCGCCGTCCCCAGCCAGAGGGAGCCGGTGAAGTAGGCGCCGAGGAAGGCGACGAGCGCTCCCAGGGCCATGATCCCTTCGATCCCCAGGTTGACCACACCGGACCTCTCCGAGAGCCATTCGCCCAATCCGGCGAAGAGAAGGGGCGTGGCCATCCGAACCGCGGCGGCGAGGAGTCCGGCCAGGAAGGCGGCGGTGAGCATCTCGTTCATCGTCGGCGCCCTCTCAGGCCGGCCCCGGGTTTCCCGCCCCCTCCGGAAGGGCGCGCGGCGCGCGACGGACGACGATCCGGAAGCGGGAGAGGATAAGAACCGAGAGCATGGAGAGGAGGAAGAGGCCCTGGAGGGTCTCCGCCAGGGCCACCGGCACGCCGGTGTAGCGGCTCATCAGCTCGGCCCCGGTGACGATGACCGCGATCAGGATTGCGGATAGGACCACGCCGACCGCGTCGAGCCCTCCCAGGGTGGCGGCCACCACGCCCGCGTAGCCGTAGCCGGCCGAGAGCTTCTCGATCAGGTTGTAGCGCAAACCGATCACCTCGCCGCAGCCGGCCAGACCCGCCAGCCCCCCGGAGAGGAAGGAGGCGATCAGGATCGCCCGGACCACCGGCACCCCGGCGAAGGCGGCAGCCCGGGGGTTCCTCCCCGCCGCCTGGAGCTCGAAGCCGCGGACCGACTTCCGCATCAGGAGGCGGACGGCCGCCGCGGCGGCCAGGGCGACGATCACCCCGGCGTGGAGGCGGGTCCCGGGGAGGAGGATGGGGAGGCGGACGTTTAAGGGGACGGTCGGCGAGTTCGGCCACATCGTGGAGGGGTCCTTAAGCGGGCCGTCGAGGAGGGCGGAGACGGCGTAGATGACGACGGAGTTGGAGAGGAGCGTCGCCACCACCTCGTTGACGCCGAGCTTCGTCTTGAGAAGCCCCGCCCCGAGCGCGAAGAGGCCGCCCGCGGCGAAGGCCGCGATGAGCAGGACGGGCACGGAGAGGACGGAAGAAAAAGGCAGGACGAGGCCCAGGGTCGCCGCGGCGAGCGCGCCGAGGTAAAGCTGGCCCTCGCCGCCCAGGTTGTAGAAGCGGGCCGAGAAGGCGACGGCGGCGGCGAGCCCCGTCAGGACGAGCGGCGCCGCCTTGACCGCCGTCTCGGCTAGGCTCGTTTTCGACCCCAGGGCGCCCCGGAATATCCAGGCGAAGACGGCGACGGGATCGGCCCCGGCGGGGAGGATGAGGAGGAAGGAGAGGAGGAAGGCGATGAGGAGCGCGAGGAGGGGGAGGAGAAGCCTCCCCCAGAGCGGGAGCGGCTGCCGCTTCTCCAGGCGGATCTTCACCGCGCCCCTCCCGCCATCAGGAGGCCGATCCGCCCCCGATCGGCTTCCTCCCGGGGGAAGACCCCGGCGATCCGGCCGGCGGCGATGACCGCGATGGTGTCGGAGAGGGCGAGGATCTCCTCCAGGTCCTCCGAGACGAGGAGGATCGCCGCCCCCCGTTCCCGCTCGGCCCGGAGGCGCCCGTGGACGAAGGCGGCGGCGGCGAGATCGAGACCCCGGGTCGGCTGGGAAGCCAGGACGAGCGCGGGGCGGGGATCGAGCGCCCGGGCGAGGATCGCCTTCTGAAGGTTCCCCCCCGAGAGGGTGGCGGCCTCGGCCTCCAGGCCGTGGGCCTTGATCGAGTACTCGATAGCCAGTCTCCCGGCAAACTCCCGGATCCGCCGCCGGTCCCGCCAGCCGCGCCGGGCGAGGGGCGGAAGGTGGTAGCGCTCCAGGGCGAGGTTCTCGGCGAGGCTCAAGTCGAGGATCGCCCCCGTCTCCATCCGGTCCTCGGGGATCCGCCCCACTCCCGACTCGACCAGTTGCCGGGGGGAGAATCCCGCCGCTTTCCTCTCCCGAAGGACGATCTCGCCGGCCTCCGCGCGCCGCGCCCCGCTCAAGATCTCCATCAGCTCGCGCTGGCCGTTTCCGGAAACGCCGGCCAGCCCCGCGATCTCCCCCTCCCGGACGGCCAGGGAGACGCCCCGGAGGGCGGGGAGGCCGAGGTCGTTCCGGGCCCAGAGGTTTCTGACCGAGAGAACGGGGACGCCGAACGCCCGCCGGACGCCGGGGCGGGACGCCGCGACGGGACGGCCGACCATCGCCCGGGCGAGCTCGGCGTCGGTCGTCTCGGCGGTCCGCTTCTCGAGCGCCGTCACGCCGGAGCGGAGAACCATCACCCGGTCGGAGAAGGCGAAGACCTCGGGGAGGCGATGGGTGATCAGGACGATCCCCTTCCCCTCCGCCCTAAGCGCCCGCAGGACCGTCCCCAGCTCCTCCGCCTCGCGGGGGGTGAGGACGGCGGTCGGCTCGTCGAGGATGAGGATCTCGGCCCCCCGGCTCAAGGCCTTCACGATCTCCACCCGCTGCTTCTCCCCGACCGAAAGGGAGCGGACAGCCCGCCCGGGATCGACCGGGAGCCGGTAGCGCGCGGAAAGCCGGGCGACCTCCCGCTCCGCCTCCGCCCGGCCGAGGAGGAAGCCTCTGCGGCCGAGGAGGACGTTCTCGGCCGCGGTCATCTCCTCGACCAGGGCGAAGTGCTGCTGGACCATCCCGATCCCGAGGGCGACGGCCGCGGCCGGGGAGCGGATTTGGACGGGGCGACCGCGGACGAGGATCTCCCCCTCCTCCGGCGCGTAGAGGCCGTAGAGGACCTTCATCAGGGTGGATTTCCCGGCGCCGTTCTCGCCCAGGAGGGCGAGGACCTCACCCCGGCGCAGGGTCAGGGAGACGCCGGCGTTGGCCGCCTCGCCGAAGAAGCTCTTCACGATCCCGCGCATCTCGACGAGCGGGGCGGGGTCGGTCGGGGGAGTCATAAAGCGGAAGTCATTCGCTTCTCAGTCCGAAACCGGTATCGCCTCGCTCACCGGGACGACGAAGGTCCCGGAGAGGATCTCCCTCGCCTTGGCTTCGATCATCGCCTTGACCTCGGCGGGAAGCCTTTCCTCGAAGCGGCCGTAGGGGGCCAGCGCGGCCCCGCCCTTTTTCATCATCGACCACTCGGCATAGTCGCGCCCGGACCATTCCCCCGCCCGCAGCGAGCGGACCGCTTCAACGAGCGTAGGGTACATGTCCCAGAGCGGGCCGGTCACGACGTGGTCGGGCGCGAGCGCGGACTGGTCGAGGATGTTGCCGAAGGCGAGGAGGTTCAGCTCCTGGGCCGCCTCGATCACCCCGTAGCGCTCGGCGTAGAAGACGTCGGCCCGGAGCGCGGAGGCCGCGTAGACCGCCTCCTTGGCCTTGGGCGGGTCGAACCAGGAGTTAATGAAGATCACTTTGACCCGGGCGTCGGGGCGGGAGGCCTTAGCCCCGGCGCGGAAGGCGTTGATCAGGCGGTTGACCTCGGGGACGGAGTAGCCCCCGACGACCCCGATCGTCCCGGTCCGGGTGAGTTTTCCCGCGATCATCCCGCAGAGGAAGGCCGGCTCGTGGATCCAGTCGTCGAAGACGGAGAAGTTGGGCGGGACCGGACGGAGGCCGGAGCCGAAGAGGAAGGCGACCTTCGGGAAATCTTTGGCCACGCGCCTCACCGCCTCCTCGTTCCCGAAGGCGTCGCCCAGGATGAGGTCGAAGCCCCGCCCGGCGAACTCGCGGACCACCCGTTCCACGTCCGGGTTGGGGACGGACTCCGTCCATTCGTAGCCGACGCCGAGCGCGCCCTTCGCCTTCAGGCAGGCCTGGTGGATGACCGCCGGCCAGGGCTCCTCGATCGGTGTGGTGAAGACCCCGGCGATCCGGAGCGTCTCCTCCGGGCGAACCGCCTCCCGCTCTCCGCCCGCCCCCTTCCCGCAGGCCGAGAGGAGAATCCCGGCGGAGAGGACCGCCGTCAGTTTGAGCGCCGTCTTGGTCATACTTCCTCCTCCCTAGCCCGGATTATTCGTGAAAACTGAAGGTTTTCACGAATAATCCGGGCTAGCGGCGGGGGCGGGCGCCGGTGCGGGCGCGCTGGATCGGGATGCCCGACTCCCGGAGCTCGTCGGCCGGGATGCTGTATTTCTCCACCAGGGCGTTGAGTTTCTGCAGGGAATCCCCCTGGAGCATCCTCCGGAGGAGCTCGGGATCGGCGTTGCGGAGGGACTCCTTTCTCCTCTCCAGCCGCTCCTGGTTCACCCCCGTCTCGCTCGCCGCCCGGGCCTCGATCTCGGCAAGCATGCTGGCCCGTTTCTGTTGGATCTCCTCGTCGCTGGGACGGGAGGCGAGCCCGCTCAGGTAGTCGGCGAAGTCCTTCCGGTATTCCTCCCGCCGGGAGGGGTCGGTCAGGGGGGCGTAGGCGTCGACGAAGTTTTTCAGGTTGTAGGCGATCTCCCGGGGTTCCGGCCCCCAGCTGTTCTGGGGGGGCGGCTCAACCCCCCGGGAGCGGAGCTCCTCCCGGGAGATGTTGTATTCGTCCATCAGCTCATCGAGCTCTTGGAAGCTGTCCAGTCCCCGGTAGTAGGAGAGCACGGACGCGAGGTCATCCGCGGAGGCGTTCCGGATCGTCTCCTGCCTTCGCTTCAGCTCCTCCCGCTCCCGCTCGCTCGCCGCCGCAGCGATCCGCGACTCCAGTTCCGCGAGCGTCCGTCCCCGGGCTCCTTCGGCGTCGCCGGCGCCCTCCGGCTTCAGGGTGGCGGCATAGGCGGCGAAGTCCTGGACGAACTTCTCGCGCCTCCCCTCCTCGATCCGGGACGCGTAATCATTGGCGAAGGCCTCGATCTTCGCGGCGGCGGAGACCGGGGGTCTCTCCGGGGCCTCGACGGTCTCCGGCGCAGCGACGGAGGGGGCGCTGGCGACGGCGGGAGCCTTTTCCGCCGGGAGGGGGCGGGCGAGGGCGGAAGCGTCTTTCTTTTCCCCCAAGCGGTCGCGGAGGGCGGCCAGCCGATTTTCGTAGTCGTCGGCCTGGCGGCGCCACTTCTTCGCCTCCGCCTCGTGCCGGGACGTGAGGCGGGCGATCTCGGCGCGGTGGCGTTCCTCCAGATCGCGGCAGCGGGCCTGGTAGTCCTCCTTGTCCCCGCAGGCGGAGAAAAGGAGGGGAATGCCGGCTCCAAGCAGGATCAGAACGGCGCGTCTCATAACAACCTCCGCTCAACTCTATTCCGGATTATTCGTGAAAACCAGCGGTTTTCACGAATCAGGAGATTTCGTTTGACGCCGCCCCCGAGGCGGGGTATTATTAGCATACGCTAATTTTGTTCAACCCCTGAAACCGCGCCGGGAGCCCGCCATGCCCAGGCCCTTCAAGTGCCGTTTTGTGGAGAAACTCCCCCCCGCTGACTACTTCAAGCCGCGGGGTATCCCGCTCTCCGAGCTCGAGCTGGTCAACCTCACGGTGGATGAGTTCGAGGCGGTCCGCCTGGCCGACTACGAGGGGCTCTACCAGGAGCAGGCGGCGGAGCGGATGGGAGTCTCCCGGCCGACCTTCGGGAACATCCTGGCCGCGGCCCGGAAGAAGATCGCCGACGCCCTGGTCAACTCCCGGGCGATCCGGATCGAGGGAGGCGTTTACCGGACAGGGGACGCCTTCGGCAAAAACGCCCGCGGGAGGGGGCGGGGGGGTGGAGGCCGGCGTTGGAAACCCGGCCCGCCGACCGGCCCCGGAGCGCCGGGACGCTGAACCGGATCAATTCTGGGGACCGCGAGCAAATTTGGGGATGGGAAGATCGCTGCGGATTCCCGAGGTAGCTTGTCTCAAAAACAACCGCCCGAATCGATCGGGAAGATCGCGCGATCTTCCCGGGCGATTCGGGTCCAGGAGGGAGGAGCATGAAGATCGCCGTCACCGCGCAGGGGACGAACCTGGACGCGTTCGTCGACCCCCGCTTTGGCCGTTGCCAGTTTTTCCTCTTCATAGACACCGACTCCTCGAGCGTGGAGGCGGTCGCCAACGAGTCCCGCTCGGCCGCGGGCGGTGCGGGGATCCAGGCGGCCCAGTTCGTCGCCGGGAAAGGGGCGAAGGCCCTGATCACCGGCGCGGTCGGGCCGAACGCGGAGGCGGTCCTGAAGAAGGCCGCCATCCCGGCCTACCGGGGCGCGGGGACGGTCCGCGCCGTGGTGGAGAAGTTCCAGGCCGGGAAGCTCCCGGCGATGGAAGCCGGCGGCCCCCCCGGCGGGGGCGCGGAGTAGGCGATGAGAATTTCGGACGCCGAGAAGCTCCTCCGCGCCGAGACCGCCCGGGTCGTCGGCTGCACGGAGCCGGCGGCGATCGCCTTCGCCGTCCAGGCGGCGCGGCGGCAGCTTAAGGGGCCGATCGATCCCGCGACCGTCCGGCTGCGCCTCTCCGTCTCGCCCGAGGTGCGCCGCAACGCCTCGACCGCGGTCGTGCCGGGCATCGGGAGGCGCGGGGTGCGGGCGGCGGCCGCGGCCGGCCTCCTCTCCCGGGCCGAGGGCTTCAACCCCTTCGCGGGGCTGCGCCTCTCCCCCTCCCACCCCCTCCTCCGGCGGAGCGGCTGGCTCCTCGTCTCCACCGCCCGGAGGAGGGGGATCTTCATCCGGGCCGAGATCGCCACGCCCTCGGGACGGGCGGCGGCCGTCGTCGCCGGGCGCCACGACCGGGTCGTCTCCGTTTCCCGCGGCGGGGAGGCCGTCTTCCGGGCGGCGCGGCCGGACCTCCCGAGGTTGCGCGGGCTTGCCGAGATCGCCGGGATCGCGCGGAGGCGCGACCCCCGGCTCGAATCCTTCGCCCGCGATTTCCTCCGACGCCAGGTCCGCGGCGACCCCTCGCGGGGTCTGGTCGACGAGCTCGCGGGCCTGGTCGTGGACCGGATGAACGGCCGTCCCCTCCCCGTCCTCACCTTCACCGGCTCGGGGAACCAGGGGATGTTCCTCGGCGTCCCCCTGCGCGACCTCTACCGGCGGCGCGGGGAGGAGGCCCTCCCGGCCGTCGTCTTCTCCCTCCTCGCCCAGGTCCACCTTTGCCGCGTCCGCAAGAGGATCTCCGACGAGTGCGGACTGGCGGTGAAGGCCGCGCCGGCCCTCGCCGCCGGATTGGCCTATGCCCGGGGAAGGAGTCTCGCGGAGATCAAGCGAGTCATGGAGCGGGTCCGCCGGAGGCTGGAGAACATGGACTGCCGGGGCGCGCTCCCCTCCTGCGGGGGGAAGGCTGCCCATGCCCTGCGCGTAGCCGGAGAAGAGGCCGGGAAAAGAAAAATATGAGCGAAACCGCAGAGACGCCGGTCGTCTACGCTCCGATCGGGGTGATCCGGAGCGAACATCGCCTGGCCGAGGAGACGCCGATCCAGCCGGTCTGCGCCCGCGGCTGCCGCGGGCAAGCGGAGATCAAGCCAGAGTATGCCGAGGGGCTCAAGGACCTCGACGGTTTCTCCCACCTGATACTGATCTACCACCTGCACCGGGCGGGGCCTCCCCTCCTGACCGTCAAGCCGTTTACTGACAACCGGGAACGGGGGGTGTTTTCGACCCGTCACCCCCAGCGTCCCAATCCCGTCGGTTTCTCCGTGGTGCGACTGAAAAAGATCGCGGGAACGACGCTGCACCTGGAGGACGTAGACATCCTGGACGGAACGCCTCTTCTCGACATCAAGCCCTATGTCCCTCGTTTCGATTCGGTCGATGGCCCGCGAGGAGGGTGGACCGAAGAGGTGGCCGAGGGAACGGCTCGGTCTCGCGGACGGCGCGGTTATCGGGGCAATAATGCAGCCAAGGACTAGGCCTCATGAAAGAGGACAAGCTCAAGCAGATAGAATTAGCCCGAAGCATATTGGGATTGGGCGAAGAGGCGACGCTCGCCGAAATCCAAAAGACTTTCCGCCGACTCAGCTTGAGCCTTCATCCGGACCGCTGCCCGGAAAAGGACAAGAAGGCTTGCGAAGAGGAGTTCAAGAAGATCGGGTGGGCCAAGGCGGTCATCGCCCGCTACTGCGCGAACTACCGCTATTCCTTCCGCCCGGAGGACATCCGGCGGAACACGGAGGAGGGCTTCGTCGAGGACCACCTCCGCCGCTTCTACGAAGGCTGGCTGTGAGGCCCCCCGGACCGTTCGAGACCGGGGCGCGCGCGTATGACGGATGGTATGCGAGGCACCCGGTGGCCTACGCGGCGGAGCTGAAGGCCCTGCGCCTCGCGCTGCCCGCCTTCGCCCGCGGGTTGGAGGTCGGCGTGGGGACGGCCCGCTTCGCCTCGTCCCTGGGGCTGGGCTGGGGGATCGACCCGGCCCGGCCGATGCTCGAGATCGCCCGGGAGCGGGGCGTCCGAGCGGTCCAGGCTATGGGCGAGGACCTCCCCTTCGGGGAGGGGTCCTTCGACTGCGTCCTCATGGTCACGGCCCTCTGCTTCGTCCGCGATCCCTCCCGGGCTCTCGCCGAGGCGGGAAGAGTCCTTCGCGCCGGGGGGGCGCTGGCCCTGGGGATCGTCGACCCGGAAAGCCGGCTCGGGCGGGACTACCATCAGCGGGCGGCGGGGAGCGGCTTCTACGCCGGGGCTCGCTTCCTCGCCGTCCCCGCGGTCCTCGATCTCCTGGCCGGAGGCCCCTGGTCGCGGATCGGGATCCGGCAAACCCTCTTTCCGGACGGAGGGGAGGATCGGGAGCAGCCGGTCCGGGAAGGCCACGGCGAGGGCGCGTTCGTCGTGGTCTCCGCGCGCAAGAAAACCCGACCGCCGCGAAGTCGCGGCGGCCAACAGCAAACCGAACAAGGAGGACTTGCATGAAAGTCGTCTTCACCGCCGATGGAACCGGCCTGTCGTCGCCCACCGACCCCCGCTTCGGGCGCTGCGCCAACTTCGTCCTGGTCGACACCGATTCGCTGGCCGTCCAGTCCCACCCCAACCCCTCCCGCCAGGCCGCCGGCGGAGCGGGGATCCAGGCCGGCCAGTTCGTCGCCTCGCTCGGCGCCCAGGCGGTGGTCACCGGCCAGGTCGGCCCCAACGCGGCCCGTGTCCTCAAAGCGGCCGGGATCCGGATCTTCGTCGGGGCCGCGGGCTCCGTCCAGGAGGCGCTCGATGCCTTCCGGGCCGGGAAGCTCTCCGAGGCCGACGCGGCCACGGTCGAAGCCCACTCCGGGATGGGGGGAAAGCGGTGATCGTAGCCGTGGCCGGGAAGCCGGCGGTGGAGCTGGCCGACGCCGCGCTCGGAGAAAGGCTTGAGGAGACCTACCGGCGCATCCGCGGCCTCCTGGCCGGAAGCGAACGGGGGGGAGCGTGAAAATCCTGGAGGAGATCATCGCCACGCTCGACCCGGCCGCCGCCGTCCGGGAGGCCTGCATCGGCCCTTTCGACACCGCGGTCTTAAGCGCGCGCTGGGGGATCTCCACGACCTTCCGCGACGACTGCGCCTCCGGGGGACCGGCCGGCGTCCGGGGCGCCGGAGAGCTCGTCGGCCGACCCGCCCTCGAGATCGCGCGCCTCGCCCTCTCCGACCGCCTCCTCGAGGCCTCCCTGGGGATGGCCGCGGTCAACTCGCTCCTCGACCCCGGCCGGCTCGCCCTCCGCGAGGTCAACGCCTCCCGCCTCATCGCCGAGAAGGGTCGGGGGAAGAACGTCGCGGTGGTCGGCTGCTTCCCCTTCCTCGACTCCGTCCGCGGCGTGGCGAAAAACCTCTGGGTGGTGAGCCGCCCCCCGGGGGAGGGGAAGGAAGGGGTGAGGGAGGCGGAGCGCGTCCTCCCCCGCGCCGACGTCGTCGCGATCACCGCCTCCTCCTTCATCAACCACACCGCCGCCGACCTCCTCGCCCTCTGCCCGCGGGCCTACACGGTCGTCCTGGGGCCGACCACCCCCCTCTCCCCCGTCCTCTTCCGCCACGGCGCCGCCGCCCTCTGCGGGGCGGTCGTCGCCGATCCCGCCGCCGCCCTCGCCGGCGTCCGTGAGGGCGCGCCCTTCCGCTTCCTCGCCGGCGTCCGGCGGGTGACCGCGCTCGCGGAGGGACCGGAGGCGGCGGGGTGAAACCGCGCCGGACACGGCCGCCGCCGGCGGGGATCGGCCCCGCCGCGGCCATCCTGGAGTCGATCTCCGACGGCGTCTTCACCGTCGATGCGGCCTGGCGGGTGACCTCCTTCAACCGCGCGGCCGAGCGGATCACCGGGGTCCCCCGGAAAGAGGCGATCGGCCGCCCCTGCTCCGAGGTCTTCCGCTCCAGCATGTGCGAAACCGCCTGCGCCCTGCGCCGGACGCTGAAGACCGGCCGGCCGGTGATCGGGCAGACGGGTTACATCGTGACCGCGCGAGGGGAGAGGACCCCGATCAGCGTCTCGACCGCCCTCTTCCGCGACCGCTCCGGGCGGGTGATCGGGGGGGCGGAGACCTTCCGGGACCTGAGCGAGGTCGAGACCCTCCGCCGGGAGCTCAGCGGCCGCCGCCGGGTCGGCGAGCTCGCCTCCGGGAGCCCCCTGATGCGGAAGATCTTCGACCTCCTCCCCGCCGTCGCCGCCTCCCCCGCCACCGTGCTCATCCTCGGCGAGACCGGGACCGGGAAGGAGCTGCTGGCCCGGGCGATCCACGACCTCTCCCCCCGCCGGGCGGGTCCCTTCGTCGCCCTCAACTGCGCCGCCCTCCCCGACACCCTCCTCGAGTCGGAGCTCTTCGGCTACAAGGCGGGGGCTTTCACCGGAGCCGACCGGGACAAGCCGGGCCGCTTCGCCCTCGCCCGGGGGGGGACCATCTTCCTCGACGAGATCGCCGACGTCAGCCCCTCCCTCCAGGTCCGCCTTCTCCGCGTTCTCGAGGGAAAAACCTTCGAGCCGCTGGGTTCGGTCCGCCCCGAGGAGACCGACGCGCGGGTCGTCGCGGCCACCAACCGCGACCTCGAGGAGCGCGTCCGGACGGGCGGTTTCCGCCGCGACCTCTACTACCGCCTGAACGTCGTCCGCCTCTCCCTCCCCCCCCTGCGCCGGCGCAAGGAGGACGTCCCGCTCCTCGCCGCCGAGTTCATCGACCGCTTCAACCGCCTCCACCGCAAGTCCGTCGAAGGCCTCTCCCCGGAGGCGCTCGCCCTGCTGATGGCCCACGACTGGCCCGGCAACGTCCGGGAGCTCGAGAACGCGATCGAGCGGGCCTTCATCCTCTGCCCCGGGGGGACGATCGGGGTCGAGCACCTCCCGGAGGAGCTCACCGGGGCCGGGCGCCCGGAGCCGGACGGGATGCGGGGGGCCCGCGATCTCATCGAGCGGCAGGCGATCCGCCGCGCCCTGGAGGAGAGCGCGGGAAACCGTCAGAAGGCGGCGCGGGCGCTCGGCCTCCACAAGAGCACCCTCTTCCGGAAGATCGCCCGCCTCCAGATCGCCCTTCCCCCCCGCGACGGGCGCTCCCGCCCGGAAACGCGACAGTCGCCTTAACGCTACCCCATCCGCCGCCAGTGTCGCGCATTTGCGACTCTATGCCCCGGGGCCGCGGGCGGGCGCAAAGTCCTTATCCCTTGGCGGCCAATTCGATGCAACCGGATGCTGCTCCCTGCTGTTTTTGGCATGCCGCTTGCTAAAGTAATCATTCGGAATTCAATTGCAGTCATTGCGAGGAGGCGAACGATGTGAAAGCGGCCTTCCCGGTCTGGAACGGGCGGATCGCCCCGGTCTTCGACGTCGCCCGCCGGCTGCGGGTGGCGGAGAAGGGCCCGGACGGGGTCCTCCGGGAGCGCGAGGAGGACCTCCCCGGCGCCGCGGACGGCAAGGCCGAGCGGCTGCGCGAGCTCGCCGTCGACGTGTTGGTCTGCGGCGCCATCTCCCGCCCCTTGCAGTTCGCGGTCGAGTCGCGCGGGGTGCGGGTGATCCCCTTCGTGGCCGGCGACCAGGGCGAGATCGTCCGGGCCTGGTCGGAGGGGAGGCTCGCGCGCCCCCTCTTCGCGATGCCGGGCTGCCGCGGCTGGAGGCGGATGCGCGGGCGCGGCCGGTGCGGACGCGGATTCATGAACAACCCAACATTCGGGAGGTGACGGTCATGCCGAGAGGAGACGGAACGGGACCGGCCGGGCAGGGACCCGGCACGGGACGCGGATTGGGCCCCTGCGGCGCGGGCGGTTCCGCGGGCCGCGGAACGGGACGCCGCCGGGGACGCGGAGGTGGAAAAGGCGACGGGAGAGGGCGCGGGGCGGGCGGGGGCCAGGGTCTCGGCCGCCGCCAGGCCTGAGCGGGCGAAGAGAGGATGATATGCCGAGAGGAGACGGAACGGGACCGCTGGGGACGGGGCCGATGACCGGGCGCGGGATGGGTTACTGCGCGCTCGCGTCCGACACCGCCCGACCGGGGATCCTCGAGGGGTTCGCCGGCGTGGCGGGCGCTCCCGTCAGCCTATCGGCCGCAACGAATAAGGAGGTGAGTCAGATGCCAGCAGGAAACGGAACCGGCCCCTGGGGAATGGGGCCGATGACCGGGCGGGCCGCCGGGTTCTGCGCCGGTTACGGCGTGCCCGGCTACCTGAACCCCATGCCCGGGCGCGGCTTCGGCCTGGGCTTCGGGCGGGGGCGGGGAGGCGGAGGGAGAGGTCGGCGGAACATGTTCTACGCCACCGGATTGCCCGGCTGGGCGCGGTTCGGAGGGGCGGCTTATCCCGCCGCCTATCCCAAGCCCGACCCGGAGTGGGAGAAGCAAGCACTCAAGAGCCAGGCGGAAGCCCTCCAGGCGGAGATGGAGGAGATCAAGAAGCGCCTGAGCGAGATCGAGGCCGCTCCCGAGGCCAAGTGAGAAACCCCAAGCCGCCCGGGATGGCCGGGAGCCGTCCCGGGCGGTTCCGCCCGGCCGCGGAAGCCCCCTCCCGATGAAAACCGCTCTTCCATGCCTCCCCTGCCTGGTCCGCCAGGGACTGGAGGCGGCCGCTTTCGTCCTCAAGGACCCCGCCGATCGGGAACGGGCCCTCCGGGAGACGCTGCGCTCCCTCGCCAAGAGCGACCTCTCCCTCTCGCCGCCCGCACTGGCCCAGATCATCCACCGCCGGCTGCGCGCCGTCTCCGGGAGCAAAGACCCCTACCGGAAGGCTAAGACCCGCTCCAACCGCTTGGCCCTGGAACACCTGCCGTGGCTGCGGCGGCGCGTGGGAGAGACACGGGACCCGCTCGCTCTCGCGCTGCGCCTGGCGATCGCGGGAAACGTCATCGACCTCGGCGCCTTCGGCGACCTCCCGGACGCCGCGATCCTCCGGGAGATCGATCTCGCGGCAAACGGGCCCTTCTCCGGGGATATCGAGGCCTTCCGCCGGGCGGCGCGGGAGGCTCGATCGATCCTCTACCTAGCCGACAACGCGGGCGAGATCGTCTTCGACCGCCTCTTGATCGAGGCCCTCGGGCCGGGTCGGGTGACGGTGGCGGTGCGCGGCCATCCGGTGATCAACGACGCCACCCGCGACGACGCCCGGGAGGCCGGGCTGGAAGGAGAGGTCGAGCTGATCGACAACGGATCCGACGCCCCGGGCACGATCCTCGAAGACTGCAGCCCGGCCTTCCGGGAACGCTTCCGGGCGGCCGGGTTGATCGTCGCCAAGGGGCAGGGGAACGCGGAGACCCTCTCGGGCGTCCCGGGGAGAATCTTCTTCCTTTTCAAGGTGAAATGCGCTGTCATGGCCTCCCGCTTCGGTTTGGCGGAGGGAACGCTGGCCTTGGTCGCTTCGTCCCGCCCCGGGAGCGGACCTGGCGCCCAGCGGACCGCTGGCCGAGTCGAACCGTGAACCGCGGAACCGTTGAACCTATGGAAGAATGCATGAAAATCCTGCTCATCTTCAACCGCCCATCCTATGACGGCACGGATGTGACCCGGAAATGAAGATAGCGGTCGCCAGCGGCAAGGGGGGGACGGGGAAGACCACGGTCGCCCTCAATTTGGCCCGGGCCGTGGCCGGTCCCGTCCAGCTCCTCGACTGTGACGTGGAGGAGCCGAACTGCCACCTCTTCCTCCGGGGGGAGCTCCTCCGCCGGGAGACCGTCTCCATCCCCGTCCCCCGGGTCGACGAATCGCTCTGCGACTTCTGCAACGCCTGCGGGGAGTTCTGCCGCTTCCACGCGATCGTCGCGATCAAGTCCGCCCCGCTCGTCTTCGGCGAGCTCTGCCACGGCTGCGGCGGGTGCGCGCGGGTCTGCCCCCGAAAAGCCATCCGTGAGATCGACCGCCCGGTCGGCGCGGTGGAGACGCTCCGGGCCGGGCCGATCACGCTGATCCAGGGCCGACTCGACGTCGGCGCCCCCCTCTCCCCCCCGGTCATCCGGGCGGTCAAGGCGCGCCTCCGCGAGGGGACGCCGGCCATCCTGGACGCCCCCCCGGGGACCTCCTGCCCGGTGATCGCCGCGGTCCGCGGCGCCGACCTGGTCGTTCTCGTCACCGAGCCGACGCCCTTCGGCCTCCACGACCTCGCCCTGGCGGTGGAGGTGATGAAAGAGATCGGCCTCCCCTTCGGGGTCGTGGTCAACCGGATGGGGGCGGGAGACGACCGCGTCCACCGCTACTGCGCCGAGCGCCGCGTGCCCATAATCGCCGAGATCCCCGACGACCGGAGGATCGCCGAGGCCTACTCGCGGGGGGAGCTGATCGCGGACGCCCTCCCCGAGTACCGCTCCCTCTTCGATCGTCTCCTCCTCAATATCGAAAAATCGATCGCGAAGAAAGCGAGCTGATCCATGCCGACCTACGAGTACGAGTGCGCGGGCTGCGGAAAGCGGTTCGAGCGGCGCCAGGCGATCACCGCGGCGCCGGTCGAGCTCTGCCCGGACTGCGGCGGGAAGGTCCGCCGCCTGATCAGCGGCGGGGCGGGCTTCATCCTCAAGGGCGGCGGCGGACGGTCGGGAAAGAACTGCTCGCTGGACGCGAACGGGCAGACCTGCTGCGGACGGTCCGAGCGCTGCGGACGGCCCGCCTGCGGGGAGCAATAGCATGGCCAAGGCTCCCTCCCACGTCTACGGTCCCGTCCCCTCGCGCCGCCTGAAGCGCTCGTTGGGCGTGGACCTCGTCCCCTACAAGACCTGCACCTACGACTGCGTCTACTGCCAGCTGGGGCGGACGACGAACCGGACCGTCCGGCGGCGGGAGTATGTCCCGGTCCCGGCGATCCTCGCCGAGATCGAGGAGAAGCTTTCCCGGCGGCCCCTCCCCGACTACATCAGCCTGGCCGGGTCCGGCGAGCCGACGCTGAACACGGGCCTGGGCGACCTGATCGACGGGATCAAGCGGCTGACCCGGGTGCCGGTGGCCGTCCTCACCAACGGCTCACTCCTCTGGAAGCGGGAGGTGCAGGACTCCCTGATCTCCGCCGACTTGGTGCTCCCCTCCCTGGACGCCGGCGACGAGGGCCTTTTCCAGTGCGTCAACCGCCCCCACCGGAGCCTCGCCTTCGCCCGGACCGCCGAGGGGATCGCCGAATTCACCGCCCGTTTCCCGGGGAAGGTCTGGCTCGAGGTTTTTCTCCTGGCCGGGCTCACCGCCTGGGACCGGGAGGTGGAGAAGATCGCCCGCTGGGCGAAGAAGATCCGCCCGGAGCGCGTCCAGCTGAACACGGTCTCCCGCCCCCCGGCGGAGGATTTCGCCTTCGCGGTCGGCCGGGAGGAGCTGGAGAGGCTGGCGCGCCTCTTCCCCGGCCGGGCCGAGGTGATCAACGAGAGCCCGAGGATCGCCGGAGGCGCCCGGAAGGCCGACGGAGCGGCCGACCGGGAGATCTTGAGCCTCCTGAACCGGCGCCCCTGCACCGTCCGGGGCGTGGCGCTCGGCCTCGGCCTGAACGCCGCCCAGGCCTCGAAAAGGCTGGAGGCGCTCTGCCGGAAGGGACTGGTCGGGATCGTGCGCCGCGACCGCGACCTCTTCTTCGACGCGATGAGGGCGCGATGACGAAGGAGATCGTCATCGTCAGCGGCAAGGGCGGGACGGGCAAGACCAGCCTCGCCGCCTCCTTCGCCGTCCTCGCTTCCGGCCGGGCGGTCATCGCCGACTGCGACGTCGACGCGGCCGACCTCCACCTCGTCCTCTCCCCCCGGGTCGTCGAGCGGCACGCCTTCCGGAGCGGGAACGAGGCCTCGATCCGGGCGGCGGACTGCACGGCCTGCGGGCTCTGCCAAAAGCTCTGCCGCTACGGCGCCATCGCTCCGGCCGCGGGGAAGTTCGCCGTCGACCCCGTCTCCTGCGAGGGATGCGGAGTCTGCGTCCGCTTCTGCCCGGAGCGGGCGATCGACTTCCCCGAGCGGGAGTGCGGGGAGTGGATGGTCTCCGAGACCCGCTGCGGGCCCTTCTTCCACGCCCGCCTCCAGGCGGCGGCGGAAAACTCCGGGAAGCTCGTCACCGCCGTCCGCCGCGCCGCCCGGGAGCGCGCCGAGAAGTCCGCCGCCCCTCTCCTCCTCGTCGACGGCCCGCCCGGGATCGGCTGCCCGGTGATCGCCGCCCTGACCGGCTCTTCGCTCGCGGCGGTGGTGACCGAGCCCACCGTCTCGGGCGAGCACGACCTTGCGCGGGTGCTGGCGCTCGCCCGCCACTTCCGGGTGCCGGCCGCGGTCTGCGTGAACAAGTGGGACATCAACCCCCTCCTCTCCGAACGGATCGAGCGGTCGGCCGCGGCGGCGGGCGCCCTCCTCGCCGGGCGGGTCCGCTACGACAGCGGGGTGACCGCGGCCCAGATCCGGGGGAGGGCGGCGGTGGAGACGGAGGCCGCCTCGGCCGAGGATATCCGCCGGGTCTGGCGGCGGCTGGAGGAGGCGGCGTCTTGAGCCGGGAAACCGCCAATGGGCGCGGGGCGGCCAGCCGTCCGATTCGTCGGATCCGACCGATCCGTCCGATCGGAGCGCGCGGCCGGACGGGCCCGGCGGATGAAACCACGAATCGCGCGAATCTTCACGAAAGAGCCGGGGCGCTATGCTCCATGCGCGCGGTTGGGCCCGGCGGATGGAATCGCAAATTACACGGATTTCATGGAGGGGGCGTTTCCTGATCACTGATTACTGAGGATACCAATGCCATGACCAGAGAGAGACCTTCACCGGCTGACGGACGGGACTCCGGCCTCCCGTCCTCCCCCGGCGGCGCCTCCGCCGCCTCCCCCCGCCGGCCCGGGGAGAGCGAGCGGGAGTTCGCGGACCGCCAAAAGCTCGAGTCGCGCCTCGGCCGCATCCGCCGCCGGATCGTCGTCCTCTCCGGCAAGGGCGGCGTCGGGAAGTCCACCGTGGCGGTCAACCTGGCCGCGGCCCTCGCCCGCGCGGGCGAGAAAACCGGCCTCCTCGACGTCGACATCCACGGCCCCAGCATCCCCACCATGCTCGGCCTGGAGGGGGCAATCCCCGCCGCCGACGGGAAGGAGTTCGTCCCGGTGGAGGCGGAGGGGATCCGGGTCATGTCGCTCGGCTTCCTCCTGGCGAGCCCCGACGACGCCGTAATCTGGCGTGGGCCGCTCAAGATGGGCGTCATCCGCCAGTTCCTCTCCGACGTGGCCTGGGGGGAGCTCGACTTCCTCGTCGTCGACTCGCCCCCGGGGACGGGCGACGAGCCGCTCTCCCTCTGCCAGCTCCTCGGCCGGGTAGACGGGGCGGTGATCGTGACCACCCCCCAGAAGGTGGCCGCCGTGGACGTCCGCAAGTGCGTCACCTTCTGCCGCAAGCTCGCCGTCCCGGTGCTGGGCGTGGTCGAGAACATGGCCGCCTTCGCCTGCCCGAAGTGCGGGGAGATCACCCCCATCTTCAGCGCCGGGGGAGGGCGGGCGCTGGCCGAGGGGATGGGCGTCCCCTTCCTCGGCTCGATCCCGATCGACCCCCTCATCGCCGAGTCCGGCGACCGGGGTCTTCCTTTCATCCGCCACTACGCCGGAACCCCCACCGCCCGGATCATGGAGGAGATCATCCGCCCGATCCTGGCCCTGGACCCGAAAGAATCAGCGGCAGTAACCGTGGGAGCGGCAGCCCGCCCCGAGCGCATCGAAGGGTCCCCGCCGCGACAACGAAACCAGAGGAGGATGCCAACCATGAGGATCGCCATCCCGATCACCGGGGGCGCGCTCTCGGCCCACTTCGGCCACTGCGAGACCTTCGCCCTGATCGACGTCGACCCAGAGGCGAAGAAGATCGTCCGGCGGACGGATCTCGAGCCGCCCCCCCACGAGCCGGGCCTTCTCCCGGCCTGGCTCAAGGAGAAGGGCGCGGAGCTGATCATCGCCGGAGGCATGGGCCAACGCGCCCAGGACCTCTTCGCGGAAAACGGCATCCAGGTGCTGGTCGGCGCCCCGTCCGAGAAGCCGGGGAAGCTGGCGGCGGATTACCTCAACGGGACACTGCGCACGGGTGAGAACGTCTGCGACCACTGATCGGCCCGGATCGCCGGCCCGCTCGGCCGGAAACCGCCATGGGCACGCCCACTGCCTGATGTGCGGCGACGAGAATCCCCTGTCTCTCGGTTTGCGCTTCCGGACCGGGAAGAAGGGGACGGTTTGGACGCGGTTCCAGGCCCGGCGCCTCTTCCAGGGATACGAGGGGATCCTCCACGGCGGCGTGATCTGCGCCCTCCTGGACGCGGCGATGACCCACTGCCTTTTCCACGGCGGGGTGCGCGCGGTGACCGGGGATATGCGCGTGCGCTTCTCCCGGCCGGTCCCCTGCCGGGCCGTCCTCCATCTGCGGGCCTGGCCGCTGTCGATGCGCCCGCCCCTCTACCGGGTCGCCGCCGCGCTGCTCGAGGGCCGACGGGCCATGGCCCGGGCCGAGGCCAGGTTCATGCTCTATCCACGGGGCGAACGGCGTAGATCATGAGGATCACCATTCTCGTCGACAATGCGGGCGCGGCCGGCCTGCGCGCCGAGCACGGTCTCTCCCTCTGGATCGAGGCGCGGGGGCGGCGCATCCTGTTCGACACGGGGCAGGGGAACGCCCTTAGGGGCAACGCCCGAGGTCTTCGCGCGCCGCTCGAGAGAACAGACACGATTGTTCTCAGCCACGGCCACTACGACCACGCGGGGGGGCTGGCCGGAGTCTTGAAACTCGCGCCCGCCGCGCGGCTGATCGTCCATCCGTCCGCCCTCTTCCCGAGATTCAGCCTCCCAGCCGGGAAGCCTCCGCGTTCCATCGGCTTCCCGCCGTCCGCCCTATCCGCGTGCCTGCGCGCCCGTCCCGGACAGATCATCTGGGCGACGAGGCCCGTTTTCATCGCCCGCGGAGTGGGCGTCACCGGGCCGATCGTCCGGCGGACCGCCTACGAGGACTCGGGGGGGCCGTTCTACCTCGACACCGGCGGGCGGGAGAAGGATCCCTTCGCGGACGATCAGGCGCTGTGGATCGAATCGCCCGCGGGGGTGATCGTCTGCGTGGGCTGCTGCCACGCCGGCCTGGTCAACACCCTGAACCAGGTCCGGCGGACGACCGGCGCGCGGAGGATCCGGGCGGTGATCGGGGGCTTTCACCTCGGAGCGGCGGGCCAAGACCGCTTGCGGCGGACCGCCGACGCCCTGGGGGCGCTGTCGCCGGAACTGATGGCCCCCTGCCATTGCACGGGCGAGAAAGCCGTCCGCGTCCTTCGGAAAGCCCTGGGCGAAGCGGTCGTCAGCGTGCGGGCGGGTTCGACCTTCACCTTCCGCTGACCGCGCGCGGCCGAGTGGTTGTGGAATGTGCGTTCCCTGGGAGGTGCGTCTTGCCTGTCCCGATCACGATTAAATTTGATCACAAGAGGAAATCGTTTATGGCCGCTCGGGAGCGGCGTCACCGTGGAGCGCCAGGTAGTTCGCCAGCGCGTTGTGGAGCGTAGTCGTGGCGAGCAGGCAGCAGTGCCAGTGGGAGCGGGGGAGGCGCCCCAGGTCCTTGAGCAGGGCCCGGGGAGAAATCCCGAAGGCCTCCTCCAGCGTCTTCCCCTCGGCCAGCTCCGTGATCGCCTCGCCGCAGGCGGTGGTGACACCGCAGCCGTCGGTCTCGTAACGGGCCGCGACGATCCGGTCGTTCTTAAGGGAGAGGTAGACCGCCATCGTGTCGCCGCAGATCCCCCGGTTCCGGGCGAAGCCGTCCGGGCGATCGATCGTCCCCCGCCGCCGGGGGTGCGACCAGAGCTCGACCACGCGCGGCGAGAACTCCTTGCGGGCCTGCTCGTTGAGCGCCTCCTGGATCGCCCGGAGGACGGGATCGTCCGAAGCCGGATCCGGTTCGGTTCTCTTTTCTGGCTTGCTCATGCCTGTCCTTCCGGGGAAAGCCCCGCGGTCAGTCGGCGTAGGAAGACCCTCAGGCGGGCGGCGAAGGCCGAGTTCAGGACGACCGCGACCAGGGCGATTTTCTGCCGGGTGTTCACATGCGGCCTTGCGCGGGGCGGGGTGACATTGTGAGCATATGCTGGTAATATCCCCCTGTCAAGGATCGCCGGGCGGGAAGCAAGAGGGGATATGCCGCAACTGGAGAAGGGCGGGAAGCATGTTTTCGGCTGGTCGGTCGTCGGAAGGGACGGCCGGGTCCGGATCCCCGCCGAGGCGCTGCGGGAATACCGCCTGCGGGCCGGAGAGCGGGTCATCCTGGTCTCGGGCAGCCGGACCTCGGGGGGGTTCGGACTGACCCGGCGGTCCTTCCTCGTCCGCTCGCCGCTGCGGCGGCTCCTCCAGGAGAACCCCCGCCTCGACCGCTACCGCCTCCGGGAAGGCGAACCGCTGCGCCACCGCTGGCGCTTCCTCTGCTGGCTTAAGATCCGCCGGGGCGGGATCGTCCGCCTCCCCCCCGCGGCGCGGGCGGCCTACGGCCTCCGGGGCGGAGACCGCCTGATGTCGGTCCGCTCCAGCGACATCGCCATCGGCTTCGCCGCGAAGGGCCCCCTGGTCGCGGTGGGGAGGAAGCACCCGGAGATCGAGGTGTTCGTCTAGGTCCGGGGAAACAAGCCATGGATACGAGAGGAAGGGAATTCCTGAAGGATGGCGTGCGGAAATCGGTCGACTTCTCCCGGACGCCGCAGGCCCGGGGGATTGAGCCGCCGCCGCCCCAGAAGCCGCCCCGGCCGGTCGAGCGGATCATCGCCCTCTCCCCGCCGGGGGCTTGGCGGACCGTTCCGAAACTCGGCCTGGAAGAGGCGATCGCGCGGCGGCGATCGCGGCGCGACTTCCTCGCTCAGCCCCTCTCGATGGAGGAACTTTCCTTCCTCCTCTGGGCGACGCAGGGGCTCCGGCCGGGCAGCCCTCCGGGGGGGAACTTCCGCACCGTCCCGTCCGCCGGCTGCCGCCACGCCCTGGAGAGCTACGTCGCGGCCTTGCGCGTCGCCGGCCTCGCCCCGGCGATCTACCGCTACCTCCCCCTCGACCACGCCCTGGTCGAAGCCGTCCGCCCCGCCGATCTCGCGGAGCGGCTGGTCCGGGCGACCTTCGGCCAGCGCTTCTGCGGGGAGGGCGCCGCGACCTTCGCCTGGACGGCCGTCCCCGCCCGGATGGAGTGGCGCTACGCCTCGGCCTCCTACAAGGTGATCGCCCTCGACGCCGGCCACGTCTGCCAGAACCTCTACCTGGCCGGAGAGAGCATCGGCACCGGGGTCTGCGCCGTCGCCGCCTACGAGCAGGACCTCATGGACGAGCTCCTGGGCGTCGATGGCGAGGAGGAGTTCACTCTCTATCTCGCCGCCGTCGGCAAGCGATGAGATCCCACGTGGAAACCTGGCTGGAGGGGGACGGGGCCGCATTCCTCCGGCGGATCGGCCTGAAGCCGGGCGACCGGGTCCTGGACTTCGGCTGCGGCCGCGGCCACTACTCCATCCCGGCAGCGCAGGTGGTGGGAACGGCGGGGCGGGTGCTGGCCATGGACAAGGAGGGGAAGGCCCTGGAAGGGCTGAAGCAGTGGGCGGAAAAGTTCGGGCTGACCAACCTCGAACCCCGGCTGACCGCCGGCGCGCTCGCCGTCGATTCCCCCGACGGGTCCTTCGACGCGATCCTGGCCTACGACGTCATCCACTACCCGGAGCGGCGGGAGCCGCTCTTCGCGGAATTCCACCGGGTCCTGAAGGGGGGAGGCTTCCTCTCCGTCTATCCCAAGCACCGCCGGGGGGACCACCCCCTCCCCCCGATGGCTTGCCTGTCCCTGGATGAGATCGTCGCGGAGGTCGCCGGGGCCGGCTTTTCCCCGCGCCGGAGATTCTACGAGCGCCTCCTCCACGATGAGAGCTACAATCAGGGGGTGGTGATTAACTTCGCTTGGAGGACGCGACGATGCCGGTGATGGAGATCACCTTCGTCCCGGGCGTCCGGCGGGTGGTCACCTCGATCCGGATCGACGATCGTCGGGACAAGCTCCTGACCATGCAGGGCAAGCTGGCCTCGGTCCGCCGGAGACTCCAGCCCAAATAGAGGGGGCTCTTCCCGCTCAGCGCTGGATCGGGTTCCCTTTCTCGTCCCAGTCCTGGCGGCTCACCTCCACTCCGTCGCGGTTTTCGATCTCCTCCGCCAGCTGTCCGTTCTCGTACCAGCTCCTCCAGGTGCCGACCGGAACGCCGTACCGATAGCCGTGCTCCGACTTCTTCTGGCCGTTCTCGTACCAGGACGTCTGCATCCCGTCCTGCACCCCGTCCCGATACCAGATCTCCGCCTTCTTCTGCCCGCTCGGGTAGCGCCGGACGACCGCGCCGGTGAACGGGGTCTTCGAGCCGGACTCGAACTTGGTCTCCTTCACCTCGAACAGTGTGCTTCCGTCCACCACCCTCCCCTCGCCCGCCTCCGCCGGAACCGTCGTCTCGTTCCGGGCGCACCCCGCCCCGGCCAACGCCGCCGCCAGCCCGACCAGCGCCCAGGTGGTCCTCACGCTCTCCCTCCTTACAAGTTCTTCTTGGAGAAGAACCAGTCCGTGCACTCGATCCCCTTCTCCCTCACCCGCTCCTCGGCCCCCTTCTGGGTCCGCGGCGGGGGCACGATCACCTTGTCGCCGGGGCGCCAGTTGGCCGGGGTGGCCACGCCGTGCTTGTCGGTGGTCTGGAGCGCCTGGATCAGGCGCAGGATCTCGTCCATGTTCCGCCCGGTGGAGAGCGGATAGTAGATGATGGCCCGGATCGTCTGCTCGAGGTCGATCACGAAGACGCAGCGGGAGGTCTCCGTCTTGCTGTCCCCCGGCATGATCATCCCGTAGAGCGACGCCACGTTCTTGTCCAGGTCGGCGATGATCGGGAAGGTGAGCTTTCGGCCAAACTTCTCCTCGACCGTCCTCGCCCAGGCGATGTGCGAGTAGACGCTGTCGATGGAGAGCCCCAAAAGCTCGCAGTTGAGCTCGCGGAGCTTCCCGTGGATCTCGGCGAAGGCGATGAACTCCGTCGTGCAGACCGGCGTGAAGTCGGCCGGGTGGGAGAACATGATCAGCCACTTGCCCTTGAAGTCGGAGAGCTTCAGGGGCCCGAAGGTGGTGACCGCCTCGAACTGCGGGGCGGGGTCTCCGATCCGGGGAAAGGTCGGGCACGGGGCCTCGGCGGTTGTTTTTTCTTCCATGGGTATGCCTCCTTGGGCTCTTAAACCCGTTAAGCGCGTTTGCGCATCTTCTTCTTAGTTTAATCCGTCTTCCCGGCCCCGTCAAACCCCCAGCGGCGAGCCGAAAGTAGGACGCTTCTGCAATTAAACCCCGTCCCTCCTCCCTTTTCATTGGACAGCATGATAGGGAAGCGCTAAAAAGATGCGACGAGGCGATGGGAGAAATAACGCCGTGGAAGACATGGACTTCAGGATTCAAGCCGCTCTGGTGACGGCGGCGGCGGTCGTCATCACCGCGGTGACGAGCCAGGCGATCAAGATCTTTTCCGACCTCCACGACCGCCGGCGCCGCCATCGAATAAGCCTGATGAACCTCCGCAACGAGCTCGTCGTCAACCTCTCCCTGGCCCGGGCGATGACCGTCTGCAGCCGCACCTTCGGGATGCGCTTCATCGACTCCGTCTGGACGACGGGGGACACCTCGGTCATCTACCTCGGCCGCCAGCCCGCGGAGAGGATCCTCGCCGCCTACACGAAGATGCAGCTCTTCAATTGCCTGAACGAGCGCTACCAGCTGATCGCCCGGTCCCCGGAGTATGGACCCAGCCGCGGTCAGCGCCTGGTGGACGAGCAGAAGGAGCAGGCCGACCTCGCCGCCGAAATCGAACGGCTCCTCGCCGAACTCGTTCCGGCGATCCGGATCTGAGCCTAGGGGCAGCGGGGAGGCCACCCATCCGTGAAAGCCGAGATCATCGCGATCGGTGACGAACTCCTCTCCGGGGAAACCGAGGACAGCAACTCTTCCCTCATCTCCCGCGCCCTCGCCGGGGCGGGGATCGACGTCGTCCGCCGCCGGACGGTCGGCGACCGGAAGGACGAGATCGTCGCCGCCCTGCGCGAGGCGGCGGCGCGGGTCCGCCTGGTCATCGCCACCGGGGGGCTCGGGCCCACCCCGGCCGACCTCACCCGCCAAGCCCTGGCCGAAGCCGCCGGACGACCGCTCGTCCGCGACCCGCGGGCGGAGGCGAACCTCCGCGCCTTCTTCTCCCGCCGCGGCTGGTCGCCGTCCGGAAGCAACTTCCGCCAGTGCGAGGCTCCGGCGGGCGCCGAGCTGATCGAGAACTCCTGCGGGACGGCGCCGGGGATCTTCCTGGAATGGTCCGGCGCGCTCCTCTTCGCCCTCCCCGGCCCCCCCGCCGAGATGCGCGAGATGCTCCTCCGCTCGGTCCTCCCCCGCCTGCGGGAGGAGGCGCGGGAGTCGGGGGGAGGGACAAGGGAAGCCCGGACGCTCCGCCTCATCGGGATCGGCGAATCGAACGCGGCCGAGGCGCTCCGCGGACTCATCGACCCCGCCGGCGAACCCGCGCTCGCCATCTACGCCTCCCCGGGGGAGGTGCGCCTGCGCCTCTCCGCGAAGGGTGCGGGCGCGGCGGCCCGGCTCGGCGCGCTCGAGAGCGAAGTCCGCCGGCGACTGGGAGAGCGCATCTACGGCGAAGACGACGACACCCTGGAGTCGGTGGCGGGAAAGCTTCTCCGGGAGAGGAAGGCCACCCTCGCCCTGGCGGAGTCCTGCACCGGGGGCTTGATCGCCGACCGGATCACCGACGTCCCGGGCGCTTCGGACTACTTCGCCGCCGGCTTCGTCGCCTACGCCAACGCGGCGAAGGTCCGTCTCCTCGGAGTCGATGAGGCGATCATCCCAGCGCACGGGGCGGTGAGCGAGGAGTGCGCCCGGGCGATGGCGGAAGGCGCGCGGGCGCGGGCGGGGACGGACCTCGCCCTGGCCGTGACGGGGATCGCCGGTCCGGGAGGAGGGAGCCCGGAGAAGCCGGTCGGCCTGGTCTATATCGCCCTGGCCGACGATTCCGGGACGTCGGTGGAAAAACACCTCTGTCCCGGGACACGGCTCCAGTTCAAGCGGCGCGTCTCCACCCTCGCCCTCGACCTCCTGCGCCGGAGACTGATGAGCAAAGAGCGGAAGGCCTAGAGCAGAGAACCGGAGCCAGCGACAAGCGCAGCGATACTGCAAGCCTTTCCGAAGGAAAGGCGGTCCTACAAGCGAAGCGATCCCACAAGCCTTTCCGATCCGCCAGCGGATCGGAAAGGCGATTCTACAAGCGTAGCGATCCTACAAGCCTTTCCGATTCGCCAACGAATCGGAAAGGCGATCCCGCATCTCCATGATCTTCATCACTCCCAGCCTCTCCCTCCCCGAGCGGGAGATCTCCTTCTCCTTCGTCCGCTCCCCCGGGCCCGGCGGACAGAACGTGAACAAGGTCGCCACCGCCGTCCTCCTCCGCTTCGACCTCGCCGCCTCCTCGCTCCCCGCCCCGGTCAAGGATCGCCTGGCCAGACTCGCCGGATCGCGGGTCAACCGGGAAGGGATCCTGCTTGTCCGGGCCAGCCGATTCCGGACCCAGGGTGAGAACCGCCGCGACGCCGTCGAGCGTTTCGCCGCCCTCGTCCGGCGAGCGCTCGAACCCCCGCGCGCCCGCCGGAAGACCCGTCCCCGGGCCGGGGCGCGGGAGAAGCGCCTGGAGGGCAAGCGCCTCCGCTCCCGGAAAAAGATCTGCCGGCGGCGGCCGACGGCGTGGGATAATTGAAGCCGGAACGCGGGGAATATCTGATGCCGGCCGCCCAGCTGAACCGAGAGCGCATCACCCGGATCGCCCGCCTCCTCCAGGGGGTCCCCGACCTCCCAGTCTTGGACTACGCGGGCAACCTCTTCCCGCCGCCCGGCGCCTCCGGCGCGCTCGAATATTTTTTCGGGATCGTCCTCCACCAGTTCGGCTTCTGGACGGACGACGGGCGGCGCTACGCCGCTCCCATGCTCGCCCGGATCGAGGGGCGAACCCTGAAGGGCTCGGACTTCGTCTGGAAGGCGGGAGCGCGGGCCGCGGAGCGCGAACCGGACTTCTTCGATCCCGCCTTCCAGGCCGTCATCTCTCCCCGCACCTTCGCCGCCGCCTTCGCCGAGGACGCCGGCACCTGCCCCCTCCCCATGTTCGACGCCCATGTCGCCCTCTCCCGGTCCTACGGCCGGGACCTCCTCGCCCAGGGGCTTTCCCCCCGGGGGATCGTCGAATCCGTGAACGCCGAGGACCGCCCCCTCAACGCGCTCCTCAAGGTCCTCTCGGGCGTCGGCGGGTACCGCGAGGACCCCCTCCGGAAAAAGGCCCTCCTCCTCGCTCTTGCGCTCGAGCGGAGGCCCGAGCGTTTCCTCCGGGTCAAGGACCCTCTGAGCTGGGCGCCGGTCGTCGACTACCATAACATCCGGACGGCGCTGCGCACGGGCATGGTGGAGCCGGTCGGGGAGCCCCTCCGGGGCAAGCTCCGGCGGCGGGAGTTCGTGACCGAGGAGGAGGAGCGGGCGGTGCGAGCGGCGACCTTCGACGCCATCGCAGGCCTGATCGAGGGCTCGGGCGCGGGCGTGGCCAAGATCGACGCTCTCTTCTTCGGGGCGCGCCGGACCTGCCCGGAGATGACGGCGCCGGACTGCCCGCGCTGCCCGCTCGAGAAGGCCTGCGCGAAACGGACCGAACTCTTCCAGCCCGTCTTCCGGACCACGTTCTACTGAAACATTCTTGCCACTAAGACACCAAGTCACGAAGAACTGACATAATGTCTTTCTTCGTGCTTCCTTTGTGCCTTGGCGCCTTTGTGGCATAATCCCCCGTCGGGCCATGATCATCTACGGACGCAACGTCATCCGGGAAGCCATTCAGGCCGGAGTCCGCCTTTCCCGCGCTTACCTCGCCGTCGGCGAGGGAGCCGCGGCGGAGCTCAAGCGCCTGGAAGAGGAGCTCGCCCGCCGGGGAGTCCCGGTCGAGAAGCTCTCCCGCGACCGACTGGAGGCCGTCGCCCACTCCCGCGAGCACCAGGGGATCGCGGCCAAGATGGCGGATTTCGCCTACGCCGACGTCGGCGCCGTCCTGGACAGCCTCTCCCGACCCCCCTTCGTCGTCCTCCTCGACCGGATTCAGGACCCCCACAACCTGGGGGCGATCATCCGCACCGCCTACGGGGCGGGGGCGGACCTGATCGTCATCCCCGCCCACGACGCCTGCCTGGTCACTCCCGCCGTCCTCAAGACCTCGGCGGGCTACGCCTTCCGGATGCCGATCGCCGTGGAAACCAACCTCTCCCGGACCGTCGCGCTCCTGAAAGAGCGCGGGATCTGGGTCTACGGCGCGGTCATGGGCGGCGAGTCCTGTTTCCGGGTCGACTTCTCCGGGCCGGCGGCGCTCGTTTTCGGGAACGAGGGGGACGGGATCCGGAAGATGCTCCTCGAAAAGTGCGACTTCCGTGTCTCCATCCCGATGGCGCGGGAGATGGACTCGCTCAACGTCTCCGTCTCCGCCGCCGTGATCGCCTTCCGGGTGCTGGAGTCGCGGGCCAGCGCGCGGGTCTAAAGACCCGCGCCTACGGAAAACGGGGAGGGCAACACCGAGTGCCCGTAGCCGCGGACCTTTGATTGACCACAACCCCATCCCAAGGTAATCATCCCGACGAAAGTCGGGACAGGACCGCGGGCGGGGCAAGGACGCCATGAAATCCTACACCGAACTCGTCCGCTCCACCTGCCGCCAAGCGGCGGAGGCGGCCGTCCACGTCCGCATCCGCCCGGAGAGGATCGCCGCCTACGGCCGCTCCCTCCTCGCGGTCCGCCCCCCTCCCCCCGGCCTCGACCCCGCCCGCCACTACCTCGGCCACGACGAGGACACCGTCGCCTTCATCCTCACACTCGACTCGATCAACTTCGGATCGGGCTACTTCCCCCGCCTGAAGAAGCGGCCGGGCTGCTCGGGCTACTTCACCGTCGCCTCCGCCCTGACCGACCGCTTCCGCGAGCGGGGGCCGCTCTCCGCCGAGGAGCTGAGCCAGATCACCCCCCGCGACTGCGCCGGCATCTTCGGCCAGGACCTCTCCGACGGCGCCGTCGCCGAGCTGATGTCCCTCTTCGCCGGCGCCCTCAACGACCTCGGCCGCCTCCTCAACCGGAAATACGCCGGGAGCTTCCTCGGACTGGCCGGGGCGGCCCGGGGGTCGGTCGAGAGGATGATCGGACTCCTCAACGGGATGGAGGCCTTCGCCGACAGGGAGACCTATCGCGGGGGGCTCATCGTCCACTTCTACAAGCGGGCCCAGATCGCCTGCGCCGACCTCGCCCTGGCCTTCGACCGGCAGGGGCCGGGGCGCTTCGACGACCTCGAGCGCCTCACCATCTTCGCCGACAACCTCGTCCCCCACGTCCTGCGGGTGGACGGCGTCCTCGAGTACGACCAGGATCTCCTCGACCGGATCGAGAAAGGAGTCCTGATCCCGAAGGGCTCCGAGGAGGAGATCGAGCTTCGGGCCTCGGCCGTCCACGCCGTCGAGCTGATCGCGGAGAGCCTGAAGGGCTCGGAACGCCCGCTTGCTCCGATGGAGCTCGACTACGTCCTCTGGAACCGCGGCCAGGAGCCGTCCTACAAGGCCCGCCCCCGCCACCGGACGAGGACCGTGTTCTACTGAGCCGAAGCTCATCGCGACGAATAAAAAGTGATCAGTAATCAGTCACTGATAACTGATTACTGATCACTGATTACTGTATGCTGCTTCCATGAACCTTTCCGCCCTTCCCGAAATCCTCAAGGACGAGCCTCCCTACCGGGAGAAGCAGGTCCGCCACGCCCTCTTTTCCCAGCTGATCGGGTCCTGGGACGAGGCGACGAACCTCTCCAAGGAGCTGCGGGAGAAGCTGAAAGCCGCCGTCCCGGTCGATCTCCCGGCCGAGATCGTCCGCTCCGCCGACGGAAAAACCCTGAAGGCGGCACTGCGCCTCATCGACGGGGAGACGGTGGAGACCGTCCTCATCCGCCACCGGGACGGGCGCAACACGGTCTGCGTCTCCTCCCAGGCGGGCTGCCCGCTCAAGTGCTCCTTCTGCCTCACCGGACGGGCGGGCTGGCGGCGCAACCTCCAGGCGGAGGAGATCGTCGACCAGGTTGTCCTCTTCGCGCGCCTCCTGAAACGGGAGGGGGAGCGGGTCTCCAATGTGGTCATGATGGGGATGGGGGAGCCCTTCATCAACTACGCCCAGGCCCTCGCCGCGGTCCGGATGCTCAACCGGCCGGACATGCTCGGGATCGGGGCCCGCAAGATCTCCATCTCGACCGTCGGGATTGTCGAGGGGATCGAGAAGCTCGCCCGGGAGCCCCTCCAGGTCAACCTCGCCCTCTCCCTCCACGCCCCGGACGACGCGCGCCGGGAGAAGCTCATCCCGGTCAACCGGAAATACCCGATCGCCCGGGTCCTGGCGGCCGTCTCCGACTACATCGAGAAGACCCGCCGGCGGGTGATGATCGAGTACCTCCTGCTCAAGGACTTCAACGACTCCGAGGAGGACGCGCGGAAGCTCGCCGCCCTGCTCAAGAAGTCCCTGAAGCGCCTTTTCTTCGTCAACCTGATCGCCTGCAACCCCGGCGGTCCGGGGGAGGCCTCTCCTCCCGAGCGGATCAAGCGCTTCCAGGCCGTCCTCGAGGGCGAGCGGATCGAGGCGGTCGAGCGCTTCCGCTTCGGCGACGAGATCGCCGGGGCCTGCGGCCAGCTGGCGGGCAGACCCGGAGATCCAACCGCGAATCTCCGTGAATAGGCCTGGCCGGGAAGATGATGTCCATGGATTGCCACGCTTGCGCGCCATCGCGCTTCAGCGCGCAGGCACAAATTTGCATGAATGGTCTGATCACTTCTTTCCCCGTTGCCGATCGCTCTCTTCGTGTGGGAGCCCCGATCAAATCTTCGATTCGATCGGGGCGATGACGAGCCGGATCGGGGCGAGACGCCCCTCCCACACCCCGCATAACTGAGGCCTTACGTCCGGTTGATTTTTCCGGCTGTTTCCCGCTATTATAGACCTAGCATTAACCCGGAGGATGACCCATGAAACTAGCCGCCCCGGCTGTATGCTTAGCCTTCGTCCTGGTGATCGCGACCCCCCCGGTTTCCGCCCAGACCACGTGGTCGCTGGATACCGACGTCGGGTCCACCAACCTCTACGGCGTCAGCGTCCTGGACGCCTCCCATGCCTGGGCGGTCGGCGGGGTCGGCGCCGGCGGGCCGGGAAACATCTATAGATACGACGGTGCCACCTGGTCGTTCGAGACAACCATCGACACTCGCCATAGCGCGGTCTGGGCGGTCTCCCCGAACGATGTCTGGGTGGCCTCCCACAACGGAGCGGTCTATCACTACGACGGCACCTGGAAACAGGACACCGACTTGGGCATCGCCTTCAACTCGAGCATCCGGGGCGATTCTATGGGATCGACGATCAATGTGGGGACCAGCAACGGCACGGTTTATCAAAAAGCGGGGAACTGGGCCGTCCAAACCCAGCTCGAAGCTGGTCTGATGGTGAACGGCTTCGACATCAAGACCGGATCGGGGTTCTGGATGGTGGCCGACTCCTACGGAAGCCACGGTGTCATCTTCCGCAACCTGGGGGGCTGGACGGTCCAGACCGACATCGCGGGGATCGACCTTTACGACCTCTACGTCGTCTTCGAGGATTTCTATTACGGATATGTGGCGGCGGGAAAGCTTTCCCCCGCTACCGGCTACATCCTTTTCTGGAATGGAGTGAGGTGGACCACGCAGACGACCGTGCCCGACGCCATCATCCGCTGCGTCTGGGGGGCCGACTCCCGCCACGTCTGGGCCGGCGACAACGGGGGAAGGATCTATTTCGGCGACGGCGACACCTGGACACTGCAGACGAAGACCTCCTCCTCCATGATCAATGACATCTGGGGGACGAACTCCGGACTGGTCTGGGCGGTGGGCAACGACGGCCAGATCTACCGGGGGTTGACCCCCCAGCGGTGCAACTACCACACCGATTTCGACGGCGACGGGACGAGCGAGATCGCCCTTTACCGGCAGAGCGAAGGGCTCTGGGCGATCCGGGACCTCACCCGGGCCTACTTCGGCTCCTCGGTCGACACCGCCGTCCCCGCCGACTACGACGGCGACGGCGCCTGCGAGATCGCTACCCAGCGGGGCTCCTCCGGCCTCTGGGCGGTGCGCGACCTCACCCGCGTCTACCTTGGCATTCTCCTCGACCAACCCCTCCCCGGCGACTACGACGGCGACGGGTCGGCCGACTGCTGCGTCTTCCGCCCGGAAACCGGCCTCTGGTCGATCCGAAACGTCACCCGCTTCTACTTCGGCGGCTCGGGCGATCGTCCGGCCATCGGCTACTACGACGGGGACAACCTCCTCGACGCCGCTGTCTTTAAAGCGGGCGAGGGGCTCTGGGCGGTCCGGGGGATCACCCGCTTCTACCTCGGCTCCTCCGCCGACAACCCCGTCCCGGGCGACTATACGGGCAACTCCGCCTGGGAGGGGGCGATTTTCCGCCCGGCCGACAAGCTCTGGTCGGTCCGGGACCTCACCCGGCTCTACTTCGGCTCCGGCAACGTCTCCTCCCGCCCCGGCGATTACGACGGCAACGGCCGCGACGACATCGCCGTCTACCGCTTCCTCGACGGCCAGTGGGCGGTCCGCGACCTGACCCGGGTCTACTTCGGCTCCTCCCTGGACCTCCCGGTGACAAGGTAGCGGCCGAGACGACGGGCGGTAGGCCGTTTCCCCGCCTCCGCCCTGCGGGCTACGGCGGACGGGTGTGAACCGGCGCCCCAGGACGCCCGATCGCACTTGTCCGCCAGAGCCCGAAGGGCGACGGCGGAGATCGGGCCTAGAGGCGGCTGTCCCGCGAAACCCGATGAACTGCATCCGGATCGCGATCGCCCTGGCTCCCCTGATCCCCTCGTTCGTTTCCGCCTCCCCCCTCAAGCCGGACGAGGAGATCGTCTTCTTCCCCACCGCGGCCGCCCTTTCGACCGACGGGACGCGCTGGATCGTCCCCGTCCACGGATGGGTTTTCGAGCGGGAATCCGGCTCCCCGACGCGGAACGCCCTGATCGCCGCCCTGCGGATTAGCCTCGGTCTCGAGGCGGAAGACCCCGGCGACGATCTCTTCCGGGCCCGGGCGGGGATGTTCGTCGTCGACAACGAGAGCGGCAAGGAGATAACCGTTCGCCTGAACGATCGGATCCTCCCCTGCCCCCCCTCCGGAGATGACGGCCATTTCCGGGGCGAGTTCGGCATCCCGCGGGAAAAGGGCCGGCCGGGCGAATGGGTCTTCTTCACCGCCTGTCTCCCCGCCGCCGACGGCCGGACCTACGCGGGCCGAGCGCTGCTCGTCCCGGACGGCGCGCCGATGGTGATCTCCGACATCGACGACACGGTCAAGGTGACCGAGGGCTGGAGAAAGGATGCGCGGATCGCCAACACCTTCGCCCGCCCGTTCGAGGCCGTGGCCGGGATGGCGGAGGTTTATCGGGAGTGGGCGGCCAAGGGAGCGGTCTTCCACTACGTCTCGGGATCGCCCTGGCAGCTCTACCCCTCGTTCGCGGAGGGTTTCGCTCGCGTCGGCCTCCCCCCCGGCGCTTTCCACCTGCGCCCCTTCCGCCTGGCCGACGGGACCGGACTCGCCTTCTTCTCCTCCCCCCGGGAGTACAAGCTAAAGACCGTCTCGGCGATCGTCGAGCGCTTCCCGCGGTCCGTCTTCGTCCTGGTCGGCGATTCCGGGGAGCAGGACCCCGAGGTATACGGCGAGATCGGGCGGAGGTACCCCGAGCGGGTCGGCGCGATCTTCATCCGCGACGTGAGCGTGGGCGAGTCCCAGGCCGGGCGCTTCGAGAAGGCCTTCCGCGGCCTTCCTCCCTCCCACTGGCATGTCTTCAAGTCGGCCGACGACCTGCGCCGCCTGCCCGGGTTCGGAGTGGTATATTAAAGGCGATGATCTCGCCTGCCCTCCTCGGCCGCCGGCTCGCGCCCGTTTTCCTCCTCCTCGCCGCCCGCGCCGCCCAGGGCGGCGCGGTTTTTGAGACCTCGCTCGCCAAGGTTAAGCCGGACTCTCCCCATGAAGGCCCGGCGACGATCGAGATCGCCGCCGCCCGGAACGAATACGAGTCCTTTGCGATCATCCTTAACGGCCCCCTCTCCGGCGTCACGGTCGAGTTCTCCTCGCTCACCGGCCCCCAGGGAACCATCCCGGCCTCGTGCCTCCTCGGCTTCCGCGCCGCTTACCTCAAGATCGCGACCGCCTCCAACTACGAGGGGGATACCGGCCTCTTCCCCGACGCGCTCATCCCCGGGGTTGACCCCTACGCCGGAGAGGAACGAAACGCCTTCCCCGTGGACGTCCCTCCGGGGGAGAACCGAACCGTCTGGGTCGATCTCTTTGTCCCCCCCGGAACGCCCGCCGGGCGCTACGCCGGAACCGTCCGCGTCCGCTCCTCCTCCTCGCCCGACCAGTTCCTCCCCTACTCCCTGACCGTCTGGAACTTCGACCTCCCCCCCACCTCGTCCCTCCCCACCGCCTTCGGCTACGAGGCCTGGTCGGTCCTGCGGGGGCACTACGGCGAGGACGGCATGGACAACCACTACGACCAGATCGTTCCCCTCGCCCAGCGCTACGCCGACTGCGGCCTGATGCACCGCGTCACCCTCTCCTCCTGCCTGCGGGAGGAATGGGATCTCTACGACGATCCCATCCCCTGGGAAGCCCTGGACGCCCGCTGGGGAAGCTTCTTCGACGGGCGCGACCTTCCCTTCGGCCTGAAAAACGCGCGCCTCACTTCCCTGGAAATTCCGGAGATCGGCGATACGCCGGAGGGCAAGATCGCCTTCTGGGAGAAGTTCTGCGAACACTACCGCGCCCAGGGCTGGTTCGACCTCCTCTTCGATTACACCTTCGACGAGCCCTCCGAGGCGGCCGACTACCAGGCGATCCGCGACCGCGTCGCCCTCCTCCGCGAGGCCGACCCCGGTCTCCGCTCATTGGTCACCGCCGACATCCAGGAAGCCTCGCAGTTCGACGCCCAGACCGTCATCGACATCTGGGTCCCGATCATCAACGTCATGGACGGCAAGCCCTACCCCGCCTGCTGGGACCCCCAATCGGAATACGCGGGAAGCCAGCGGACGCTCTACGATCCCCTCCTCGCCGCCGGGGCGGAGCTCTGGTGGTATCAGTCCTGCATGAGCCACGGCTGCGACGGGGCCGACCCGGACGACGCCTGCGAGTCGGAGTATCCCTCCTACATGGTGGACCATTCTTCGGTGAAGAACCGGGTCATGTCCTGGATGAGCTACTACTACGACGTCCGGGGCGAGCTCTACTTCGACGTCAACTACTGCGACGCCGAGGGTGAAGCCTGGGTGAGCACCTACTATTTCGGGGGAAATGGCGACGGGACCTTGATCTACCCCGGTCGGCCCGACGTGATCGGGGGGACCACGCACATCCCCATCGAGTCCATCCGGATGAAGCAGATCCGGGACGGGATGGAGGACTACGAGTATTTTCGGCTTCTGGAGAACCTGGCGGGGCGGGATACGGTCCTGGCCATTCTGTCCAGAGCGGTCACCAACGCTTATACCTATTCTGGCGACGGAGCGGTCTACCGGGAGATCCGGCGCGGGATCGGCGAGAGGCTCTCCCGCGCGGGGGCGCCCCGGGTCATGGCCGGCAGCGATTTCGACGGTGACGGCACGAGCGAGATCGCCGTCTTCCGCCCCGCGAGCGGCCTCTGGGCGGTCCGGGGGATCACCCGTCTCTCCTTCGGCGCTCCGGGCTCTCTCCCCGTCAACGGAGACCACGACGGAGACGGGACCGACGATATCGCGGTCTTCTCCCCCTCCTCCGGACTCTGGGCGGTCCGCGCCGTTACACGCTTCTTCTACGGAAACTCCTCCGATTCCCCCGTCCCGTCCGATCTCGACGGCGACGGGACGGCCGACTCCGCCGTCTTCCGGGAAGCAACCGGCCTCTGGGCGATCAGGGGATCCTCCCGCTTCTATCTGGGGACGGCCGGAGATTTCCCCATCGCCAGCGATAGCCGGGGCGACAGGACGGCTGACGTCGGAATCTTCCGTCCGGGGCTCGGCCTCTGGACGATCCGAGGCGCCACTCGTTTCTATCTCGGCGGATCGTCGGATCTCCCCGTCTATCTCGACCACGACGGGGACGGGACGGAGTCGGCGGGGATCTTCCGTCCCGCCTCGGGTCTCTGGACGATCCGGGGACTGACGCGCTTCTTCTTCGGATCCGCCGGTGACATCCCCTGTCCGGCCGATCCCGACGGCAACGGGAGTGGCGAACCCATCGTTTTCCGGGGAGGCCAGGGCCTGTGGGCGGCGAGGGGGCTCACCCGCCTCTTCTTCGGCTCGGCCGCCGACATTCCCGTGGCCAAATAGTGAATGGCGACTAGTGACTGGTAGCTAGCAAATATTCGCCGGCCAGCGATTATTGGTCCATACTGTCCATAAAGTCCATATTGTCCATAACTGTCCTATCGTCCATCCAGCCCATGCCAGCTCCCACCTCCCATCGCCTCTCCCAGGCCATCGCCGCCGCCGCCCGCGGACAGACCTTCGCCCTGATGGAGGTCTGCGGGACCCACACCGTCTCCATCTTCCGCTCCGGGCTCCGCTCCCTCCTCCCCGAGACCATCCGCCTCGTCTCCGGACCGGGCTGCCCGGTCTGTGTCACGCCGGTCGAGTACCTCGACCGCCTGATCGCCCTCGCCCGCCGGCCCAAGACCGTCATCGCCACGTTCGGCGACCTGATGAGGGTGCCCGGTTCGAGATCGTCGCTGGCGAAGGAGAGAGCGCGCGGCGCGGACGTCCGTCTCGTCTATTCCCCCTTGGACAGCGTACGGATCGCCGCCGCCGAGAGGGGGAAGCGCGTGGTCCTCGCCGCCGTCGGCTTCGAGACCACCATGCCCGCGGTGGCCGCCGCCGTCCTGGAGGCGGAAAAGCTTGGGCTCGACAACTATTTCATCCTCCCCGGCGGGAGGATGATCGCGCCCGCGATGGAGTCCCTGCTGGCCCGAACCGGGGAGGATCGTTCGGCCGGTCATTGCCAGGACCCCGAGCGGAGCGAGGGGGACGAAGCAATCTCTCCCTCTCGCCGCTCTGTCATTGCGAGGACCCCCGAGCGGAGCGAGGGGGACGAAGCAATCTCTCCCTCACGCCGACGGAGAGATCGCTTCGCTTCGCTCTCCCTGACCACCCGGGCCGTCGAAAAGCCCCTCCGCGGCATCGACGGATTCATCTGCCCCGGCCACGTCTCCGTCGTCACCGGGATGGAACCCTACGAGCGGATCGCCCGGAGGTATAAGGTCCCCTGCGCCGTCGCCGGATTCGAAGCGGAGGACATCCTCCTGGCGGTCCTGACGTTGGTGAGGATGATCCGGGAGGGGAAGGCCGGGGCGGCCAACCTCTACACCCGGGCCGTGCGAACGGAGGGGAATCGAAGGGCGCAGGACCTCCTGCGCCGGGTTTTCCGCGCCGGAGACGCCCCCTGGCGGGGCCTGGGGACGATCCCGGGGAGCGGCTTCGCCCTGAAAAATGAGTTCCGCCGCTTCGATGCCCGGACGGCGATCCCGCTCCGCCTCCCGCCGGCGCGCGAGGACCCCCGCTGCCGCTGTGGCGAGGTCCTCACCGGCCGGATCGTCCCCCCCGCCTGCCCCGCCTTCGCCCGCCGCTGCACCCCCGACCGCCCCCTCGGCCCCTGCATGGTCTCGAGCGAGGGGGCCTGCGCCGCCTGGTTCTCTTTATCGCGGTGCGATCCGTAGGCGCGGACATTTATGTCCGCGCGCCCTGCCGTGGAGTGTGAAGCGAAAGCTTCACGCCGATTTGGAGTGCGGCGACACGTCGCCGCTTTCGCCATCGGGGCAGGAATGCCCCTCCTACAAGCACGCTATCGATCGCCCCCCCGATTATTCCGTGAAGATGGCGACGCTGATCCTTCAGCCAACGGCTTTCAGCCTGCCCAACGCCGACAGCAATCCGTCCAGGATGGTCAGCGGATGAGGAGGACAGCCGGGTATGAAGAGGTCGACCGGGAGGAGCCCGGGGAGGCCGCCGTGCGCTTCGGGATGGCCGGCGTAGATGCCGCCGGAGATCGCGCAGGCGCCGACGGCAATGACGATCTTCGGGGAAGGGACGGCCGCGTAGGTCTTGAGGAGCGCGAGCCGCATGTTTTCCGTCACCGGCCCGGTGACGAGGATACCGTCGGCGTGGCGGGGCGAGGCGACGAACTGGATGCCGAAGCGGCCGATGTCCCAGGCCAGCGTGCCGAGGACGTTGGTGTCGGCCTCGCAGGCGTTGCAGCCGCCGGCCGAAACCTGGCGGAGTTTCAGCGAACGCGAGAAGCACTTCCTCCGGTCTTCCCGGAGAAGCGGAGGAACCCGCTCACTCCCCGGAACGACGACGAGATCCTCCCGCCGGGCCGCGGCGAGGCGGTGGTCGCGGCTGAACAAGACCGCGCCCGAAGGGCAGGCGGCGCGGCAGGCCCCGCAAAAGATGCATAAGCCCATGTCCAGTCGCAGCGGAGTGGAATCGCGAGGCGGCTGGATCGCCCCGGTCGGGCAGATGGCCGCGCAGGACCGGCAGCCCGGAGCGCATTTCCCGCCCTCCAGAACCGGACGGCCGATAAAAAGCGCGGGCAATTCCGGCGCCGGGCCGGCGGGATAGGGCATGGTCCGATATCCCTGGTGGAAACGGGCTTTCAATATCTCCAGCATGTATTCCTCTTCACCGATCGAAGCCGCAGTAAGAGAGATTGAAACTCTTGTTGCAGAGGGGGAAGTCCGAGATCTGGCCGTTGCGCAGGGCGAGGGCGAGACCAAACCAGTTGTGGAAGGAGGGATCGACCGCCTGGTAGCGAGCGAAACGCCCCGCGTCATCGGTGACCGCCGCGTGGCAGATCTCGCCGCGCCAGCCCTCGACCAGGGCCACGGCGAGCCTCCCCGCCGCCCAAGGCCCCCCCTCCACCCGCGCCGGACCCTCGGGCAGGGCCTGGAGCTGCTCGGCGATGAAGGCCGCCGACCTCTGGATCTCGAGCCAGCGGACGAAGGCCCGGGCGAAGACGTCGCCGGTCTCCGCCGAGGCCGGCGGGATGTGCGCCATCCGGAAGATCCCGAAGGGAAAATCCCGGCGGACGTCGCGGGCGAGTCCGGAGGCGCGAGCCGCCAAGCCCACCAAACCTGCCGCCGCCGCGTCCGCCCCCGTCACCACGCCCGTCCCCTCGAACCTGGCCAGGACCGACGGCGTCTCCCAGAGAAGCCCGATCGCCGATTCGGCGTCGCGCAGAGCCGCCGCCAGGCGCTCCCGCAGCCGAGCGGCGGTTTTCTCCTCCAGATCGAACCCGACGCCTCCCGGTCGCATCATCCCGCGTCCGAATCGGTTGCCGCAGAGGGCGGCCGTGAGGTTCAGGACGTCACCCCGGATCCGCCCGCAGTAGGACATCGTGGGCAGGAAGCCGACGTCGCCGGAGAGAGCCCCCAGATCTCCGAGATGGTTGGCGATCCGCTCCAGCTCCAGCGCCACGCCCCGAATGACCTGGGCCCGCGCCGAGACCCGGCAGCCGGAGAGCGCTTCCGCGATCCGGCAGTACGCCATGGCGTGGCCCACCGTGGTGTCGCCGGCGAGCGTTTCCAGGTAATGAATGGTTTTCGACGCGGGAGCGCCGACCAGCGCCCGTTCGATGCCGCGGTGCTGATAGCCGAGCGAGATCTCCAGGTGGTGGACGACCTCGCCGTGGCACTGGAAACGGAAGTGCCCCGGCTCGATGATCCCCGCGTGCACCGGCCCCACCGCCACCTCGTGGATCTCCTCGCCCTCGATCCGGAAAAAGTCCGCGGCGCCGCAGGAAACGGCCGGGCGGCCGGAAAGGCGCGCCGGGGGGAAACGCACCGGTTTCAGCCAGGGGTGGCCCCGGGGTTCGACGCCGGTCTCCTCGAATATCTCCCGCTCGAAGAGATGCGCCTGGGGACATAACGGCGTCAAGGCGGGATAGCCATCACTGACGGCGGCGGAGAGGACCGAGAGGATGCCTCGGTCTTCCCGGGCGATGACGGCGACCAGACGCGCCCCCGCCGGCCCGGGGAGGCCGAAGAAAGACGCCAGCCGCCCGCCGCGGCGAACGCCGATGAGAATGGACTCCCGGAACTCCTCCACGGTGAGAAGGGGGACTTCGCCGAGATCCACCGCGGCGCCGCTCAAGAGGGGAACGCCCGCGATCACGGCGTCGCCCCCAGTATCCGGGCGGCCTGGGCGAGCGCGCCCAGCAGCGGAGGCGGCATCCAGACCCCCAGGAGGAGGAGCGCGCCGAGCGGTCCGAAGACCAGCGCCCCCTCGATCCAACATGCCTTCGGCGGTTTCACCGCCGCCGCCGGGGGATCCCAGGCCATCGCGATGACATGGCGGAGAGCCCCCACGAAGACGACGCCGACGCCGGAGAGGAAGAGGACGGCGGCCAGCCGGGCGCCGCTGTCCAGCGCGGCTTTGAGGATCAGGAACTCGCTCATGAAGAGGGCGAAGGGAGCGACGCCGAGGAGGGCGAGCAGGCTGCCGACGAGTCCGGACCCCCAGACCGGCGAGGAGCGCAGGAGGCCCGTCATCCCGCGCATATCGTGCGTCCCGTAGATCTGCCCCAGCCTCCCCGCGCAGAAGAACGAGAGGGATTTGCAGAGGGAATGATTGAGCGTGTGCCAGAGGGCCGCCACCGCGCCGAAACCGCCCAGGCCGACGCCCAGCGCGATGATCCCCAGGTGCTCCACGCTGTGGTAGGCGAGGAGACGCTTGAGGTCGTGCTGGGCCACGATAAAGGCCGCCGCCACGATGATCGAGACGAGGCCGAAGGCCAGGAGGATCCCCCTTCCCCAGCCCGCGCCGCCCGGGATCGCCTCGGTGAGGGGGAGGCAGCGGAGGATGCAGTAGAGGGCGGCGTTGAGCATGAAGCCGGAGAAGACGGCCGAGACCGGGGCGGGCGCCTGGCTGTGGGCGTCCGGGAGCCAGTTGTGCATGGGCGCCAGCCCCGCCTTGACGCCGTAGCCGACGACCAGGAAGATGAAGCCGGCCTTGAGGAGCGCGGGGTCGAGGCGGGAGGCGGCCGCCCGGGTCGCCGTCCAGGAGAGCGCGGCGGTCCCCTGGAGGCCCGCCATCCCCGCCGCCGCGGCGACCAGGAGCGCGCCGGTGAAGGCGAGCGCCACGCCGACCGAACACATCAGAAGGTATTTCCACATCGCCTCCAGCGAGGCCGGCGAGGGATGGATGCAGACCAGGAAGGCGGTGAGGAGCGTGGTCGCCTCGATCCCCACCCACATCAGGCCCAGGTTGTCGGAGAGGAGCGTGACGAGCATCGCCGCCAGCGACCCGAACCAGAGGCCGCCGTAGCGCCGCGCCGTTTTCCGGGAGAACTCCCCCGCTTCGATCTCGGCCCGGAAATAGCCGACGGCGTAGAGGGCGCTCAGGGAGAAGATCAACATCATCACCGCCAGGTGATAGGCCGAGAGCGCGTCGAGGCGGAGCCAGCCCCAGCCGGCCGAGACCGGCCCGGCGCGGAAGACCGTGACCGTGGCGACGGCGGCCAGGCCCGCCGTGATAAGCGTGCCCGCCGCCCCGAAGCGGAGGATCGCGGACGCGGAGGGAAGCGCGAGCGAGACGCCCGCCAGCGCCACCGGGAGCGCCGCCAGCAGAGGCAATAGCCATTCCGCGTTCATGGGTCAGCCTTTCAGGACGTTCAGCCGGTCGGCGTCGATGTGGTCAAACTCGCGGTTGATCCGGTAGATGGCGATCCCCATCACGAAGACCGCCGCGAAGAGGTCCATCAGGACGCCCAGCTCGATCAGGACCGGGATCTCCCGGGCGATCGCCAGGCCGAAAACGTAGATGCCGTTCTCGACCGCGAGATAGCCGATCGCCTGGTTCATCGCCGTTCTCCGGGCCACGATCAGGAAGAGGCCGGTCAGCATCATCAGGAAAGACAACGGCGCGATGAGTCCCGAGGCGGTCTTCAGGGGAAGCGGCAAGCGGGAGTCGAGCCAGAAGGAGGCGAGCAGGGCGACCACGCCGAAGAGCAGGGACGCGGCGTAGCCGATGAAGGGCCGGGACTCGCGGTTGATGTCGGATTCCCGCAAGGCGCGCGCGAGGAGACGGGGGAAAACGAAGCCCTTCATTCCGACCACGATCGCGCCGACCAAGGCCAGGCGCGTCGTCAGGCCGCCGCGCAGCGCGAGCGGAAGCAGCCCCGCCAGTATCCCCTGGACGGCGCCGATCCGGATGGAGACGCCGAAACGCCCCGCCCCCAGCAGAAGAAAGCTGGTCAGGACCAGGGCGACGAGGAGCGTGTCCAGAACCGTCTTCATGACGCGAAACCCGCTACCAGGGCGAAGGCGAGCGCCGAGATGGCGCCCGCGCCCACCAGGAGCTGGGGGACCTTGGCGAGGGGGAGACGCGCCATCACCGACTCGATCGCGCCCACCGCGACGGCGAGAACCCCCATCCCTCCGGCGAAGGCGGCGAAGGCGAGCGGGGACGGAAGCTCCCAGGGCGAGAGGACGAGGTTCACGATCAGGCTCCCCGTCACCCAGAGCTTCAGCGAGGCGCCGTAGAGGACTAAAGCCAGGTCGGGGCCGGAGTAGTCCAGGATCATCACCTCGTGGATCATGGTGAGCTCGAGGTGCGTGTTGGGATCGTCCACCGGGATGCGCGAGTTCTCCGCCAGGAAAACGATCAGGAGCGCCGAGGCGACCAGCGCCAGGGCGGGCCCCGACGCCGCCCAGGACGACCGGGAGAGGCCGGCGAAGATCCCGCTCAGGGAGAGCGAGTCGCCGGAACGGGCCAGGGCGGCCAGGCCGAGGAGGAGAGCCGGCTCGGCCAGGGCGGCGAACTGGACCTCGCGCGACGCCCCCATGCCTCCGAAGCTCGACCCGGTGTCCAGTGCCGCGATCACCGTGACGAACCTCATCAACCCCAGGCAGTAGGCGAAGAGGATCAGGTCGCCCGGGAAGGAGACCGGCGCCGGCGACCCCGGGACGGGCAGGATCGTGAGCGCCGCCGCCACGGACGCGAGAGAGATCGCGGGAGCGGCTCGGAATACCCAGGTGGTGGTGCGGCTGTAAACGGCCCCTTTCCGGAGAAGCTTGGCGAGATCGCGGTAGGACTGGAGGAGGGGCGATCCCCGCCTCCCCGCGAAGACGGCCTTGGTCCGGTTGATCACTCCCGAGAGGAGGGGAGCGAGGAGAAGTCCGGCGACCGGCAATAGTATCGAAGACAGGCGCATGACGGCTCTAGAGTTTCCAGACCAGGAGGCCCACCAGCGCCAGGACGATCCCCAGTATATAAAGGTTCAAACGCCCGTGCTGAAGGAGACGGAGCCGGGCCAGGAGCCCCCCCATGATCGAAAAAATCGGACGGTAGACGCCCTCCTGGTAGAGATCGGGCGTTTCGCTGGAGAAGGAGGATGACGCGGGGAAGAAACCCATGGGCGGAACGAAACGGCGGCGGGTGCGCAGGAAAACGCGGAACATCCGCATCAGGGGATCGGCGAAGGAGGAGGCGGTGTATTGCATCCGGGGCGACGGCGCGATGTAGCCGCAGTCCCAGGTGACGGAGGCGCTCACCTCCCGGCCGCGGAGAAGGCGGTCTCGCGCCCAGTAGAGAAGGAGGGCAAGGCCGATCCCTCCCGTCGCCACCGCCGCGATCATGGTCAAGGCGTCGCCCACGCCCGCCGGGGCCGAAGACAAGCCGGCCACCACGCCGACCGCCGGCTGGAGGAATGGGATGATGAACGACCCGCCGAGGCCGATGGCGGCGCAGGTGGTCGCCAGAATCGCCATCGGCATCTTCATCGCCCCTCCCGATTCATGGGCCGCGGCGGACGCGGAGGAGCGCGGCTCGCCGAGGAAGATCACGCCGAAGGCCTTGACGAAGCAGGCCACCGCCAGTCCCCCGATCAGTGCCAGCGCGGCGAGGCCGATCATCCCGGCGAAAACCGTCCCGACGGGTTGGCGGCTGGGCTCGGCCACGGCGCGCAGGGAGGACAGGTAGATCAGGAACTCGCTCACGAAACCGTTGAGCGGCGGCAGTCCGCAGATGGCGGCCGAGCCGACGAGAAAGGCGAGTCCCGTAGCCGGCAACCGCTTGAGGAGTCCGCCGAGATGCTCGATATCGCCCGTCCCGGCGGCGTGGATGACCGACCCGGCGGAGAGGAAGAGGAGGCTCTTGAAGACGGCGTGGTTGATCACGTGGAGGAGCGCGCCGGCCAGGCCCAGAAAGGCCATGGCCGGAGAGCCGTAGGAAATCCCCAAGAGGCCGATGCCGATACCGAGCGCGATGATCCCGATATTTTCGACGCTGTGGTAGGCGAGGAGGCGCTTGAGGTCGTGCTGGGCGAGCGCGAAGAGGACGCCCAGGACGCCGGAGACGACGCCGATGGCGACGAGCGACCAGCCCCACCAGGGAGGCGGCGTCCCGAGAAAGGTGAGAACGCGCAGCAGGCCGTAGATCCCGGTCTTGATCATGACGCCGCTCATCACGGCGGAGACATGGGAGGGGGCGGCGGGGTGGGCCTCGGGGAGCCAGACGTGGAGGGGAATGAAACCGGCCTTGGCGCCGAAGCCGACGAGGGCGAGGAGGAAGGCCGCTCCGGCGAAGCCGGGGAGGGCGGCGGCGCGGGCGAACCCGCTGAACTCCAGGCCCTCCGCTCCCCGCCCGAGCAGCGCGAAGAGGGCGAGCAGGAACGCCGCCCCGATGTGGGCGGCGATCAGGTAGATCCAGCCGGCCCGGCGAACGCCGGCCTTCTCGCTGTCGAACATGACCAGGAAGAAGGAGGCGATCGACATCGCCTCCCAGGCGAGGAGGAAGAGGAGTCCGTCGCGCGCGAGCACCACCAGGAGCATGCTGGCGGTCAAGAGGTGGAAGAAAAACCAGGAGGCGGCGATGTCCCTCTTCCCCTCCCGGTCCCTGAGGTAGGCCGACCCGTATATCGCCGAGAGAGCTGTTATGGCGAGTATCGGGAGCGCGAAGACGGCGGAGAGGGCGTCCAGGGCCAGGAGGATCGATCCGAATGGCATCGACCAGCCGAGGCGAAGGACGCCCAGAGAGTGTCCGCTCAACGCCATGAGGACCGGAGGGAGGCCGAGGAGAGCGGCGGCGACGGCGACCGCCGGCCCGACGACCCGCGTCCATGACGGACGGCCGATCGTGGCCAGGCAGAGGAACGCCCCCCCGAAGAGGACACTAAGAGCCGCGACGATCCAGATCACTCCTGGACGGCTCCTTCCTCCCTGTTCCCGGATGGGCGATGCGGGATGCTGCCGTCGACCAGAGCCGCGGCGGCGGCGATCTCGGCCCGGCTTCCGCGGCGGGAGATCGCATCGGAGAAAGCGGGATGGCGCAGCGCGAATGACAGCCGGGAGAGAAGATTCAGATGGGCCGAGATGGTGGGAGAGACGATCATGAAGATCGTGTGGACCGGTTTGCCGTCCAGAGAGCCGAAATCGATCGCTTTCTCCAGGAAACAGAGCGTCACCATCGGCTGGGGGATGAACATGACGATGGGGTTGCGGACATGGGGGATGGCGATCCCTTCGCCGATCCCCGTGGATCCCAGCGACTCCCGGGCCAGGAGCACGCGCAACAGGAACATCCGGTCGACTTCCTTCGGGAGCGCCATCATCTCGATGGCGGTTTTCAGGACCGAATCTTTGTCATCACCCTCCACCCGGTAGTGAATCCCCCCTGCCTGGAGGGCTTCCGCCAAGGAAGGGAACGGCACCTTGTCGCGGTCGGGGTCGGAGAAGATCTCGGTCGAGACGTTGACGCGGTGGGCCGTCGCCCATTCCAGGAGCTCGGCCCGGTTGATCCGGTATTGCTCGTTGATCTTGAAAACCGGGAGATTGTTCCCCTTGATCCACCGATAAACGGTCTTCTCCGACACGTTCATCAGCTCGGCTGCTTCTCTGACCCCTATCTGCATATTTTCTTATCTCTGTATTCCCTCGCTTGTGACAATCCTGGACATATTATCGCCCATAGCCCCACTTGTCCACGCCAAACATGCTTTCGCGTGCCTGTGGGAGCCCCGATCGAATCGAAGATTCGATCGGGACGATCCAAGCCAGCCAAGCCCATGCGAGCGCTATCTTGGATGCTATTGTAGCGTCGGGCCTCCTGGCCCGACGTCGTCAGAACCGTCGTAGATGCCTTTCAGTTGCGATATCCAATTTCGCTCCGAATCTCCGCATCCTGTGTTTTCCATTCGTAGCCTCGGACCTTAATCCCCTCTTCCCGCTCCGCGAATTGTAGGCCGGGTCTGTGACCCGGCGCGAGGGCGAAGCGGGGGATTTCTTCTCTAGTCGCTCTTGTTTTCCTCATCGCTTTCGCGATTATGCGAATCTCCATCTATCCCCGCCCTTTTCAATAGATTGAATACTAACTTGCCCCTAAACAGCATATACCACGCCAACACAACATATAGCATTATGTGAATAACATTATTTGCGAATGCCGATATATCGATATTTTGCGCCGTCTTGGCAATATATGTCGCCATATCTTGCCCGGATTCGTCGATATGAATCCTGGGCATGGCGATATACTTGTACATGGATATCATAAGGGATGGCAGTATCATGACGGCCTTAATGCCGCAATATACGCCGAATGCCCTTACGATCACCCAGGCTGTTTCAGCCCCGTTCATATTCATCTTCACGTTATTTTCCTTTTTGGGTATTCAGACCCGAAGCCTCATCCCCACATTTCACTCAACATCCTCGCCCGTTTCAACTTATTCATGAGCACCAAGCGGGGTGCCAATAACCCTTGGTGAAAGTTGACCGGGCCGATCCTCTTGGCAGGTCTATGAGCAAGACACTACATTTAAGACTTCAAGATCTCAGATTGAGATCTTAAACGCTGCCCGTCGTTCCGCACACCATGCACTGCGGTTCCCGCCCATCCCTATCTCGCGGGCCTGTTCCCCGGCATTAGCCGTATCTCACGAGGTGATGGCTTGCCTGTATTTCAACGATCACTTCCTGATATATCGCGATGTTCATCGGGAACTGTTCGCAAATTGCGCTGAATTAGGTGAACCCGCCAACTCGGCCGCACGTCTCGATCAGGCCGAATGAGAATGTTGACTGATTGATACGTCCTCTGTCTTCATCTTTTTTGCTCGCTTATAAAGCCCCGAAACCCCGGAGGGGTGATCGACAATAGCCAAGGGGTTTACCCCCTGCTCTGAAGGCAAAATCAGCATGGAGCCCCGGAAGGGCGACGGAATCCCGCCGCCGAAGCTAGCCTCGCGAAATCGCCTGCGCTCCATCCCCTGCCTTCCTGTCCCGTGCCAATCCAAGGAAGGCTCTCATTTACAACTGTCCAGTTTTTGGGGGGCAGGTCATCCCGAGCATAGGAAAAATAAATGATGGTGCACTTTTCAACATAATTTCTCTCCCTAATGGTTAAGGGATTTACTCTAACGGCTCCCGCTCAAGCCGCCCCCCTTTTCCCAGCACTCATTGATCGGCGGCTTACAGCCGATTTTTAACCCTAATTTCGGCTTTAAGCCGTTATAAACCCCCATTTATGCGTATCCCTTTGCTAATCAACCAGATTCCGTGGTCCGACTACATGTTCGATATCTCTAGATATTACTCCTCACGCCTTGTCATTATCCTTTTTATTGTCTTCATTTTTAGTTGTTAGTGGAAAACCCAATAAGCCCGGAAATGTCCCCAATCCATACTTTGATATGTCAATCCTGAATTCGTTAGGATTTGGTATACCAGCTATATTTGGACTATCTAAAATGTACATATTCGGATCAAATATATTGATCTTTTCTATCTGAAACGCATTCAACTTATTTATCAGTTCCTCCTTTTCCTTTTTTTCAATTTCTAGCTTGTCGATTTTCACTTTAAGATCTTCAATTATGCAAGACAATTTATTTACCTCCATCTTATGAACTTCAGCAGTTTCGTCAATCTTCCCCTTTAAATACTGTATATATGAGCCCATCCCATCCGCGCTTCCAGCGAGGCCATTAAATATTTTCAGGTACGGCATTAGTATTGGATTATCTTTGTCGTATGGATATCGCATTTTATGATCGATTTCGCTCCACGCCTCTTCAAATATAGTTCGTACTTGAATTTCAACAATAACAGGTTCCTTTGTCGGTTGGGTTTTAATTATGTAATGTACAGATCTATATCCATACGGGTGGTTTTCCACCACACATCCCTTGTCTGTATACCTATTTTTTTCGTCGCCTTCACGAATATATGCCTTCGGCTTTTCGATGGTCTCCCATTCATTAATAATATATTCATGAATATCATCCCAATCATTTTTAAATAAATGCATTACCCTTACCCCAGCTAAATCAATTACAATGTTCCGATAATTATCTATAGCAATTCTAACCTCGGAGTTTTCAAGAGATTTTCGAATAATTTTCTCAATTAAATGATCCGATTCTTTAATGCGTGTTTTTACTGAATGAGCTTTAGGTATATTTCTTAGCCTTTCGGCAATAGAATTCGCTGCTTGAAATAGATTCATAAATGTTTTATCATAATCTTCGACTATCGCCATCAAATTGGCCCACTTTAATCCTGATTTAATATAGTTATCATCGGGTATTCTATACTTCTTGATAAAATCCTTATAATTCATAGCACGACTCCATTGTTTATGCATTATTCAATTCCACCTTGGATCCCTGGATTCGATAGCTTATTCCTTACTGGTGAAGATAGCTTTGAGAACAAAACAGCTACAACATCACCTCCAATGCATTCTCTTGCTTCAACCTGTCAATGAGCTCTAGGCGGGGGGCCTGGATATTCCCCTTCGGCGGGAAGTGGAGCCCCGCACCATTTTTACGCCTCAATGCGAAACTCTAAGCGAAGTGCCCTTGGCCAATCTATCGCCGCAGAAGACCGGGGCACAAGCCGAAGGGTCGACCGAGCGGATCCGCTTAGGCCGGCCTTTGAGCAAGACGCTGCTGTTGTTTTGACTCCTTTTTATGCGTATCCGCCTGTCAAGCAACCAGATGCCGAAGCCTAACCGCGCATTTATCTATCCAGCCTCGCCTAAAATATGTTTCCACTGTAATCGGTAACGCCGCTCACGTTCTAAAAATGCACGTTCCCCTCCCTCTAGAATCCCGCACACCGTCGTCCGGATATTCGGGTTTTCAAGCGACCCGCTCTGATATTTAATGTGTGGAAGAGTGCCGTCTATACTCGGAGTGGCAGTTGCAATAATCACCTGATCCGCATCCGTATTAACGACCAAGTTGGCATTGTGAGTTACGATAATTACCTGTCGGCGCTTACGTACTTGACGAAAGTGCGGTACCAAATCATCGAAAACTGATTTGGGATCAAGATTCTCCTCCGGTTGATCTATTAGAAGGGGGCGCCGGTCGTTGCGATCAATTGCGAGGTATAGCAAAAGAAGCACTATTCCACGCGTACCGGGAGATACCTGTTCAACAACAACCCCATCATACTCAATCCCATAACGAATTTCGATGTGCTCAGTGCTGTAAAGCCACGCTCCGATCTGGCGAAACCACTCTACCTTTTTCCCGGGTTCGATCGATGAAGGCATTGCAGCCTGAATATCATCCGAATGTTTCGCCACGAAATCATGCATAGCCGTCGCCACTTCATCGGGGTTTCCGACGCGCCACGGCGATAAAAGAGCATCCTTTGTAATGCTGGCCAGTGTGCCGTGCCCTCGAAATGGTGTGTTCTTCCGCAGATCGAGCAATTCTTCCCCAGCCTTAACCCAATCATTGAAACTAACATGTCGCCTGACAACAAAACGCATTTTGGCGAGCGCCCCTTGCTCTCCTTCGAGCTCTTTGTGCAACGGCGTATAAAGACGTGCTAGAGCCCGCTCTTCTTCTGCAAATGTATTGAAAATCGAGCGGTAGGCTTGTCTGCGCGTGGCTCGTAGAGCGCGTAGTCGTTCGTCCGCCCCTTCCCCATTGTCGATCGCGAGGTCTAGCTTTTTTAGGCTAGTCTCATTCGCTGCAATCGCTCTATTGAGGATGTCATATTTCCTTTGCTTAATCTCGTCACCCCCAACCTGCTTTTTCGCGGCGGCACGCGCAGATTTCAGCGCGTCGAGCGGCCAAACGTTCAACGGCACTTTCGTAAGATCTAACGGATTAGTAGGGTCGACGCATTGAAGCTTAGTAATCTCATTCGCGACTTTGCTTTTAGCTTGGGTGATGATCGTCTCCACATCGCCGGAATATTTTAGCCGGAAATTCCCCCACTCGATTTCAGTAAGACCTGACTCAGCGAACCTCTCGCGCATTTCAGCCAAACGTTGCGCGGCATCTTGATCGCGAATGAATATCACCTCGGCGAGCAAGTCATCCAAAGCTTTTTGCCTCCGCCTCAAGCTTTCAACGCGGTTTTCTGCGTCCGTACATGCCAGATCAAGTTCGAGCAACCGCTGGGCTCGTTTTCCAGCATCCTTCGGCAGCAGGTTCTCAAGATCTTTGCGAGATTTCTTGAGTTGCACGCCCAAACTATTGCGATCAATTCGGAGCTTGGGCAATTGATCCTGCAACCGCATCTCCATGGCAATTTTCGCAGAAGCTGTCGCCACACTTTCGATTTGCTGCTGGCGGCGGCGTCTGATCGGTTTCAGCAACAGATCTGCAAGCGCCTCGAAAGATTCGGTTTGCATACGGTCTACTGGTTCGGTTTGGTCGAAAATCACCCTCTCAATCTCTTGTCGTAGTTCGACGGCAAGCCCTGCAGATGAGCAAAGTTGTTCCACGAACTGCTGTGAGAGATAGCGCACCTGCGGCATTTCCTCCGTCCATTCGTCGGGTGAACGGAAGGGAGCCAACTTCCTCTCACCATCGGCCCAGACCTCTTCAACTTGAGCGTCGCCGATGAGATCGTCAGGTGAGGTGGCTCGCCGCAAAAATGAGGATTCACCCAAGTTGTTGCCGATTGCCTGAGCACCGGCGGCAATCATGTCAAGCAGCGCGGTCTTGCCAGAACCCCGCTCGCCAATGATGCTGATAAGTCCATGGTTCAATTCGATTTCTTTATTGAGGACCCAAGACATGCCGATGGGCTTTATGCTCTCGAGGGTAACCGAATCGGGGATTTCAGTCGGAGATCGTTCGCTGATCGAGACTCGTTCTTCCGGCTCAATGACGGCCTGGCGGAGACTCTCAAATGCGAGATCGCCCTTGATCCAGCAATAGCGCGCCAAGTCTGGAGCAGCGACACGGTCCAATTGGTGAGCGTCACATCCATGGAGGCAAGGCTTGATTGCACCATATCTGCGTTCAATCGCCTTGCGATCCATCCCGGCCTTGAACCCTAGCCAAAAATCATGGTCGGCTTTGTTGCCTGAGAAGATTATATGCGAGAAACCCTCGATTTCTTGCCGGATAGCGGAGAAGGCATCATCCTCTTGGAGGCCAGAAGTCCCATCACATTTCGAACTTGCGACTGCCACGAGGCAGTTGTGTCGAACCCAGGAATCTTCACGAAAAAGACCTCGCAGCTGGTCAAGGGTTACTTTGAACTGACCAACACCTTCTCGGAATGCACCTTCATCATCCGTTTGCTTTGGATTATACTTGCGGCCCAATGCGATGAGTTCCGAGCGCGCGCATGAATATTTTCGCTCCTTATACTCGAACGTGAGCTTTCCGAGAATTCGTTCAATCTGCTGCTCGTGATCCAGATCATCAGGAGAAAACAAGAGATGAATATTGATGCCTTTACTTTGCGCGGTCTTGAGCTCAAGCCTCATTTCAATATTTGGGAAAATAAGGTCCACTTGAGGCAGCCGGCCCTCAGCTTTATGCGCACAGATTTGCTTATAACTCTGGATGCACAAATAATCCGTGATGCCTATGGCTCGGATGGTAGGGGATGCATTTTCGATCTTTTCCAGATAACCCTGCCAGGCACCAGCGAACTGATCACCCAGCACGGTTCCCGGTGCATGAATATGGGGGTCCCAGCGGTGCCATTCTGAACCGCGCAGGCTCCATTTTGGTGTTGCTTTCATCTGATAACTATAGTCCTCCAGTTGCTTGTTCGCGATATATTCAGATCCCGAATATTGCCCATTGCCATATAATTTCCCCGATATTTACGCTAGGTATAGCTATAATTTGAGGTTATCATCCAATATTACAATTTCTGAATCCATTTCGCGAAATCGGATTGTGTCTTCTTCCCTACTGCAACGGATCCCCCGCGGGTAAAATGTTTGCTTCCCGCTATCCAAATGTATCCGCCAAAATCAGATGGAAGAAATAAATCCCCATATTGAATCATGGCTACCTTTTCTTTCCCGAAATGGCCGAAGAAATAGCCAAACTCAAACATAACATTCAGATTTGGGATGTTCTTTTTCTGTTTCTTGATTATCGTTCGGGATTCCGGAGAGAAAACAAGCAAGGCTCCTTGCACTTTCGCGCGGATAGAGTCTAGTTCTTCCAGTAAGTTTCTCCCGGGAGTAAACGCATCCCACCACGGTAAGAAGGAGACAACATTTGAGGTTAAAGCTTTGACAATCGCTTTGGCTTGGGACCTGGCTGCCGACGACGAACCGATGAATAGCTTTATTTCTGGCATATTTGTTCCTCCCTTCCATTGTTTAATTTCAGATATTATTTGAATACGTAGGCCAACGTCCTAACCTACTTTAACCTATCCATAAGCGCCGAACGAATGGTATGAATATTCATCTATTTCAGAACAATGGATAGAATACCCACAAGTAGCCCTATAATGCTTGCAATCGCTCCCCAAGTTTGTAGATTTACATCAATCTCGGGATATTTATCTCTAATATATTTCGCCAATATAATACCTCCAACGCAGGAACCCCCTACAAGAACAAGCAGGAATGCTGTCTTGATCAATATTGGGCCTATATTATAGCTTGGCAAAGGTGTTCCTAGCGAAGATTCCCAAATGTAGACTATTGGCCGAACAAGTGCTCCATGCCGCGTTGCAGGGAAAAACACTGCTAATATTAGCAATAATAGCAATACTGCAATTGTGCACAAACATCCAAACTGATCTGTTTTATTAAAATTGCTTCTAAACATAAATATGCCCTTTTAGTTTCAGCGAGATATGCTCGCTAATATCGACACCGCCTCTGCCAACGTCCTCGACCGCTTCAACCTGTTCATAAGCGTCAGGCAGGGGACCTGACTACCTGACTACAGTGCATTTGCCAATGTCTTCGCCCGGATCAGCCGATCCAGCAAAGCCAGGCGCGGGGCCTGGATATTGACCTTCGGCGAGGAATCTACCGGACCAACCCTCTTGGGGCGGCCTTTGAGCAACACGATATATTTCCCTGACTTGCGCCAGGGCTTGATCTTCCGGATGCGGCCATAATGGGTCACTTGCTTGATGGGCGAGGTAAGGTAAATCGCAAGGTATTTCAGCCTCGGGATGACCCGCTTGGAAAGGCGGATGGCATACCAACGGTTTTTGCCCAGGAACTCCTTCTCGAACCCATCCTTGTGAGCCGGGCAGACAAGCGTGTCATACTCCCCTCTTCGCCGGCGGACATCACAGCTTGAAGATACCTTCTTCGGAACGCCTCCGGTGATATCAGCCAACTCGCGCCGCTGGGACTGAACGATCCGGCTCTTGAACACCCGGTAAAGATCGCGCGAGGCGGTGATTTTCCCTGAAACCCGATTCCCTTTGGGCGAGGCTATCCTCAGAACCAGCGACTCAAGCTCCCGCAAATGCTCGTCGCCCTGAGTCAGATAGATGCTGAACCGGTCCCATTCCTCGGCATGGCGATCCTTGAGGTGGCCATGCAGCCTTGATCGAAGGTTCCGGGCCAGGCCGACGTAGTAGAGGCTATCCCCGGCATAAAGAGCATATACCCCGCTCTTCCCCCGGGCGAATTCGGTAATGATATCCGGATATCTTTTTATCGCCGTCCGGGCGATGTTCTCCAAATGCTCGACGACGAGCGGGGCTTTCCCAATCCGTTTTCTTCTCACTTGGCATCTCCTTTCACAATCCCAATCGCTTCCTCCGTCAGTTCAAATAGCTCATAATGACCGAACTTGTACAGGCGGGAAGGTTGCGCTCGAAGACTTCGACCAGGCGTTGGATCTTGTCCGAGGCGGGCATGGTCTATACCGGAGGGTTGTTTATAATCATACAAATCCCCGTTTTCCAATTCCATAAGATATTCCATTACATAATATATTCCAGTTCCCCCCTCCCTCCTATTCATAGCCCCCCCCGCCTGCTCCCCCTGGGACACTTCCTGTCCGATCGGACAAGGTTTGTCCACTTTTGATCGGGAATGGAGGATTTCCGGCCCCCCCAACCCAGCATTGATCTGGGACAACTCGTGTCCGATCGGACAGGGTTTGTCCACTTTTGAGCAGGAATGGAGGGTTTCTGGCCCCCCCAACCCAGCATTGATCTGGGACAACTCGTGTCCGATCGGACAGGGTTTGTCCACTTTTGAGCAGGAATGGAGGGTTTCTGGCCCCCCCAACCCAGTATCGAGCTGGGACAACTCGTGTCCGATCGGACAAGGTTTGTCCGTTTTTGATCGGGGAACGAGGGCTTTTCCTGCTCCAAACCCACCCATTGAGTTGGGACAACCCATGTCCGATCGGACATGGGTTGTCCCAATGTCGTCTCCTGATGAGTTCATTGCCCTTGAAATCTCTGCAAGAAATATCCGTTCAAAAGAGTCCTTATAGTAGGGCGGGCAATGTCCGCATGAGCGCCGATTGCCCCTCCATCGCGGAGACGCGCGGATGCCAACCGTTGCCGAAGATATCCTGATGCTCCTCGCCGAGGGAGCGTTCCGGCTCCTGACTTTCCGCTCCCTGTTCACGCTCGACTGGGGGTTCAGCTCTCCGGCTTATCGCAAAACGATCACCCGGCTCGAAAAAGACGGCGCGGTCCGGCGGGTGCAACATAGACGCGACGTGTATCTTCATCTCACCGATCGAGGCAGAAAAATTCTGGAACAACGCCGTCCTCCCCCGAGAAAATCCCCGCCGACCTGGGATCGTCTCTGGCGGCTGGTGATCTTCGATATCCCGGAGAAAAGAAACGAGGACCGCCTTCTGCTCCGTCGGTATTTGACGGCATCGGGGTTCGCAAAAGTGCAAAAGAGCGTTTGGATCGCTCCCTATGACCGCGAAGAACAAGTGCAGGAGTTCACCCGAAAAATCGATATCCAACGCTATGTATTGCAGCTGACGTTTAAAAAATTCCGCAACCTCGAGGAGCGGGATTTAGCCGCGTCGTTCTGGGATATCCAAGGTCTGCAAGTTCGCTACCAGGAACTGATCCAACGCTACGCGAAAAGAATGGCCGTGCTCCCGGCAGGGACAAGGGGGGCGGCGATTGGGCGCAGACAGTTCTTGAACGATCTGCTCTGGGATTACCAAACTATCCTGGCCTTAGACCCTCAACTGCCGACCGAGCTGCTTCCGGCGAACTGGAGCGGCGCGGCCGCGAAGCAGTTCGTGAATCGCTGCCGCACCCTTTTCTCCAGCGGCCCTGTGTAGCGCAATCCGGATATGCGTTGTTGCACGCTCGGACAACTTCTGTCCGATCGGACAGGAGTTGTCCCGATGAAACCAGGTTTTCGGGAGGCAGTTTCCCCCTCTTTCATGCTTGGATTTGGGACAAATCCATCCGATCGGACAGGTTTGTCCCAAGCCCGAAGCAGGCGGAAAGGGGGGATGAGGGATGAGAGATGAGGCATAAGAGATGAGGCATGAGGGATGAGGCATGAGGAACAAGGAGGGGCGACTGCCGATGCTGGACCGTCCCGGCGCAGGCGGTTTCCCGATTTGGCCCGTGCCGCGACATTCCAGATGGGCGACCGCCGATGCTGGACCGACCCGGCGCGGGCGGTTTCCCGATCTGGCCCTTGCCGCGACATTCCAGAGGGGCGACTGGCGATGCTGATCCGTGCCGGCGCGGCCTTCCTCGGGGGTGATATACTGTTGCCCGATGAGCAAGCAGCGGACCATCACTATGGACGACGGGAGCGGGTCGCTCTCCTCCCGGGAGCTCCTCCGGGAGAGCGTCCTCCCCTATCTCCGGAACCCCGTCCTCAACCGGCTGGAGGACGCGGCCCGCTTCCCGGCGGGGGGCGGGGAGTTCGCCTTCACCACCGACGCCTTCGTGGTCTCGCCAATCGTCTTCCCGGGCGGGGACATCGGGAAGCTCGCGGTCTGCGGGACGGTCAACGACCTCGCCGTGATGGGCGCCCGCCCCCTCGCCCTCGCCTCCGCCCTCATCCTCGAGGAGGGCTTCCCACGGGCGCTTCTGGAAAGGATCGTCCGCTCGATGGGAATCTGGGCGAAGCGGGCCGGCGTCCGGATCGTCGCGGGCGACACCAAGGTGGTGGGAAAGGGGAACGCCGACGGAATCTACATCTCCACCTCCGGCGTCGGCCGGGTGATCATGAAAACGCCCCCGGCGGCGGAGCGGATCCGCCCGGGCGACCGGGTGATCTCAAGCGGGACGGCCGGCGACCACGGCCTGGCGATCCTGGCCGCCCGGGAGAGGCTCGACATCAGCCCCCAGCTCAAAAGCGACTGCGCTCCCGTGAACGGACTGATGGAGCGGATGGTCAAATCCGGGGCGGAGATCAAGTTCATGCGCGACCCCACGCGGGGAGGGCTGGCCGCGGTACTCAACGAGATCGCCGAGGGGCGGGACTGGGGGATCGGGATCGAGGAACGCTCCGTCCCGGTCCATCCCCGGGTTCGGGCGGCGGCCGAGATACTCGGCCTCGACCCGCTGGTCCTCGCCGGCGAGGGGAGGATCGTGGCCGTCGCCGCCGATCGGGACGCCCGGAGGCTCGTCGCGGCGATGCGGTCGCATCCCCTGGGGAAACAGGCGGCCGTCATCGGCGGGATCGTCCGCGGGCATCCCGGCCTGGTCTCCCTGAGGACCCGGGCGGGGGGAGAGCGGGTCATGGACTGGCCCCGGGGCGGCGACCTGCCGCGGATCTGCTGAGCGGCTTAGCCCGGCGAAGAAAACCACGAATCACACGAATCTTCACGAATAGCCCCGCCCCGGCGCGCGGACCTGAAGGTCCGCGCCTACGGGATCGCGGATTGCGCGAATCAGACTTGGAACGAATTAACCCATGGCAGACCAAACGCCATTAATGTTCGAGGAGGAGCGGATTGCGTCGTGGGTCGGGGCGGCCCTCGCCGCCTCGATCCTCCTCCACCTCCTCTTCGCCCTCGGCCTCTCCCGGATCGCGCTCAGCCGCCCACCTTCCGCACCCCCGGAGAAGACAGTCCGGGTGGAGTTCGTGGACTCGCCCCAGCGGGTCGCCCCCAAGGAAAAAGAGGTTCCCACCAACTTGATCTCGGAGAAGGCCTCCGCCGTCCAGGACGTCATCCCTGGCAAGGACGAGGCCGGGGAACTCCCCCGGGCCGCCGGAGAGGTCCCCGGGAAGAGCGTCCGGAAGGTGCCGGCGGGGCAGTCGGTCCCCGTGAGGGCGCCGAGCTGGGAGACCGCCTTCCCGGACAAGAAGCAGCCGGAGGCCGACGGGCTGGCCGTCAAGAAGGTCCCCCGGCAGGAGGAGCAACCCTCCCGCGATCAGGCGAGCGCGCCCGGGGACGAGAGCCCCTTCCACCTCCAGGGGATGGACGCCTACCTCTCGCCCGAGTCCGAGATCCCGGAGGGGAAGGCGGCGATCCTGAAGCAGGTGGCCTTCAACACCCTCTCCCCGGAGGTGGCCCAGTATCTCGCCCGGATCCGGCCCCGGATCACCAACCTCTGGCACTTTGCCATCCTGGCCAACACCTTCCACGTCCGCTCGGAGAAGACGAGCCTCCTCTTCAAGATCATGCCGGACGGGACGATCGGGAAGCTCGTCCTGAACGAGCACAAGGGGCCCGAGTTCGAGATCTACTACTCCGCCAGCGCGATCGAGAATGCCGCCCCCTTCGATCCGCTTTCCAAGGAAATCCTGGAGTACATCGCAGACGACGGGCTCTGGCTGGAGTTCAACTTCATCTACCATTGATCTTCGCCCCCGCCCTCCCGGGCGGGGGCGAAGTTCAGGGTTGAACCCTAGCCCGGTTTATGGATAGGCCATGCATTTCAGCGGAGAGCGCAGTTTGCACAATGTCGCTCGTCCCGATCGAATCGAAGATTCGATCGGGGGCGGTTTTCCCTTGCCCGGGCAGTCGCCGAAACGATATGTTTCCCAAAACCGATGATCCGTGCCACCCGCGGCCCCGCCCGAAGCGGCCGCGGCCCACGGAGGAGACATGTTCCGCGTCGCCCATGCTCAACGCCTTCACCCGCAGGCCGTCCTCCTCAGGATCGAGGCGCCCGAGATCGCCCGGAGACGCCGCGCCGGCCAGTTCGTCGTTGTCCGCCCGGACGAGAGGGGCGAGCGGATCCCCCTGACCATCATGGATTCCGATCCCCGGGAGGGGACGATCACGCTGGCCGTGCAGGAGGTGGGGGCGACCACGAGGAAACTGGGACGGCTGAAGGTGGGAGACCGCATCGCGGACGTGATCGGACCGCTCGGCCACCCGACCGAAACCCCCCGGGTCGGCGAGGTGGCCTGCTTGGCCGGCGGGATCGGCGCGGCCGAGGCCCTCCCGGTGGTCAAGGCCCTCCGGGAGGCGGGCAACCGCGTGACCGCGATCGTCGGCGCCCGGACCCACGACCTCCTTATCCTGGAGGAAGAGATGCGGCGGGCGGCCGACCGCCTGATCGTCACCACCGACGACGGCACCTACGGCAAGCACGGGCGGGTGACCGACGCCCTCCTGGAGATGATCAACGACGGCAGCATCCCCCAGCTGGTCTACGCCATCGGCCCGGTTCCCATGATGCGGTCGGTGGCCGACCTCACCCGCCCCTACGCGATCCGGACCATCGTCTCCCTGAACCCCCTGATGGTGGACGGGACCGGGATGTGCGGGTGCTGCCGGGTGACGGTCGGGGGGAAGACCCGCTTCGCCTGCGTCGACGGGCCGGAGTTCGACGGCCACGCGGTCGATTTCGACGAGCTCGCCCGGCGGCAGGGAGCGTATCTCGAGGAGGAAAAACGATCCCTGGAGGCCGGGGCGGGCAAACCGGGCGTTTAGGGGTTACCGGGCGAGGCCCGAAGGGTAGCCGCGGACATTGGCTTCGCCTTCACACCATTGTTTGAACGCGATTAACCTCACGCAAAAAGGAGAACCCATCATGGCGGCGCCGTTCAAGGCTTACGATATCCGCGGAATCTACGGAAAGGACGTCACCGACTCATTGGCCTACGACCTGGGGCGGGCCTTCGCGAACTACCTCCCGGGCAAGACGGTCGTGGTCGGGCGGGACATGCGCCCCGCCGGCGAGACCCTGCAGAAAAACCTGGTCCAGGGGCTGACCGAGCAGGGGGCCAAGGTCATCGACATCGGCTTGGCCTCAACCGACATGTTTTACTTCGCCGTCATCGCGAAAAAGGCGGACGGCGGGGTGATCATCACCGCCTCGCACAACCCGGCCCAGTACAACGGCTTCAAGCTGACCCGGGAGAAGGCGATCCCGATCGGGATCGATTCCGGCCTGGCTGAGATCGAGAAGACCGTCCGCGCCGGCCGCTTCCCGGAAGCGGCCCGGAAGCCCGGGAAGGTCGTGAAGTGCGAGATCTTAGGCGACTTCATCGCCTTCATGCACGGCTTCGTCAAGCCGAAGGAGCTCGCGCCCCTCAAGGTCGTAATCGACTGCGGCAACGGCATGGGCGGCCTGGTCATCCCCAAGCTGCTCGCGGGGAGCCCGCTTAAGATCGTCCCCCTCTACTTCGAGCTCGACGGGACCTTCCCCCACCACGAGGCCAATCCCCTCCTGGAGGAGAACCGCCGGGACCTGATCGCGGCCGTCCTCAAGGAGAAGGCCGACCTGGGGATCGGCCTGGACGGCGACACCGACCGGGCCTTCTTCGTGGACGACACGGGCGCCTTCTGCTCGGCCGATTTCATCCTCGGCCTGCTCGCCAAGCCGATCCTCCGGGCCCATCCCGGGGCCAAGATCGCCTACGACGTCCGCTGCTCCAACTACGTCCGCGACACCGTGAAGAAGTACGGCGGGACGGCCCACATGGGCAAGGTGGGCCACGCTTATGCCAAGATCTTCATGCGCGAGATCGGCGCCGAGTTCGGCGGCGAGGTCAGCGGGCACTACTACTACAAGTACCAGGACGCCTTCTTCGACAGCGGGAACCTGACCTGCCTCCTCCTCCTCAAGGTCTTAAGCGAGAAGAAGGAGAAGCTCTCGGCCGCCTTGGCCGAGACCAGGAACTACCACATCAGCGGGGAGATCAACTCCACGGTCAAGGATCCCGACGCCGCGATCCGGCGGGTCCTGGAGGGCTTCCGGCCCCGGGGCAGGCTGGTCGAGATCGACGGGGTGTCCGTGATCGGGCCGACCTGGTGGCTGAACGTCCGCAAGTCCAACACCGAGCCCCTGGTCCGGCTGAACTGCGAGGCCGACAGCAAAGCGAACATGGAGAAGCTCCGGGACGAGGTCCTGACTCTGATCCGGGCCTGACGCGGCCGGGAAAAGAAACCACGAATCCCGCGAATCTTCGCGAATATGTCCGGCTGGGCCCGGCGACCGAAAACGCGGATTAGCGCCGGCCGACCGGCAGGGATTCCACGGATTGATCGCGAACGATTGATCGCCGCCGGGCTAGAACATCCAGGAAAGGAGAAGAAGACCATGCAAAAATGTCGTTGCTTTACCGGTCTGATCGCGCTCGCCGCCCTTGTCCTCGCCGGAAAGGCGGAAGCGACCGCCTGGCAGACCCAGAACCCCATCCCCACCGCCAACAACTTCAACGACGTTTACTGCCTCCCGGGCGCCCACGTCGTCGCGGTGGGGAACGCCGGGGCAATCTTCCTCTACGAGCCGGGGGAGGCCGCCTGGCACTATCTGACCTGCCCGCCGGAGGCGAACTACAACGGCGTCTGGGGCGACACTCCGAATAACATCTACGCGGCCGGGCGCGGCCAGGGCGAATACAGCGACGGGGCGATCTACCACTACGACGGCTCCTCCTGGTCCCAGGTCCATTTCGTCCAATACAACCAGATCTACGACATCTGGGGCGCCGACGGCGCCTCGGTCTACGCCGTGGGCGACGGGGGGACCGTCCTCCGCTACAACGGGTCGTCCTGGTCGGCCATGGACATCGGCACCGCCCAGACCATGCGCGGGGTCTGGGGGCTGGCCGCGAACGACGTCTACGTCGCCGGGAGCGCCAAGGTCCTCCACTACAACGGATCGAGCTGGTCCGAGATGACCAGCGACTCCTCCGGCGGCTTCCAAGACATCTGGTGCGACGCCGCAAACAACATCTACGCGGTCAAGGACACCGGGAAGATCTTCCACTACAACGGTTCCACCTGGTCGGTGGCGACCGCGGTCACCAGCGGAGGGTCGAGCGTCTCCCTCTCCGCCGTCTGGGGCGCGGGCGGAGAGGTCTACGCGACCGGGAGCGGCAATCCGGTGGTAGTCTTCCGCTATGCCTCCGGCTCCTGGGAAGCGATGGAGAGCGGTACCGCCAAGCCCCTCAACGGGGTGCACGGACTGAACACGGGCGACGTCTACGCCGTCGGAGAAGACGGCAGCGTCGTCCACTACGCCGGCTCCTCCTGGTCCTCCCTCCCGAGATGGAACGACAGCAATTTCTACGGCGTCTGGGGCTCCTCGCCCACCGACGTCTTCGCCGTGGGCTGGCGGGCGAGCGGGGCGGGCGGCGTCGTCCTCCACTATGACGGAACCGACTGGTCGGAGATGACCATCCCACCCTACGGGACCTTCAACCAGCTCGAAGGGGTCTGGGGATCATCCTCCTCCCAGGTCTTCGCTCTCGGCAACAAGATCTACCTCTACAACGGCTCCGGCTGGACCGAGCAGACCGAGATCACGCCCGCCCAGGTCTACGCGGCCTGGGGGTCTTCCCCCACCAACGTCTTCGCGGTCGGCTACGTCGCGTCCTACGAGGGGGGAGTCTTCCGCTACGACGGAGCGAACTGGACCGTCTCGACCGTCATCCCCTACACCCTGCGCGACGTCTGGGGATCTTCGGGCACCGACGTCTACGCCTGCGGAGACCATAACCAGATCATCCGCTTCGACGGGAACCAGTGGACGGTGCTCACCGACGGCGACGCCGCGACCGGCTGGTCCGGGATCTGGTCGGGAGGGAGCGGTTCCTTCTACGCGGTCGGCTCCAACCTGAACAACGACGACCTCCTCCTCCACTACGACGGGGGGGTCTGGACGCTGAAAAGCGACTTCCACTTCGCCAACTTCAGCCGGATCTGGGGCTCCTCGGACTCCGACCTCTTCGCCGTCTCCACACCGATCGGGACGAGCGACAAGGTCTGGGGGCGGATCCACCACTACGACGGCCGTTCCTGGGCCGAGTCGCCGACCTACTGGGAGAACGGCTTCAACAGCGTCTGGGGATCGTCCGGGACCGACGTCTTCGTCGTCGGCGACGGGGGGTCCATCCTCCACTACGGGGGCGGCCGGCTCGTCGCCGAGAAGCCGAATTGGATCTACGACTACGACGGCGACGGCACCTCGGACATCGCCATCTTCCGGGGGACGAACGGGATGTGGTCGATCCGGAACCTCACCCGGGTCTACCTGGGGAACTCGACCGACGAACTCGTCCCCGCCGATTACGACGGCGACGGGACGACCGACCCCGCGATCTTCCGGGAATCCGCCGGCCTCTGGTCGGTCCGCTCCCTCTCCCGCTTCTACCTGGGGGCCACCGACGACCGCCCCGTCCCCGGCGACTACGACGGCGACGGGACAGCGGAGGCGGGGATCTTCCGCCCCACGGCGTCGCTCTGGTCGATCCGGAACGTCACCCGGGTCTATCTCGGCGGATCGGACGACGTCCCCGTCCCCGGCTGGTACGACGAGGACGGCGCCAAGGACATCGCCGTCTTCCGGGGAGAGAACGGTATGTGGTCGGTGCGAAACCTGACCCGGTTCTACTTCGGGAACTCGACCGACGATCTCGTCCCTGGCGACTACAACGGCGCCGGTTTCTGGGAGGCGGGGATCTTCCGCCCCTCCTCGTCGATGTGGTCGATCCGGAATGTCACCCGGGTCTATCTCGGGGGCGCGGGCGACTGGGCCCTGCCCGCCGACTACGACGGCGACGGCGCCGACGACGCCGGGATCTTCCGCGATTCCTCGGGCCTCTGGTCCGTCCGCGACGTTACGCGGGTCTTCTTCGGCTCCAGCGCCGACCTGCCGGCGACGAGGTAGCTGGTGGGAGGGGCGTCCCGCCCCGATGGCGAGCCGGGGATCGCGGCGAGACGCCGCTCCCACGGGGCGTGCCCAAAGTCCATGAGCGCAAAACTCAAGACCCATTTCGCCCCCGCCGAACGGTCGGGAAAGGCCGAGATCGCGCGGCAGGTCCGGGACGTGAGTTCCAGCTCCCTGGTCAGCGGCCTCCTCGAGACCGCCGCCGGGCTCCTCGCCGTTCTCAACCGCCGCCGACAGATCCTGGCCCTGAACCACGCCCTCCTCGCCGCCCTCCGGGTCCGCGACCCCGAAGCCGTTCTCGGCCTGAGGCCGGGCGAAGCGATCCGCTGCGTCCACGCGCGGGACATGGCCGCCGGCTGCGGGACGGGGAAGTTCTGCGCCTCCTGCGGAGCGGCGATCGCCATCGTCTCCTCCCTGAAGAAGCGCCGGCCCGTCGACCAGAAATGCATCCTGACCGTTGCCGGAGGAGGGGAAACCCGCGACCTCTGCTTCCGAGTAAAGGCCCATCCCTTCCGTGTCCGGAAGGAACCCTTCCTCCTCCTCTTCCTCCAGGACATCAGCGAAGAGGAGCGGCGGGCGGAGCTGGAGCGAGCCTTCTTCCACGACCTGAAAAACGTCGTCATGGGCATCCAGGGGGCTTCCCAGCTGATGGCGAAGGGGACCGGCGCGGGGATGGCGGATTGGCCGCAGCAGATCGGCCGGATGGCCTCCCGCCTCCAGGCCGAGATCGCGATCCAGCAGTCGCTCTCCCGGGGGACGCCGGGGAGATACGCGCCCCGGATCGAGGCGATCCGGGCCGGCGACCTGCTCGCCGAGCTGCGGGAGACCGTCGCCCACCATCCCGCGGCCCGCAAGAAGGTCCTGGTTGTCGGGAAGCCGCTCCCCCGGCGGCCGTTCCGGACCGACGTTTCCCTCCTCCTCCGCGTGCTCGGCAACATGCTGACCAACGCCTTCGAGGCGACCGAGGAGGGCGGCATCGTCCGCTTCCGGGCCGAGCTGACGAAGGCCCGGGCGCGATTCAGCGTCTGGAGCCGGGGGGCCATCCCCCCGGCCATCGCGCCCCGAGTTTTCCAGCGCTACTTCAGCACCAAGGGGGGGCAAGGGCGGGGGATCGGCACCTACGCGATGAAGCTCCTCGGGGAGGAGTACCTGGGGGGGAAGGTCGATTTTACGTCGTCGCCGGCGAAGGGGACAACCTTCCGGATCACGCTCCCCGCCTGACCCGGCAAATGATTTCCACGAATTTACACGAATTTTCACGAATGGGCCCGGGTTAGATCGGGGGCCAAACTACGAATTGCGCGAATTTCGCGAATTACCTTTGGGATGATCCGAGGACTGGGCTGATCGCGATTGTTGGCATGTTGGCGAGTTATAACTCTGCTAGATTACGTTCATATTCTAATTCGCGTAATTCGCGCAATTCGTAGTTCCCATTCATGAGCCAAACCAAGAAAACAATAATCCCCCGCCAGAGAATGGCGGAGCAGGAGCCGCGGAAGCGGATCGGAAACTTCCGCGAGGTCCCCTTCGGCTTTACCCCCGAGCAGGCCCGCCTCGAGTCCGCCCGCTGCCTTCAGTGCAAGAACGCCCCCTGCCGGAAGGGCTGCCCGGTCGAGGTCGATATCCCCGCCTTCATCCGCGAGATCGGGGAAGGCCGGACCGCCGAGGCCGCCCGGACCATCCTTAAGACCAACTCCCTTCCCGCCGTCTGCGGAAGGGTCTGTCCCCAGGAAGACCAGTGCGAGAAGCTCTGCCTGCTGGGAAAGGTCTCTTCCCCGGTGGCGATCGGGGCGCTGGAGCGTTTCGCGGCCGACGCTTCGGCGGGCGGCGATGTAGCGGCGCCCGATCGCAGATCGGGCCTACAGGCGGCCTCGACCGATCACGCTTGTCCGCCAGGGCCCGAAGGGCGACGGCGGAGATCGGGCCTACAGGCGACGGATGCGCGCGCAGGCCGAAAGGTCGCCGTGATCGGAGCGGGGCCGGCGGGGCTCACCGCCGCCGCCGACCTCGCCCGGCTGGGCCACCGCGTCGTCCTCTTCGAGGCGCTCCACGAGGCGGGCGGGGTGCTGGTCTACGGCATCCCCGAGTTCCGCCTCCCCAAGGAGATCGTCGCCCGGGAGGTGGAGAACGTCCGGAGGCTCGGCGTCGAACTCCGCCTCGACCAGGTGGCGGGGAGGACCGTCACCCTGGACGATCTCCGGGCGGAGGGGTTTCAGGCCTTCTTCATCGCCACCGGCGCCGGTCTGCCTTCTTTCATGTCCATCCCGGGCGAGAACCTGGTCGGCGTCTACTCCGCCAACGAATACCTCACCCGGGTCAACCTGATGAAGGCCTTCCGCTTCCCCGATTACGACACGCCCGTCGCCCGCGGGAGGCGGGTTTGCGTCGTGGGGGGCGGCAACGTGGCGATGGACTCCGCCCGCACCGCGCGGCGGCTCGGGGCGGAGTCGGTCGCGATCGTCTACCGCCGGACCCGCGACGAGATGCCGGCCCGGAAGGACGAGATCCACCACGCCGAGGAGGAAGGGGTCGCTTTGCGCCTCCTCACCCTCCCCGTCCGCTACCTCGGAGACGGGAAGGGGCGGCTCCAGGGGATGGAGTGCCTGAAGATGGTGCTCGGCGAGCCGGACGATTCGGGGCGGCGGCGGCCGCTCCCGGTCCGCGGCTCCGAGTTCCGGCTCGAATGCGACCTGGCGGTGGTGGCGATCGGGAACGACCCCAACCCCCTCCTGGTCCGTTCCGTCGCGGGGCTGAAGCTGGGGCGGAAGGGGAACGTCGAGATCGATCCCGGGACCGGGCAGACCTCCCTCCCCGGGATCTTCGCCGGGGGGGACATCGCCACCGGGGCGGCGACGGTGATCGAGGCGATGGGGGCGGGGAAGCGGGCGGCGAAGGCGATCGACGCCTACCTAAAAACAGTAACCGAAGAAAAGTGATCAGTAATCAGTTACTGATCACTGATCACTTCTTTCGCTTTTACTGCTTCTTCCGCCGGGGACGCGGCGGGAGAAGCTTGACCGCCGTCCCGCAGACGTAGACCTCGAAGGCCAGCGGCACGATCACGGTCACGTCGAAGGTGACCTTGAGCAGGGCGTCCGCCCCGATCCGCTCCGCTTTCTTGATCAGCTTCTTCAGGGCCTTCTCCCGGAGGTCGAAGAGAAGGTCGGCGTAGCCGTCCACGTAGCAGTCCGCCGCCGGGGCGTTCTTGTCGCAGACCTTGGGGCGCGGGGCGGGCTCGGGGATCCCGAACTCGCGGCCGGTGACGATCCGGGGCCCGAAGGAGAGGGCGTTGGAGAAGACCCTTTTGAGCGACTTGAGCAGGTCGTCGCTGACCGCCCGCGCTCCCTCCACGTTGGACTGGACGATCCCCAGGACTTCCCGGACCTTGCGGCCGGGGACGGTGTCGGTGTTGGTAACGATCATTTCTTCCCTCCTATATCCGCCGCGACCTGACCGGCCGATTATTTCCACGGATTGACACGAATTTTCACGAATAGATACTATCAGGCCCAACGCTGAATATTCGTGCAAATTCGTGTCAATTCGTGGACAGCAGTCGCCGAGCCATTCGCGGAATTCGTGGTTTAGAGTTTGACGACCTCGGCCAGGTCGGTGATCAGAAGCGCCCGGCGCTTCCCCCGCTGGGGGGTGGAGAGCTCGACCAGGTCGGCCTTCAGGCGGATCTTCTCCCCGCTCATCAGGTCACCCCGCATCGCCCCGTGGTAGACGATCAGCTCCATGTCCTCCAGTTTCCGCGCCCCCCGCTTCACGCCGTTGAGCTCCAGGATCGCCGGCAGGTAGTAGCCGTGCCGGTCGTCGCCGATCGTAGCCTCGACCTTCACCCCTTTCTCGACCACGGACATCTCGCAGGAGAGGATCGGGACGTCGGCCGGAGACGCGTAGCGGAAGAAGGGGCAGATCAGGGTCCCGGCGTAGTAGAAGCGGAGCGCCCAGACCTTCCCCAGCTCCCGGACCTGGGCTTCGGGGTGCTCGCGGAGGAAGGAGCGGATCTTCCGGGCGATCCGGTCGTTCTCCTTCGGATCGTTGATGAAAACGATATCGATGTCGTCCTCCACCCGCCCGTAGCTCATGGAGCCGGTGACTCCGGTCCGGTCGGGGTCCACCTCGAGGAGGGCGCAGGTCTCCCGCACCGCCTTCTCCACCCACTCGTACTCCCGGCGCAGGAGCTGCATCGAGCGGACGCTGTCGAAATACCCCTCGAAGCCGGAGAGAGGGAACTTGACGAAGTTCTTGGCGTAGGGGGGCTTCGCTCCCTGGAGAGCCCGGAGCTCGGGGGCGACGACGAACTGGTTCTCCACCTGGCGGTCGTAGGGGATGATGGCGAGCTCCCCGTTCACGTATTCGCGGTGGGTCCAGCTGTAGGGGCGGCCGAAGACGTCGATATGCCCTTGGGGGTGGGGATACTTGATGATCATCCCCCAGAAGGCACCGGGCGGATGGCAATAGCCCTCGGCGAAGACGAAGCTTCCCCCCTTCCGGAAGAAGTAAACGCTGTCCATCACCGGCTCCCGGACCTCCGAGATCGGGACGAGGTACTTCCCCACCACACGGTCGAACTGATCGGTCACGGCGCTTCTCCTTTCACACCCACCGCCTCTTTATACGCCGAACGGACCGCTTTTCAAGGCGAGAGATCGATAATAATCCCTGAATCGACGGGCCAAATATGCGATATTTGGCGGATTATGAAGCCGAGACGCCTAGCCCCGGCCGGCCTCCTCGTCCTGATCGCCCTCAGCCTGCCCGCGGCCGCGCCGGCCTACATCGGCCCGGGGGCGGGCTTCGCCTTCCTCTCCTCCTTCGTCTTCGTCCTCGGCGCGGGGCTGGCGGCCTTTTCCCTTCTCCTCACCCTCCCGCTCCGCCTCCTGATCAAGGCCCTGCGCAGGAAGAAGCGCGGGAAGGCCCGCGTGGAGCGCCTGATCGTCCTCGGCCTCGACGGTTTCGATCCCGTCCTCGCCCGCGAGTTCATGGAGAAGGGGACCCTCCCGAACCTCTCGGAACTCGCCGCCGCGGGGACCTTCTCCGCCCTGGCCACCTCCAACCCTCCCATCTCGCCCGTCGCCTGGTCCTCCTTCATGACCGGGGCCAACCCCGGCAAGCACAACATCTTCGACTTCCTCCGCCGGGACCCGAGGAGCTATCTCCCGAGCCTCTCCTCGGCCGAGATCTCGGTGGGGCGGGGCAAGCCCGTGATGAAGCTTCTGCGCAAGTCCGTCCCCTTCTGGAAAGTCCTCGGGGACCACGGCGTGGATTCGATCGTCCTCAAGGTCCCGATCACCTTCCCCCCGGAGAAGTTTGCCGGCCTCTCCCTCTCCGGCCTCTGCGCCCCCGACCTCAAGGGATCGCAGGGCACCTTCGCCCTCTACACCACCGCCGAGATCGCCGGGAGGAAGCTCACCTCGGGCTACGCGGTGAAGCTCGCAGGCAAGGGGCCGGCCTACGCCTCCGCCATCTCCGGCCCCCCCCACCCCGCCCGTCCGAAGGAGTCCCTGACCATCCCCCTCTCGATCCGAGTCGACCGGAAGCGGTCCAAAGTCGAGCTGAAGGCGGGGACGGCCGAGCTTTTGCTCGCCCCCGGCGAGTTCTCGGACTGGCTGCGCCTCTCCTTCCCGGCCGGGCGGTTCGCGCGGGTCCACGGGATCGCCCACTTCTTCCTGAAGAGCGTCGAGCCCGAGCTGGAGCTCTACCTCTCGCCGATCAACATCGACCCCGAGAAGCCCGCCCTCCCCGTCTCCCATCCCCTGACCTACTCGGTCTACCTGGCCAAGGTCTTCGGCCCCTTCGCCACCCTGGGCCTCCCCCAGGACACCTGGGCGCTCAACGAGGGGGCGCTCACCGACGGGGCCTTCCTGGAGCAGACCTGGAAAATCCACGAGCAGCTCGAGCGGATCTTCTTCCACTCCCTCTCCCAGCTCCGCCGGGGGCTCCTCTGCTGCGTCTTCGATACCAGCGACGTCATCCAGCACGAGTTCTGGCGCTACCGGGGGAAGGACCGGGACGCCCTGGAGAAGGACCCCATCGCGGAGATGTATCGCCGCTGCGACGGCCTGGTGGGGAGGGTCCGCCGCAAGATCGGCCCGCGCGATCTCCTCTTCGTCGTCTCCGACCACGGCTTCAAGCTCTTCCGTCGGGGCGTGAACCTCAACACCTGGCTCCACCGGAACGGCTACCTGGCGCTCAAGAACGGTTCCGGGGGGTCCGGCGAGTGGTTCGCGGGGGTGGACTGGACGCGGACCCGGGCCTACGCCTTCGGCCTCTCGGGTCTCTACCTGAACCGGAAGGGGCGCGAGCGGGACGGGATCGTGGAGAAGGAGGCGGCGGGAAAACTCAAGGACGAGCTGATCGGGAAGCTCGCCGGGCTGAAGGACGGCGAGGCCGGCGAGGCGATCAGCGCCGTCTACGACACGGAGAAGATCTACCGGGGCCCCTACCGGGAGAACGCGCCCGACCTGATCGTCGGCTACCGCCCGGGCTGGCGGGCCTCCTGGGAGTCGGTGACCGGGATCGTCGCCCCCGAGGTCTTCAGCGACAACGAGAAGGCCTGGTCGGCCGACCACTGCATCGACCATCGCTTCGTCCCCGGCGTCTTCTTCTCCAGCCGGAAGGTCGCGGCCGCTTCGCCCCGGATCATCGACCTCGCCCCGACCGTCCTCGACCTCTTCGGGATCGCTCCCCCCGACCACATGGACGGTTCGGTCCTGTCCGTCGAGACTGCTGATCGCTGATTACTTCTTTTTCTGTTACTGTTTTTTGTGGGAGCGACATTCCTGTCGCGATCCATGTCGGCGCGGATCGGGGCAGGAATGCCCCTCCCACAGGAACGCAGTGAGGCAGCATAAGGTCGTCGCCGGGCTCAATGAGAAATGATTAATAATCGATGACAAATGACCAATGAATCGGTGGATTAAATATTGCCTTCAATTCTCCCTCGCCGCCCTCCTTTCCTGCTCCGGGAAGCCGGCGCCGGCGGGGAAGAAGGTGATCGTCCTCGCCTTCGACGGGATGGACCCCCGGATCGTCCAGTCGATGTTCGACCGGGGCAAGCTCCCCCACCTGAAGCAGCTCGCCGAGACCGGGTCCTTCACCTCCGTCTGGTCCAGCCTCCCGCCCCAGTCCCCGGTCGCCTGGTCGAACTTCATCACCGGCCAGAACCCCGGCGGCCACGGGATCTTCGACTTCATCCACCGCCACCCCGACACCTACCTCCCCTACCTCTCGATGTCCGACACCCTACCCGCCCGCCACGTCATCTCGCTTGGCTCCTACGAGCTCCCCCTCCAGGGGGCTGAGGTGGTCCTGAACCGGAAGGGGAAAGCCTTCTGGGAATACCTCGACGAACGGGGCATCCCGGTCACCGTCTATTGCATCCCGTCCAACTATCCCCCGGTCCGGGCGGGGAGGGCCCTCTCCGGGATGGGGACCCCGGACCTCCGGGGCACCTATGGGACCTACCAGTATTTCACCACCGATCCAGCGGACGTCCCCGAGGACTACGGCGGGGCGCGGATCGTGGTGACCCGGGTGGAGGACAACGTCGTCCGGGAGTCGCTCCAGGGCCCCGCCAACACCTTCCGCCGGGAGCCGAAGCTGGGCGAGCGCGGCGAGGTCCGGCGCGACGGACAGGGCGAGGTCGAATACGCCCACCCCGACCTCACTCTCCCCTTCACCGTCTTCCTGGACCCCGAGAACCCCGTGGCCCGGATCGAGCTCCCCGACCGGAAGATCATCCTCAACCAGGGCGAATGGTCCGACTGGGTGGATTTAAGCTTCCAACCCCTCCCCCTCCTCGGCCGGACCACGGCGATCGCCCGCTTCTATCTGAAGGAGATCCGCCCCCACTTCCGCCTCTACGTCACGCCCCTCAACGTCGACCCCCGCTCCCCCGCCCTTCCCATCGACTGGCCGAAGGGGTTCGCGCGGGAGCTCGCCGAGGCGGGCGGGGATTTCTACACCCTGGGGATGCCGGAGGACACCAAGGCGCTCACCAACAACACCTTCAGCACCGAGGAGTTCTACGCCCAGGTGAAGATGGTCCTTAAGGAGCGGAACCGGAACTTCGACTACCTCTTCGACCGCTTCACCGACGGCTTCTTCTTCTACTACTACTCCTCCACCGATCTCGGGACGCACATCTTCTGGCACCTCCGGGACCCCGACCACCCCGTCCATGACGCCGCCATGCGGGCGAAACTGGGCGACGTGATCGAGGAGATCTACTCCGAGATGGACCGGGTCATCGCCAAGGTGGAGGAGCGCCTCGACGACCGGACCACGCTGATCGTCATGTCCGATCACGGCTTCGGACCCTTCTACCGGAACTTCCACCTCAACACCTGGCTCGCCCAGAACGGCTACATCGTTTTTCGGGGCGGCGGTGACAAGGGCTCGCTCTACGGCGACGTGGACTGGGAGCGAACGCGGGCCTACGCGCTTGGCTTCAACGGCCTCTACCTGAACCTCCGGGGGCGGGAGGCGTACGGGACGGTCTCCCCGGGGGAGAAGGACGCGCTCCTCAAGGAGATCGCCGCCAAGCTCCAGGCGGTTCGCGACCCGGAGAACGGGAAACCGGCGATCCGGCGGGCGATCCGGAGCGCGGACGCCTACAGCGGCCCCTACGTCGAATCCGCCCCCGACATCCTGGTCGCCTACGACTGGGGCTACCGCTCCTCCTGGGAGTCGGTCCTGGGGGAGGCGACCGGGGTTCTCTTCACGGACAACACGGAGAAGTGGTCGGGCGACCACTGCGGGGCCACCGAGATCGTCCCCGGGATCCTCTTCTCCAACCGGAAGATCCTGCTCGACAACCCCCACCTCTACGACCTCGCCCCTTCCATCCTCTCCGAGTTCGGGATCGCCCAGCCCTCCGACATGGTCGGCAAGAACGTCTTCCGAGCTCCGGCGAAGAGCGAGAAGGCGAAAACCAGGAGTCTGCCCTATCTGTAACAACACGATGGAGTAATGGAGTAGTGGAGTAAGGGAGTGATGGACAGCGAATCGGAATATCTTCCCAATACTCCAACACTCCATTACTCCAGTACTCCTTGACCTGGATCGGAGGTGTTTTATGGCCAAGATCAAAATCGCGGATGACCTGTTCGAGAAGGTGAAGGCGGCGGCGACGAAGGCCGGCTACGCCAGCCCGGAGGAGTTTGTCGTCCACGCCCTGGAGCGGGCGACCGCCGCGGACGCGGCAGCCGACGAGCAGGCGCAGGCGCAGGAGAAGCTCAAGGGGCTGGGGTACATCGGGTAAGACATAGCGCATTTATCATTGGCCATTTCCCATGGATCATTTATCAAGTAACCTGGCGGGTTTCCGGGCAGTGACAACGCTTTTCCCGATAATCGCGCACAACTGCTCGCACTCGTCGAGATCGCAGGCAACCTGATCGGGGGACAAGAGCTTGGCACGAAGAATTATTTTCAACCAATAGCGGCTCTCTTTCAGCTCTTTTGAGACAACGCCCAGTTTGTGGACAAAATCAGCGGGAGATTCGGCGCCGCGCGCTTCTTCATAGTTTGCCCCCGATGAAGTGGCGCAACGAAGAAGTTGCTTGCCGATATGGGAACCGACATCATTTCTGGGCAGCTTATTAACCAGAGCCAGAATTCGGACTGCGAAGTCGACAAGCCGCTCGCACAGATCTTGAGCCTGGCGCACGGAAGGATTTGCCGTCTTGCCATTCATGGCCCGAGACCAGCTTTTGCATATATATGCAATATTATATGCGGATACTTGATACTTGAACAATGATAAATGAGAAATGATAAATGATAAATGAGAAATGAGATATGGCCTTCTTGTTTAACGTCCTGACCCTCGCTTTCGATATTCTTCTCGCTCCCTTCCGGTCCCTGCCACCGGCCTGGGGGATCGGAGCGGTCTCGCTCCTGACCGCGGTCTTCATCCTCCTCGTCTATCGTTTCGTTTCCAACCAGAAGGCGATCCAGCGGGAGAAGAAGCGGATCCAGGGGCACTTCCTCGGGATCTACCTCTTCCAGAACAGCGCCCGGGAGATCTTCCGCTCCCTCCTCCGCCTCCTCCTCGCCATCGTCCGCTACCTCGGCTGGTCGCTCCCTCCCCTCCTGATCGTGATCGTTCCCGTCCTCCTCGCCTGCGTCCAACTCGACCTCCGCTACGGGCGGCGCGGGCTGGAGCCGGGGGAGCGGGCCAACGTCGGCGTCCGCTGGCCCGACCATAGCGAGATCGACCGGAACGCGGCCCTCCAGTCTCCGCCGGGCTTGACCGTGGAAACGCCCCCCTTAAAGATCGGGTGGAGTATCCGGGAGACCGAATGGAGGGTCCGGGTGGAGCAAGCGGGGATTTATGAGCTGACCTTAGCCGCGGGGGACGTCTCGGCGGGAAAAGAACTCGTCGCCCAAAGCGGCATTAGGCGGATCTATCCGGAGACCGGGGAACCTCGCTGGTTGAGCTATCTCCTGTTCCCCGGCGACGCTTATCTCCCGGTCAATGCGCCTTTTTCAAGGATCTTTATCGACTATCCCGCCCGCCGGATTAACGTCCTGGGCTGGCAGCTCCACTGGGCGGTCGTTTACTTCGTCCTCGCCGTCCTCTTCGGCTTCCTCCTCAAGCGCCCCCTTAAAGTGGAATTTTAGGCCTTTCTTGCTTTCTCGGCGTCTTGGCGCGAGTTCGGCTTGCGGGCGATGCCCGCCGCGCCTTATGGATTTTCATACCGTCCGCAATTTGCTATAAATTGACTTTTGGGCAACCGACCAAAAGGAGGTGCAGCCATGGGAAAGTCTCGCGATATCGGCGGCAAGTCTCAAAAGAAAGCCCCCAAGATGACGCTCAAGGAGAAGCGGGCGGCGAAACGGGCGAAGCGGGAGCAGTCGTTCTAGTATGAAAAAAGCCGCGGCGCTCGCGCTCCTTCTCTCCCTGGCGGCGGGAACCGCCTTCGCCGCCCGGGCCAAGATCCCCCCCCGCTCCGCCGACCCCTACGTCGGAGCGACGGTGACCCGGGCGGACGACGGCGCGGCCCTCTTCGCCGACCAGGCGGAGAGCCCCTGCTACCCCGCCTCCATCGTCAAGCTGATGCTGCTCCTGATCGTCCAGGAGAAGATCGAGGCGGGGACCCTCCGCTTGAGCGACCCGGTCAAGGCCACCGCCCAGGCGGCCAAGACCGGGGGATCGCAGGTCTACCTGAAGGAGCACGAGGAGTTCTCGGTCGAGGACCTCCTCTACGCCCTGATCATCCAGTCGGCGAACGACGCGGCGGTCGCCCTGGCCATCCACGTCGCCGGGAGTACCGACGGCTTCGTCGAGATGATGCAGGAGCGCGGGCGGAATATCGGGATGGCGCGCACGACGTTCCATTCCGTCCACGGCCTCCCCCCGGGGGCGAACCAGGAGCCGGACGTCTCCACCGCTCAAGACCTCGCCGTCCTCGCCCGGGAGCTCCTGAAGCACCCCGACATCCTCCGCTACACCTCGGCCACCGTCCGCCCCTTCCGCGACGGCTCCTTCGAGATGCGCTCCCACAACAGCCTCCTCGCCACCTGCCCGGGTTGCGACGGGCTCAAGACCGGCTACTTCAGCGCGGGGGGATACTCGATCGTGGCCACCGCCGAGCGCAAGGGCGTCCGCCTGATCGCGGTGGTGGCGGGAGCCAAGTCCAAGCAGAAGCGCGACGCCAAGACCCAGGAGCTACTCGCCCAGGCTTTCTCCTCCCTCCCCGCCGCGACACCTGTCTCCGCCGCCCGAACCCCGGCGCCGGAGGCGGCGGCGGAAGGGGAAACCGCGGGCCCCGAGGCGGCGGCCGAAGGCGGCGGCGCCTTCAAGATCATCCTCCGGGTCCTTCTCTACGCGGCGGGCGCCGCGGTCTTCTTCTGGCTGGGACGGATCAGCCGGCCCTGAGCCGGCCGATTTTTGCCCACCGGGTCCCCCTGCTCGCCGCCCCTAGCGAAGCGGGCGGTCTCGCCGGCGAAGAGGGCCTCCACCCGCCGGGTCCGCGGACCGGGGACTCCCCGCCCGATCCTCCGACCGTCGATCCGGACGACGGGGAGGATCCCCTTGTTGGTCGCGGTGATGAAGACCTCCTCCGCCATAAGGAGCTCGGAGCGGGCGAGCGCGCGGACCTCGACGGGGAAAACGCCGCGGACCAGCCGGAGGATCAGCTGGCGGGTGACCCCGGGAAGGATCTTCCGGTCCGGCGTCACCAGCCGCCCGCCCAGGAAGGCGAAGACGTTGGCCGTCTTCCCCTCCAGGACCCGCCCCTCCCGGTCGACCGAGATCGCCTCCACCGCGCCCCGGGCGTAGGCCCGGCGGACGGCGATCACGGCCGAGAGGTAGTTCAGCGTCTTCGCCTCCGGGATATAGGGCTCGGCGGGAACGGTGATCACCCCGACCCCCCGGGAGTACCAGCGACCGGGGTAGCGGCAGAGGGGGACGGCGGTGACGATGAGACGGGGGGAGCCTTCCGGGGTGAGAAAGTCCCGCGAGGCGCCGCCGGAGACGATGATCCGGACATTGGCCTCGGGGAAGCGGTTGCGGCGGAGGGTTTGCCCCACCACCCGGGCGATCTCCCCCTTCTTCCAGGGGAGCTTAATCCCGATCAGGGCGGCGGAGCGGCGCAGGCGCTGCAAGTGCTCGCCGAGGTGGAAGGGCTTTCCCCCGTAGGTCCTCAGGAACTCGAAAACCCCGTAGCCGCGCAGGATGGCGAGGTCGTCGAGGGGGAGGGCCGCTCGGTCGGCGGGGAGATACTTACCGTCGACGTAAAAGACGGGCGACGGGACATTTTTGCCTTTTTCCTTTTGCCTTTTCACTTATCGGCGTGCTGCATCCTCTCCAGATAGCTCTCCATCTCCTCCTGGCTCGCGAAGATCGCCTGGGGGGGGAGAGCGGCGATGATCTCGAAGACCTTCCGCACCGGGGGCTGGAGATGCACGAGCTTCATCTCGCCGCCGGCGCGGTCGAGCGCCTTCTTCGTCTTCAGGATCACCCGGACGCCCATGCTGGAGATGAAATCCACTCCGCTTAAATCGAGGATCAGGAGGCGGGGCGACGCGTCCAGGAGCGTCTCCGCCTGCCGCTCCAGCTGGGCGCAGCTCAGCGAGTCGAGCGCGCCGGCGGGGGAGACGGTGAAGACGCCGATCGGGTTCTCTACGGTCTTGATGGTCAGCGGCATGCCCACCTCCCCGTTCCAAGGATCAAGGGTTCGCAGCTTCCAGGGAGGCCGCCGGCCGACGCCCCCCGCATTCCTTCACGGCCGCGCCGGGCCGAAAATCTCCGAGGCCTGCCGGAGGTGCTCCCGCCAGGAAGCGAGCACCCGGCCGGGGACTTCCCAGGTCAGGGGGGGGCGGTCGGCGAAGGCGATGCGCAGGCTCGCCTCCTCCGCCCCGGCCAGGGCGGCGGCCAGCTCGGGGCCGAGGAGATAGACGGCCTGGGTCCGCACCGTCCCGTCCCCGACGGAGCTCGCCGCCGAGACGAACGGCCCCTCCCGGATGACCCCGGCGATCTTCGCCTGGAGCGGCGCCTTGTCGAAGAAGAAGAAGGTATCGCTTTCGATCGCCAGGGTCAGGCGGGCGGGTGAGGGGATCTCCGGGCCGGAGTCCAGGCGGACCTCCCGGAAGGGCCCGATCAGCCAGGCCTGCCGGGAGGACCGGTAAAAATCCTCCAGCGTGGAGGGATGCTGGGAGAGCGCCTTCGAAAAGTCCCCGAGCTCCGAGGGGAGAAGAAGCGTCTCGACGCTGAAGACGCTGGCGAGCCCGGTCTGGCCGGAAAAGGAGTCGCAGACGACCGTGGGGACGCCGGCGGCGAGCGGGAGGGCGGCCGGCGCGGGGGTGGAGCGCGGGGCGCGGGCCTGCTGGAAAAGGACGGCGGAATAGGAACAGCCGGACCCGCCGCGGGCGAGGAGGAGGCGGGCGGCGGCGGTCTTGCCGTTGTTGACCGCGAAGTCGAGGGGCGTCCAGCCCTTCTGCCCGTCCCGGGCGTTGAGTTCGGCGCCGTGGGCGAGCAGGACCTCGATCACCGCCGTGTTCCCCTTGGCGGCGGCGTAGTGGAGAGGGGCGCCCCCGAAGGGATCGCGGGCCTCCGGATCGGCCCCCCGGGAGATCAGGAGCTCGGCCATGTCCGGCAGGTTGTACTGGGCGGCCAGGTCGAGGGGGGAGCGGCCGATCCGGTCGCGGGGGTCGATCGCCGCCCCCCGCTCCAGGAGCAGGGCCACCATCTCCCCCTGCCGCCGGGAGACGGCGTAGTGGAGGGGGGTCCAGCCGTAATCGTCGGCGGCGTTGATGTTCTCGCCCTCGGCGATCAGCTCGGAAGCCCGGGAGCGGTCCCCCGCCGCGGCCGAGGTGCGCAGGTCGGAAGCGCAGCCGGAAGCGGAGGCCAGGGCGAGGGCCAGGAGCGCCGCCGGCGCGCCGATGATCCTCACGGTTCGGACCCTCCGGGGATGGTGACGCTGATCTTGTCCTTGACCGGGAGGGCGCCGCGGGTGATCACCCTCCGCTCCTGGTCCTGGACGACGTATTCCGTGACCCCGAAGGGAAACTTGAGGAAGCGGATACCCAACTCCTCCAGGGGATAGGAAGTCTTGTTGGCAATCGTCACCACGAAGGCGGTCCCATCCTTGTGCGTCTCCACCCGCATCTTCTCCCGCGCCAGCCACCAGCGGGCGAGCTCGCTCAGCGTGCACTGCCAGGTGTTTTCCCGCTGGACCACGTCCAGGAATTTCTCCAGGAGCTGGAGCCGCTCCGGGCGCGCCACCTCTCCGATGTAGGTGTGGTAGACGAAAACGCCGTGCAGGGAATGGATCCGCTGGAAGAGGCGGACCGCCTTGTGGAACTTGAAGGTGGGATCCACCTGGTCGGAGAACTCCAGGAGGTCGAAGCCGTTGGGGTGGTCAGGGTAGAGCAGCCCCCGGCTCAGGGAGGGGAAGAAAAGCGTGTAGGGGGTGGTGGGGGGGGCGAGCGCGTTGGCGGAGTAGAGGAAATCGCAGGTCTCCAGGACCCGGAAGGTCTCGCGGTTGATCATGAACTCCGGAGCGCGGAAGCCCTGCGGGGCGAAGCCGAGGCGGACGAGCAGGGCCTTGCCCGCCTCGATCCGGTCCTTCTGCTCGTCGTAGTTGAGCTCGGTGAGCTCGCCCCCGACCGGAGCGCCCCGGGCGATGTCGTCGCCGTAGGTGTGGTAGGTGCCGCACTGGGCGATCTCGTGGCCGTCGGCGGCAAGGAGCTTCAGCTCCTCCGCGATCTCCGGCGACCGGTCGAGGGGGTAGGTGCGGAGGTAGTCGGGGATGACGAAGAAAACCCCCCGGGCCTTCTTCTTCTTCAGGAAATGGCGGAGGATCGCGACGTCGTCGACCTGGCTCTTCCCCTCGATGTAGTTGTTGGTGAAGACCGTCGCCGACTCGCAGCCCCGCGGGTAGACGTCGACGGAGAGGTAGCGGTTCTGGGTGAAGACCAGGGGGAGGCCGTAGAGGTAGTCCTTGGATATGTAGAAGGTGACGACGAAGACATAGACCAGCGCGGCGATGACCACGCCGAGGAGGACGAAGCCGAAGATTTTTAGGCGCAAAACGGACATGGGACCGGTGATGGCCTTCGCAGGCTTATCGCCGCAGACTCATTCTCTCGCCGACACGAAACGATCCCCCTCCGCTCAGACCGGAGGCATCCCGACTACCTTATCACAATTCGAGAGGGCGCGTATGCGCCTTCACTTGTTGTGGGCGAAGTATTCGCGGACCAGCGCCTCCATCAGCTCCGCCCGGCGGTGGAAGAGGCGCTTCAGCTTCCGCTTGGGGTGGTTGGCCAGGGCGTAGTGGGCGAGCAGGGGGAGCGCGATCGTGGTGTCGGTGTAGCAGACCACCGCGTCGGGGAGGCGGTTCGGGTCCACCTTCCCCCAGGAGACCGCCTCGTGGGGGGTGGCGCCGGAGAGGCCGCCGGTGTCCGGGCGGGCGTCGGTGACCTGGAAGAAGTAGTCCTGGCCGACCTCCTTGATCCGCAGGATCTCCTGGATCTGGGGCTCGGTCTGGAGCATGAAGTTCTTGGGGCTGCCTCCCCCCATCAGAACCACCCCGCTCTTTCCCCCGGAGCGCTTGGCGGCGAGCACGAAGGAGGTCGTCTCGTTGACGTCGATCGAGGGGTTGATCCGGAGCCGGTTCCCCTTGAGCTCCACCCCGGCCACGTTCATCCCGATGGTCGAGTCCCCGGGCGAGGAGGTGTAGAGCGGGACCCCGCAGCGGTAGGCGGCGGCCATGACCGAGACGTCCCGGAGCCCGCTCTTGCGCTCCCACTCCGCGGCGTAGCGGCCGATGTGGTGGTGGAGCTCGGCCGTCCCCATCTCCTTCTGGAACTCGGGCTGGACCAGGATCGAGCGGAGGATCTCGTCGGTCGCCATCAGGCAGTCCGTGTAGCCGAGGAGAACGTCGTAGATCCTAACCACGTCGTTCCGGCGCAGGTCGGCGTCGTCCACCAGGTGGCTCCCCACGTGGAGGGGGAAGTTGAAGGCGAAGTGGAGGTCGTGGTAAAGGTTGGCCCCGGTGGCCACGATCCAGTCCACGAAGCCGGCCTTGATCAGGGGGACGACGGCGGCGCAGCCGAGCCCGGCCGGGGTGAGCGCTCCGGCGAGGCTCAGCCCCACGGTGACGTCGTCCGCCAGCATCTTTTCGGCGAAGAGCTGGCAACCCTCCATCAGCCGGGCGGAGTTGTAGGCGAGGAAGGTCCCCCGCATCAGGTCGGAGAGCTTCTCCCGCCCGGTGATCCCCCGGGGCATGATCCGCCGCCCCGAGAGGTAGCGGTGCTTGTGGGGGCACTTCTTCTTCATCAGCCAGTCCGGGGTCTCCGCCAGATTCTCCCGCATGCGATGCTCTCTCTTCATTCTTCCCGTCTCCTTGAATTTATGCCACTAAGGCACAAAGACACTAAGAACCGAAACTAAAAATATTCCTTTCCTCGCGCGCCTTCGTGTCTTGGTGCCTTCGTGGCGAATGGGTTATGGGATCATGACCACCCGGGCCGGGGGGATCCCGTTGAAGCTGGTGGCGCTGGCCGTAGAGTAGGCCCCCACGTTCTTCGCCCAGACCAGGTCCCCGATCTCCAGGTCCGGCAGGTCCTCTCCCCGGCTGATGATGTCGAGCGAGTCGCAGGTCGGCCCGGCCAGGGCGGAGAGGCGGGGGCGGCCGCGGCCGAAGGCCCGGAACTGGTACTTGGCGTGGTCGAAGATCATCCCGGAGAGGCCCCCGTAGACCCCGTCGTCGAGGTAATACCAGTGCTTGTTCTCCCGGATCGCCTTGCCCACCACCCGGGCGATGAAGGTCCCGGCCGGGCCGGCGATGAAGCGCCCCGGCTCGGCGATCACGGTCAGGTTGGGGTCGAGCAGGCGGTCGATCTCCCGGGCGATCCCCCGCGCCATCTTCCCGAAGGGGTCCTCCTCGGAGTCGAAGTGGCGGATCGGGAAGCCGCCGCCGATGTCCAGCAGCTCCAGGGGGATTTGCTTGAGCCGGGCGTCCCGGACGATGATCGCCGCCATCTCCAGCGCCTCGACGTAGTTGCTCACGTTGGTGCACTGGCTCCCCACGTGGAAGCTCACCCCCACCGGCTTCAGGCCCAGCTTGTGCGCCTTGATCAGGAAGGGGATGGCGTCGGCCGGGTCGACGCCGAACTTGAGGGAGAGCTCCACCATCGAGCCGATGTTGGGAACCTTGATCCGGACCGCCACCCGGCAGCCCGGAGAGTGGGCGGCGATCTTGTCCAGCTCGTACTCGCTGTCGAAGGTGGTGAGGGTCACGCCGGCCTTCCGGGCGGCGGAGAGGGCGGCGGCGGGCTTGACCGTGTTGGCGAAGATAAGCCGGTCCGGGGAGGCCCCGGACGCCAGCGCCGCCTCCATCTCAACGGACGAGGCGACGTCGAAGCCGGCCCCGGCCGCGGCGAGGACCTTGAGGATCTCGGGGTGGGGGTTGGCCTTGACCGCGTAGTAGGGGTCCACCCGGGGGAGCGCCTGGCGGAAGCGGGCCAGCTGCTCCAGAAGAGCGGAGCGGCTGACGGCGAGGAGGGGCGTGCCGTGCCGGCGCGCCAGTCCCTTGATCCGCTTCTGGAAGGATTGGGGCGAAAGGCTGCTCATCGGAGGCTTTCCAGAGATGAGTATACCTCAAAGCCGCGCCGCGGGGCCAGATCAGAAAACCGAAAAATATCCGCGGCTTCGGTTGCCGAGCTAATCCGTCGTTGTTCCGCGGATTTCTGCTATAATCAGCGACGATGACCTCCGTCGACCGCCGCGCGTCTTTCCGCCGGGCCGTCGCCGCGTTCTTCAGCGACGACCTGATGGTCCTCCTCGCCCTCCTCCTCATCCCGGCCACCCTCTTCCCCATCCTCTTCACCTTTTCCCCCTTCACCCAGACCATCCTGGCCGCGGTCAACTACTTCGTCATCGCCATGTTCGCCGCCGAGTACGCGTGTAAGCTCGCCGCGGCCGAGCGCAAGCGGGAGTTCGTCCTCGACCCCTGGCACCTCCTCGACCTCCTCATCATCGTCCTCGCCCTCCTCGACTTCGTCCCCATCATCCCCGGCGGCGGACGGGCCGCCCCCCTCCTGCGCCTGGTCCGCCTCACCCGGGTCTTCGCCGTCGCCGGCCGGGCGGCCCGCCGGGCGACGCCGCAAGCGGCGGCGGATCGGGCCGCCCCGGCGGGGTCCCGCCTTAAGGTGCGCGTCCTCGGCCCCGACCTCTCCGTCGCGACGTTTTCCCGCGATGAGCTCGCCCGCGTCGCCCAGGACCACTCCCCGGCCTGGATCGACCTCCAGGAGGTCTCCGCCTTCGACCTCGACCTGATCGCCTCCGCCTTCCGCGTCCCCGCCTTCGAGATCCAGAACAAGGTCCTCAAGGACACCTTCCCGCAGGTCGATTACTACGAGCAAGTCGTGAGCACCCTGATCCGGAACTCCCGCCTCCTCCGCTCCGGCGAGGGGATCCGGGACCTCTCCATATCCCGCGACAATGTCCTCATCCTCTGCGCCGGGAAAAGGATCGTCACCCTCTCCGCCGTCGCCCACGACCTCTTCGACCGGATCAGCCGGGGCGCCCTGGAACCGGGGCAGGACGGCCTGGCCGCGCGCGTCTTCTTCTCCATCCTCCAGCTCAAGAACCGGGACTGCGAGGAGATACTCGACGCCATCGAGCAGAGGACGATCTTCCTGGAGGAACAGACGGTGGGGAGCCTCAAGAAGTCCTTTCTCGAGGAAACCTTCTTTCTCAAGCGGGAGATCACCAACGTCCACAACGGCCTGAGGCATTTCAACCAGGCCCTGGACGACCTCCGCCGGCACAAGACCGCGCTCGCCGCCCTGGGAGAGGAATACCCCATCCTCTTCAAGAAGCTCGCCGACGAGGCCGCCACCCTCCAGGAGATCTCCGACAACACCCTGGAGCGGCTCGTCGCCCTGATCGAGCTCTACATCAACACCGTCTCCCTCGACATGAACCGGGTGATGCGCCTGCTTGCCATCATCACCTGCCTGGGGCTCATCCCCTCGATCATCGGGGGGCTCTTGGGGATGAACCTGATCGGCAACCCCTGGCACGCCTCGATCTACGAGATCTGCCTCCTCCTCGGCCTCGTCCTCCTGGTCGCCTTCTACGTCTTCTGGAAGAAGGGCTGGTTCCGATAATGCCAGTAAAAATAGTGATCGGTAATCAGTGATACGGACGACCAGCCAGGCCCATCTTATTCAATCCTATTCAATCGTCTGTTAGATTCTTTGACCGGCCCCCGCCTTCTCCCGGATGATCTTGGCGATCCGGCCGGCGGCCTGCCCGTCCCAGAGGCGGGGGATCTTCCCCCGCTTCCCCCGCCCCTTCAGTATCTTCTCCGTCTCCCTTGCGACCCGGCCGGCCTCCAGGCCGACGACGACGTTCGTCCCCTCCGTCACCGTCACGGGGCGCTCGGTCTCGTTCCGCAGGGTCAGGCAGGGGATCTCAAGGACGGTGGTCTCCTCCTGGATGCCGCCGGAGTCGGTGAGGACGAGGCGGGCGTTCAGCATCAGGTGGAGGAAGTCGAGGTAGCCCAGGGGGGGGATCGTCCGGACGCGGGCGGCGCGAAGCGCCCCGGCGAGGCCGAACTCCCCGATCTTTTTCTCCGTCCGGGGGTGGACGGGATAGACGACCGGGACGAGCGCGGAGGCGGCGGCGACGGCCCCGATCGCCCTCCGAAGGGTTCCCCGGTCGTCGGTCGACTCCGGCCGGTGGAGGGTGAGGACGGCGTAGCCGCGGGGCCTAAGGCCCAGATCCTTGAGGACCCGCGACCGTTTCCGGGCCAGGGGCACGGCGCGCCGCAGGGAGTCGATCATCACGTTCCCCACGAAGAAGATCTTCTTCGGCTCCACTCCCTCCCGCCGCAGGTTGAGGGCAGCCTCCCGGGAGGTAATGAAGAGGTAGTCGCTGATCTGGTCGGTGAGGAGGCGGTTCGTCTCCTCCGGCATCCGGCGGTTGAAGGAGCGGAGCCCCGCCTCGACGTGGGCGACGGGGACGTGGAGCTTGACCGCGGCCAGCGCGCAGGCGAGCGTCGAGTTGACGTCGCCGACCACCAGGACGAGATCGGGGCGCTTCTTCAGGAGATACTCCTCGAAAGCCTCCATGATCTTCCCCGTCTGCCAGGCGTGGGACCCCGATCCGATCCCGAGCTCGACCGCCGGCCGCGGGATCTTCAAGTCGCGGAAGAAGGCATCCGAGAGCGCCCGGTCGTAGTGCTGGCCGGTGTGGACGAGCGCCGCCTCGATCCCGGGGTAGCGCCGGAAGGCCCGGAGGATCGGCGCGATCTTGACGAAGTTCGGCCGCGCCCCCACGGCGCAGACAACGCGGATCTTGTTCTTCTTCATCGGCGGACGACTGAATTAAGCCGCGGATTGCGCGGATTTCACGGATTATAAAACACAGCAGCGGACAGTGCGCTGCATTTGTGAGAGGGGCGTCTCGCTTGCCCCGATAGCCGTTTGTCGAGGCCGCGATCCCGGCCGGCCCTGAAGAAGAGTCCGGGATGGGGCGGACCTCCCTGCGACACAGTGGGCCGATCGGCTTTCCGCAACCTCTAGTAACCTCTAGTAACCATTAGTAACCTCTAGTAACCTTTTGATTTCCCCGACCACCCGCCCGATCGCCTCCTCGTCCAACCCGCCCCGGTAGACGATTAGGTCGGCGAACTTTTTCGACGGCTCGACCAGGCGGTCGTGCATCGGCTGGACGGTGGCGAGGTACTGGGCGATCACCGACTCCTTTGTCCTCCCCCGCTCCCGGATGTCCCGCTCGATCCGCCGGGCCAGGCGGACGTCGGCGGCGGCGTCGAGGAAAACCCTCAGATCGAGAAGTTCGACCAGGGCGGGGACGGCGAAGAGGAGTATCCCCTCCACCATGACCACCGGCGCGGGGGAGACCTCCCTGGTCTCGGCGGAGCGGTTGTGGACGCGGTAGTCGTAGACCGGGACGCGGACCGGCCGGCCGGCGTGGAGTTCCCTCAGGTGGTCCCGCAGGAGCTCCCACTCCAGTATCTCCAGGCAGTCGAAGTTCTGCCGGTGGCGCTCCGGGAGCGGGAGATGGGAGAGGTCGCGGTAGTAGGAGTCGAACTGAATGGCGCTGACCGGATGCGGGGCGAGGCGCTTGGCCACCTCGGAGGCGAGCGTGGTCTTCCCGGCGCAGGAACCGCCGGCGATGCC
>CAZOYW010000008.1:0-16797 GCA_964584165.1 uncultured bacterium
GCGACAGGGATCGTCTGTTGACGGTGTCGGAGATCGCGGACTATCTACAGGTCAAGCCGAAGACGGTTTACACATGGGTCTCCAAAGGGATTATCCCCTGCATCCGGAAGGGGAAGCACCTGGTCCGGTTCAGGCGGGAGAAAGTGGATAAATGGCTGGGAGAGTTCGAGCAACGGGGGAGGAGAACGCGGAGACTCCACGAGCCTGGAGGGTGTCAGTAGGGGAGACGATCCATCGCTGCCTGGAGGTGATCCGGCGAAAGATGGGCGTAGCGCCTCGTGGTGCGGAAATCGGAATGTCCCATGATCTGTTGTACAGCAACGAGGTTGGTCCCGCTCATGACCAGGTGGGAACAGCAGGTGTGGCGGAGGAGGTGGATCGTAACTCTTTTCGTGATGCCGGCCTTTCTTCCGAAGCGCTGAATCTCCCGGAGCAGGTTGTTTTTGCGCAAGGTTTCGCGGGCGGTGGTGAAAACATATCCGGATGACTTTGGTCCCAGCGAGCGGAAGAAATCGGCCAGCTGCTTATTCATGGGGATGTATCTATCGGAGTGGGTTTTGGTGGGGTGTTCCTCTTTGTTCACGACCCGGATTTGCCGCCGGTCGAAGTCGATGTCCCCCCATTCGAGGAAAACCAGCTCGTTCTTTCTCATGCCGGTTTTTAGATAGGTGTATATTATGGGACGATAGGCTGGTGTGGCGGCTGCCAGGAGCGCCTGGATCTCCTCAGTGGTGAGATAGCTGACCGGTTTTGATTCCGATCCGCCTATCCTCCCGACAGCGCTGATAGGATTGGCGGAGATCAGGTTCCATTCTTTGGATCTGTTCAGCATGGCCTTGAGGGTTTTTACCTCGATGTTGACGGTCCGCTTGGCCGCCGATCGGCGTCGTCGTTCTTTATAGCCTTCAATGGCGGTAGGGGTGATGTCGGACACTTTTCTGAGCCGAGCTCCCCGGATGATGTTTCGTAGGGCGATGGTGTCTCTGCGGCACGAAGCCGGAGCGTTGTTGTTTCGGTCCCAGGCGAGGTAGCGTTCGACCAGCACGGAGACATCGGGGTTCTGGCGCTCGATGCCGATCTCGCCCCGGAGGAGGCGTAGCTTGTAGTCGTTCTCCCACTGCTGGGCGACCTCGCGGTTGGAGATACCGCCGGGGATCTTCTGAACGATTCGCTTGCCGCGCAGACGAAAATCGGTATAGTAGTATTTTCCGTAGCGTTTCCTGACCGTCATGGCGGTCTCCTTTGGGAAGAGGGTAGCGTGGGGTCAGGGTAGGGGAAGGGGAGAGGGAAGTCAAGGAAAAGCGGTTACCATATGGTTACTGCAATGGTTTTAGAAAAATGGCCAGAAAAGTAGATCGTCGCAACAGGTTGATAATCATAGAGTAATGTAATTGCGCCCGTAGCTCAATTGGATAGAGCGTTGGCCTCCGGAGCCAAAGGTCGCGTGTTCGACTCACGCCGGGCGCGTTGCGAATGGGGCGAATTGGATAGAGCGCCCCGACGCCTTGCGGTGTCGGGGAGGTCGCGTGTGAGCTTGCCCTGAGCATTTGCGAAGGGACTCACGCCGGGCGCGGTTCAAACAAGCGCATAGAGCAAAGCGCATGGAGCAAAGCGCCCCGGCTCGGGGCGGATGAATCGACGGGGCGCTCTGCGCTTTGCCTCGCTAGGGGTCACGTCATATGGCCAGGACGGACGGAAGGAAACCCGACGAGCTCAGGCCGGTCAGGATCAATACCGGCTTCATCGACTCCCCGGCCGGGTCCGCCCTTTTCGAGATGGGGCGGACCCGGATCATGTGCTCGGCCTCCGTCCAGGAGCGCCTCCCGCCCTGGCTCCACAAGGCCCAGATGAACGGGGAGGCGCGGGGCGGCTGGCTAACCGCGGAATACTCCATCCTCCCCGGCGCCACCACCGAGCGGACGAACCGCGAGGCTTCGCTGGGGAGGCAGAACGGCCGGACGATGGAGATCCAGCGGATGATCGGCCGGGCCTTGCGGGCAGTGGTCTCGCTCGAGAGCCTGGGGCAGCGGACGCTCTGGATCGACTGCGACGTCCTCCAGGCCGACGGCGGGACGCGGACGGCCTCGATCACGGGCGGTTTCGTGGCCCTGATGAAGGCATTGAACTCGCTGCAGCGGCAGAGGCTCCTGGACAAGAATCCGGTCCGGGAGTTCGTCGCGGCGGTCAGCGTCGGCGTGGTGGGGGACGAGATCCTTCTCGACCTCGACGCCCGGGAAGACAAGGCCGCCGAGGTCGATTTCAACATCGTGATGACCGAGAGCGGGAAGCTAATCGAGGTCCAGGGGGCGGCGGAGCGGAAGAGCTTCACCCGCGCCCAGATGGACAGGATGCTCGACGCCGCGGGGAAGGGGATCGCGGAGCTGATCCGCCTGCAGAAGCAGGCGTTGAAGCAGTAGGCCAAAAGGAAAGTATCCGGTGGGAGGGGCGTCACGCCCCGATTCCACCGGGCGGGGATCGCGGCCCCGAGTCGATTCTTGGGATGCGGGGCAAGCGGGGACGCCGCTCCCCCGGGGACGGGATCGCGACAAGAATGTCGCTCCCACAATCATCAGAAAGAGCAGCGGGAGGAGACGATGGAACTGGTCATAGCCACGCGCAACCCCGGGAAGATCGAGGAGCTCAAGGCGCTCCTCGCGCACCTGCAGGTGAAGATCTATTCCCTTGACGATTTTCCCCCCTTTCCCGAGGTGCCGGAGGAGGGGAAGACCTACGCCGAGAATGCGCTGGCCAAGGCCAAGGCGGTGTACAAGGCCACGGGAAAGATGGCGCTCGCCGACGACTCGGGTCTCGAGGTGGACGCCCTTCAGGGCGAGCCGGGCATCCACACCGCCCGTTTCGGCGGCGACGACCTCTCCGACCACGAGCGCTACATGTACCTTCTGAAAAAACTGGAGGGCGTCCCCGACGACCACCGGGGCGCGACCTTCCGCTGCACGATCGCGATCGTGGGGCCGGGGCGGGTCCACAAGGTGGTGGATGGAGCCTGCCGGGGCGCCATCACGCGCGCGCCCTTGGGCGGCGGCGGCTTCGGCTATGACCCCATCTTCGTCCCCTCCGAATACAGCCAGTCCTTCGCCGAGCTCATCCCCGAAGTGAAGAACAAGATCAGCCACCGGGGGCGGGCGCTGGAGAAGGCGGCGCTCTTCCTGGAAGGGATCGCCTATGCGGAGATGCGGGAGTAGGGGGCAGTGATCAGTAATCAGTAATCAGTGATCAGTAATCAGTGATCAGTAATCAGTGATCAGTAATCAGTGATCAGTTATCAGCGATCAGCAAGCAGTAATCAGTCAAGAAGCGTCGCCGCAGGAACGGCGGCGCTTCAGTCGGCCCGTTCATCCTCGCCTGCCTCCCGGCCTCCCCTTAGCACACTGCCGCCATGATCTATGTCCTCCCATTCCTGATGAACATGGCCACGGGGCTCCTGGTCGTCTCGAACCCGCTGGTCGCGATCAACAAGCTGTCCGCCTCGATCTTTTCCCTGGGGGCGATGGGTTTCCTCGCCTCGGGCACCTACTCCCTGGGCTGCGCCTTTGCCGGACGCCTCGCCGACCGCTGGGGGGCGAAAAGGATGATGGCGCTGGGCTGCGCCGTCCTCCTCTGCATCTATCCCGGGATCATCATGGTCCGGGAGCTCTGGCACCTCTTCGTCTTCATCGTCGTCTCCCCGCTCGCCGGGGCCCTCTTCTGGCCGGCGCTGATGATGCGGGTGGGGAAGGAGGAGCGGAAGGAGGGGCTGCAGGCGCGGGTGGGGGGGTTCAACATGGCCTGGTCCGCGGGGATCATGGTCGGGCCTTTTCTGGGCGGACGGCTCTACACCCTCGACTACCATTACGCCTATTACCTGGCCTCCGGCCTGACCCTGCTCACCCTGATCGTCATCCTCCTCTCGCCCGGGAAGGGGGCCGCGGCCGCCGCCGTTCCGGAGAGAGTCCCCGAACCTCCGGACCCCTCCCGGCGTCGGTTCATCTACATCGGTTGGACGGCCAACTTCGTCGCTTGGTTTTCCATCAGCTCGGCGGAATCGCTCTTTCCAAAGCTCGCGCTGGACCTCGGGGTGGAGCCGAAAGCGCTGGGAGCGCTCCTCGCCTGCGTCGGCCTGGGCCAGTTCCTGATGTTCGCGATCCTGAGGAAGACCGACCGCTGGCACTACCGCCTCTCCCCGCTCGTCCTCTTCCAGGCTTTGGGGATGGGCGCGCTCCTCATCTTCTTCGCCAACCGCTGGGTGCCGCTCTTCGGCGCCGCCTTTCTCGCCCTCGGGCTCTGCGCGGGCTTCTGCTACTTCTCGAGCCTCTATTACAGCCTCCACCGCCAGGAGGAGAAGGGGCGCACGAGCGGCTTCCATGAGTCGATCCTGGCGGCGGCGATCTCGGTCGGCCCGCTGATCGGCGGGACGCTCGCCCGCAGCCACGGCCTGCGGGCGCCCTATGTCGTCTGCTTCATCGTCTTCGCGGTCGGGATCGCAGGGGAGGTCGCGATGAAGACGCTAAGGGCCGGTCGTCCCCTGCCGTCGTAGGCGCGGACATTCATGTCCGCGCGCTCGTGCGGGCGCCCTGACCCGCGGACCCGTAGGGCCTGCGGCTACGGGATCAAAGCCTTCGCCCGGGCAATGACCTCTTCCCGCGGGATGCTTTGGAGGCAGATGTTGTCCGGGCAACGACGCCGCTCTTCCGGCTCGCAAGGGGCGCAGGGCGCCGTCCCGGCGACGATCTCCACCCGCCGGCCCCGCGGGGCCCAGACCCGGGGATCGGTGGCGCCGAAGATGGCGACCGTGGGGACGCCCAGCAGCGCGGCGAGATGGGTGATCCCCGAGTCGTTGCCGACGTAGAGGGACGCCCGGGCCAGGACCGCCGCGGCCTCCTTCAGGGGGGCGTTCTCGACGAAGACCGCCCCCTCCCGCTTGAGCCTCCTCCCGAGCTCGCCCAACGCCTCCCCGTCGGCCTCTCCGCCCAGGACGACCGGAGTAAGCCCGCGGCCCTTCTCGATGGCGCGCGCGAGCGCGGCGAACCGCTCACCCGGCCAGTTCTTCCGGGGGGAGCCGGAAGAGGGGTGAATCACGAAATAGGCTGAAGGCTGAAGGCTGAGGGAAACGGAAGATAAGGCGGAAGGCCGAAGGCTGAAGACCGAAGGGACCGGCAAGGAAAGACCAGCCTCTCGCAAACACTGGAAGAGGAAATCGGTGACGTGGACGCGCCCGCCCGGCGGAGGGAAGGACGGGACGGAGATCGCGCGGGCGGCGGGCTTGAGATAGGGGAGGGGGGCGAGGGGGGCCTCGGAGATGGCGATCAGGAGGTCTTCGTCCCTGAGGAGTTCGCGGAGCTGCCCGCTCGGAGCGCAAGGATCGAAAAGGCCGGCCCACTCGCGCCTCCCGGAGTCGAGGACCTCGACTCCGAGAGGATCGGCCAGGAACGATCTCTCCGGAGCGGTGACCAGGCGGAAGCGCGAGCGGGGGAAGCGGGCGCGGAGCGCGGCGAGGACGGGGAGGGCGAGGAGGAAATCACCCAGGGCGCCTCCCTTGAAGACGGTGATCCGATGGGCATCCATAGCTTAGTGTTAGTATAGAATGGAAAGCGGCTCTTGGCCCAAAAGTATCGAGGGGGAAAGCGGCGTCGTGCCGCCGCACTCCCAAAGTGGGCGTTGATGATGATCGATCCCAGCGGGGTCCTCGAATGGTACTTCGACTGAGGTTTGTTTTCCCCCGCCTCCTGTGGTAACCTGCGGAAGGTTGTTCCCCCTGACAATGCCATGAAAACGGCCTTTTTCTGCCAGGAATGCGGCTACAAGACGCCCAAGTGGGTGGGGAAGTGCCCGGGCTGCGAGGCCTGGAACACGATGGTCGAGGAGACGGTCTCGGAGGAGAAGAAGGCCGCCCGCCACCCCCGTTGGGAGAAGAACAAGCCCTTGCCGATCACCGAGGTCAAGCCGTCCGCGGGGATCCGGACGACGGGCGGGATCGCCGAGTTCGACCGGATCCTGGGGGGAGGTATCGTCGCCGGCTCGCTGATCCTGGTCGGCGGGGAGCCGGGGATCGGGAAATCGACTCTTCTCCTCCAGGTCTGCAACGCCTTGAGTCTCCAGAAGAAGACCGTCCTCTACGTCAGCGGCGAGGAGTCGGTCCAGCAGACCAAGCTTAGGGCGGAGCGGCTGGGGGCCGCCTCTCCGGGCCTCCTCCTGGTCTCGGAGACGAACCTCGACCTCATCCTCGGCTACATCGAGGAGACCAATCCCGCCCTGGTCGTCATCGATTCGATCCAGACCGTCTTCCAACCCGACCTCGCCTCGGCCCCCGGCTCCATCTCCCAGGTCCGGGAGTGCGGCGCCCGCCTCCTCGTCTCCGCCAAGTCGGGCGAGGTGCCGATCGTCCTGGTCGGCCACGTGACCAAGACCGGCGCCATCGCCGGCCCGCGGGTCCTCGAGCACATGGTGGACACGGTCCTCTACTTCGAGGGGGACCGCCACCACGCCTACCGGATCTTGAGGGCGGTGAAGAACCGCTTCGGGTCCACCGACGAGATCGGGATCTTCCAGATGGGGGAGGCGGGGCTCCTGGAGGTGAAGAACCCCTCCGAGATCTTCCTCTCCCAGAGGGAGGCCGAGCTCCCCGGGTCGGTGGTCGTCCCCTGCCTGGAGGGGAAGCGCCCCCTCCTGGTGGAGATCCAGGCCCTCGTCTCGCACACGGGGCTCGCCATGCCCCGCCGCCGGGCCACCGGCCTCGACCTGAACCGCGTCCTGATGATCCTCGCCGTCCTGGAGCGGCGCTTGGGGCTGCGCCTCCAGGACAAGGACGTTTTCATCAACGTGGCGGGCGGGGTGAGGGTCTCCGAGCCCGCCGCCGACCTCGGCGTGGCGATCGCCGTCGCCTCGACCATGAAGAACGTCCCCGTCGGTCCGAGGACCGTCGTCCTGGGGGAGGTCGGATTGGGCGGGGAGGTGAGGGCCATCCGCCAGCCCGAGCAGAGGCTCAAGGAAGCGGCCAAGCTCGGCTTCGACCGCGCGGTCATCCCCCACAACTGCGCCGAGGAGGCGGGGAAGATCAAGGGGATGGAGATCGTGGCGGCGCGAAAGATCTCGGAGGCGATCAGCGCGGCTTTGCGGGGAGAATGATCTCCGAAGAGATCGGGGTGGGCAAGGAATCCGGCGACAGCAGTGATAGGCGGGATGGGGGCGCGCCGGTTCGGACCATTTCGTCCATAGCGTCCATTTCGTCCATCTCGTCCATGGAGGAGGAGAGATGCGGGCCGGAGCAGTCATCGTTGCGGGCGGGCAAGGCGCCCGCATGGGACCGGGGAGGGAGAAGCTCCTCCTCCCCCTGGGCGGGATGCCCCTGCTGGCCCGGACGCTCCTCCCCTTCGAGGCCTGCCCCGAAATCATGGAGATCGTGGTGGTCGCTCACCCCGCCCTCGGAGCGAAGCTCCGGAGCGAGGTCTTCGATCCGGGGAAGATCGGCAAGGTCTCCCGGATCGTACCCGGCGGCCCCCGGAGGCAGGATTCGGTGTATAATGGCCTCCGGGCGCTCTCCGAAACGGCGGAGATCGCCCTCATCCACGACGGCGACCGCCCCTTCGCCTCGGAAGAGCTGATCCGGGCCGTCCTGGCCGCCGCCGCGGCGGGGGGAGCCCTGGCCGCGGTCCGGGCGAAGGACACGGTGAAGCTCGCGGGGGAGGGGATGGCGGTGGAGAAGACCTTGGAGCGGAAGAGGCTCTGGCTCGCCCAGACGCCGCAAGGATTCCCGCGCCGGGCGATCCTCTCTGCCCACGAGCGCGCCCGGTCCGAGGGCTGGGAGGTCACCGACGACGCCGAAATCATGGAAAGAGCGGGCGGACGGGTCACGATCGTTGAAGCCGACTACGACAACATCAAGGTCGCCACTCCGGACGACTATGACCTGGCGCGTCTTATCTCGTCCCGCCTTCCGCGTTCGCCCGGCTGATCCCGCCGCGGCGGCGGTCGCTCTGGCCGCCTTCTGTCTCTGCGCCGCCCCTGGCGCAAGGGGGCAGCTTGACGAGGAGGAGGGGCCGGCCCAGCCGACCCCGATCGTCCAGATTGAGAAGCCGCGGGAATTGATCGTCCCCCGGGAGTGGCAGGAGGGCGACCGGCTGGAGAGGCGGCGGCTCAAGGACCTCGAGTCGCACGGCCGGCCGCCCGCGCTCGAGGTGGAGGACTGGATCAACAGCCCCCCGCTCAACCTGGGCCAGCTCCAGGGGAAGGTGGTCGTGCTCTTCTTCTTCTCGCTCCAGAGCGATCCATCGCGGGCGATCCTCCCCCACCTGGCCGCCGTTCACCGGCGCTGGAAAGACCGGGGCGTGGAGATGGTGGGGATCTGCGCCTCCGACGGGGCGGGAGGCCTCCCGGAGGCGGTCCGGCGCTACGGGATCGCCTTCCCGGTCGCCGTGGACGTCCGGGACAAGACCGCCGCCGATTATCAGGTGAACGGGCGGCCGGACTTCTACCTGATCGACCGCGAGGGGTTCCTCTACGTCGTCGATGCCGAGAACGGGGCGGTGGAAGAGATCGTGGAGAGTCTGCAGCAAAAATAAGGTTACGTAAAGTTACGTAAGGTTACGCTAATACGCGTGAGGTCGCATTATATCGTGGGACCGCGCGCCAGCGGTAACCCCACGTATCCTTACGTAACACCACGTAACTTTACGTAACCTTGTTAGAAGGATCGGATCAACATGACCCAGAGCGCTGTTCCACGCGTTGGCATCGGGACCGACATCCACCGCCTGGTCGAGGGTAGAAAGCTCGTCCTGGGCGGAGTGGAGTTCGACTTCCCGCGCGGGCTTCTCGGCCATTCCGACGCCGACGTCCTCCTCCACGCGATCTGCGACGCTCTCCTGGGCGCGGCCGGAGAGGGGGACATCGGGAGGCATTTCCCGGAGTCCGACCCCGCCTGGAAGGGGATCTCGAGCCTGAAGCTCCTCTCGGCGGTGGGGAAGCTTCTCCAGGAGAAGGGCTGGTCGATCGCCAACATCGACGCCACGGTGACCGCCGAAGCCCCGCGGATCTCGCCGCGCGCCGCGGAGATGAGGAAGCGGATCGCGGCGGCGCTCTCCATCGCCCCCGAGGCGGTGAGCGTCAAGGCCGGCACCAACGAGGGGCTGGACGCGGTGGGGAGGGGGGAGGCGATCGCCGCGTTGGCCATCGCGGCGGTCGTTCCGCGATGAAGAAGATCCGGGTCAGGTTCTCGGTCGTTCCCTCCGGGTCCCTCTCCGCCGGACGGGCGAGGATCGCCCTCTACAACTGGCTCTTCGCCCGCAAGGAAGGCGGCGACCTGATCCTCCGCTTCGAAGACTCCGGCCTTCCTCTCGCCTCCGAAAAAGGGGAGGAGAGCCTTCTGGATGACCTCCGCTGGCTCAAGATCGAGTGGGCCGAGGGGCCGGATATCGGGGGGGCGTTCGGTCCCTACCGCCGGTCCCTGCGGCTCAAGCTCTACCGGCGCTACGCGAAGGAGCTGGTCCGGCAGGGTGCGGCCTACCCCTGCTACTGCCTCCCCGCCGAGGCGGAGAAGAGGCGGGAAGCGTCCCGCCGCCGCGGACGGGGGGGCGCTTACGACAACTTCTGCCGGGACCTGACCCCGGAACAAAGGACCGCCCTGGAGAAGGAGGGTCGCCGCCCATCGATCCGCCTCCGCGTTCCCCATTCCAGCGGCCCGATCATCGACCTCATCCGCGGGACGACGCCCGCCCTCGCCGGCCTGGCCGACTTCGTGATCCTGCGCCCGGACGGAGAACCCGCGCCGGAGTTTGCGGGTGTTCTGGACGACGCCCTGATGGAGATCACCCATGTCCTGCGCGGAGAGGAGGAACTGGCCGGCGCCGCCCGGGAGGCGCTCCTTTTCCAGGCCCTGGGTTTCCCGGTCCCGCTCTACGCCCACGTCCCCCTCCTCCTCGGTCCCGACCGCCGCCCCCTCCGCGAAGACGACGAAGCCTCCCTCCTCCGGTCCTGGCGGGAGAAGGGCTACCTATCCGACGCCGCGGCCAACTACCTCGTGATCCTCGGGCGGCGGCTCCCGCGGGGGAAGGAGATCATGGACCGCCGCGCCCTGATCGACGGGTTCGATCTCCCGGGGTTTTCCTCGGCCCCGGCGGTCTTCGACCCGGAGGCGCTCCGCCGGGTGGGGGCGGAGCACATCCGGCGGACCGAGCCGGCCCATCTCGCCGACCTGGCCATCCCCTTCCTCAAGGCCTCGGGCGTCCTTCCCGACGCGGTTTCGGAGGAGACCTACGGCCGGATGGTGAGGCTGGCGGCGGTCTTTCGGAACCACCTCGCCTGTCTCTCCGAGATCGGGACCTACGCGCCTATCTTCTCCGGGCGTCCCCTCGTCCCCGCCGATCCCCGGTCGGCGCGCGCTCTCTCCTCGGAGCGGGTCGTCCGCGGCTTGGCCGAACTGGGGCGTGAGCTCACCCGTTCCCGCCTCGCCCCCGACCTCTTCTGGCGGGAGACGCTGGCCCGCCTTCGGGAAAAGCCGCCCCGCGAGCGGGAGGAGCTTCTCCTCGGCCTGCGGGCGGCCCTGACCGGGCGTTCGGAGGGGCCGCCCCTGGAGGAGTTCATCCACCTGATCCCGGAGGCGCTGGTCAAGAGGAGACTGAGGGCAAAAACAAGGCGGAAGTGAGAAGGCAGAAGTAAAAAGGCGAAAGTAAAAAGGTACCCAAGAGACGAAGCGGGAGAAAGATGAGCGAGCTCAAGGTTTACAACACGCTGAGCCGGAGGAAGGAGGCCTTCCGGCCCTCCACCCCCGGCCAGGTCCGGATGTACGTCTGCGGGGTCACGGTCTACGACTACTGCCACCTCGGCCATGCCCGCTGCTACGTCGCTTTCGACGCGATCCGCCGCTACCTGAAATACCGGGGTTACGCGGTGACCTACATCCAGAACATCACCGACATCGACGACAAGATCATCGCCCGCGCCCGGAAAGAGGGCGGAGCGGGGGGGATCAAGGAGCGCGTCCGGGAACTGGCGGAGCGGTACGCCGCGGCCTACGCCGAGGACATGGACCTACTGAACGTCCTCCCCGCCGACGGATATCCGAAAGCGACCGAGAACATCACCGGGATGCACAAGATCATCGTCGGCCTGATGGAGAAGGGGATCGCCTATCGCACGCCCGGCGGAGTATTTTTCTCCGTGGACGCCTTCCCCGCCTACGGCGAGCTCTCCCGCCGCAACCTGGAGGAGATGCAGGCGGGGGCGCGGGTCAAGGTGGACGGGGAGAAGAAGAACCCCCTCGACTTCGCCCTCTGGAAGGCCGCCGCCCCCGACGAGCCCGCCTGGGAGAGCCCCTGGGGCCCGGGGCGTCCGGGCTGGCACATCGAGTGCAGCGCGATGTCGATTGCCCGCCTCGGGCCGTCCTTCGACATCCACGGCGGCGGGCAGGACCTGATCTTCCCCCACCACGAGAACGAGAAGGCCCAGTCCGAGGCCTACACCGGGCAGCCCTTCGTCCGCTACTGGCTCCACAACGGCTTTATCACCATCAACCGGGAGAAGATGTCGAAATCGCTCGGGAACGTCGCCAACCTGCGCGACCTCTTCCCCTCCTTTTCCCCCCGGGTGCTCCGGCACTTCCTCCTCGGCACCCACTACCGCTCCCCGATCGATTTTAGCCCCGAAGGGCTCGCCGGGTCGAAAGATGCCATTAAGCGTCTCGAAGGCTGCTGGGGGGATGCCGAGAACAAATGGGGGAGGATAACGCCGGAGGAAGCAGACTTGCATGCTCTGGCTGCATTTAACGAAGCGATGGATGACGATTTCAACACCGCCGCTGCGCTGGGGCTGGCCTATTCGCTGGCCATCGAATATTTCCAAGCACCCGACTCTCCCTCTGCGCGTACAAAAATTGCGGCAATGCTTGCTATCTGCGAGGTACTGGGATTGAAACTGATAAATAATGTAGATCCCTGGAAAAATCGAGTTCCCAATTTTAATAAGAGCCAACTGGATATTCATATTAACAATGTTGAGGCACTTCTAAGAAGGCCAATAATGGGAGAACAGGATGTCGTGCTTCTAGCAAGGGTTAGATCTATGTTGCGAAATAGTAGACAATGGAATTTGGCGGATACGATCCGCAATAAGCTCCTCGAATACAGCGTCGCCATCCGCGATCGGCCGGATGGGCTCTTCTCTCTGGTGTATTACCCCGAGGAACTGGCGAAAAAGATCGAGGACCGAAAGGGAAACGTCGGGTCGTAGACCCGGCCTACAGCGCGGTCTCTCCAGCCGCATTGCGAGATTAGTTCATTACGCCTTACACGTGACACGTAACACGTGACACGTGACACGATCCACGCACCAATGGAGGATCACGCCATGAGCGAAACGGAGAAAGCTGTTCCCCGCGGCAAGTTCATCACCTTCGAGGGCCCGGAGGGATCGGGGAAGTCCACCCAGGCCCGCCTCCTGGTCCAGGACCTGAAGAACGAGGGTAAGGAGGTCGTCGTCACCCGGGAGCCGGGCGGGACCGCGATCGGCGACGCCATCCGGGCGATCCTCCTCAACCCGGAACTCCGGGAGATGGACAGCGTGACCGAGCTCCTCCTCCTCGCCGCCTCCCGGGCGCAGAACGTGCGCCAGCGGGTCCAGCCGGCCCTGGAGCGGGGCTGCATCGTGGTCTGCGACCGCTTCACCGATTCCACGCTCGCCTACCAGGGCTACGGCCGCAGGTTCGACCTCAAGCTTTTGCGTTCGCTCAACTCCATCGCCACCGGCGGGGTCTTCCCGGACCTCACCGTTCTTCTCGATCTCCCCGTCGAGCTGGGACTGGAGCGGGCCAAGGCGCTGAAAAAGGCCGAGGCGCGGGGCCAGAAAGGCGACCGTTTCGAGCAGGAAGAGATGGACTTCCACCACCGTCTGCGCGACGGCTTCCTCAAGCTCGCGGCGGCGGAGCCGAAGCGCTTCCGGGTGATCCCCGTCCAAGACGAGATGGAGGCCACCCACAAGCTGGTGACGGCCACGGTCCGGGATTTCCTTCGGCGGGGTTGACCGGTGATCTGGGAGAAGATTGAGGGGCAACCGTCCGCGGTGGAGTATCTCCGCCGGTCGCTCGCCCGGGGGCGGACGGCTCACGCCTATCTCTTCGTGGGGCCGGAGGGAGTGGGGAAAAGCCTCTGCGCCCGCCTCTTCGCCCAGGCCTTGAGCTGCCGGCGGCAGGACGGCGACGGCTGCGGGTCCTGCCCCTCCTGTCGGGCTTTCGCGCAGTCCGCCCACCCCGATTTCCGCAGCTTCTCGCCCCGGGGGGTCAAGGGGGGGATCGTCATCGAACAGATCCGGGAGATCGACCGCCTCGCCTGGCTCGCCCCCCAGATGGACGGATGGAAGGCGATCGTCATCGACCGGGCGGAGACGATGAACGACGAGGCCGCCAACGCCTTTCTGAAGACGCTGGAGGAGCCCCCGCCCCGGACGGTCTTCCTCCTCCTCACCTCCCGCCCCGACGGCATCGTCGCCACGGTCCGCTCCCGCTGCCAGACGGTCCGTTTCCACCCTTGGGCCTTCTCGCTCATGGAGCCCTTCCTCCGGGAGCGGGCGGGGATCGGTAGGGAGGAGGCTTGGGCGCTCCACTGCGCCACCGGCGGCTTGCCCGGGGCCGCCCTGCGGACGGCCGAAGAGAAGTTCACCGCCACGCGCGCGCTTGTCCTCCGCGCGCTGGCCGCCGGGCGCTTTGATTCCGCGCGGGAGCTGATGGCCGAAGCCTCCGCCTGGCTCGACGACCTGGAGGAGAAGCATCGTCGCCGCGCCGCCGCTCTGGAGAAACAGCGGCCGCCCGGTCTCGATCCGCAAGGGATCAAGGACGAGGAGGAGAAGGAGGAGGCGTACCTCGCCGCGGAGAAGCGGGCTGACTTCGACCGCCTCCTCCTGATCGTCCTCTCCTGGTTCCGGGATCTCGAGCTTCTCGGTGCGGGCGGCCAACGGGAACTGGTCGTCAATCAGGACCAGCTCGCCGCCCTGGAAAGTCGCGCCGGGGGGCTTCGCCCCGGCGCGGCGGCAGCCGCTCTCGCCCGGGTGGAGACAAGCCGCCGGGCCGTCCGACTAGGGGGGGCCGGGCGGTTCACCTACCAGCTGACCCTGGAGAACCTCTTCCTCCAGCTCGGCTTCTGGGGGCCCGGTTAGCGTGCCGTCCGGAAGGCCTCAGTTACGAGGTGGGGGGCCGCACTCCGAGAGCGGCGTCGTGCCGCCGCACTCCGAAAGTGCGGGCGTTCCACGAATAGTCTTTATTTGCCCGGCCGGGAAGGATAATCTAACCCCGCTCTTTACCCCCGGAAATTCCCGGCGGCTCCCATGCTGAAAATCGTCCAGATCCGGCGGCGCGAAAACGGCCGCGTCCATTACTACGCCCTGGGCGAGCTTGCGCTCGCCCAGGGGGATTGCTGCATCGTCGAGGCGGAGAGGGGGATCGACTACGGGGAGGTCGTCTCCGAGCCGGAAAACCTCTTCGAGGAGAAGATGGAGCAGCCCCCGCTCAAGATCCTCCGCCCGGTCACGGAAGAGGACCGGACGCGGATCGCGGCGAACCAGAAGGAAGCGGAAGCCGCCTTCGAGATCTGCCAGCGCAAGATCGAAGAGCGCAAGCTCCCGATGAAGCTGGTCGGGGTGGAATACTCCTTCGACCGCTCGCGTCTTCTCTTCTACTTCACCGCCGACGGGCGGGTGGATTTCCGGGAACTGGTCAAGGACCTGGCGGGCATCTTCAAGACCCGGATCGAGCTCCGCCAGATCGGGGTGCGGGACGAGGCGCGGATGATGGACGGGGTGGGCCCCTGCGGCCGGCGCCTCTGCTGCGCCGCTTTCCTCCGGGACTTCGAGCCGATCAACATCCGGATGGCGAAGCTCCAGCGGCTGCCCCTGGACCCGGAGAAGATCTCCGGGGTCTGCGGGCGGCTTTTCTGCTGCCTCCGCTACGAGGAGGAGTTTTACCGCTCGGTCGGGCGGGAGTTCCCCAAGGACGGGGTCTCGGTCAACACCCCCCAGGGGCCGGGGAAGGTGATGGAGGTGAACTTTTTCCGGCGCACGGTCCTGGTGGAACTGGAGGACGAACGGAAGCTGGAGTTCAAGGTCAAGGACGTCACCCCGCGTTCGAACTGAATGTCGATGGGTTAAGGATAAGAAGTGGGTCTGGAAAATGGGTGAGGTCGATCGTGCGGCCCGTCCCTTCACTTCTCCATGACCCATCCCCCAGACCCACTTCCTGTCCTTAACCCATCAACGTTGTCTCGTATCGCCAGCGATATAATGGATAGTCCTAAAACATTTTACATCACCACCCCCCTCTACTACGTGAACTCTCCCCTCACGGTCGGAGGGGCCTACACCACCATCGTCGCCGACGTGGTCGCCCGCTACCAGCGCTCCCGGGGTAGGAAGGTCTTCTTCCTAACCGGGTCGGACGAGCACGGGCAGAAGATCGCCCGGGCGGCCGAGGAGGAGGGGATCTCTCCCCGGGAGCTCGCCGACCGGGTAGTCTCCTCCTTTCGCGATCTCTGGACCGCGCTCGGGATCAGCTGCGACGACTTCATCCGGACCACCGAGCCGCGCCACGAGCGGCTGGTCCAGGAGGCCTTCCGGCGGCTCCGCGACCGGGGCGACGTCTACTGGGGGAAATACCAGGGCTGGTATTGCACCCCCTGCGAAACTTTCTTCCTCCCCGCCCAGACCCCGGGCGGACTCTGCCCGGAGTGCGGAAGGCCGGTGGAGAAGCTGGAGGAGGAGAACTGGTTCTTCCGCCTCTCCGCCTACCAGAAACGCCTGGAGGAGCATTTCGCGGCCCACCCCGATTTCGTCCGCCCCGCCTCCCGCTTCAACGAGATGGCGAACCGCCTTTCACGGGGCCTGAACGACATCAGCGTCAGCCGCTCCGTCGGCTGGGGGGTCCCGGTCCCCGGGGGCGGCAGCCAGGTCTTCTGGGTCTGGTTCGACGCCCTCCTGAACTACATCTCGGCCCCGGGCGCGTTCGCGGAGGGCTCCCGCTTCGGATCGCTCTGGCCGGCCGACCTCCACCTGATGGCCAAGGACATCGTCTGGTTCCACGCCGTTCTCTGGCCCGCCCTCCTTTTCGCCCTGGAGCTTCCCCCGCCGCGCTGCGTCTTCGCCCACGGCTGGTGGACCTTCGGGGGGCAGAAAATTTCCAAGTCCAAGGGAGAAAAGATCTACGCCCGCGCTCTCGCCGACGAATACGGAGCGGACGCCCTGCGCTACTACCTTCTCCGGGAGATTCCCCTCGGACTCGACGGGGATTTCTCGCTCGAGGCCTTCCGCGGCCGCTATCGCAGCGACCTCGCCCACGACCTCGGCAACCTTCTCCAGCGGACGCTGGCCATGATCAAGAAGTTCCGCGGCGGGCGGATCCCGCCCGCCTGGGAGGGGGAGGGGGGAGGGGGGATTCCCGAGCGGGGGCGGGAGATCATCTCCTCCTACGACGGGATGATGGAAGGGCTGGAGCTGAGCCGGGTGCTGGAGGGGGTCTGGTCGCTGGTTGCCCTGGCCAACCGCTACATCGAGGACTCCAAGCCCTGGGCGCTCTACAAGGACGAGGGAAGCCGGCGGAGGCTGGACGGCGTCCTCTTCAACCTGGTCTTCGCCCTTCTCCGGACGGCCGACGCTCTTGACCCCTTCCTTCCCGCGACCGCGGCGGGGATCCGGGAGCAGATCAACCCCGGCGGGGCGGGGAAAGGGCGCCTCCCTTCAGCCGGAGACGGCGCCGACCTGGTTCCGGTCGGCGCGACGATCGGGGAGTTCACTCCGCTCTTCCCCCTGAAGGAAGAGCAGAAATAATCT
>CAZOYW010000008.1:16897-70852 GCA_964584165.1 uncultured bacterium
CAGATCTCAAATCTCAGATCTCAAATCTCAGATCTCAAATCTCAGATCTCAAATCTCAGATCTCAAATCCCCCCCAGCCCTCTAATGGCGCCTACGACCAAGATCCTCCTCACCGGCGGCGCGGGCTTCATCGGCTCGCACCTGGCCGAAGCCCTCCTGGCCCGAGAGGAAGCGACGGTCATCCTGGACGATTTCAACGACTACTATCCGCCCGAGGTCAAGGAGGAGAACCTGCGCCTCGTCCGGGATAATCCCCGCCTGACCGTGATCCGGGGCGACATCCGCGACCGGGCCGCGGTCGAAGGCCTCTTCTCCCGCCACCGCTTCTCGGCGGTCATCCACCTCGCCGCGCGGGCCGGGGTCCTGCCTTCCCTGGAGGACCCTGTTCTCTACCAGGAGACCAACGTCGGCGGGACGCTTAACCTCCTCGAGGCCGCCCGGGCGAACGGCGTCGGCCGCTTCGTCTTTGCCTCCTCCTCTTCGGTCTATGGCGACGAAGCCCGCCAGCCGCTCTCCGAAGAGGAGGCCGGGCTCAAGCCCGTCTCGCCCTACGGCCAGACCAAGCTCACCGGCGAGCAGCTCTGCCGGATGTACCACCGGGTGCACGGCCTGCCCGTCTCGATTCTGCGCTTCTTCACGGTCTACGGTCCGCGCCAGCGCCCGGACATGGCGATCCACAAGTTCACCCGCCTGATCTGGGAGGGGAAGGAGATCCCGGTCTACGGCGACGGATCGTCCCGGCGGGACTACACCTTCATCGCCGACATCGTGGCCGGCGCGCTCGCGGCCTGGGAGAGGACGGACGGTTTCGAGATCTACAACCTGGGCGGGGGGCGCCCGGTCGCCCTCAAGGACCTCCTCGCCCTCCTCGGCGGTCTTCTCGGCCGCCCCGTGCGGTCTTCCCCGCGCCCCGCCCCCCGGGGCGACATGAGGGAAACCTGGGCCGACGTCTCCAAGGCCGGCCGGCTTCTCGGCTTCCGGCCCCGCACCCGGATCGAAGCGGGGCTGAAAATCTTCGTGGAGTGGTTCCGGCGGGGGAGGGAAGAGACGCGATGAAACCGAGGCTCGACTGGAAGACCGCTTCCGCCGCCGCCCTGATCCTCGCGCTCGCCGCCCTCCTTCTCGCCCGGGTCAGCACCCGGGCCGAGGATTTGAACGAGGAGGATTTTACCGAGGAGCCGGTGATCGGGGCCTCCGCTTCCCCGGCTCCGGTCGATCTTTTCGGGGAAGGCGACTACTTCGCCGTCTCCCCCTCGCCGACCGCTCCCACGCCGGTCCCCGGCCCCACCCCGCGCGCCCCGATCGCCTGCAAGGGAGACGTCATCCGCTACCTGGAGGGGCAGAAGGTGGCGATCTTCGAGGGGCACGCCCGGCTGGATTACAAGAACCTGACCCTGAAGGCGGACAAGATCACCGTCTACACCGAGCGGACGGAGGCTTTCGCCGAGGGGAACGTCGAGTTCTACCGGGACGGGGACTATATCTTCACCGACAAGCTCCGCTACGATTTTCTGAAGGAGCAGGGGATGCTCGGGCCGTCCCTCGGCTATTACGACCCCTGGTACGGCCGCGCGGGAAAGGTGACCTCCGACCAGACCGAGAACGAGATCGTTTTCACGGAGGGATCGGCGACCACCTGCGACCTGGAGGAGCCGCACTACCGGATCGAGTCCTCCGAGCTCCTCCTCTACCCCAAGGAATCGATCGTCATCAAGAACGCCGTTTTCTACGTCTACGACGTCCCGATCTTCTACTGGCCCTACTACCGGCGGTCGCTGAAGGACCGCTGCCAGGGATTCTTCCTCTATCCCGGCTTCCGGAACAGCTGGGGCGGCTACCTTCTCTCCGGCTACCACTGGTGCGCTCCCGACATCTCGCTCACCGCCCACCTCGACTGGCGCTACCGCCGCGGCTTCGCCTACGGCCTGGACGGGTCCTTTTACGTCGGCCAGGAGGGCCGGGGAAAGTGGAACACCTACTACCTGAAGGACAAGCTCTACGAGACGACCGATCCGACCACGGGGGCCGAGACGACGGAGGAGAAGGAGCGCTACATCATGGAGGGGTGGTACCGCCATTCCTTCCCCTGGCAGGTCCAGGGGTCGATCGAGGCCCACTACTTCTCCGACGAGGACGTCCGCCAGGATTTCTTCCGGCGGGAATACGAGGCGAACAGCGAGCCCCAGTCCTCCGCCTACCTGGGGCGGGTGACCCCGGACTACACCCTCTCCCTCCAGGGGATCAAGCGGCTCAACAAGTTTTACCAGGAGACCGAGAAGCTGCCCGAGCTCAAGTTCCAAGCCAAGCAGTTCAATTTCGGAGAGAGCAACTTCTACTACGACGGGACGACCGCCTACACCCGCTTCGGGCGCCTCTACCCCGACCAGGAGTCGGCGGCGTACAAGGCCGACCGTTTCGACACCTTCCACCAGCTGAGCTACTCGGAAAAATATTTCGGCTGGCTCAGTCTCATCCCCTACGGGAACTTCCGGGAGACCTTTTACTCCCGAGCCCCCGAGGATACCCCCATCCCCACGCCCAGCCCGGAGCCGACCGCCGGGCCGACCCCGCTTCCCCCCAACCCGGAGGGCCCGGAGCGGTCCAATGTCTGGAGAACGGTGTGGGGCGGCGGGCTCAAGGTCTCCACCTCGATCTACGGGGTCTTCCCCGCGGAGAACGACATCCTGGACATCCACCGCCTCCGCCACGTGATCCAGCCCTTCGCCAATTACGTCTACACCGCCGAGCCGAACCTGCTGCCCGGCGATCTCTACCAGTTCGATTCGATCGACGATCTCGACCGGCAGGATTACACCGTTCTCGGAATCCGAAATCTTCTGCAGACCAAGCGGGTGAGAAACGACAAGCAATACAACTGGACCCTCCTGGATTTCCTGGTCAAGTCCCCGCTCTACACCAACCCCAGCCGGGACAACTACGGGGAAGCCTTCGGGGACCTCTTCGCCGAACTCAAGCTCACCCCGTTCCCCGAGATCGGCCTGGACGAAGCCGTCACCTACGACATGTACTCGGGCGAGGTGCGGAAGAACTCCCTGGACCTCTGGGTGGGCGAGGACGAGACCTGGAAGGCCAAGCTTCACCACGAATACAACCTGCCGCGGAAGAAGAACGAGCTAGGCGCGAGTATCTTCTTCCGGGTGAGCCCCCTCTGGGCCTTCCGGGTATATGGCCGGACCGACCTGGAGCAATCCGAGTGGGAGGAGGAGTCGATCACTATCTACCGCGATCTCCATTGCTGGGATTCCTACCTCACCTACCGTCACCTGAACGGCACCGGCGAGGACGAGGTGATGCTGGTTCTCTGGATCAAGTCTTTCTCCACCGCGCCGCTCAACGTCTCCAACTGAAATCGCCCCCCCGGCGCTTTCGCGCCGGGGGGCGCTTTCAGGAACTCCGGGGGGCCGCGCGCCTTCTGGTGTATTCGGGTGACGATCGTTGGCCGGTTCTCCGCCTCCGCCCAGGCTGCCGACTCCGCCCAAGTAGCCTTTGGCTACGTCGGCCGGATCGGCGGACAGGTGCGAGCCGGCGCCAGGCCCGTCGCGCCCGATCGCACTTGCCCCGACATTCCTTAGCGCTGATTCAATAACAAGGTCGGGGGATCGGGCCTACAACCGGCGGCCCGGCGCGAGCAAGGTCTTGCGCCCGGGGGCGGCGGTGTGGTAAATATCACCCTTTTCCGCCGAAGTCGTTGGCGACGGACGCACGCTTTTCCTGCGCCGCCGCGCTCGGCGGCGCACGAAAAGGAGGAGGCATGAAAGTCTGCATCATCGGAACTGGATACGTGGGACTGGTGACCGGAGCTTGCCTGGCCGAGCTCGGCAACCGAGTCATCTGCGTCGACAACAACCGGGCCAAGATCGACCTGCTCAACCGGGGCGAGGTCCCGATCTACGAGCCCGGCTTGCAGGAGATGCTCGCCAACGCCCGTTCGGCGGGGCGGATCAGCTTCATCACCTCGATTCCCGAGGGGGTGAAGGAGAGCGAGATCGTCTTCATTGCCGTTTCCACCCCGCCCAAGGCCGACGGCTCGGCCGACCTCACCGCGGTGGCCAACGTCGCCCGCCAGGTGGCCGAGAGCCTGAACGGCTACAAGGTGATCGTGGACAAGTCCACCGTGCCGGTCAAGACCGGGGAGAAGGTGGCCGAGACGATCAAGCGCTACCGCAAGAAGGACGTGGAGTTCGACGTCGTTTCCAACCCCGAGTTCCTCCGGGAAGGCTCGGCCATCTACGACACCTTCCACGCCGACCGGATCGTGATCGGGACCTCTTCCGCCCGGGCGGCCGACCTGCTCAAGGAGCTCTACAAGCCGATCGACGCCCCGGTGATCGTCACCGACATCAACAGCGCCGAGATCATCAAGCACGCCTCCAACTCCTTCCTGGCCGCCAAGATCTCCTTCGTCAACGCCCTCTCCCGGATCTGCGAGAAGGCGGGGGCGAACGTGATGGAGGTAGCCCAGGGGATGGGGCTGGACAAGCGGATCGGGGCCCAGTTCCTTTACCCGGGCGTCGGCTACGGCGGGTCCTGCTTCCCCAAGGACGTCTCCGCCTTCATCAAGATCGCCGAGGAGCTCGGCTACGACTTCGCCCTGCTCAAGGAGGTGGAGAAGGTCAACGCCGACCAGGTCGACTTTTTCCTGTCCAAGATCAAGGAGACGCTCTGGGTCCTGGAAGGCAAGGTGATCGGGGTGCTGGGGCTGGCCTTCAAGCCCAACACCGACGACATGCGCAACGCCCCCTCGATCGCCGTGGTCCGCCGGCTCCTCGCCGAGAAGGCGAAGATCAAGGCCTACGACCCCAAGGCGATGGAGAAGGCCAAGGAGGACCTGCCCGAGATCGAGTACTGCAAGGACCCCTACCAGGTCGCCGAGAAGGCCGAGGCGCTGGTCATCCTGACCGAGTGGAACGAGTTCAAGGAGATGGACCTCTCCCGGATCAAGACCCTCCTCCACCACCCCATCGTCGTCGACGGGCGCAACCTCTACGACCCGGCGAAGATGAAGAAGCTGGGTTACGTGTACAAGAGCGTGGGAAGATAGGAACTAGGTTCAACGGTTCAAGGTTCAACGGTTCATCGGTGACTTCTGGTTCTTTCAACCGTTGAACCGTGAACCTCTGAACCGCGAACCGCTCTCGAAGTGAAAGTCCTCGTCACAGGCGGGGGAGGCTTCATCGGCTCCCATCTCGTCGAGGAGCTTCTTAAGGCCGGGCATGAGGTCCGCGTCCTGGACAACTTCTCCACCGGCCGGCGGGAAAACCTGTCCGGGGCGGCGGGGCGGCTGGAGGTGGCGGAGGGGGACGTCCGGGATTCCGCCGCGTCCGCCGCGGCGGTCCGGGGGAGGGAGGCGGTCTGCCACCTGGCCGCCCTTCCCTCGGTCCCCCGCTCCTTCCGCGATCCCTTCTCCTCCTTCGCGGTGAACGCGGGCGGGACGGTGAAGGTCCTGGAGGCGGCCCGCCGGGCCGGCGTGCGCCGCTTCATCTACTCCTCCTCCTCCTCGGTCTATGGCGACGTCGAGGCGGAGGCCAAGTCCGAGGAGCTGGAGCCGCGCCCGCTCTCGCCCTACGCGGTGAGCAAGCTCTCCGGGGAGTCGATGTGCCGCCTCTACCGCCGGGTTTATGGCATGGAGACGGTCTCGCTCCGCTACTTCAACGTCTTCGGGCCCCGCCAGGATCCGCGGTCGGAATACGCCGCGGTGATCCCGCGCTTCATCCAATCCGCCCTGGACGGGAGCCGCCCCACGATCTACGGGGACGGCCGCCAGACCCGGGACTTCACCTACGTCGCCAACGTAGTGCGGGCCAACCTCCTCGCCCTCGCGGCCGGCCCGGAAGCCGGAGGGGGGGTCTTCAACATCGCCTGCGGCGAGGAAAGGGAGCTCCTCGACCTGGTCAAGGCCCTGGGGGAGCTCACCGGGAAAAAACTGGAGCCAGTCTTCGAGCCGTCGCGGGCCGGGGATGTCCGCCGCTCCCGGGCCGAGATCGGGCGGGCCCGCAAAGTCCTCGGCTACCGCCCCGAGGTGGGATGGAGAGAAGGTTTGGAGAAGACCATCGCGTGGTTCCGGGAGATCGCCGTCCGCTGAACCGGGCTCTCGAGCCTCACGCCCCCAGCCTCAAATCGCAAACCTCCAATTTCGCAAGGAGATAACATGAGCGTTCCACTGCTTGACCTGAAAGCCCAATACGCCGAGATCAAGGATGAGATCGAGCCGGCGGTCCTGGATGTCCTCCGCAGCGGGGGATACATCAAGGGCCCGAGGATGATCAAGCTCGAGGAAGAGCTTGCCCGCTACTGCGGGGCCAAGCACGCGGTCAGCTGCGCCTCCGGGACGGACGCCCTCCTCCTCGCCCTGATGGCGCTCGGCGTCGGGCCGGGGGACGAAGTGATCACCACCCCCTACACCTTCTTCGCCACCGGGGGCTCGATCTCCAGGCTGGGCGCCCGCCCGGTCTTCGTGGATATCGATCCCAAGACCTACAACCTCGACCCGGCGAAGGTCGCCGGCGCGGTCGGCCGGCGGACCCGGGCCATCATCCCCGTCCACCTCTTCGGCCAGTGCGCGGACATGGACGCGATCCTCGCGGCCGCAAAGAAGATCCCGGTGATCGAGGACGCGGCCCAGGCGATCGGGGCGACCTATAAAGGGAGGAAGGCGGGGACGATGGGGCTCTTCGGCTGCTTCTCCTTCTTCCCCTCGAAGAACCTGGGCGGCGCGGGCGACGGCGGCTTCATCACCACCAACGATCCCGCCCTGGCCGAGCGCCTCACGATCCTCCGGGAGCACGGCTCCAAGCCCAAGTACTACCACTCCGTGATCGGGATCAACAGCCGGCTCGACGCCCTCCAGGCCGCGATCGTCCTGGTCAAGCTCCCGCACCTGGAGAGGTGGCACCAGGGCCGGCGGCGGAACGCCGCCTTCTACACCCGGGCCCTCTCCGGGGCGCCCGTCGTCCCCCCCTTCATCCGGGAGGACTGCGAGTCCATCTTCAACCAGTACGTCATCCGCGCCCCGCGCCGGGACGCGCTCCGCGAGCATCTGGCGAAGAAGGGGATCGGGAACGAGGTCTATTACCCCGTCCCCCTCCACCTCCAGAAATGCTACGCCTTCCTGGGAAAGGCGGCCGGCTCCTTCCCCCAGGCCGAGGCGGCGGCGCAAGAGACGGTGGCCCTCCCCGTCTATCCCCAGCTCAGCGAGGCGCAGCTGAACGAGGTGGTATCAGCCGTCCGCGAGTTCTTTTCCTAAGGCGGGCTGACTCCCGCAATTCAACATGCCACTAAGGCGCCAAGGTGCGAAGAAAGGTTAATACTTTGTGGGAGGGGCATTCCTGCCCCGATCCATCTGGCCAGGGTCGCGACAAGAATGTCGCTCCCACAATGAACAAAGCAAGATACACGCAAAAGCTTGTATCTTATTCGGAAAGACACTAGAGAGAAACCGGAAGGATAGCTTTCTATGAAGATTCTGGTCACCGGCGGCGCGGGCTTCATCGGCTCCCACGTGGCGGAGGAGTTCCTCCGCGCGGGGCACGAGGTGGTGATACTGGATAACCTTTCCACGGGATCGAAGGGGAACATCCCCGCCGGCGCCCGTCTCATCGAGAAAGACATCCGCGACCCCGACCTCGAAGAGGTCTTTCGGCGGGAGAAATTCGACGCGGTCGACCACCACGCCGCCCAGATCAACGTCCGGGCCTCGGTGGAGGGGCCGCAGTTCGACGCCTCCGTCAACATCATCGGGACGCTGAACCTCCTCCAGGGCTGCAAGAAAACCGGCGTGAAGAAGTTCGTCTTCGCCTCCACCGGGGGGGCGATCTACGGGGAGCAGGATTATTTCCCGGCCGATGAAAAGCATCCCGCCCGACCGGTCTCCCCCTACGGGATCGGGAAGCTCGCGGTGGAAAAGTACCTCTTTTTCTACCGGCTCGATTCCGGCCTCTCCTACGTCGCACTGCGCTACGGGAACGTTTACGGCCCCCGCCAGAACCCGCACGGGGAGGCCGGCGTGGTCGCGATCTTCCTGAACCGGATGCTCGAGGGGAAGCAGCCGATCATCAACGGCGACGGGCGCCAGACCCGCGACTACGTCTTCGTCGAGGACGTGGCCCGGGCGAACCTTCTCGCTCTTTCCTATCCCGACTGCGGGACATTCAACATCGGGACGGGCGTCGAGACCGACGTGGTCCAGATCTTCCGCGCGCTCCGCGCGGCCGCGAAGTCCTCCGCCCCCGAGGTCCACGGCCCCCCGGCCGCCGGGGAGCAGAAGCGCTCCGTCCTGAACGCCCAGCTGGCTCGGAAGGTCCTGGGCTGGAAGCCCTCGCTCGGGGTGGAGGAGGGGATGAAGCGGACGGCGGAGTGGTTCCTGGAAAGACGCAAAGCGCATGGCGCATAGCGCAAAGCGCCCCGCCGGCGGAGCGCTACGCCGGGCGCTTTGCGCTCTGCGCTATGCGTTAGGGGCTGACGAGGGTTCAGGGTATAATCTTAATCCGGTTCAAGCCGGATTAAGATGAAGATCATCGTCGCCAGGAACGCCGGTTTCTGCATGGGCGTGAAGCGGGCCCTGGAGATGGTCCTCGACCGCTCGGCCCGCGACCGCTCCGGGATCGTCACCTACGGCCCCCTCATCCACAACCCCCAGGTGGTCGACCTCCTCGCCCGCCGGGGGGTCCGTTCGTCCCGCGATCCCGCCGATTTCTCCCCGGGGAAGGTCGGCTTCATCAGCGCCCACGGGATCTCCCCCGCCGTCCGCTCCCGCCTCAAGGAGACCGGGGCCGCGATCTGCGACGCCTCCTGCCCGGACGTGGTCAAGGTCCAGGGGATCATCCGCAAGTGCGCGCGGGAGGGGATGGACACCGTCATCTTCGGAGACCGCGGCCACTCCGAGGTGGAGGGGCTCCTCGGCTTCGCCGAAGGGCGGGGTCACGTGGTCGGATCCCCGGAGGAGGCGGCCGCCCTCCCGCCGCTCCCGCGGATCTGCCTGGTTTCCCAGACCACCCAGAGCGCGGAGGATTTCGGCGCGGTGGCCGAGGCCCTGAAGCGGCGCGGGGGCGAGGTCGAGGTCTTCCCCACCATCTGCCCCTCCACGCTGAGCCGCCAGGCCGATCTCCGTGACCTCCTCTCCCGGGTCGAGGCCCTGGTCGTGGTGGGGGGCAAGAACAGCGCCAACACCGGCCGACTCGCCCGGATCGCCTCCCTCCAAGAAGTGCCGGCCTTCCGGGTGGAGACCGCCGAGGAGCTTCCTCTCGGCGAGCTTGACCGCTACGGCGTCGTGGGGGTGACCGCGGGGGCTTCCACGCCCAACTGGCTGATCCAGGAGGTGGTCGATCTCCTCCGCGACCGCTCCTTCCGGAGGAAGCCCGCCCCCTCAAGATGGTGCCTCCTCGCCCTCTCCTGGACGGTGAAATTCAACTTCTTTATCGCCGCCTCCGCCGCTTCTCTCACCTTCGCCGCCCAGAGACTGATGGGCCTCCCGGCGGAAATTCTCCCCATCCTGCTCTCCTTCTGCGCGTTCCTTGGCTTCTACAACCTGAACATCCTGGCTGACCGTTCCGACCTATCGTTCGACCAGCCGGCCCGCCGCCTCTCCTTCCGGGTCCGGCGGGGGACGCTTCTTCCGGTCAGCGCGGCCGCCCTGGGGGCGGCGGGGGTGATCGGCCTCTTTCTCGGGACCTGGCCCTGCCTTCTCGTCCTCCTCACGCTCCTCCTCGGCTGGGCCTACTGCGTCCCGGTCCTCCCCACCCGATTTCAGCGCCGCCGTCTCCGGGACCTCCCGGGCGCCAAGGAGATCATGACCTCGCTGGGATGGGCCACGCTCACCGTTCTCGTCCCCCTCCTCTCGGAAGGGGAGGGGCTCCGCTATCCGCTGGCGCCCGCGGTCGCCTTCGCCTTCGTCTTCGGCGTCCTTTTCGTCCGCTCCACCCTCCTCGACGTCCGGGACATCCAGGGGGACCGCCTGGTCGGCCGGGAGACGATCCCGGTCCTGATCGGCCCGGAGCGGACGCGCATCCTTCTCATTGCCGTTAACATCCTCCTCTCGCTCCTGATCGTCGCCGCCTCCGCGATCTCCTGGCTGCCTCCCCGGTCCTATCTCTTCCTGGCCATCACCGCCTACGGCTTTTTCTATCTCTACCTCTATCATCGCCGGATCCTCTTCCGGGACCTCATGAGCGAGGTAGTCGTGGACGGGAAGCTCCTCTTGGCCGGCGCCTTGGCGCTTTTCGTGTGAACGTGGGGGCGAACCTCATGTTCGCCCAGACTGGCCGGGCGAACACCCCCGATAGATCGGGGCAGGCAGGTTCGCCCCTACGCCTCGGCGGGCGAACCCGGGACTGACTTATATCCCTTGTCTCGCGCATACCCCTTGTTTACCCTGTCTCGCATGACTTTCGCCGTCATCTCCGCCCGCGAAAACCTCCCCCGCTGCATCGCCCGGCGGGTCGCCGCGGCGGGCGGGAGGGATTTCTCCCGGGTCGCGGTCGTCCTCCCCACCGCCCGCCTCGGCCAGCATTTCCTCAAGGAGCTCTCGGCGCTCGTCCCCTCCTGCTTCCCGCCCCGCGTCTCCACGCTCGCTCTCTTTATCGCCGCCGCCCGCGGCCAGAGCGCGCTGCGGCCGGTCTCCGCCCTGGAGCGCCTCCTTCTCCTGCGCTCCTGCCTCGTCGATAGCTCCTACCGGCGGCTCCGTCCCGGGATGGAGACGGCGGCGGCTGACTTCTTCGAGGAGCTGGCCGGCGCCGGGCGTTCCCCGGACGAAGGGAAAACCTACGAAGCGCTGCGCGCCGCCTTCCGCGAGAACCCCTTCGGCTCCGCCGACTACGGGGGTTACTGGTCGGTCCTCGCCGACGAGCTGGAGAGGCTCGCCGGGGAATACCGCTCCCGACTCGCCGAGCGGGGGAGGGAGGAGCCGTCCTGGTCCGAGGCCCGGGGGGAGGGGGGCGACCTCGATCTCCCCTTCGAGCGGATCCTGATCGGAGGCTTCTCCGATGCGACACCCCTGCAGACCGCATTTCTCCGCCGGATCGCCGGACGCTGCGAGTTCATCTGCGCGGCCGAAAACTCGGCGGCCTTCGGCCCCGTCCGCGAGTTCGCCTCCCGCTTCGGCCTCCGCCTCGAAAAGGACCTCCCGGCCGAAGTGCCCCCGCTCCTCGCCGCGGTCGACTCCGCAGCGATCAGCCCGCTCCCCCCCGACGAGCTGGAGCGGATCTCCATCTATGCCCTGCCGAGCATCGCGGCCGAAGCCCGCCAGGCGAAATGCGAGGCCTTGAAGGCGCTCAACCTCGGCCTTTCCGTCCTGGTGGTCGTCCCCCGCTCGGCCGAATACGTCGGCGTCTTCTCCGCCGTCTTCTCGACGCCGCCGCGGCCGGACGGCCCGCCCCTTCCCCAGAGCGCGGCCCTCGCCCGCCTCGTCTCGGACGATCCCGCGGTCGCCCTCCTCAAGTCGCTCCTCCAGCTCGTCCTCGCTCGCTTCGGGAGCTTCGCCCTCTCCCAGTTCCTCCTCACTCGGGGCGCCGCCCAGCTCGTCCTCTCCGACCCCGCCGCGGGCACCGCGGCCGCCCGCGTCCTCAAGCGCTTCCTCGCCGAGGAGTTCCGGGAGGGCTTCTCTTCCCTTCGGGGCGGGGTCGAGGAATGGCTCCGGGCGGGGGGGGAAGAGGGGAGGGAGCCGCTCGATTTCCTGGACGGCCTCCACGCTCTCCTGGGGAAGTTCCTCGACGCCGAGACCCTCCCCTGGGATAAGCTCGCCTCCGAGACGCTTTCCCTCTTCAACCGCTGCTCTTCGCTCTTCGTCCCCGGCCCGACCGAGAAAGCGATCCGCGCCCGGGTGGCCTCCTCCCTGGAGGCGATGGCCTTCCTCGCCCCCGCCTTTCCCGCTCCCCTCCCGGCGGCCGAGTTCGTCTCCCTCCTGAAGCGCCACGTCTTCGCCGACAGCCTCTACCTCTCGCCGGAGCCGTTCCGCGGCGTCCAGCTCGTCCACCTCCTGGAGGCCCGCTCCGTCCCCGCCGACGTGGTCGTCGTCTGCGGCATGAACGAGGGGATCTTCCCCTCGGCCCTCCCCGTCCGCCTGATCGAGGAGCCCTTCGTCCGGGAGGCGATGGGGCTGATGACGCCCGACCGGCGGGAAGCGCTGGAGGAGCTGAATTTCTTCTCGCTCGCCCTCTCCGCCCGAAGCGTCGTCCTCACCCGGGCCGTCCAGACCGGCGAGGGGGAGACGGCGGAGTCCCGCTTCATCACGCGGCTGCGCCTGGCCGGCTGCCGCCTCCGTCCGCCCACGCCGGTGGGCGGGGAAGGGGACCGCCTCCTCCACATCCTCCCGCTTCGGAGGGAGAGCGCCCTCCTCCGGCGGATCGAGGGGGCGGTCGAACGTTCCCGACCTTCCGGCCTTCTGCCGGGCGCCCTTCCCGCCCGCGTCAACCTCTCCTCCGGCCGCTGCGAGGCCCTCCTCGCTTGTCCCTTCCGCTTCCGCCTCGATAGCCTGGGCATGGAAGAAGAGCCGGAGGCGCGGGAGGAGCCGGACCCGCGCTACCAGGGGACGGCTCTCCACCGGGTCGCCGCCGGACTCTGGAGGCGGGTGCTCGACGAAGGCGGGTCCTGGGACCGCGGGCGGATCGCCCGGGCGCTCTCCGAGATCGGGGAGAGGGAGATCCCCCCGGCGCCGGCGCTCGCCGCGCTCCGCCTCATGCTCCGCTGCGGCGGCTGGAGGAATTTCGCCGGCTCGATCGAAGGCCTCCTCGCCGCCTGGAGTCCCGTGGAATGGGAAAAGGAGCTCCGCGCCGCTCTTACGATCGGGGCGCGGGAGTTCCGCCTTTTCGGCCGGGCGGATTTCCTGGGGAAAGGGGAAGGCGGCGCCTCGCTGGTCCTGGACTTCAAGCGCCGGACGATCCCGACCGGGACCCGGATCCGGAAGCTCGACTCCCCCCAGCTCCCCTTCTACAGCCTCTGCCTTTCCCTCTCCGGGTCCGGCCCCACCCATCTCGCCTACTGCTCCTTCCTCTCCCGCCGTTCCGGCTACCTGGAGGTCGCGGAGGAGGGGCTCGGGGAGGCGCTCCGGGGAGCGCTCGCCCGCGCGTCCGAGGAGATCGCCTCCGCGAAGGGCTTCCCGATCCGGCCCTCCGAGGAGGCTTGCGCCTTCTGCCCCTACCCGTCCGTCTGCCGGATGGAGGAGCGCGAGCGATGAGCGGGAAGGGCGATCGCGTCCCCTACAACCCCTTCGCCTCCTTCGTGATCACGGCCTCGGCCGGGTCGGGGAAGACCTGGCAGCTCACGGAGCGCTACCTCCGCCTCGCCGCCGCCGTAGCGGACCTGAAGCTCTCCCGGATCCTCACCGTCACCTTCACCCGCAAGGCCGCCGCCGAGATGCGCCAGCGGATCATCGAGGCCGCCGCCCGCCTCGTCTCCTCGCCCGCGGCCGGGGAGGAGATGGGGCGGGTCCTCAAGGGCTGGTCGCCCGGCGGCCCCGTCTTCCCGCTTGAGGCCGCGAACGCCATCCTCCGCAACTCCCAGTCGATGCGGGTGGTGACGATGGACTCCTTCTTCGGCTGGCTCGCCGCCCGCTTCTCGGTGGAGGCCGGCCTTCCGGTGGGGGCGGAGATCTTCGAGGGGGAGGCCCTCTCCGACCTCCTGCGCACGGCCGCCCGCCGCCTCCTCAACTCCGAGGAGGCGCTCCCCCTCCTCGAGACCGCCGCCCTTCTCCTGGACGGGGAGATCGATCCGATCCTCGACTTCTGCCGCGGCCTCTACCGCTCCTACCGCCCCACCCTCTTCCTCCGCTACCGGGGGGAGGGGGAACGGATGGAGGACGACCTCGCCCTCGCCGACCCGGACCCCTACCCGATCGAGAAGCTCTCGGCCGACCTCCTCGAATGGCTCGACTCCCTCCTCGGAGACTGGCCCGCCTCGGCCCGGGGCGTTGGGGAGCTCAAAGGATTCAGGGACGCCCGGGACGCTACCGGCCTGATCTCTTCTGCCTTCTTCAAGCCGCAGAAGGAGGCCTTCCCCGCCGTAGGGAGGAGCGACATCGCCTTCAGCGTCAACCGCTCCCGCCTTCCCCCCGCCCTCCGGGAGCGGGCGGAGGAGGCCGACGCCATACTCGAACGCTACCTCCTCTCCGCCCGACTCGAACGCTACAACCGCCTGGTCCGGGCGCTCTGCGGCTGCTACCGGGTCTTCGAGCGACTGGCCGCCGAGGCGAAGGCGGAGGCGGGGGCGATGGACTTCTCCGACATCGCGATCGGCGCCTACCGCCTCCTCGAGGATCCGGGGATCGCCTTCACGGTCCAGTCCGGCGTCCAGGACCTCCTGATCGACGAGTTCCAGGACACCAGCCGCCTCCAGTGGGCGATCTTCCAGCCGATGATGGAGGAGCTCACCGCCGGGAGGGGGATCTTCGACCGCCAGTCCTTCTTCGCCGTGGGGGACGTGAAACAGTCGATCTACGGCTTCCGGGAGGCGGACTACACCCTCCTCGAGGGGCTGGCCGCCGCGGCGGGAAGGGAAGTCTCCGCCCGCCTGGTGCCGCTCCGCCGCTCCTACCGCTCCGGGCCCCTGATCATCGATTTCGTGAACGCGGTCTTCGGAGGTTCGGAGCTGGCGGGCTTCGCCGAGCACGAGACCGACCTGCCGCCGATCGGGGGGTCGGTCACCGTCTATCCCCTGATCAAGGCCGCGGAAGGGGCGACGCGCAAGGAGGAGCGCTGGGCGCTCGACGCCAAGCGGATCGCGGACTCGATCCAGGGGTTGGTCCAAAACGGCGCGCCGATAGCCGAGAAGCGGGAGGAGGACGGGAAGACGGACTGGCGTTCCCGCCCGGCCCGCTTCGGCGACATCGCCGTGATCTACCGGAAGAAGGGCTGCGCCCGCGCCCTGGAGGAGGAGCTCTCGCGCCGGAACATCCCCTGCCGCCGGGACGAGCCGGGGGGGTTCTACCGGAGGGACGAGGTCCGTGACCTCCTCGCCTTTCTCGACTTCCTCTGCGATCCGGAGAACCGCCTCGCCCTCTCCGCCCTTATCCGCTCGCCCCTGCTTGGCTTGAGCGAGGCGGACTTCTCGGAGGTCTTGAGCCGGGCCAGGAAGGGGTCGCTCCGCGCCGCCCTGGCCGAGACCTTTCCGGAGGCCTCCCGCCTCCTCGAACGCTCGCTCAAGGAATCCGCGTCCGCTTCGCCCGCCCAGGCGGCGGAAGCCTTCCTCCAGGCGACCTCGGCCCGGCTGCGCTACCGCCTCTACACCGGCGACGACCTGGCGGCCCTGAACCTTGACCGGATGATCGACCTGCTCGCCGCCCTCTCGGCCCGGGGGGCGGGAACGGTCTTCGAATGCCGCCGCTTCCTCCGCCGGATGTCGGAGGAGGACGAGACCGCCATGGCGGGCGGCGCGGGCGAGTGCGTGAGGCTGATGACCGTCCACAAGGCGAAGGGGCTCGAGTTCCCCGTCCTCTACCTCTTCGACGCCGCCTTCACCACGCCGGCGACCGGGCGGGAGAGGTCGTTCGAGCTCCTGCGCCGGACCGGGGACGGCTCCCCCCCGGTGGTCTACTTCCCCCCCGCCTCCTGCAGCCCGCAGGGGAACCCCGTCTTCGACGGCTGGGCCGCTCGGGCGGCGGAGGAATCGCGCCGGGAGGAGCTCCGCGTCCTCTACGTCGCGCTCACCCGGGCCGCCCAGCGCCTCTTTATCAGCGGGGTCGAGCCGGGGCGGGGGGAGGAGTCGGAAGCGCACCGCCTGATCCTCTCCGGCGCGCAGAAGCTCGCCGCCTTGGGGAAATGGCCGGTCTCCGACCGCGACCACGTCGGCCAATCAGCGGAGGCCTCGATCGCCGACCCCGCCTCTCTCCCCGCCCTCCCCCCCCCAAAGCCCGTTCTCCCCGTCGAGTTGGGGGAGGAGATCCTCTCCCCCCCCGAGATCCCGGGGATCGTCCTGGTCCGCCCCTCCGAGGCGGCGGAGGAGGAGAAGGCGGCAGAGGAAGAGGCCGAGGCGCCGGAGATCCCGGAGAAGAAGCGCTCGCTGGGGATCGCCGTCCACCGCGCCCTCGAGGAGAGGGCCGCCGGCCGCCCCTTCCGGGCCGGGCGTTTTCTCGACTGGCTGATGGGCCCGGCCCACCCCGACCGGGGCTGGGTGCTGGGCGAGCTAGAGGCCGATCTCGACCGCCTCGAAGCCTGCGGCTTCTTCGACCGCTTCTCCGGCGCGGAGGTCAGGGCCGAGGTCCCGATCCTCAAGCGCGAGCCGCTCGCCGGGGGAGGTGAGCGGCTGATCCGGGGGGCGGTCGACCTTATCGCCGTCCGCCCCGACCGGGTGGAGTTCTACGACTACAAGACCGCCCGGGTCTCAGCGGGGAGGGTACCGGACCAAATCGACCGTTACCGTCCCCAGATGATCCTCTACACCGGCGTTCTCTCGGAGATCTTCTCCCTCCCGGTGACGGGCTACCTCGTCTTCACCGCTCTGGGCGAGGTGGTGGAGACGGTCAAGGCCTGAAGCAGGGCCGATCGTGAAAAGTCGTGCAAATTCGTGGAAGGATTTCCTCCGCCGGATCATCGCGCTCAACGGGACGCCGCGGGGGATCGCCGGCGGCTTCGCCCTCGGGCTCTTCCTCTCCGTTATCCCGACCTTCGGCCTCGGGATGATCGCCGCCCTCGCCCTGGCTCCCGTTCTCAAGCTGAACCTCCCCGCCACCTACGCCGGGACGCTGGTCGTCAACCCCCTCACCGGCTTCTTCTTCTACGCCGCCGACTACTTCTTCGGGGCCTGGATCCTCGGGATCGAGGACCCGGCGGGGATCCCGTCCACCTTCGCCGAGGCGAAGGAATTTATACTCCGCGCCCCGCTCCCCTGGTATCTCGGCGGGTTCGTCCTCGCCTCGGTCCTCTCGCTGATTGCCTATTCCGGCATCTTCTGGGGTGTGAGAAGATTCCAGAAGCGGGGGGAGGCGGAGCTGATAACGGCGCGCGGACCGCAAAGGTCCGCGCCTACGGGGGGCGGCGGATCGCGCCCGGTGGGTTCGTAGCCGCGGTCCCTGGGTTGGCGGGACAGGCCGGCGCGCGGACATGCCTCGGCATTCGTTGGGATGTTTACTTCGGGAATAGCACAAGAAGCAGTCAGTATGCAGTGATCAGCAACTGATCACGGATCACGTCTTTGGCCTACGGGATTAAAAAGTCGCGGCGTTGGGTCTGGCTGGCGGAGGTCTTCCGCCGGGCCCGGACGCGCCGCCTCGCTATCGCCCTCCTCGTCCTGGTCGCCGGTTTCACGCTCTTTGCGCTCTGGTGGTCGCGCGAGCTTTCCTCCCCGCCCCGCGATCTTTCCCCATGGCCGGCGCCGGCGCGCGCTCCGGCCGAGGACGCGTCCTTCTCCGCCGCTTCCGCCCTGGACTCCGCCCGGGCCCTGATCAAGACGGCCCGGACGAACGAATACCGGGGGAAGATCGGCGAAGTGGCCGATCTCTGGCAGGAGGCGCTCGCCCTCCTCGACCGGATCTCTCGCGCCGCCCCCGGGTTCCAGGCCGCCGAGGTGGAGGAGCTGACGCGCCAGTGCGAGGACAAGCTGCGAAAGCTGAAGTAGCTTTTATCGCTCGGGAAGCGAAAGCTTCCCGAGCGATAAAAGCTTGAGCGCGGGACCGCCGGGAGATCTGTATCCGGCGGATCGAGTTGGATCGGGGCGATTTCCTTAAAATCCGCGAGGCGGCCTCCGGGGCCGCCTCGCGGTTTTTAAGGAGAGCAGAGGGAGCAGGGAAGGTACTTCTTCTTCAGGAACTCGGAGCGGGTGGCCGCCCGGACGAGGTTCGCCTCCGAGATCTTGCGGGCGTGGGCGCACCAGGGATAGTGGAAGGTCTTCCCCTGGCGGCTGGCGACGTAGGAGATGGATCGCTTCTCCTTCGCCGCCGCCTGCTTCTCCAGCCGGGCGTCGATCGCCTCGTCATAGGGATCGATCGCGTTCGCCGCCTTGAGGAGCTCCAGGCCGAACTCCGGGAAGCCCAGGGCGAGATAGACGTCCCCGAGGAGGGCGAGGGCCTCGATCTCCTCCGGCTGCCGATAGAGGCAGGAGCGGAGCTCGACCGCGGCGTCCGCCAGGCGCTTCTGTTTCAGACAGATCCGGGCCAGGGAGAGGTAGGGGCGGTAATCGGCCGGGTTGATCCGGATCATCGCGCGCAAGGCCTCCTCGGCCGGGCCGTCCTCCCCGAGGGCGCGGTACGACTCGCCGATGAAGTAGAAGGCGTCGGCCAATGAGGGATCGCGCGCGACCGCGTCGCGGGCGTACTTCAAGGCCAGGGCGCGGTTCCCGCCGGCCGCGGCCCGCACGGCCTGGGCAAGGTTGGCCGCGGCGGCGCGCTGGGATGGGGGCTGGGAGTCGGGGGGCAGCGCCAGGATCGGGTCAAGCTGGCGGGCGCAGGCGGCCGCGGGGGAGAGATCGTGCTCGACCTTCAGGAACGAACGGCGGTCGAGGAGGAGGGAGTCGAGGAAGGCCGGGACGAAGACGGGATAGCCGAATTCGTTCTGGATCTCCCGGGCCAGGTTCATCGCCGAGACAGCCTCCCCGTGGTGGACGATCACACCCTTGAGCCCCCGGTAATGGGAGACGTTGAGGAGGAGCATGTCCAGGTCGGCGTGGGAGGAGAACTGGCCGAACTTGCGAACCGTGGCCTTGACCGGGATCGCGTTACCCTTGATCACCACCTCGTCGAGGTTCATGGCCGCCTCCCCGGTCGAGTCCGGCGACTGCCAGCCGACGACGAAGAATTCCGAGGCGGGGTCACCCAGGTAGTCTTGCGCCATCTCGAGTGCGGCGGCGAAGTCCATCATCCCCGAGGAGACGAGGAAGATCGCAGGGCTCGGGATCGAGCCGAACTTCTTCTCGTAGGAGGCGAAAGATCCGTAGAAGAACTGGGGGCAGTCGAAGGGGTTGCGCCAGTTCTTCCGCCGGGCGAACTCGGGACAGTAGTAGGCGTCGGCGTCCTGCTGGAGGTAGCGCTGGTGGACCTGGTTGAGCTTGGCCACGGTCGGGGAGGAGACGATGATCGGGCAGCGGCGGGGGATCTTCCCCTGGTAGGCCAGGTCGGAGAGGAGGGCGATGATCTTTTGGGACTTGCTCAGGACGAAGGCCGGGATGATCACGCGCCGGCCCTTCTCCACGGCGTCCTCGAGCTCGCGGATGAAGTCCTCGTAGTAGGGAGAGCGGAACCGCTTCCGCACCGCCCCGTAGGTGGACTCGGTGACCAGGTAGTCGGCCCGCTCGAGGACGTCGGGGAGGCGATCCATCGGCGAGATCTGGTTGCCCAGGTCGCCGGTGAAGACGATCGTGGTCGCCGATTCCCCGTCGCCCAGGACGAGCTCGAGCTGGGAGGAGCCGAGGATGTGGCCGGAGTTATGGAGGCGGAAGCGGGCTCCGGGGAAGAGCTCGGTCGTCTCGCCGAAACGGACGGCGAGGAAGTTGTCCCGGATCATCTTCCCGAGCGACGACTGAACGCCGCCGAGGACGGAGCGGCACTGGGTGCAGGGGTGGAAGCCCAGGATGTCGGTCCAGACGCGGGCGTCGCGGAGGTCGAGATGCTCCTCGGGGCACAGCTCCCGGGAGAGGCGGCAGTTTTGGCCGTGGACGGAGCGGTTGCGGAAGTCCACCCGCCAGCGGCTGACGGAGAGGCCCGCTCCCAGCTCGAGCATGATCTCGGAGACGTCCCGGGTCGCGGGGGTGCAGTAAACCTTGCCCCGGTAGCCCAGGCGGTAGAGGAGGGGGATCCTCCCATTGTGGTCGCCGTGGGCGTGGGTGAGGATGACGGCGTCGATCCCGGCGGGGTCGAACTCGAAGCGCCGGTCGAGGGGGAGAAGGGATTTCAGGTAGAAGATCCCGGCGTCGATCAGGATCTTCTTCCCCCGAAATTCGACGATGGTGCAAGCGCCCCCCACCATCCGGGCTGCGCCGTAGAAGGTGAGCCGGACCAGGTCGGTCGAGCGGAGCCGCCCGGCGGCGCCCTCCGGCTCGGGAACGGCGTTGTACTGGTGGGAGGGGAATCCGGACTCGTCGCCGGAGACGAACTCGGTCAGGCAGGACGGCAAATCCTCCTGATCCCCGCAGGCGGGGATCAGGAGGATTTGAATGGCTCCCAAGAAGATGAGGGCGGCGCGGCGAAAAGTCCGTGGGCGACCCATGATTGATCCAGAAACCGTTGTGCGCTGCAATTCTAGTCCCGATCGTTAACGATCGGGACTAGGCGATCGCCCGGAGGCGCTTGATCCTCTCCTCGATCGGGGGATGGGTGCTGAAGAGGCCGCTGGCCTTTCCCCCGGCGGCGCCGGAACGGAGGGGGCTCACGATGTAGAGATGGGCCGTGGCGCGGTTGGCGGCCTCGAGCTCCCCGGGCGAGCGGGAGATCTCCTCCAGGGCCGAGGCGAGCCCCTCCGGGTCGCGGGTCATCTTGGCCGCCTCGGCGTCGGCCAGGTACTCGCGCTGGCGGGAGATCGCGAGCTGGACGAGCTTGGCGAAGAGCGGGGCCAGGATGGCGAGGACCAGGGCGACGATCAGGACGACCCCGCCGCCGCCCCCGGAGTTGGAGCGGGAGCGCGAGCGCCCCCGCGACCAGAAAGCGGAGCGGAGGAAGAAGTCGCTCATCATCGCCACCATCCCGACCAGGATCCCGACCAGGGTGGCGAAGCGGATGTCGTAGTCCCCGACGTGGCTCATCTCGTGGGCGAGCACGCCCTGGAGCTGCTCGCGGTTCAGGCGCCGGAGGAGGGCCGAGGTGACGGCGATCGAGGAGTGAGCGGGGTCGCGCCCGGTGGCGAAGGCGTTGGGGGCGTCCTCGTCCGGGATGACGTAGAGCTTCGGCATCGGGAGCCCGCTCGCGACGGTCAGTTCCTCGGTCACGTTGTAGAGGACGGGGTGGCGCTCGCGGTCGGCCTTCTCGGCGCGGCTCACGGCGAGGACGATCCGGTCGCCCTGGTAGTAGCCGGCGAGCGCCGTCCCGGCGGCGAAGACGAAGGCGATCGCCACGCCGAGGTAGCCCACGTCGAGCGCCGTCCCGAAGAGGTAGCCGAGGAAGATCACCGCGGCGACGAAGACGGCGATCAGGATGGCCGAGTTGCGCTTGTTCTGGGCGATTTCCTCGTACATATAAAAAATCCTTCGGATTTTTTATAAATTGCCCGCGATCGGGTATGCGACTGATCGCCGATAGGCCGCGCGCGACCGGGAATCGTTCTTTTTAAGCTTCGCCCCATCTTTAGGATGGGGCGAAGCTTAAAAAGAAACCTTCACCGGCTTCTTCTCTTCCGCCGACTCCACCTCGAAGAACTCCTCCTTCTGGAAGTTGAAGGCGGAGGCGATGAGCTTGGTCGGGAAGATCTCGATCTTGGTGTTGAGGGCCATCGCCTCGTCGTTGTAATGCTGGCGGGCGAAAGCGATCCGGTTCTCGGTGGTGGCCAGCTCCTCCTGGAGCTTGAGCATGTTCTCGTTGGCCTTGAGCTGGGGGTAGTTCTCCGCCACCGCGAAGAGCGAGCGCAGGGTCTGGGTGAGGGCGTTCTCGGCCTTGGCCTGGCCGGCCACGCCCTGGGCGGCGATCGCCTCGGCCCGGGCCTTGGTGACGTTCTCCAGGACCTGTCTCTCGTGGGCCATGTAGCCCTTGCAGGTCTCGACCAGGTTGGGGATGAGGTCGTAGCGGCGCTTTAGTTGGACGTCGATCTGGGACCAGGCGTTCTTGACCCGCTGGCGGAGGCGGATCAGGCCGTTGTAGGCGGCGATCGCCCAGAGGACGACGAGGGCGACGATGACGAGGAGCACGAGCAGGGGCATCTCAATTCCTCCTTTGCGGGTTCAGCGTTGGCCGCGCTGCATGGGCGGGCTAACCGTTCAGTATAACCGGAGCGGGGAAATCTCAAATCTAAGATTTCAGATTTCAGATCTCAAATCTCAGATCTCAGATCTCAAATCTCAAATCGCAGATCCTCCCCAACGCTCCCTCTCACTCCTCCGCCACCTTCCAGGGGGGGCGGGAGAGGAGGTAATCGGAGATCAGGCGGGCGGCCTCGCGGGCGCCCTTCTCGGTGAAATGGCAGTCGTCGTAGAAGTTTTCCGTTGTGGGGGGGAGTTCCGCGGCGAGGTCGAAGCACTCGGTCCCGCTCCAGGCGCAGACGCTCTTCAGGACGTCATGGTAGAGTTCAAGGCCGCGGGCCAGGGCGCCAGGGGTGTAGTAGGGGAGGCCGTCCGCGTTCTGGAAGTTGCCCACCCCGCCCATCCAGAGGCGGGCGGACTCCTCCTCGCTCATCCCCTCCCTCCAGACGGCGGGCTGGGTGATGAAGACGAGGCGGATCCCCTTCTCCGCCGCCAGGGCGATCATGCGACGGAGGTTGGCGACGTATTCGCGCAGGGCCGGGCCGATCTCCGGCAGGGAGCTGCGCCATTCGCCCGCCTTCCGCCGCCGCCCGCGCCAGGCCTCGACGATCGTCCCCGCCGCGTCCTGGGGGCTCTCGGCGGCGAGGATCTTCTTCGCTTCCCGCAATCCCCGCCAAACGCCGGTGCGCTTGTACCAAGGGGGCGGGGGGAGGGAGTATTCGTCGGGGACGAAGAGGAAGGCGTGGTCGATCTGGAGGTCGCGCCCGCCGGGGCGGGAAAGGGCGTGCGGATCGTAGGCCTGGTCCTGGCGGAGGCGGAGAAGGAGGTCGTTGACCCCGAGGCAGACAATGACCGCGTCCGGGTCGATCAGCTTCAGGGGCAGGTATTCCAGCTCCAGGGCATGGTCGCGGCTGTTCTGGCCGCTCCGTCCTCCGTTTCCGATCCAGACCCGGCGGTCGGTATCGGCCCGGTTGAGCGCTTCCGCAATCAGGGCCGGCCAGGTGCGCGCCTGGTCCAGATAGAGGCACTCCGCGGCCGAGCCCCCGAGGATGAGGATGCGGTAATCGTCGTCCGGGGAGGGCTCCTCCCCCCGCAGGCCGTAGGAATTGGTGACAAAGCGGGCGCGCGGGCTGGTCCCGGGGAGGATGTCCGGGCGGGGAGAGAAGGTCCTATGCAGGCCGGGGGGCCAGACGTAGAAGTAGTCGGAAGGGGGGAAGAGCTGGCCGGCCGCCAGCTCGAAGACGAGCGCCGCCGCCGCGGCCGTGCAGAGGGCGAAGAGGGCGGTGAGGAGACAGCGCATGAACGGCCGTCGCTTCATCTCCCCGGAAACTTTACCGCCGGGAGGCCGGGGTTGTCAATGGCGGCGTTTACCGTATAATCCCCATCCGGGGAAGACGATTCCGTCTTCCCCGAAGGGAAGGGAAGAAGCCATGATCATCCGGGGGAGAGTCTCGGCCCAGGGGCACGGGACCGCCCGCGCTCGCAACGACCGGATCGCGGAGCGGTTATACCGGTCCATCCCCGACCTGCGCGGCTACGATCTGGGGACGCTGAATGTCGATCTCTCCGAACCGGCCGGGCTCGAGATCGCGGCCCTGGACGGACCGGGGCGGGTCGAAGTCAACGTCGCGAAGACAAGCTATCCCTGGCGCCGCCGGGCGATCCGGGCCGAGAGGATCGTTTTCCTTCCGGTCGAGTTCAGCCTGCCCGGTCGGGTTTCCCGCCGGCGGGGCTATCTCTATCTCCCCTCCCGGTCGTCGCGGCCGTCCCGGGGGATACTGGAGCTGATAAGCCGGGAGAACCTGCGGGCGACAGGAGGGGTGGAGAGCGGGGACGCGGTGGAGATCTATCTACCCGACCGGAAGGGCGCCGCTCCGGTCCGCTCCGGGGCGTTCGCCAACCGCGCGCTGACCTTCCTCTACGGGTCGCTCTTCGCTTGCGCTTTTCTCCTCTCCTTCCCCTATCTCCTCTTCCGCCTGGCCACCACCCGCCGCTTCCGGACCGGCCTTGCCGAACGTTTTGGCCTCTACGGGGACCTCGCCTCCTCCCTCTCCCGGGGACGCTCGATCTGGGTGCAGGCCTCCTCGGTAGGGGAGGTCTCGGCTTCGCTCCCGCTGATCCGCCTGCTCCGGGAGTCCTTCCCCGACGATCGAATCCTGGTCAGCTGCCAGACCGCGACCGGCCGCCAGGCGGTCCGGGAGAAGCTCGCCGGGCTCGCCGTCGGCGTCCTCTGCCCGCTCGACTTCCCGCCCCTGGTCGCGAGCCTCATCCGGCGGGCCTCGCCTCGCCTCCTCATCCTGATCGAGACCGAGATCTGGCCGGGGCTGATCCTCTCCTGCTCCCGGCTCGGGGTGCCGATCGCCATGGTCAACGGCCGCCTCTCCCGCCGCTCCTCCCGCGCCTACCGCCGCTTCGCCTGGGCTTTCCGGCCGGTCCTCCGGAGGATCTCCCGCTGCAATATGCGGAACGAGGAGGACGCCCGGCGGATCAAGCGCTTGGGAGTGGACCCGGCGCGGGTGCGGGTGCTCGGGAACGTCAAGTTCGACTCCCTGCCGCCGGCCGAGATCGGCCCGGAGGAGTCCCGCGCCCTTTCCCGGCGGATCGGGCTTAAGCCCGGCGACCTTCTCCTCGTCGGCGGATCCACCTTCGCCGGAGAGGAGGAGATCCTGCTCAGGGTGTACCGCACACTCAAGTCCCGCTTCTCCCGCCTCCGGCTCCTCCTCGCCCCCCGCCATCTCGAGCGGGTGGAGGAGGTCGTCGCCGCCGTCTCCGCGGCTGGGGAATCCTGCCGTCTCTTCGGATCGGAAGACGCCCCCGGCCCCGATCCGGTCGTCGTCCTCGACCGGATGGGCGTCCTCTTCTCCCTCTACTCCCAGGCCGCGGCGGTCTTCATCGGGCGGTCCCTCGCCGGGAGCGGCGGCCAGAACCCGATCGAGCCGGCGGCCTGGTCCGTCCCCGTCCTCTTCGGGCCGGCCATGGACAACTTTCGCGACAGCGCCCGCCTCCTCCGGGAGGCGGGCGGGGCGGTCCGGGTCGCCGATGAGGGGGAGCTCGCCTCCGCCCTGGCCGCGCTTTTTGCCGATCCCGCCCGCCGTCTCGAGATGGGGAGAAGGGCGCGGTTGGCGGTGGAGTCCCGCCGGGGCGCCTCGCGGCGCAACCTCGAGTCCCTGAGCGAGCTCCTGGCCGACGTCCGGACCGGAGCGGACGGATCAGACTGATCGGCGTTCGCCCGCGTAACCGAGGCCTTACATCGCCCCGGTTCTTCCCCTTGTTTCCCCCGTTTCTCTGGGGTAGGATTGCCTCCCGAGGTCTCCCGTGAGAGAAAGACTGGAAAGCTTCTTCCTGGAAGTGGTCGAGAACCGCCGGAAGGGGCCGGCGATCGCCGCCCTGAAAGGCTCTCTCTGGCTCTTCTCCATCCTCTACCGCCTCGCGATCCAGTGCCGCGTTCTCCTCTACCGCATCCATCTCTTCCCGACCCGCTCGGTCACCGCCTGGGTGATCAGCGTGGGCAACGTCACCGTCGGGGGGACGGGGAAGACGCCGGTGGTGGAGCGGCTGGCCCGCCTCCTCAGCCAGCATGGGAGGAAGGTCGCGATCGTGAGCCGCGGCTACCGCCGCTCCACCGGCCCCCTCCTGGCGCGCCTGAAGGAAAAGCTCCTGGGCGCCCCCACCACCCGGGTAGTCTCGGACGGAGGGCGCATCTTCCTGACCGCGCGGGTGGCCGGCGACGAGCCCTACCTCCTCGCCTCCAACCTGGAGGGGATCCCGGTCCTGGTCAACCGCCGCCGGGCCAAGGCCGCCCTCTACGCGGCCAAGAGGCTCAAGGCCGACACCATCATCCTCGACGACGGCTTCCAGCACCTGGGACTGAAGCGCGATCTGGACATCGTCCTCGTCGACTCCCAGCGCCCCTTCGGCAACGGCCACCTGATACCCCGGGGGATCCTCCGCGAGCCGCCCCGCAACCTGGACCGGGCCGACATCATCCTCGTCACCAAGGCCGAAGCCGGGTGCGCCGGCGGCCTCAAGCAGTCCCTCGCCCGCTACAACTCCCGGGCCGAGATCATGGAATGCCGGCACCAGCCCCTCTTCCTCCGCGATTTGAGGACCTCGCTCAAGACCTCTTTGGCCTTCCTGCAAGGCGCCAAGGTCTGCTCGGTGGCGGGGATCGCCCACCCCGAGGGGTTCGAAAGGCTCCTCGCCGAGCTGGGGGCGGAGGTGGTGAAGAAGCACCGCTTCGCCGATCACCACTTCTACGTTTCCCAGGAGATGATCGATTTGATGAACGAGGCCTGGCGGATGGGGGCCGAGGTCATCGTCACCACCGAGAAGGATGCCGCGCGCTTTCCTCTCCTCCCCCCCACCGGCCTCCCGGTCTATTCCCTGCGCGTCCAGGTGGAGACGCTCGAGGGCGCGGAGAACTTCGACTCCTCCTTCCTCCGGCTCCTCCGCGACCGGGAGAAAGGACGCCGGAATGAAGCCCGCTCCTCCGCGCGCGGCGTATAGACTTCCGCCGTCTCTTTTCTGACTTCTCACTTCTCACTTCTTACTTATTATGTTGTCTTACTGGCTCCTCATCGCCGCCCGCCGGGCCCTCTGGATCGTCCCGGAGCGCGTGGCCCGCGCTCTCGGCGGCTGGGCGGGCGCGGCGGCGTTCCTCTTCGACCGCCGCCATCGCCGGGTGGCCCGGGACAACCTGGCCCGCGCTTTCCCGGGGAAATCGCCGGGCGAGATCGACCGGATCGCCCGCGATTCCTTCCGGAACGCCGGGCGGACGGCGGTGGAGTTCTTCCGGGTTCCCGCCCTTTTCCGCTCCTCCTGGCAAGAGCGCTTCGCCGTCACCGGCGGGGAGAGAGTCCGGGAGGCATTCCGGAGGGGGAAGGGGATCATCTTTATCCTGGCCCATTTCGGGAACTGGGAATACCTGGCGGTCCTGCCCCGACTCCTCGGTTTCCGGGGCGGCGCGATCGGCCAGGAGATCAAGAACCCGGCCGTCGACGGCCTGGTCAAAGACACCCGGGAAGAGATGGGCCTCGATCTTTTCCCTAAAGGGGAGAGCGCCGCCGTCGTCCTCGGCTATCTCTCCCGGAACGGCGGCGTGGCGATCCTCTGCGACCAGCGAGCGAGGAAGATGTCGGTCCAGATCCCCTTCTTCGGACGGGAAGCGCCGGCGACCGCCGCCCCCGCGGTCCTCGCCCTGCGGGGAGGGGCGGCCCTCCTGCCCGCCTTCCTCTACCCGGAGGGGGACCGCTACCGGGTGGAGATCGGCGAGGAGATAAGCGTTCCCCGGGAACTCCCCCCCGCCCGCGCGGTCGAGGAGACGACGCGGCGGATCGGCGCGGTGATCGAGGAGGCCGTGCGGGGACGCCCCGACCTCTGGCTCTGGGGGCACCGGAGATGGGGATGAATGGATTAACAGGTTCAAGGTTCAACGGTTCAAGGGCTCAACGGTTAACAAATAACCGCTGAACATCTAAACCGCTGAGCCGTGAACCGCTGAACCGTGAACCGCTGAAGCGCATGAAAGAGCCCGCGTTGCCGATCCGTTCGATCCTGATCAAGGCCCCCAACTGGGTCGGGGACAACGTCTTCACCTTCCCCGCGGTGGCGGCGGCCCGTTCCCTCTTCCCCGCCGCCGGCATCTCGGTCCTGGTCAAGCGGGGGATCGCGCCGCTCTGGGAACTGGTGGAGGGCGTCCGGGAGGTCATCCCCTACCAGGTCCGGGGAGGGGCGAGGGACCTTTCCGCCAAAGCCGCTCTCGTCCGTTCGCTCCGTCAGAAGCGGTTCGATCTCGCCCTGATCTTCCCCCGCTCCCTGGAATCGGCGATCTGGGTCTGCCTGGCCGGCATCCCGGAGCGGTGGGGCTACGCCGAGGAGGGGAGGTCGCTCCTCCTCACCCGCCGCCGGGAGTGCGCTCGGGGCTACCGCCACACCCACCGGATCGACTACTACTACCGCCTGGTCGCCGATCTCCCCGAGGGGACTCCGGCGCCGCTCGCCCCCGTCTCCCTCCCCGAGGGGCTGCGGGCTCGGGCGCGGGAGGCGCTGGAGAGGGCGACGGGGAGGGCGGACTGGAAGCGCCTCTACGGCCTCCACCCCCGAGCCAGCCACGGCCCCGCCAAGTGCTGGCCGCTCGAGAGCTACGGCCGCCTGGCCGCGGAGCTCTCGCGCGGGGAGGAGAGCGCGGTGATCGTCTTCGGAAACGCCGTCGAGGCGGAGCTGGCCGGGAGGGTGGCCCGGGGCGGGGGCCGGCGCGTTTTCTCGCTCGCCGGGGAGACCGACCTGAAGGATCTCGCGGGACTCATCGGCCTCTGCCGGGTCTTCGTGGCCAACGACACGGGGCCTCTCCACCTGGCCGCCGCCCTCGGGGTCCCCGTGGTCGGCCTCTTCGGCTCCTCCGACCCCGCGGCGACCGCCCCCCGGGGCGACAAGGCCCGGACGATCTACAAGGCCGTTCCCTGCTCGCCCTGCCTCCGCCGAGTCTGCCCGACCGATTTCCGCTGCATGACGGAGATAACGGTGGAGGAGGTCTTATCCGCCGTCCAGGAACTGGCCTGAGGTCTGGACGGACCCGGCCGGCTTGCAGATCACTGATTACTTATCCTTGGGTTGCCGATGGATACCCTCTTCCTCGTCCTGACCGGGAGCTGTTCCAAGGCCTGCCCCTTCTGCTTCTACCGGACGGGCTATCTCGATCATCCCGCGGAGGAGCTCACCACGGGGGAAGCGATCCTGGCCCTAGAGCGGGCGAAGGAGCTCCAGGCGAAGTCCGTGATCTTCACCGGTGGCGAGCCGCTCATCCGAACCGATTTCCCGGAGATCGCGCGGGCGGCCGGTCGTCTCGGCCTGCGCCGCCTCCTCCTGAGCGGCGGGGTTTTCCCGGGCCGTCCGGGGAGCGGAATTGGCCTGCGCGAACTCGCGGAAGCGGTCGCGTTCTCGGTCAACTCCCTCGCCGAGGCTGAACGGCTGGAGCGTTCCGCAGGTCTCCTGGCGGAGTTTCCCCCGGACGCGGTAACGGTCACGACCGTCTTCCACCGGGAGAACCTCGCCGACCTCCCCGCCCTGGTCGACTGGGCCGGGCGGAAAGGGTGGGGGATGATCCTCCAGCCCGCCTTCATCCCCCGCGCCTCCCCCTTACGTCCGCGCTTCTCCCCCTCGGCGCTGAGCGGCGTGGAATGGGAAGATCTGGAGCGCCTTCTCCGGTCGTGGGGACGGGAATTCGCCGGAGACCGCTACCCGGCCTACATCGGCGCACTCTACCGGGGAGGGAGCGCGCGCCCCTCCTCCTGCGCCATGGGGCGGCGCTCCTTCGTAATCGACTCCGACGGCGCGGTCTACCCCTGCTTCCACCGCCGGGACCTCAAGGCGGGCGGGATCCTCCGCGATCCCCTCCCCGGGATACGGGAGAGCCTCGCCCGCTCCGCCCGCCTCCTCGCCTCCGCCCCCTGTTACGGCGAGCACTGCGTCTCCCTTTTCGCCGGGGAATGACTTGGTGGTAAAAACCCCGCCCCGGCCCCGCTTTTTAACCACGAATCTCGCGCCTGCCCGCCGCAGCCCGAAGGGCGGAGGCGGGAATAAAGCGCGAATGGGCCTGCCCGGCCCGGCGATTTCACCGCGAATAGGCGCGCATCAAAGAAGGCGGAGGAGCGATCGGTGTGCTATAATCCGCCATGATACCCGCCTGTACCGCCCGCCGACGGGCAGGCGCGAAATCCGTGGAATCTCTTGAATCGAGGAGCGCTATGGAGATCGAAACCTTCGTCCTCTGCGACGCGGCCGTCGACTATCTCGGCAAGCTCTCGCTGCTCGGCACCTTCGATTCGATAACCGCTTCCTCCTTCCCCCTGGTCTGGCCGCACTGCGCGCTGGCCCTGCGGATCCGCTTCTCCCCGGTGGAGGAGGGGGAGCACAAGGTCCGGATCGTCTTTATCGACGGCGACGGCAAGCCCTTCCTCCCTCCGATGGAGGGGGGGATGGTCGTCCGCTTCGCCCCCGGGGCCGTCACCGCGGCGGCCAACCTGATCCTGAATATCCAGTCACTCAAAATCGACCGGCCGGGGGAATACGCGGTCGATCTCGCCATCGACGGCCGCCGGGAGAAGACGCTCCCCCTCTACGCGCGCCTCCGCCCGGACAAACCACCCTCCCCGCCCAACCGGAGCCCGGGGGCGGCTTGAACGGCGTCTTGCCCGTCCGTGGGCCGTCACCCCGGCATGAAATCTCGAAATTTTAGTTTGTCTCCGCGGGAAGGCGGCGGAGCATCGCCGCATCCCGCGAAGGGACAATCTAAAATTTTGCTGGTCAAGCTCGGCTCGATCGGGGACGCGGTCAACACGGTCCCCCTGGCCGTCGCCCTCAAAACGGCCCGGCCCGATACGACGCTCGCCTGGCTGATCGAGCCGAAGTCGCTTCCGGCCGTGGAGGGGATCCGCGCGGTGGACCGCTTCATCGTCTTCGACCGCCCCGCCGGCCTCCCGGCCGCCCTCCGGGCCCTTCGCGAGGTCCGTTCCTTCCGCCCCGAACTGGTCATCGACCTCCAGAGGATACTGCGGGCAGCCTTCTTCACCTTCCTCTCCGGCTCCCCCCGCCGCCTCGGCTTCGACCGATCGAGGTGCAAGGAGGGCTCCTGGCTCTTCACCAACGAGAAGATCGCTCCCGCCGATCCCTCCCGCCACATGGTCGAGCAGTATCTCGAGTTCGCCGCCTACCTCGGCTGTCCTCCGTCCGCCCCGGTTTTCGATCTTCCCGTCGGCGAGGCGGCGCGGACGGCCGCCCGCGCCCTGCTGATCGCCGCCGGCGTCGGCGGTCCGTTCGTCGCGCTCAACATCGGCGCGACCAAGCCGGCCAATCGATGGCCGGAGGCGAACGCGGCGGCCTTCTGCCGCCTGGTCGCGGAGACGACCGGCCGGGCGGTCGTCCTGGCTGGAGGAGCGCAGGACGCCCCCCGGGCCCGGGCGATCGCGGAACGGGCCGCCCGCCCCGGTCGCGTCGTGGAGCTCGCGGGCAAAACGACGCTGCGGGAGCTCTCCGGTGTCCTCCTCTCCGCCCGGGTCGTGGTCTCCAACGACTCGGGCCCGATGCACATCGCCTCGGCCCTGGGCGTCCCGACGGTCGGACTCTTCGGCCCGTCCGACCCCCGGCGCACCGGACCCTATCGCCACCTCTCGCTGGTCGTCCGCTCCTCTGTCCCCTGCGCCCCCTGCGGGAAGCGCCGCTGCCGGAGGGCCGTCTGCATGGAGGCGATCCGGCCGGAGGAGGTCCTGGAAAGGGTCCGGCCCTATCTTTGATCTTAGCCGGGCAATTTCAGATTTGAGATTTCAAATCTGGACTGACTTATAACATCCCGGATATGAAACTAGCGAAACTGCAACGGAGGCTCCCCCCCGGTTTCTCTTTGGCCGAAAAGGGGGGATCCGTCTGGGTTGTCCGCGACGGCTGGGAGAAGGTCCTCGTACCGCTGGGGGGAAGATCGCGGGAGGAGCTGGCCGCCGCCTTCCCGGGAGCGGAGTATCTCCGCGGCCGGGGGCGGCCGCTCGTTCTCGCGATCGGAGGGAAGCGCCTGGTCGTCCGCCGCTACCGCCACGGCGGGCTCCTGGGCGGAATCACGGGAGATCTCCTAGCCGGGAGCGGGCGCCCCTTGAGGGAGCTCGCCGTCCTCGAGCGCGCCCGCGCCGACGGCCTCCCCGTCCCGCTCGCCCTGGGCCTCTTCCTCCGCCCGGCGCGGGCCGGAACGATCCGGGCGGACCTGATCACGGAACAGATCCTGGGCGCCCAGGATCTCCTCGGCCTCCTGGCGGCGGAGGGGAGCGGGTCCCTGCGAGCCGACCAAGCCGTCCGCTCCGCCGGCCGCCTGGTCGCCCGCGCCCATGAGAAGGGTCTCTACCACGCGGATTTGAACTTGAAGAACATACTGATCCGGCCGGGGGACCGCCGAGCGGAGGCCTATCTGCTCGACCTGGACCAATCCTTATTCCGTCCGCGCTTGCCGCGGCCGGAAAAAGAGAGAAATCTTTTGCGTTTATACCGCTCCTACTTGAAAATGGCCTTCCCGAAGCGAGCCGACCCCCGGCCCGCGCTGCGCTTTCTTCTGGCCTACGCCCCCCGCGACCGGGCCTTCCGGCGTTCCCTCGTCCGCCGGGCGCAGGGGGGAGGGGAGCGGTGGCATCGCTGGCATTGGCGGATGCGCGAGAAAGTCTTCGGCTCGCGCTACGCCGGGTCCCGAGAATAGCGTCGCCGGCGGTGGAGGTTGTTGGATGTGAATTGATATTTTTCGGATGATCGGCGGGATCGCCGATCATCCGCAAAATAATGAAGATCGCCCTCTGCCTGGAAAACTTTAACCCCGCCCGCGGCGGCGCGGAGCGCTATGTCTCCGATCTCGCCCACCTCCTCTGCCACGAGGGGCACCAGGTCCACATCCACACCCTGTCCAGCACGGTCTCCCCGCGGGACAACCTCTTCGTCCACTTCGTTCAGGTCCCGCTCCGGCCGAAGTGGCTGCGCACGCTCGCCTTCGCCCTCGGGGTCAAGCGGCAGGTCCGCGCCGGTTCCTACGACGTGATCCATTCCTTCGGGCGGACGCTGGGGATGCACGTCTTCCAGCCCCTGGGGGGGTCGCAGATGGCCTCCCTGCTCGGAAACCTCCGCTCGATCTCCCGCCCCCTCGCCAAGGGCTTGCGGGCGCTGGGCTACGTCTTCAGCCTCCGCCGTTTCTCCTATTTCCTGGTGGAGAGAGCCCAGATGAGGGACGCCCGCCTGGTCATCGCCATCTCGCCCATGGTGAGGAACGACCTGATCCGCCATAACCGGATGAAGCCGGAAGAGGTGAGGATCGTGAGAAACGGGGTGGACCTGGAGAAATTCCACCCCCGCAACGTCCCCCTCCACCGCCAGGCCGTCCGGCGGGAGCTCGGCCTGAAGGAAGACGACATCCTCATCCTCTTTGTCGCGCACAACTTCCGCCTCAAGGGGCTCCTGCCCCTGATGCGGGCGCTCTCCCGCCTCCGATCGCCCGGGGCTTCGTACCATCTGGCGGTGCTGGGGGAGGGGAAGATCTCCCGCTACGCCGCCCTCGCCCGTCGCCTGGGAGTGGGGGAGGGGGTGATCTTTCTGGGGAGCCGGGAGGACACCCCCCGCTACTACGCCGCCGCCGACATCTTCGTCCATCCCAGTTTCTACGACCCCTCCGCTCTCGTGGTCCTGGAGGCGATGGCGAGCGGCCTCCCGGCCATCACCACCACCTTCTGCGGGACCTCCGAGATCATCACCCAGGGGAAGGAGGGGTTCGTGGTCGAAACCCCCCGGGACATCTTCGTCCTGGTCGAGATGATCCGTCGCCTGGCCGATCCCGGGCTGAGGAAGGCGATGGGGGCGGCGGCGCGGCGGCGGGCGGAGGAGTTCCCCTACCGCCGCAACATGCAGGAGATCCTGGAAATCTATGATGAATGTTTTGGCCATCGCGGCCGATCCGCAGTCGGCGTCCTGCCGCTTCCGGGTCCGTCAGTACCAGGGACCGCTTAGTCCGGAAGGGATCGCCCTGCAGGTCTCCGCCCTGGGGCCGCGCGGCCCCGGGCGAAAGCGCCTCCTCGACCGGGCCGGCGACTTCGACGCCGTGCTCGTCCACCGGAAGCTTCTCAACCCCTTCGACTTCCGCCGCTTGCGCCGGAAAGCCCGGCGGCTGATCTTCGACTTCGACGACGCGCTGATCTACCGGGATTCGAACTCCCCCCGGCGCTTCTCGCTCTCCCGCCGCGCCGGCTTCCGGCGCCTGGTCTCCGGGGTGGACCTCGTCATTGCCGGCAACGAGTATCTGGCCGATCTCGCCCGTCCCCAAGGCCGCCCCGTGCGGGTCCTGCCCACGCCGGTCGATCTCGCCCCCTTCCCGGATCGGCCGGCGGGGGAGCAAAGCGAGGTCGTCGGGTGGATGGGGACGAAGAGCAACTTCGTCTACCTCCGCCTGGCCGAGGAGGCGCTTCGCCGCCTCTCCCGGTCCCGTCCCGGTTTCGTCTTCCGGACCGTCTCCGACGGGGACCCCGCCCTCCCCGGCGTCCGCCTCGACGCCCGGCGCTGGTCGCTCGAGTCCGAGGTCCGGGAGCTTAGGGGCTTCGGCCTCGGGATCATGCCCCTTTTCGACGACGAATGGGCGCGGGGCAAATGCGCGCTCAAGATCCTGCAGTATTTCGCCGCCTTTCTCCCCGTCGTCTGCTCCCCGGTGGGGGCCAATCGCGAAGCGGTGAGCGAGGGCATAAGCGGCCGTTTCGCCCGCTCGCCCGGCGAATGGGAGGAGGCGATCGTCTCCCTCCTCCGCTCGCCGGAGGAGAGGGCGAGGATGGGGCGGGCGGGACGGCGGCTGGTGGAGGAGAGGTATGCGCTCTTAGTCCTCGCCCCCCGCTTCGCCGCCCTTCTCCGCGGAGAGGAGGAAGAACAGTGATCAGTAATCAGTGATCAGTAATCAGTGATCAGTAATCAGTGATCAGCAAATAGGGTACGGTCAGGAAGTGATAAACAATCATGGGATTTGGGAGCGATTGCTTTTACTGATAACTGATCACTGATTACCGATTACTAGTTTTCCATGGACCTCACCGTCGCCATCGTCAGTTTCAACTCCCGGGAGGATCTTCGCGCCTGCCTCGCCTCCCTCCCCGCCGGGGTTGAAACGAGGGTCGTCGACAACGGGTCGGGCGACGGCTCCGCGGACATGGTCCGGGCGGAGTTCCCGGGCGTCGCCCTGATCGCAAACCGTTCGAACCGGGGCTTCGCCGCCGCCTGCAACCAGGCTCTCCGGGGAGCGCGGGGGAGATATTGCCTCCTCCTCAACCCCGACACGGTCATGCCCCCCGGCTCGCTCGAGGAGATGGTCCGGTTCCTGGACGTCCATCCCCGCGCCGCGGCCGCCGGCTGCCGTCTCCTCAACCCCGACGGGTCGCTCCAGCCCTCGGTCCGCTCCTTCCCCACCCCCGCGGCGGCGCTCGGGGAGTTCACGATCCTCAAGCGGTTCGGCCTCTTCCGGACCGCTCTCCGCCGCTACCGGCGGGAGGATTTCGACTACAACCGGGAGTCGCGGATCGAACAGCCGATGGGGGCGGCCCTCTTCCTCCGGCGGGAGTCCTGGGAGGCGGCGGGGGGGATGGACGAGGGGTATTTCCTCTACCTGGAGGAGGTCGATCTCTGCCGCCGCCTGGCCGCCGCCGGGGGCGAGATCTGGTATGCGCCCCGTCCCGCGATCGTCCACGCCGGCGGGAAATCCACCGGCCCCTCCGGCGCCTTCGCCGCCTTCCACCTCCTCCGCGGCTACTGCCGCTACTTCCGCGCGTTCCGTCCGGAGGCGGGGCCGGCCCTCTTCCTCGCCCTCTTCAAGCCGCTCTGCCTTCTCGAGATCGCCGCCGCCTTTCTCGAGTCCGGCGTCGCCCTGGCGGCCCGGTCTTTCCTCCGGGCGCCGGCGGAGAAGGTCGAGCGGGCGCGCCGCCGGTTCCGGCGCAAGCTGGACTTCCTCAGGGGTTACGCCTGGGAATTCCTTTTCCGCGCATGAAACGCTTTTCCGACGCCTACCGCGCCATCCTGACCGGCGCCCTCCTGGTCCTGGTCGCCCTGATCGGCCTCGGCCAGGTCGGTCTCAACTCCGGAGAGCGGTCTCCCTCCTCGCTCGAACAGCCTCTCTTCTCGCTGCGCGCCCCGGCGCTCGAACCGATCCGGTTCAGCGCGGGCGGAAAACTCCACGACTTCGCCTTCGCCCTCTTCTTCTTCTGGGCCCTGGGCTGTCTCTGGGACGGGAAGATCCGCCCTTTCCGCTCCGGGCTGGCCGGGGCGGTCCTCGCCTATCTCCTGGTCTGCACACTCGCCTGGGCTCTTTCCCCCTGGCGGTCCCAGGGCTGGCGGGAGGGGCTCCGGGAGGTCCTCGCCTCCGGCGCGCTCGCCCTGACCGCCCTTTTCGTCCTGCGCCGGCCGATCTTGCAGAAGGCCGCGGCGTTCGTGCTCTTCGCGGCGGTCTTCGCCTCGACGCTGGGCGGGCTTTATCTCTACCGGGAGGGGGTCTATTTCCCGGGCGCCGCCCACCGGATCTGGCTCGCCTTCCTCCACCCCAACGCCGGGGGCTCCGCCCTCCTCCTCCTCCTCCCCATCTCCCTCGCCTTCCTCCTCTTCCCCGCGCCGTCCGGGCTGAAGGTCCTGGCCGGGGCGGTCTCCCTCGCCTTCTCGGCCGCGATGCTCCTCACCTTCTCCCGGACCGCCTGGATCTGCCTCCTCTTCGCATTTGTCATCCTCTCCGCGGGCTGGCCGGGGAGATGGCGCCTCTGGTCGGCGGTGCTCCTCGCGGTCTTCCTGGTCGTCCTGGGCGCCGCCGCCGGCCCCCGCTCGTACTTCCGGGAGCGGGTGCGGTCCGTCCTCGACGTCTCCCGCGACGTCAACCTGATGAAGCGCCGCATCTACTGGGAGGGGACGGTCCGGCTGATCGCCCGTCGTCCGATCCTCGGCTACGGGACGGGCTACCGGCCTTTCATGGCCGTCTGGGAAGCCCAAGAGGAGCCGGTCTTCCTCACTCCGACCGGCGAGAAGCCGATCCATTCCCATAACCTCTACCTCGCGCTCGGTTTCGCCTCCGGCCTCGCCGGCCTCTTCGCCTTCCTCGCCGTTCTCTGGCGGCTCTTCGCTGTGCTGCGCCGGCGCCTCCTCTGGTCCGGGGATTGGTTCTTCTGCGCCCTCGGCCACGGCCTCCTGGCCGGCTTCGCCGGTTTTCTGGCCGGCGGCCTGATCGACCACCCCCTTTTCACCGTCCGCCTCGCCTTCCTCTTCTGGTTCCTGGTCGGCCTCGCCGGCTCCCGCGAGGCGTCGGCCTCGCCCGGCGAATGACTTCCACGAATTATTGCGAGTATTAACATGAATGGGATGGCGTAGCTCCCAGCAGAATGCCCTGAACCCTAAACCCTGAATCCTGAACCCTTCTCCTCCCCCTATGCGTTGAACCGATCGGCCGGATACTGACACAGGCCGGCCGCGTTCTCTCCGGGCCGCCCCCCTCGCCCTTGACAGGGGAGGGGGTTCTGCTACCATAAGCGCCTTCAATCGTCCGGTTGCATCCGTCCCCAGTCCGGGGAGAGGCCCATGGTCGATTTCCAGAAAATCAAGACCCTCCCGATCCGGCGCATACCGCACAAGGTCAAGATCGCCGACTTCGCCAAACCCTGCCCGCCCGGCTCCTCCTGGGGGGAGTTCCTGGCATCTCTCCCCAACATCCTAGCCGCCAAGGACTTCCGCGATCTGGCCCGGAGGATCGTCCGAACCCGGCGGGAGGGGCACCCCCTGATCGTCGGGATCGGCGGGCATGTGATCAAATGCGGCCTCTCCGCACTCCTCATCGACCTGATGGAGAGAGGCGTGATCACGGCCCTGGCCATGAACGGCTCGGCCGCCATCCACGACTTCGAGATCGCCTTAATCGGCGAGACCTCCGAGGACGTCCCCTCCTCCCTGGAGGACGGGATCTTCGGGATGGCCGAAGAGACCGGGAGGATGCTGAACGAAGCGATCAAGATGGGCGTGAAGCGCGGCTGGGGGACGGGGGAGGCGATCGGCCGCTTCATCGAGACGAAGAAGCTTCCCCACCGCTCCCTCTCCGTCCTCGCCCGGGGGTTCGCGCTGGGCCTCCCCCTGACCGTCCACATCGCCATCGGCACCGACACCATCCACTCCCATCCCGCCGCCTCCGGCGCCGCCCTGGGCGAGTCCTCCCTCCAAGACTTCCGCCTTCTCGCCGGCCTGGTGGCCGCCTGCGAGTCCGGCGGCTACATCAACATCGGCTCCGCCGTGGTCCTGCCCGAGGTTTTTCTGAAGACGGTCGCGATCGCCCGCAACCTAGGGAAGAAGCTCGAGGGGCTCTGGACGGCCAACTTCGACATGATCCGGGGGTACCGGCCGATGGAGAACGTGATCAAACGTCCCCCGGGGCGGAAGGGAAGGGGATACGCTTTCCTGGGGCAGCACGAGATCATGATCCCCCTCCTCCGGCGGGCGGTGATCGAGGAGATGGAGCGATGACGGCCTCGGGAAAGATGGAGCGCTGGCTCGGGATCATCCGCCGCTTCCCCCGGAGCCGGGTCCTGGTCATCGGCGACCTGATGCTCGACGAATACGTCCGCGGCGAGGTGGAGAGGATCTCCCCCGAGGCGCCGGTGCCGGTGGTGCGGGTGGTCTCGGAGAACTGGGTCCCGGGCGGCGCCGCCAACGTGGCCAATAACGTCCGGGCCCTGGGCGGGCAGGCGGCCCTCCTCGGCGTGGTCGGCGCCGACCTGGCCGGAAGGCGCCTGAAGAAATTCCTCGTCCGGAGCGGGATCGACGTCCGCCACCTCATCACCGACCCCCGGCGCCCGACCATCACCAAGTCCCGGGTCCTGGCCGGCCACCAGCAGGTGGTCCGGGTGGACAAGGAGGACGCGACCCCGGTCGGAAGAGAGGTCGGGGAACGGCTGGTCCAGGCCGCCCGCCGCCTGGAGGGTTCGGTGGACGGGGCGATCGTGGAGGATTACGCCAAGGGTTTGATCGGCCAGGAGATGGTGGCGTCCCTCATCTCCGTCTTCCGGCCGCGCGGCAAGTTCGTCATTGTCGATCCCAACGAGAACAACCCCCTCCGCTTCCGGGGCGCGACCGTGGTCACGCCCAACCGGAGGGAGGCCTTGGCCGCCTCCGGGCTCGGCCGGAAGGCGTCGCTCCAGGACCTCGGGCGCGCTCTCCTCCGCCGCTGGGGGGCGCAGTCGGTCCTGATCACCCTGGGGGAGGACGGGATGTGCCTCTGCGAGAGCCGGCGCCCCCTTTTCCACATCCCCACCGTCGCCCGGGAGGTCTTCGACGTCTCCGGAGCCGGGGACACGGTGGCGGGCACGCTCGCCCTCGCGCTGGCCTCCGGGGCGAGTCTCCGGGAGGCCGCCCATCTCGCCAACTCCGCGGCCGGCGTCGTGGTCGCCAAGCTCGGCACCGCCACCGCCAGCCCCGAGGAGCTAATCCGGACCTTGAACCGGGGATGAAAAAGGCGGCCATCTTTCTCGACCGCGACGGGACGATCAACTTCGATTCCGGATACGTCTCTTCCGTCGACGAGTTCCAGATCCTGCCCGCCGCCCGGGCGGGGCTGAGGCTCCTCCGGGACCGCGGCTATCTGCTTTTCATCGTCACCAACCAGTCCGGCCTGGCCCGCGGCTACCTGACCCGTCGTGGCCTCACGGCCATCCACCGCAAGCTCCGGCGCGAGCTGGCCCGGGACGGGGTGAAGCTCAAGGGGATCGCGATCTGCCCCCACCACCCGGACGCCCGCTGCCGCTGCCGGAAGCCCTCGCCCCTGCTGGTGGAGAAACTGGCTCGCAAGTTCCGCCTCGACCTTCCCCGATCGTATTTCGTCGGCGACAAGCTTCTCGACGTGGAGACCGGCCGGAACGCCGGTTGCCGGACCGTGCTCATCGCCTCCGGCCCGCGCCTGCGCGTCTTCAAGCGCTCGCCTTCCTGGCCGGCGCCCGACGCCGTCGCGTCCGACCTCCTCGCCGCCGCCCGGCGCATCCCCCCCTCTCGCGGCGCGCGCCGGAAGGCCGGGTCGAACCGAAGGAGGGCGGCATGACGGCGGCCTCGGGACGGACGGTCGGGATCATCCCCGCGCGCTGGGGATCGAGCCGCTTCCCGGGGAAGCTCCTCCAGGACCTGGGCGGGCGTTCCGTCCTGGAGCGGGTCTACCGGCAGGCGGCGAAGGCGAAAAAACTCGACGACCTCCTGGTGGCCACCGACGACGAGAGGATCCGGTCGGCGGTCGCCGGATTCGGCGGGAGGGCGGTGATGACCTCGTCCCGGCGCCGGACCGGCACGGAGCGGTCGGCGGAGGCCTGCCGGTTCCTCAGGGCCCGCTGGGTGGTGAACATCCAGGGGGACGAGCCCTTCCTCCGCCCGTCGACGATCGACCGGGTGGCGGACGTTCTCCGGAACGATCCCGCTCTCCTCATCGCGACGGCCCGGACCGAGATCGAGGACCCCCATGAGCTCGCCGACCCCAATACGGTCAAGGTGGTGACCGACGCGCAGGGGTGGGCTCTCTACTTCTCCCGCTCCCTCATCCCGGCGGGAGGGACGGCCCCCCGGGGGAGGACCTTCAAGCACATCGGGATCTACGGCTACCGGAAGGACTTTCTCCTGCGCCTGGTCCGGATCCCCCCCTCCGGCCTGGAGCGCCGCGAGCGGTTGGAGCAGTTGCGCGTGCTGGAGAACGGGTATAGGATTAAGGTGATCACCGTCCGCTCGGATACGGTGGGGATCGACACGCCGGAGGATCTCGAGCGGGCGCGGGAGATGATAAGGTCGAGGTAATAACCAGCAAGGCATGAGTCGGTGGTTTACTCCGGGAGGGTTCCAAGGTTCAACGGTTCAAGGGTTCAACGGTTGAAGAATGGCCGTCGACCGTTGAATCGTGAACCGCTGAACCGTGAACCGCTGAACCGTTGAACCGTGAACCTCTGAACCCTGACACCTTCACCCTCCTCGCCATGATCCCCAAGACCAAGGAAATCCGAGTCGGCCAGGTCACCATCGGCGGTCGCCGGCCGCTGGCCCTGATCGCGGGGATCTGCGTGATCGAGAGCAGAGAGCACACGCTGCGCATCGCCGCCCGCCTCCAGTCCCTCTGCGCCGCCTCTTCCGTCCCGCTGGTCTTCAAGGCCTCCTACGACAAGGCCAACCGCACCTCGATCGACTCCTACCGCGGGCCCGGCCTCGTCGAGGGGCTCGCCGTCCTCTCCGCCGTCCGGGAGCGGACGGCCCTTCCCCTCCTGGTGGATTTCCACCGCCCGGAGGACGCTTCCGCCGTGGCGGAGGTGGCCGACATCCTCCAGGTTCCCGCCTTCCTCAGCCGCCAGACCGACATGCTCCTGGCCGCGGCCCGGACCGGCCGGGCGGTGAACGTGAAAAAGGGGCAGTTTCTCTCCCCGGACGACATCGTCCACGTCATCGCCAAGATCGAGAGCGCGGGAAACCGGCGCATCCTGATCACGGAGCGGGGGACCAGTTTCGGCTACCACTGCCTGGTCAACGACCTGAAGGCGCTCCCGGCCATCCGCTCCCTCGGCTACCCGGCCGTCTTCGACGCCACCCACAGCGTCCAGCTGCCGGGGGGCGCCGCCGGCTTTTCCGGGGGGCAGCGGGAATACATACCCGTTCTCGCCCGTTCGGCCGCGGCCGCCGGCTGCGACGCGCTCTTCCTCGAGGTCCACGATCGGCCGGAACGGGCGCGCTCCGACGCCGCCAGTGTGCTGGCGCTCGAACGCCTTCCCGCTCTCCTCGCGGCGGTGACGGCGATCGACCGGGTGGTGAAGGGGGGGAGGGGACGATGAAGGCTCTCTCGGCCCGAGCCGGGAAGACCAAACGCCGCCGGGATGTCCGGGAGATCGGGCGGCGGGTCCTCCGCACCGAGGCCCGGGCGATCCTGGACCTCGTTCCGCGCCTGGGACGGGAGTTCGAGAAGGCGGTGGAGCTTTTCTTCCGCTGCCGGGGGCGGATCATCGTCACCGGCATGGGCAAGGCGGGACTGGTCGGGCGCAAGATCTCGGCCACGCTCGCCAGCACCGGGTCCCCCGCCTTGAGCCTCCACCCCGTGGAAGCCCTGCACGGGGATCTCGGGATGGTCGGCAAGGAGGACGCGGTCCTGGCCATCTCCCGCTCCGGAGAGTCCGAGGAGATCACTAACCTTCTCCCCTTCCTCAAGCAGGCCGGGGTCCCGGTCGTCGCTCTCACCGGCAATTCGCGCTCGACGCTGGCCCGCCACAGCGACGTCGTCCTGGACGCCCGGGTGAAGCGGGAGGCCTGCCCCCACAACCTGGCCCCCACCTCCTCGACCACCGCCGCGTTAGCCATCGGGGACGCCCTGGCGGTGGCCCTGGTGGAGCGCCGGGGTTTCCAGCCGGCGGACTTCGTCCGCCTCCATCCCGGGGGGGCCCTGGGGAGGAGGCTGCTCCTCAAGGTCAGCGACCTGATGCGGACGGGGCGCTTTCACCCCGTGGTCGGGGAGTCGACGCCGGTCAAGGACGTCCTGTTCCGGATCACCTCGGCCCGGGCGGGCTCGGCCACGGTCGTGGACCGTTTCGGCCGCATCTCCGGTATCTTCACCGACGGCGATCTTCGCCGCCAGATCGAAAAGGACCGGGGGGTCCTCTCCCGCCCGGTCCGGGACGTGATGACCCGCTCCCCCCTCACCCTGGGCCCCGAAACCCTGGCGGCGGAGGCCTTGCGCCTCCTGAGCGACCGGAAGGTGGACGAGATCCCGGTGATCTCCCCCCGGGGAAGGCCGCTCGGCCTTCTCGACATCCAGGACCTGCTGAACGCGGGGATCGTATAATCTGGTCGATGGGTAAGGGTTAGGAAGTTGAAGATGCGGAGGAAGCTCCGGAAAAGTGACGTGTCCGCCCGCGCGGCCCGCGTCCGTTTCCTGGTCCTGGATGTGGACGGCGTCCTGACCGACGGCCGGATACTCCTCGATGCCGCCGGAGGGGAACTGAAGGCCTTCCACGTTCGCGACGGCTCGGCGATCGCGCGCGCTCTTTCCGCCGGGATCGAGGTGGCGTTCCTGAGCGGCCGGAAATCGCCGGCCGTCCTCCGGCGCGCGCGGGAGCTCGGGGTGACGGTGGTCCGGCAGGGGGTCCGGCGGAAGGCGTCCGCCTTCCGCGCCCTCGCGCTCCGGCGGGGCTGGCCGCTCGGCGAGACCGCGGCCGTCGGAGACGATCTCCCCGACCGGGAAATCCTGGCGGCGGCGGGTTTCGCCGCCACGCCCGCGGACGGCCATCCCGGCCTCGACCCGGTCGTCGATTACCGCTGCCGCCGCCGCGGCGGAGAGGGGGCGGTGATGGAAGTCGTCGACCTCATCCTGTCCGCCCGCAGAACATGAAACGTGATCCAGCCATCGCGGCGCTGGCCCTCGGGGCGGCACTCGCCCTCGTCTGCCTCCCGGCCGTCCGGGGGCAGACGCCGCCCCTGGCGGCCGACCAGCAGATCGGCGGGGGCTTCGAGCGCTTCATCCCGGACCAGGCGGGCGAGATCGCCTGGGTTCTCAAGGGGACCATGGCCAAGTTTCTCTCCCGGCAGATGATCGAGATCGGCGGCCTCCTCGCCCAATCCTACGATCCCGAGACCGGGGACCTCAAGATCCAGGTCGACCGGGTGATCTTCAACTCCCGCACCAACGAGGTGTCGGCCGGCGACGAGCGGGTGACCCTGCGCCGGGAAGGGATGGTCCTCACCGGGCGGGGAATCGCCTGGGATCCCAAGGCGAAGACGGTCCGGGTGATGGAGGACATCCGGGTCCTGATCAAGGAGCAGGGGAACCAGGGGCTGTTCCCGCTATGATCGCGGCCCTCCTCCTCGGCGCGCTGGCCCTCGCCTCCGCGACGCCTCCGCCCGCGCCCAGCCCCACTCCGGCCGAAGACTGGACCGTGGTGACCTGCGACGGCAACCTGACGGTCGATTACGAAAAGAACCTGGTCACCTTCTACCGCAACGCGCTGATCAAGAACCCCCGGGGGACGCTGCGCTCGGAGAAGCTGGTCATCCACTTCTCCGACCGGGGGAAGACCGTGGAGAAGGCGGAGGCCCTGGGCGGAGTGACGGTCGAGATGGGACAGCGGAGAGGCCGCTCGGACACGGTGGTATACTACCCGCAGGAGAAAAAGGTGGTCATGGCCGGCCAGGCGACGATCAGCCAGGCGGAAGGCACGGTCCGGGGGGAGACGATCACCTTTTTCCTCGACCGCCAGGAGATGCGGGTGGAGGGGGCGCCGGGGGTAAACGTGGTCCCCGAGAAGGACGTGGAAATCGGATTCTGAGCCGTGGGCCCGGGAGGCGGTTCGCGGGCAAATACTTTTACCCGCGGCGCCGCGCCGCGCGGGGAAAATGAACGAGATCTTAAGAACCGAGAACCTGGTCAAGATGTACAAGTACCGCAAGGTGGTGGACAACGTCTGCCTTTCGGTGAACCAGGGGGAGATCGTGGGCCTGCTCGGCCCCAACGGCGCGGGCAAGACCACTACCTTTTACATGGTGGTGGGGCTGATCAAGGCCAGCGCGGGGAGCGTCTTCTTCAGCCGGCAGGACATCACCCGCTGGCCGATGTCCCGGCGGGCCCGGCTCGGCATCAGCTACCTTTCCCAGGAGCCGTCGATCTTCCGCAACCTCACGGTCGAGGAGAATCTGCTGGCCATCCTGGAGACGCTGCGGTTGAAGAGGTCCGCCCGCCGCCGCCGGGCCCGGGAGCTTCTGACCGAACTAGGCATCGAGCACCTAGCGAATAACAAGGCCTACACCCTCTCCGGGGGAGAGCGTCGACGGCTCGAGATCTCGCGGGCCCTGGTGATCTCCCCCAAGCTCATGCTCCTGGACGAGCCCTTCTCCGGAGTCGACCCGATCGCGGTCTTCGACGTCCAGCAGATTATCCGGGACCTGAAGAAGAAGGGGATGGGGATACTGATCACCGACCACAACGTCCGCGAGACCCTTTCCATCACCGACCGTTCCTATATCATGTTCGAGAGCCGCATCCTCATCTCCGGGACCAGCGAGGAGCTGACCAACAACCCGCAGGCCCGGGAGATCTACCTGGGGGAAAAGTTCACCATGTGAATTCGCCCGAGAAGGCGAATGCACGGTTCAGCGGTTCAACGATGGCAGGGTTCAGCGGTTCACGGTTCAAGGGTTCAACGGTTGATGAAAGCTCATGAACCTCTGAACCCCTGAACCGTGAACCTTCGGTCCAAAGGAGGTATCCGGAAATGCAGATCACAATCACGGTCCGGCACGGGGACGTCGCCGCGGAGATCAAGGAGCACGCCCGTAGCCTGCTCGAGCGCTGCGAGCGCGTCTGGCCGAAGGCCACCGACGCCCACATGATCATCCAGGCGGAGAAACGGGGGTACGCGGTCGAAGTGAACCTGAACCCCGGGGGCCCCCCGATCAGCCTGCGGACCCGGGACAAGGACTTGCGGGCGGCCATCGACGAGGTGGCGGAGAAGGCCGTCCGCCGCCTGGAGAAGATCAAGGAGCGGGCCGGGGATCGGAGGCGCCGCCTGGTCCCCGCCCCGGCGGCCCCGGTCGAGCTGCCGGGGGACGTCCCCCGGCTGGTGCGCGAGGAGAATTTCGAGATCCGGACGCTCAGCGAACGGGAGGCCTCCCTCCACATGCGCGCCTCGAGCCTCGCCTTCCTCGTCTACCGGGACGAGGCGACGAAGCGGGTGTGCATCGTCTACCGGAAGCACGACGGCAATCTGGGTCTCATAGAACTCTAGTCGGCGGACCTCGCCGGCTCAATGATCGCCCTCCGCGGCGGAGGTCACGGGGAAGTTGATGGGTAAGGGTAAAGCTATTGGTCTGGTCGATGGGTTAGGGTAAGGTGTGGCCTGGCAAGCGTTATTCGTCGTCCACGCGACCCCACCATTGACCTTACCCATTTTCCAAACCCACTTCATAACCCTAACCCACGGACTATCTTTATGAAGGGCATCACCGTTCGCCAGTTCTACGAGAACCTCTCCTCGCGCCTGCGCCTGACCCTGGCCGCGGGGGAGAAGGGCCTGAAACGGCGCATCCTGGTCTCGGCCCTTAACCGCCCCGGCCTGGCCCTCTGCGGCCACTTCAGGCATTTCGCCTTCCGCCGCGGCCAGGTGCTGGGGAAGGTCGAGATCATGTATCTGCGCGGTCTGCCCGCGGCCGACCGGCGGGCGGTCCTCAAGCGCTTTCTGGCCCAGCGCATCCCCTTCTGCATCATCGCCCGCAACTACGCCCCGCCCGGCGAGCTTCTGGAGGAGGCGGACCGCCTGGGGATCCCGGTCTTCCGTTCGCCGCTGCTCACCATCCGCCTGATGAGCGTCTGCACGATCTACCTGGAGGAAACCCTCGCGCCCCATACCTCGATTATCGCCAACCTGGTCGAGGTCTACGGAGTGGGGGTCCTGATCATGGGCAAGAGCGGAGTGGGCAAGAGCGAGTGCACCCTCTCCCTGGTCGAGCGCGGCCACCGCCTGATCAGCGACGACATGGTCCACGTCCGCCTGGTGGAGGGCGAGAACCTGCTCGGGGAGGGGTCGGAGCTGACTCGTTTTCACATGGAGATCCGGGGGCTGGGGATCATCAACGTCGGGACCCTCTTCGGCGCCGGCTGCGTCCGCCAGCGGAAGCGCATCGACCTGGCGGTCACCCTGGAGCAGTGGGACCCCGAGAAGGAGTACGAGCGCCTGGGGCTGGACGAGGGGCGCCATACCCTTCTGGGAGTGACCATCCCCCATCTCCTTATCCCCGTCCGGCCCGGCCGCGATCTCGCGCTTTTGATCGAGGTGGCCGCCCTCAACCATCGGATCAAGATGATGGGCTACCACCCGGCCCAGGCGCTCGACCGCCAGATCAAGGAGCGGATGCGGAGAGGGCCAAAAGAAGAGTAATAACCTAGCCTTCGCCCATTGACTAGTAGTGAAAGAGATCACCAAGACCATCCTCATCGGGAACAAGCTCGGCTTGCACGCCCGCCCGGCCGCCCAACTCGTCAAGGTGGCGAGCAGGTTCTCCTCCGACATCGTCTTCGTCCGCGGGGGGGAAAAGGTGAACGCCAAGTCCATCATGGGCGTGCTCATGCTCGCCGCTCCCCAGGGGACGTCCCTGCGGGTGATCGCGAGCGGCGAGGACGCCGCCCAGGCGGTCCGGGAGATCGAATCCCTGGTGGAAGGTAAGTTCGGCGAGGAATGATCGTGATCGGAGCGTTGTGTTTGCCGCGCGCGGCCGGCGATCCAACTCAATATGATGGTGATGGGTTAAGGTTAAGAAGTGGGTCTGGTCGATGGGTCAGGTCATGGGTGCGGCGCTTCCACCCATTAACCTAACCCATATACCAAACCCACCTCCTGACCCTTACCCATCGGCTGTTAGTCTCAACCGACTGTCGCTTATGAACAAGGAGCTCATTTTCGAGGGCGTCGCCGCCTCCCCCGGTGTGGTGATGGGCAAGGCCCACCTCTTCAACATCGAGGAGGCGACCGTCGCCCCCCGGACCATCCGGGAGGAGGAGGTCCCGGCCGAGGTCGCCCGCTTTGAGGACGCCCTGATCGCCACCCGCAAGGAGCTGATGGAGATCCGCAAGGAGCTCGCCCAGCGCCTGGACCGGGATCAGACCTCGCTCTTCGACGCCCACCTCCTGGTGGTCGAGGACCGGGCCCTGATCGAGGAAGTGGTGCGGGGGATCGAGGCCAAGCGGGTCAACGCGGAGCACGTCTTCCAGGAGGTGATCCGGAAATACGCCTCCGCCTTCGGCCAGATGAAGGACGACTACATCAAGGAGCGCGTGACCGACATCCGCGACGTCGCCCGCCGGGTCCTGCACAACCTGACCGGACGCAAGCGCCAGGACCTGGCCGCCCTGACCGAAGAGGTGGTGGTGATCGCCCACGACATCTCCCCCTCGGATACCGCCCTTATGCACCGGGGCAAGGTGATCGGGTTCGCGACCGACGTCGGCGGGCGCACCTCGCACACCGCCCTCATGGCCCGCTCGCTCGCCATCCCCGCGGTGGTCGGCCTCCGCTCGGTCTACGCCGCCGTCCACACCGGCGACCCGGTGGTGGTGGACGGGACCCGGGGCCTCTTCATCCTCCATCCCTCCCGCGCCACCCTGGCCAAGATCGCCCGCGAGAAGTCCCGCTTCGCCCGCTTCGAGCGCCAGCTCAAGATCCTCCAGGACCTGCCGGCGGAGACCCGGGACGGTTTCCGGGTGACCCTGGCCGCGAACATCGAGATGCCCGAGGACCTCCCCTCGGTCATCTCCCACGGGGCGGAGGGGGTGGGGCTCTACCGGACCGAGTTCTTCTACCTGGGACGGGGCGACCTCCCCTCCGAGGAGGAGCAGTTCCAGGCCTATAACATGGTCGCCCGCCGCCTGAAGCCGCACTCGGTGATCATCCGCACGCTCGACCTGGGCGGAGACAAGTTCGACTCCCCCCTGGAGATCCCCCGGGAGATCAACCCCTTCCTGGGCTGGCGGGCCATCCGCTTCTGCCTGGAGCACAAGGAGATCTTCAAGGTCCAGCTCCGGGCGATCCTCCGGGCCAGCGTGCACGGCAACGTCAAGATCATGTTTCCCATGATCTCCGGCTACTCGGAGCTGAAGCGGGTCCTCGAGGTCTGGGAGGAGGCGAAGGAGGAGGTGAAGTCCTCGGGGCGGAATTTCAACCCCGCGCTGGAGACGGGGATCATGATCGAGGTCCCCTCGGCCGCCCTGACCGCGGACGTCCTGGCCCGGGAGGTCGATTTCTTCAGCCTCGGGACCAACGACCTGATCCAGTACTCGCTGGCGGTGGACCGGGTGAACGAGAAGATCGCCTACCTCTATGAGCCCCTCCACCCGGCGGTGATCCGGCTGGTCGGCCAGGTGATCGAGGCCGCCCACGCCCAGGGGATCTGGGTCGGGATGTGCGGGGAGATGGCGGGCGACGTCCACGCCGTCCCCATCCTCCTGGGGCTCGGCCTGGACGAGTTCAGCGTCAGCCCGGCGATGGTGCCGGAGATCAAGAAGCTCATTCGTTCGCTCAAGCTCCCCGAGGTGCGCGCGCTGGCGAAGAAGACCCTCGGCTACCGGGCGGCCTCGGAGATCCGCTCCGAGGCCCAGAAATTCCTGGCCGCCGTCGCCCCGGCGCTCTTGGAGTGGGAGACCGGGAGGGCGGACAAGGGGCAATGACCAGGGTTCTGGGTTCAGGGTTCAGGAAATGAAATCGCGCGGAGCCAAGGACGCATCGCCATTCCTGCCCCCTGACCCCTGCCCCCTGAACCCTGAACCCTGACCCCTGAACCCTGCCCCCCTGGCTCCCGCGCCTGTTTTTACAAATATTCGCTTGCGCGGGCCACTTCGGTAGCGTAAGTTACCCTGTTTCGGGAATAGCTTGACGAACCACAAACAGGAGGAGACATGAAGCCCCAGCATTATATCTTCACCTCGGAGTCGGTGACGGAAGGACATCCGGACAAGGTTTGCGACCGGATCTCCGACGCCGTTCTCGACGCCGTCCTGACCGACGATCCCAAGGGCCGGGTGGCCTGCGAAACCTTCATCACGGTCGGCATGGTCGTGGTCGGTGGCGAGATCACCACCACCACCTACGTCGACGTCCCCCGCCTGGTCCGCGCCACCCTCAAGGACATCGGCTACACCGACTACCGCTATGGTTTCGACTACCGCTCCTGCGCGGTGATCAACGCCATCGGGCGCCAGTCTCCGGACATCGCCATGGGCGTGGACACCGGCGGGGCCGGCGACCAGGGGCTGATGGTCGGTTACGCCTGCCGCGAGACCAAGGAGCTGATGCCCTTGCCGATCATGCTCGCTCATCGCCTCTGCCGCCAACTGGCCAAGGTCCGGAAGGACAAGACCCTCCCCTGGCTCGGCCCGGACGGCAAGTCCCAGGTCACGGCCGAGTATCGCGGCGGGAAGGTGGTCTCCCTCCCCCGCGTGGTCCTGGCCGCCCAGCACACCCACGAGGTGGTGGACAAGACCGGCCAGTTCATGTGCGATGACGCCAAGAAGAAGGTCCGGGACGCGGTGATCAAGCCGGTGCTCAAGGACTTCTACAAGGAAGGGGAGACCCAGTGGATCGTCAACGGGACCGGCAAGTTCGAGGTGGGCGGCCCCCAGTCCGACACCGGGATGACCGGGCGCAAGATCATCGTCGACACCTACGGCGGCGAAGTGCCGCACGGCGGCGGCGCCTTCTCCGGCAAGGACCCCAGCAAGGTCGACCGCTCCGCTTCCTACGCCGCCCGTTACGTGGCCAAGAACATCGTGGCTGCGGGGCTGGCCGAGCGCTGCGAGATCCAGCTCGCCTACGCCATCGGCGTGGCCGAGCCGGTCTCCGTCTACGCCAACACCCACGGGACGGGCAAGATCGCCGAGGAGAAGCTGATCAAGCTGATCCGCGACCACTTCCAGCTCACCCCGCGGGGGATGATCGAGATGCTCGACCTCCGCCGCCCGATCTATCAGAAGACGGCCGCCTACGGCCACTTCGGCCGGGAGGACGAGGGCCTGCCCTGGGAGAACACCGACAAGGCCGAGGCGCTCAAGAAGGCGGCCAAGTAGACAGGGAACGCGGTTCCGGGTTCACGGTTCAGCGGTTCAACGGTTGGTCCCTAGCCGTGAACCCTGAACCGTGAATCGTTTAACCATTGAACCGTGAACCGCTGAACCGTTGAACCTCAACCCGTCAAGGGAGAAACCATCTCCCGTAGGGAACTGATCATGGACTGCGACGTCAAAGACCTCGGCCTGGCCGAGCAAGGGAAGGCGCGGATCGAGTGGGCGGAGAATAACATGCCCGTGGTCCGCCTCATCCGCAGCCGCTTCGCCCGGGAGAAGCCACTCCGGGGGGTCCGGATCTCCTGCTGCCTCCACGTCACCACCGAGACCGCCAACCTGGTGCGGACGCTCAAGGCCGGCGGGGCGGACGCGGTCCTGTGCGCCTCCAACCCCCTCTCCACCCAGGACGACGTGGCCGCCTCCCTGGTCGCCGACTTCGGCATCCCGGTCTACGCGGTCAAGGGGGAGAGCGACGCGGTCTACTACGACCACATCCGGGCGGCTTTGGCCCACCGCCCGCGGATCACCATGGACGACGGGGCCGACCTCGTTTCCAGCCTCCTCTTCATCGCCCTCGGTCGGATCAAGGACCTCAACCCCTCGGTCTCGGCCTGGGCGGCCGCCCTCTCCAAGAAGGACCGGGCGTCCCTGATCGAAGAGGTGATCGGCGGGATGGAGGAGACGACCACCGGCGTCATCCGCCTCCGGGCGATGGAGCGGGACGGAGTCCTCGCCTTCCCGGTGATCGCGGTCAACGACGCGATGACCAAGCACCTTTTCGACAACCGCTACGGGACCGGCCAGTCGACCGTGGACGGGATCATCCGGGCGACCAACGTCCTCTTCGCCGGCCGGACCGTGGTGGTGGCGGGCTACGGCTGGTGCGGGCGGGGGTTCGCCCTGCGCGCCCGGGGGATGGGGGCCGAGGTGGTCGTGACCGAGGTCGACCCCTTAAGGGCCCTGGAGGCGGCCATGGACGGCTTCCGGGTGATGCCGATGGCGGAGGCCGCGTCGCGGGGCGACGTCTTCGTCACCCTGACCGGGGACATCAACGTGATCCGGTCCGAGCACATGCGCCGGATGAAGGACGGGGCGATCATCGCCAACTCCGGCCACTTCAACGTCGAGATCGACATACCCGGGCTCGAGAAGCTGAGCGTCTCCCGCCGGAAGGTGCGGCCCTTCGTGGAGGAGTTCCGCCTGAAGGGCGGCCGCCGCCTCTATCTCCTGGCCGAGGGGAGGCTGATCAACCTGGCCGCGGCGGAGGGGCACCCGGCGGCGGTGATGGACATGTCCTTCGCCAACCAGGCCCTCTGCACCGAGCACATGGTCAAGAACGCCCGGAAGCTCGGGAAGCAGGTCCACAAGGTCCCCGCCGCCATCGACTCCCTGGTCGCCGCCCTCAAGCTCAAGTCCGAGGGGGTTTCCATCGACGCCCTCACCGCCGAGCAGAAGAAGTACCTGGCGTCGTGGGAGATGGGGACCTGATTTTCCCCGGAGGGGAAAATCAGTAAGTAAAAAATTCCCTTCGCCGCTTGCGGCGAAGGGAATTTTTTATTTCAACCGCGCCAGCATCGTTAACCCGGTGGCCCCGAAGACCAGGTTTCCCATCCAGGCCGCCAGCCAAGGGGGGAGGTAACCCTGCTTCCCCAGGGCTCCGGCCAGGGAATAAAGGACGTAGTAGAAGAAGCCCAAGATCAGGCTCATCCCCACCCCCGCCAGCACCCCCCCCCGCCCGAGGCGGAGCCCAAAGGAGACCCCGATCAGCCCCATGATCAGGCAGGCCAGGGGCATGGCGATCTTCTGGTGGAGGAGGATCAGGGCGGGGCGGAGGGAAGCGGGGGGAAAGCCGCGCTTCCTCTCCAGCGAGCGCTTGAGCTCCCCGTAGCTCAAGGCCTCCATCTCCTTCAGGGACTCCCGCAGGTCCTCCGGACGGATCTCGAAGGCGAACTCCTCCTTGGTGAATCTTCGCTTCTCGGGCAGGCGGCCGGGCGGATAGCTGTCGACCGTCCCCTGGGCCAGCCACCAGGACCCGTCGCGGAAGATCGCGCGCCGCGCCGTGATCCGCCGCGCCGTGCTGCCGTCCGGCCTCTGCTCGTAGACGGTGACGCCGGCGGCGGAGTTGGAGCGGGTCTCGAAGGTCTCGAAGTCGTAGCTCCGGCCGGTCAGGGGGTTGTAGAAGACGACGTTCTTCAGGACCTCGTTGAGGCGGCCGGAGGCCTCCAACTGCTTCTCCTTGAGCAGGGCGGTCTGCCTCGCGGTCTGAGGGACGACGGTCTCGTTCAGGTAGAGGACGAGCAGGCTGAGGAGGAGGCAGAAGACGATGAGGGGCCGGGCGATCCGGAAGACGCTGATCCCGCCCGAGCGCATGGCCGCGATCTCGTTGTTCTTCTGGAGCCGCCCCAGGGCATAAAGGAGGGCGAGGAGGACGGCGATGGCGGTGATGTAGACGAGGATCGAGGGGACGAAGAGGGCGTAGTATTTGAGCATCACCGGGAACCAGCCGGGGATCTTCAGGAAGTCGTCCAGCCGCTCGAAGAGGTCGCCGATGATGAAGAGGAGGATGAAGGCGACCAAGCAGTAGAGGAAAGGGGAGAGGAAGCTTCGGAGGATATACCTGTCGAGGAGGCGGAACATGCCGCCAGTATAAATCCGCGCTCCGCGATCAGAAATCGAAAATTAGATGCGGCTGAACCGGGCCATCCAGACCGCCCCCGTGGCCAGGTAGACGAGGTTAGGGATCCAGATGACCAGCTGCGGATAGCGCTCGGGGGAGTCGGCCACGGCCTTGGCGTAGAGGATGAAGATGTAGAAGACGAAGATCAGGACCAGGGAGATGGCCATCCCGATCGACTTCTCCGAGCGGTGGGCCTTGATCGCCAGGGGGATGGCGATCAGGACGAAGGCGAGGCAGGCGGTGGAGAGGGAGAGGCGCTTGTGCATCTCGGTGGTGACCTCGGAGATCATGGAACGCAGGCCTTCCAGGTGCTTGACCAGGATGTCCCGGTGGGTGTTCTCCTGGTCGCTGCCGAGGTCGATCGCCCGCCAGCGCATGAGCTGCCGGAGGGAAGGCCGGCCGTCGGGGACGGCCACCCGGCTCTGGAGGAGCGCCCGGAGCTGGCCGAGCGCCTCCGCGTGCTGGAGGAGCATCTCCTCCCGGTTCCGGAGGAGCTCGATCCGGGTCATGTCCTTGGTCCGCTTGTCCGCCTCGATCTCCTTCTCCTCCTCCAGGAACGACGTGAGGTCGATCGGCTGCTTGAGATAGCCGAAGGTCGTCCGGGTGCTGATCTGGGGGTTCTTCCGGTCGTATTCGTCGATGGAGCCGTCGTAGAGGTGGAGGCCGAAGGAAGAGCGGTCCGCGCCCGAGTCGATCTTGGCCCGCCGGGCGAAGATGGCGCTCGCGAGCTTGCCCTCCTGGTATTGGTAAATCCAGACGTTGTGGAGGTATCCGCCCCGTTTCGCCTCCACGCTGATCGCGTAGCCCGGGAGCTTGATGAACTCGCCGGGCTCCAGGAGGAGCTCGGGGTCCTTGAGGCCGATCTGGGCTTTGAGCTTGCGGGTGGCCAGGGAATAGTTGGGGATGGCGGTGTTGTTCAGGTAGATCGAGACGAAGGTCAGGGCCACGCCCAGGGCGACGACCGGGAAGGTCATCGTCGGCAGGCCCACGCCGCAGGCCCGCATGGCCGTGATCTCGTTGTCGGAGGAGAGGCGCCCGAAGACGAGGAGCGTCGAGGTGAGGATGGCCATCGGGATCGACTCCTGGAGGAGGCTGACGATCAGGAAGCCGAGGAACCTCCCGATCAGGGCGGGGTCCATCCCCTTCACGATCAGATCGGCGATCTGGAGGAGGTTCCCCAGGCAGAGGATGCCGATCATCACCAGGAGCGTGGCTATAAAGGTGAAGAGGACCGACCGGCCGATGTAGCGGTGGAGGATCTTGAACATGGCGCGAGTGTAGCGGATCGAGGGAACGGGGGCAAGGGAGAGGGAAACGGCAGGGATGGTATGGACGCTATGGACAA
>CAZOYW010000008.1:70952-94304 GCA_964584165.1 uncultured bacterium
GGACGCTATGGACAATATGGACGCTATGGACAATAAGGGACGGAGAGGGAGGCTTTCTTCGGGGCTCTGTGCCGTCCATACGCCCCTGCCGTCCATCTCGTCCATATCGTCCATTTCGTCCATATTGTCCATTTCGTCCTATCGTCCTCCCGTCCTTCCGCACCTTCATCCTACCGTCCTCCCACCCTAGCGTCCTTCCTCCGCCTCTTTTTCGTTGTCGGTATCCTCCCTCTCCGCTATAGTTGCCCCCCGAAGGAAACGCCCGCTTCATTCACCCGCGGAGACCATCGGCGTGAAAAGCAAGACGGAGAAGATTCCCAGCGCCCGAATCGCAGCAGTCTATCCAGAAATCGAAGGCGGCCGCTATCCGGTGAAGACCGAGACCGACCGCCCGCTCGAAGTCCGCGCGGTCATCGCCGGACCCTCCCCGTCCTCGGTCGCCCTGCTCGTGCGGGAGAAGAAAGCGCCGGGCGGGGAATGGTCGCGCACCTCCCTGCGCCCCGGCGCGCGGGGGTGCTGGGAGGGCTCCGTCCTCTTCTCCCGCCCGGGGACGTATCTCTACCGCGTGGAGGCCGCCCTCCCCGGCGCCCGCCCGCTCCGTTACCGCGAGCTGGAAGTCGTGGTCGAACCGGTCCGCGCCCGTTTCGCCGCCTGGTACGAGGCCTTCCCCCGCTCCCAGGGGACCCGTCCAGGGGTCCACGGCACCCTGCGCGACATGGCCGAGCGCCTCCCGGACATCCGGAAGATGGGCTTCGACGTCCTCTACCTCCCCCCGATCCACCCGATCGGGAAGACCAACCGCAAGGGAAGGAACAACAGCCTTCTCGCCGGCCCGGGCGACCCGGGGAGCCCCTGGTCGGTCGGGGACGCCACCGGCGGCCATACCGCGGTCCATCCCGAACTGGGGACGATCCAGGATTTCCGCCGCCTGGTCCGCGCCGCCGAAGGTCTGGGGATGGAGGTCGCGATCGACTTCACCTCCAACTGTTCCCCCGACCATCCCTGGATCCGGGAGCACCCGGACTGGTTCTTCCACAACCCAGACGGGTCCATCCGCTACGCCGAGAACCCCCCCAAGAAGTACGAGGATGTCTGCCCGCTCAACTTCTTCCCGAAGGACCAGGATGCGATGTGGAAGGCGGTCCGCTTCTTCTTCGACTTCTGGATCGAGCAGGGGGTGAAGGCCTTCCGGATCGACAACCCCCACACCAAGCCGACCGAGTTCTGGGAGTGGCTGATCCGGGGGATCAAAGAGTCCCACCCCGAAATCGTCTTCCTCTCCGAGGCCTTCACCAACTACGACAAGCTCGAGGAGCTGGCCCGGGCCGGCTTCTCCCAGTCCTATTCCTACTTCACCTGGCGGAACGGCAAGAACGAGCTGATCGAGTATTTCACCAAGCTGACCCGGAGCTATCTCAAGGACTTCCTCCGGGCCAACCTCTTCACCAACACGCCCGACATCCTGCCCCCGATCATTCAGAAGGGGGGGGAGCCCGCCTTCCGCCTGCGCATCGCGCTCGCCGCCACCCTCTCCTCGGCCTTCGGGATGTACAGCGGCTACGAGCTCCTGGAGAACGAGGCCCTGCCCGGCCGCGAGGAGTACAAGGACTCCGAGAAGTACGAGATCAAGGTCCGAGACTGGAACCGGCCGGGGAACATCAAGGACTACATCGCCCGCCTCAACCGGATCCGGAACGAGAACCGGGCCCTCCAGTTCTACGACAACCTCCGCTTCCACAACTCCACCGACGACAACATCCTCTTCTACTCGAAGTCTTCCCCCGACCGCGTCAACCACGTCCTGGTCGCGGTCAACCTCGATCCCTTCGCCGCCCACGCCGGACGGGTAACCGTCCCGGTGGAGGCTTTCGGCCTGGCTTCGGACGAGAGCTATCCCCTTCGGGAGCTGATCACCGGGAAGACCTGGACCTGGAAGGGGCGGGAGAACACGGTCCACCTCGACCCCCGCGAGAACCCGGCGGTCATCCTCCGGCTGGAGAAAGCATCAACCGCGAATGGACGCGAATAAAGCGCGAATGATTGGGCTCGGCTCTGGCTCGGCGATTTAGTAACTACGAATTTCGCGAATTACGCGAACGGCAACGTGCTACCGGCAACGTTTCCAGCGTCTTGAATGATTTTAACGTTGTCAACGACTGATACGTCGAAAGGCCCGCTTATGAAAGTCATCTTCATGGCCCGCGAGTTTCCCCCCCACGTTTACGGCGGAGCCGGCGTCCATCTCCGGGAGCTCGCCCGCTGCCTCTCCGCCCTGATGGAGGTCGAGGTCCGCTGCTTCGGCGAGCAGCGGGGCAAGCAGGGGAAGGTGCGGGCCAAGGGCTACGCGCCCTCCCTCCCGCTCCACTGCGCCGCCCAGCCCAAGTTCGACTCCCTCCTCAACACACTCTTCACCAACCTCCTCATGCTCTGCGACGGGATCGACGCCGACGTGGTCCATACCCACACCTGGTACGGCCACCTGGGCGGCTTCTGGGCGAAGAAGCTCTACGGGATCCCCTTCGTCGCCACCTCCCACAGCCTGGAGCCGTTGCGCCCCTGGAAGGTCGACCAGCTGGCCGAGGCCTATTACGTCAGCGCCTGGATGGAAAAGGTGGGGCTGGAAAACGCCGACCGGGTGGTGGCGGTCTCGAAGATGATGAAGGAGGACATCGTCAAGAACTTCGCGGTCGATCCCTCCCGGGTGGAGGTCATCCATAACGGGATCGACCTCAAGACCTGGAAGCGCACGCCCCTCTCCCGCGGGCTCAAGGAGCGCTACGGGATCGCCGAGGACTACGTGCTCTTCGTCGGCCGGCCCACCGCCCAGAAGGGGATGGAGTACCTGATCGACGCCGCCGACCGGATCGGGGCGCAGGTCGTAATGGAGGCGGTGGGGGCGGACACGAAGGAGTACGAGGAGCGGATGCAGGGGAAGGTCAAGGGGAAGAAGAACATCGTCTGGATCCATGAAAACCTGGGCGACCGGCTGAACCGCGAGCTCTACTCCGGCGCCCGGGTCTTCATCTGCCCCTCGGTCTACGAGCCCTTCGGGATCATCAACCTGGAGGCGATGGCCTGCGAGACGCCGGTGGTGGCGAGCGCGGTGGGGGGGATCCTGGAGGTGGTGGTCCCGGAGAAAACGGGCCTCCTGGTCAAGCCCAGCCGCTCCGACGAGATCGCCCGCGCGGTCAACGCCCTTCTCCGCGACCCCGCCCGCGCGCGGGCGATGGGGCGAGAGGGCCGCCGGCGGGTGGTGGACCACTTCAGCTGGGAGTCGATCGCCGAGAAGACGAAGGCGATGTACGAGAAGCTGTGCCGCCAGCGGATGGGACGGCGGGAAAAATAATCGGAGGGCAAGGGTGAGGTTAATGGTCTGGGAAAAGGGCTAGGGTTAGGTGCGGCCGGGCCCCACCAATAACCTTACCCATCGACCAGACCAATAACCTTGCCCTTGCCCATGAACCAGTCGGTTACTTCTGCTGCTCCTCCCACCATTGGCGCCAGAGATGGGCGTATTTCGCGATCCAGTCCTCGATCGCGGCCTTGCCGAGGTCGTGGCCGGCCTTCTCCGATTCGATCCACTTGTGCTTCAGGATCTCCTGCACCTGGGCGTGGAAGGCCTTGCGCATGTACTCCTCGCGCCAGGCGGCGGAGCACTCCGGCGTCCAGGACTCCAGGACCTTTTTCAGGGAGACCGGTCGGCCGAGCTCCCGGGAGAGCTTCTCTCGGTGCTTTTCGATCGCCGCCCACTCGGCCCGGCAGAATGAGCTTTTGCCGTTGCCGTCGGAGGCGTTATTGCGGCTCTGGTCGTTCATGGGAAGGGTGAAAACGGTCAGACCAGCTTTTTTTATCATAATCCAGGCTCGCCCGGAGCAGCAATCGAAATCAGCGCATGAGCGTTGATCCCGGAGAACTCTGCCTCTTCGGATTCGAAGGCGATTCCCCCTCGGCCGGCCTGGAACGGTTGATCGTCCGGGACCGAGTCGGGGGCGTGATCCTCTTTCGCCGCAACCTCCGCGGCCGGGAGGGGACGCGGGCTCTCTGCCGCGCGCTCCAGGAGATGCGGAGTTCCGTCTCCGACCTGCCGCTCCTGATCGCCGTCGACCAGGAGGGCGGCCCGGTCGCCCGGCTTCGCGACGGTTTCAGCCTCTTCCCCGGCAACCTCGCCCTGGGCCGGGGCGGGGACGAAGAGAGCGCCTACCGCCAGGGCCTGGTGACGGGGCGGGAGCTCCGGGAGGTCGGAGTCAACCTCAACCTGGCCCCCGTCCTCGACCTCCGCCGCCCCGAGGGCAATCCCGGCCCCGGTCTCCGCTCCCTGGGCGAGGATCCCGGGCGGACGGCGGCCCTCGGCCTCGCCCTGATCCGGGGGATGGAAGACGCGGGGATTCTCGCGACGGCCAAGCACTTCCCGGGCAAGGGACGGGCCGCGGTCGACTCCCACCTCGACTTCCCCTGGATCGCGGTTTCCGCCGCCGAGCTTAAGGAGACCGACTGCCTACCCTTCGCCGCCGCCGCCTCCGAGGTCTCGGCTATGATGACCTCCCACGCCGGCTACCCCGCCCTTGACCCCGCCGGGGAGCCGGCGACGATCTCCCGCTCCATCCTCACCGGACTTCTCCGCTCGGAGTTGGGCTACCAAGGGGCGGTGATCACCGATGACCTGGGCATGGGGGCGATCCGGAAGCGGATGACGGCCGGCGCGGCGGCCGTCCGCTCTTTCCTGGCCGGGGCCGATCTCATCCTCGTCTGCCACGAGCCGGCGGAGAGGGAGGAGGCCCTGTCCGCGCTGCGCCTCGCCTGCGCGGGCGGGGAAGGGGGCGTGCGGGGGGAGGAGTCGGCCCGGCGAATCCGCTTCCTCCGGACCCGGGCGCTCCGCCCGCCCGCTTCGGCCCAAACCATCCGATCCGACGGCCCGCTCCTCGCCGGGGCGATCGCCCGCCGGGCGGTCGCGGTCCTCCGCGACCCCGAGGGGCGGATCCCCCTGCCGCCCGGAAGCCCCCTCGTCCTCTTCTGGTTCTCGCCCGACCCGGCCGTGATGGCGGAGGACGCCGAAGGGACGGCCGGGCTGGGAGCACTGCTGGCCGCGCGCGGATTCCGTATCCGCGTCTTGAGCCCTTCCGCCGATCCCCCGGCCGAGGAGTGGAAGGGCCTGGTCGAATCCGTCCGGCCGGAGGAACTCGTCTTGGCCGCCTCTTCCGACGCCTGGCGGCGCCCCGGCCAGGCTGCCTGCCTCCGCGCCCTCTTCGCCCGCCGGCCGGAAAGCCTCCTCGTCCCCCTCCGGGATCCGCGGGACGCCGAGCTTTTCCCATCCGCGCCCGCGATCACCGCCTTCGGTTTCTCCCCCGTGTCGATCGAGGCGCTGGCGGCCGCGCTGGCGGGGCGGTAGGATAGGACGGAATGGACAATATGGACGATATGGACGGTATGGACTCGAAGCTGAAGGGGAGGATACATTTCGTGGGTGTAGCCGGGTCGGGGATGTCCGCCCTGGCCCAGCTCCTTGCTTGGGAGGGGAGAGACGTCAGCGGATCCGACCGCTCCTTCGACCGGGGCGGCAGCCCCGCGGCCCGCTCCGCGCTCGAAGAATCGGGCGTCGCCATCTTCCCCCAGGACGGGACCGGCGTCGTCGGCGCGGCGGAGGTGGTCCATTCCGCGGCCGTGGAAGCCGCTGTCCCCGATCTGGCCCGGGCGGTCGAGCTCGGGGTCCCCCGGAGGGCGCGCTGGGAGATCTTAGCCCGCCTCGCGCACGGGAAAAGGTCGGTGGCCGTCGCCGGGACCAACGGCAAGTCCACCACCGCCGCCCTCCTCGGCTGGATACTCCTCCAAAACGGATTCGACCCCTCTCTCGCCCTGGGCGCCTCCCTCCGTTCCGGACTTCCCGGCCTGGGGAACGCGCGCCGGGGCGGGGCGGACTGGCTCGTCTTCGAGGCCGACGAGAGCGACGGCGGGCTCGTCCATTACCGCCCGGAGCTGGGGATCGTCACCAACGTCAGCCTCGACCATTTCGACCTGCCGCGCCTTTCCGGGATCTTCTCGGAGTTCGCCTTAAACTGCCGGCGCTTCCTGGTCCGGAACGCCGATTGCCCGATCAGCTCGGGAGCGATCCCCAACCGTCCCGGCGAGAAGTCCTTCGGATTCCGCGGCCCCGCCGATTTCCATGGCGAAGCCCTCGCGGTCGAGGCGGCGGGGGTCCGCTTCCGGCTCCGGGGGGCGGCCTTCGCCCTCGCCCTCCCGGGGGAGCACAACGCGCTGAACGCCCTGGCGGCGGCGGCGGCCGCCGCCGCCCTCGGTGTGGCGCCCGCTCGCTCCGCCGCCGCGCTCCAGGACTTCCCCGGCCTCCGCCGGCGCCTGGAAACGGTCTGGGCCGGATCGGTCGTCGTGATCGACGATTTCGCCCACAACCCCGCCAAGGTGCGCTCCTCGCTCGCCGCCGCCCGCCTCCGGGGGAAGCGGGCAATCGCCCTCTACCAACCCCACGGCTTCGGTCCCCTGAAGCTCGCGCTCGAGGAACTAGCCGAGGCCTTCGCCTCCGGCCTCGGGCCGGAGGGGAAGCTCTTCCTCCTCCCCGTCCACTACGCCGGGGGTACGGCCCGGAGGGAGGTCTCCTCGGATGATCTGGCGGAGGCGGCGCGGAGACGGGGAGCCGATGCCCGTCTCCTCGACCGCCCGTCCGCGGCCGCGGCGACGGCCGCCGCGGCGAGGGAAGGGGACGTGATCCTGGTCATGGGAGCGCGGGACGAGACTCTCTCCGATCTGGCGCGGGAGATCGCGGGACAAATCCAATCGCATAAGGTTACGTAGGGTTACGTAAGGTTACGTGGGCTTACGTAAAGTTACGGACGACGCTCCGCGGAAACCTTACGTATCCTTACGTAACTTTGCGTAACCTTACGTAACTTTAGGAGTGGCTGATCCCGCGTGACATTTTGCTTCTGCCCGTCAGCATTCGATCTTATACTTGCTCCATGTCCTTCTTCCGCCGCCGCAAGGACCTCCCCCCGCAGATCAAGAAAGGGCCGATCACCACCGGCCTCTGGACGAAGTGCAGCCGCTGCGGCGAAGTGGTCTACAAGAAGACGCTGGAGCGGTCCTTCAAGGTCTGCCCCCATTGCCAATACCATTTCCCCCTGAACGCCCGGGAGCGGATTGACATGCTGGTGGACGCCGGCTCCTTCCAGGAGATCGCCCGCGAGCTTTTCCCGCTCGATCCCCTCTCCTTCAACGTCCCGATGCCCTACCGGGAGAAGCTTATCGAAAACCAGAAGAAGACGGGGCTCAGCGACGCCGTCCTCTGCGGCCGCGCCGCGGTCGATGGAATCCGGATCGCCCTGGCCGCGACCGATTGGCGCTTCCTGATGGGCTCGATGGGATCGGTGGTGGGGGAGAAGATCGCCCGCACCTTCGATCTCGCCCTGGCCGAAAAGTGCCCCGTGGTCACCATCTCGGGATCGGGGGGGGGCGCCCGCATGTACGAGGGCTGCCTCTCCTTGATGCAAATGGCCAAGACCAGCGGCGCCGTCGCCCGGCTGAACCAGGCCGGACTCCTCTACGTCTCCGTCCTCACCGACCCCACGATGGCCGGGGTCCTCGCCAGCTTCGCCTCGCTCGGCGACATCCTGGTCGCCGAGCCGGGGGCCCTGATCGGCTTCGCCGGCCCGCGGGTGATCCGGGAGACCATCCGGCAGGACCTTCCGCCCGATTTTCAGCGCTCCGAGTTTCTCCTCCAGCACGGACTGATCGACATGATCGTGGCCAGGAAGGACCTGAGGAAGACCCTCGCGACCTTACTGGCATTTTTCAATTCCACGGCGCCAGCCAAAGGCCGCGATGGTTACTAAAGGTTACGATAGGTTACTAAGGGTTACGAAAGGTTGCGATTGGCCGGCAACCATTAGTAACTTCTAGTAACCGCTAGTAACCTTTCGCAACCTTTTCCGTATGTTGACCTACCGCTCCTCCCTCGCCTATCTCGATTCTCTCGAACTCCACGGGATCAAGCTTGGCCTCGCGAACATCCGCCGCCTCCTCGAGCTCCTCGGTCACCCCGAGCGCTCTCTCGTCTTCTATCACGTGGCCGGGACCAACGGGAAGGGATCGACCGCGGTCTTCCTCCAGGCCCTGCTCCTGACCGGCCACCGGCGGGTGGGGCTGTATACCTCGCCCCACCTTAAGGACTTCCGGGAGCGGATTCGGATCAACCGGAGGCCGATCTCCCGGCGCGAGGTCGTCGAGGGGGTCGCCCGCCTCCGTCCCCTGATCGCCGCGACCGCGGCGACTCCCGGCTGCTCGCCGCCCACCTATTTCGAGGCGGTCACCGCGCTGGCCTGCCGCTACTTCCGAGACCGGGGTGCGGACGCGGTGGTCTGGGAGGTCGGGATGGGGGGGCGCCTCGACGCTACCAACGCCGTCGTCCCCGCGGTGGCCGTCATCACCAACATCGCCCGGGAGCACACCCGCTACCTGGGAAGGACACTGGAGAGGATCGCCCGGGAGAAGGCGGGGATCGTCAAGCGGGGGATTCCCCTGGTCTCCTCCGTCCGCTCGCCCTCCGCCCGCCGGGTCATCCGGAGGATCTGCCGGTCCCGCCGCTCCCCGCTGATCGAAACCTGCCTCCGCTATTCCGTCTCCCGCCGCCGGGAGGGCGGAGGGAGGACAGTCCTCGAGATCGCCGGCCCCCGCCGCCGCTATCCCGGTCTGGTCTCCCCCCTCTTTGGGGCCCACCAAGAGGAGAATTTAAAGACGGCGATCGCGGCCTGGGAGGCGGGAGACCCTGCGAGCCGTCTCAAGCCGATCGGGCGGATCCGCCGGGCCATCCGTTCCGTCTCCTGGCCGGGGAGGTTCGAGATCGTCCCGTCCCGCCGCCTCATCCTGGACGGAGCCCACAACCCCGCCGCCGCGGCCGTTCTCGCCGAATCCCTCGCCGAATTCCTCGGTCCCTCTCCGCTCCTCCTCGTCCTGGGGGTCCTCGCGGACAAGGACGCCGCCGGGATCGCCCGCGCCCTTCTTCCCCTCGCGCGGGAGGCAGTGGCGGTCAGTCCGCCCTCTCCCCGGGCATTTGAGGCCTCCCGCCTCGCCGCGGTCTGCCGGCGGGCGGCCGCTGCCCCGCGGCCGCCCCTGCGGACGGTGAAAGACCTTGAGGAGGCCCTTCGGTATTGCTACCATGCGCTGCCCCGCCTCCCCGGGGGGTGGATCTGCGTGACGGGTTCGTTCTATCTGGTGGGGGAGGCGAAGCGGCTGCTGAGGAAAATGTGTAAGGTTTAAGGCGCAAAGTGTAGAGTGGAACGAAACAATCAACGGCAGTTTCTCCTGCCGTCGTACATTGGATGCCTCAAGCCCCACACCTGCATTTGACGCCTTGGACTTCGCCCCTTGTCTCTGACGACCCCTCCGTTCCCCATGCCTAGCAAACGCCCCCCAGTCCTCGCCATCGTCAACGCCGTCCTCGTCCGGCCTCTCCGGTCCCCCGTGGCGGGGAGCCTCGTCCTGCGGGGGGGGAGGATCGAGAGCGTCCGGACCGCTCCTCGCCCCGAGCTGCCCCCTTCCGCCGCCATCCTCGACGCCCGCGGAAGGCGTCTGACGCCGGGGCTCATCGACCTCCACGCCCACGGAGGAGGGGGAAGACACTTCGGGGCAGGGGAGGGGGACGGCCTTCCCGCCATCCTCGCCGCCCACGCGCGCTTCGGGACCACCGCGGTCCTCCCGACGATCGTCGCCTCCTCCCCGGAGGAGATCCTCGAGGTCATCCGCGCGCTCAAACGAGCCCAGGCCCGGCCTCCCGGGGGCGCGCGCATCCTCGGCCTCAACCTGGAAGGGCCGTTTCTCTCCATCGGGAAGCGGGGGGCGCAGCCGCTCAGGTATCTCCGCCCCCCCCGCCTCCGGGACGCGGAGCGGATCCTGTCCTTCGCCGACGGGATGGTCCGGATCATGACCCTCGCCCCGGAGCTCGACGCCGGTTTCCGAGTCGTCGCCGCCCTCAAGCGCGCGGGGGTGATCCCCGCCATCGGACACACCGAGGCCGATTACGACACCGCCGTTCGGGCGATCCGGGCCGGCGTCAGCTACGCGACCCACCTTTTCAACGCCTATCCCCCCCTGCATCAGCGCCGACCGGGGGCCCTGGCGGCGGTGCTCGACGCGGACGGGGTGGACTGCGAGATCATCGCCGACGGCGTCCATGTCGCCCCGGTCATGATCCGGCTTCTCTCCCGCCTGAAGCCGCCGGAAAGGATCGCGGCGGTCACCGATGCGAACGCCGCCCTGGGCCGCCGCTTCGCCTCCTTCCGGATGGCCGGCCGCCCCGTCCGCATCCGGGGCGGGGCCGCCCGCCTGGAGGACGACACGCTGGTCGGCTCGGTCGCGCCCCTCTCCCAGGCGGTCCGCAACCTCGCCCGCTTCGGCGGGATGGACTTTCCCCGAGCGCTGGCCGCCGCCACGCTCAACCCCGCCCGCATCCTGGGCCTCTCGGGACGGCGGGGCGACCTGGCCCCCGGTTTCGACGCCGACCTGGCGATCTGGGAAAAGGGCGGGGCGGTCTGGAAGACCATCGTGGGAGGAGAGATCGTCCATGAGGCCTGACGAAGGATCCCTTTCCATCGCCCTGGCCGCGAGCGAGATCGTCCCCCTGGCCAAGACCGGGGGGCTCGCCGACGTCGCCGGCGGCCTCGGCCGCGCCCTGGCCGGACGGGGGAACCGGGTCATCCTCGTCCATCCGCTCTACGACGCGGTCATCCCGAACTGCCGGCGGCGGGGGATCGAGATCGCGCCCGGGGCCGAGGAATTCGAGGTCCGAGTCGGGGATCGGAAGGAGAGAGGAAGGATCTGGACGGCCCGGATCGCCCCCTCCTTGACCGCCTACTGCGTGGAGAGCGCCCGCTTCTTCTCCGGGCGGGCCGGGATCTACGGCGAGGGGGGGCGCGATTACCCGGACAACCCCGAGCGGTTCGTCTTCTTCTGCGAGGCCGTCCTCTGGGCCCTCCGCCGGGCCGGCCAGCGGGTCCAGGTCATCCACTGCCACGACTGGCAGACCGGCTTCGTGCCCGCCTATCTGCGCTTCCGGCATGGAGAGGAGCCCTTCTTCGCCCGCACCGCCAGCGTCTTCACCGTCCACAACCTTTCCTTCCAGGGGCTTTTCCCCGCCGCCCGGATGTCCATTTGCAACCTCCCCTGGGGGGCCTACAACCCGGAGGGGATCGAGTTCTACGGGCAGGTCAACCCGATGAAGGCCGGCCTCGTCTACTCGACCCTTCTGACCACGGTCAGCGCCCGCTACGCCCGTGAGATCATGACCGAGGAGATGGGTTGTGGCCTGGAGGGGGTCCTGGGCCGGCGGCGGCGGGACCTCTTCCCCATCATCAACGGGGCGGACTACGGCGAGTGGAACCCGGAGACCGACCGCGCCCTCCCCGCCCGCTACTCAGGTAAGAACCTTGCGGGCAAGGCGGTTTGCCGGGAGCGGCTCATCCGCGAGGCCGGCCTCCAGGCCTCCCCGTCCTCCCCGGTGGTCGGTATGGTCTCGCGGATTACCTCCCAGAAGGGTTTCGACCTCTTCCTCCAGGCCGCCCCCCGCCTCCTCGAGCGGGAGTCGGCCTTCGTCATCCTGGGGGAGGGGGAGGAGTCGCTCCAGCGCGGACTCAAGGAGCTGGAGCGGGCCTTCCCCCGCCGGATCCGGGTGATCCTCGGTTTCGACGAGGGGCTCGCCCACCGGATCATCGCCGGCTCCGACTACTCGCTCCTCCCCTCGCGCTTCGAGCCGGCCGGCCTCACCCAGGTCTACAGCCTCCGCTACGGGACGATCCCGATCGTCCGGGCGACCGGGGGGCTGGACGACACCATCGAGGAGTTCAACCCGCGCGCCCGGACCGGCAACGGTTTCAAGTTCTCCGCGCCCACCCCCGCGGCGCTCGCCGCGGCGGTCGTCTCCGCCTTCAGCCATTACCGCGTTTCGCCCCGCTGGGAGCGTCTCCGCCTCAACGCCCTCTCCGCCGATTTCTCCTGGGAGCGCCCGTCCGCCCGCTACGAGGAGGTCTATCGGGAGGCCCTGCGCCGCCTATGAACACCTACGTCTGCCTCCACGGCCACTTCTACCAGCCTCCCCGGGAGAACCCCTGGCTGGACGAGATCGAGCTCCAGGAGTCGGCCCATCCCTACCACGACTGGAACGAGCGGATCACCGCCGAGTGCTACGCGCCCAACACCGCCGCCCGGATCCTCGACGAACAGAAGCGGATCGCCGAGATCGTCAACAACTTCCGCTCCATCAGCTTCGACGTCGGCCCCACCCTCCTCTCCTGGCTGGAGCGGAAGTCCCCCGAAGTCTACCGCGCGATCCTCGAAGCCGACCGCCAGAGCCGGGCGAGGTTCTCCGGGCACGGGGCGGCCATCGCCCAGGTCTACAACCATCTCATCATGCCCCTGGCCAATTCCCGGGACAAGCGGACTCAAGTCGTCTGGGGGGTGGAGGACTTTCACCGCCGCTTCGGCCGCCGCCCGGAGGGGATGTGGCTGGCGGAGACCGCGGTCGACCTGGAGACGCTGGAGATCCTCTCCGAGGAGGGGATCCTCTTCACCGTCCTCGCCCCCGGCCAGGCCGCCCGGGTCAGGCGGATCGGCGAAAAGAAGTGGCGCGACGTGACCTCCGAGGCCGTCGACCCCGGCCGCCCCTACCTCTGCTCTCTCCCCTCGGGGAGGACGATCTCTCTCTTCTTCTTCAACGGGCCGATCTCCCGGGAGATCGCCTTCGGCGGGCTTCTCAGCAACGGGGAGAACTTCGCCCTGCGCCTGGCCGGCTCGTTCTCCCCCGGCCTCCAGGAGCCCCAGCTCACCCACGCGGCCACCGACGGCGAGACCTTCGGCCACCACAAGCGCTTCGGGGACATGGCGCTCGCCTACTGCCTGAAGTCGCTGGAGGAGCGCTCCCTCGCCCGCCTCACCGTCTACGGCGAATTCCTGGAGCAATTCCCGCCCTCCTGGGAGGCGGAGATCATCGAGAACACCTCCTGGTCCTGCGTCCACGGCATCGGGCGTTGGCGGGAGGACTGCGGCTGCCACACCGGGGGCGGGGAGGGGTGGCGGCAGGCCTGGCGGGGACCGCTCCGGGAGGCGATGGACTGGCTTCGCGACGAGCTGGCCCTGGTCTTCCGGAAGGGGATGGCCCGCCTCGTCCGCGACCCCTGGGCGGCCCGGGACGGCTATATCTCCCTGATCGCCGATCGCTCCCCCGCCGCCCGGGAGGCCTTCCTCTCCCGTTGGCGGAGCCGCCCCCTCTCCGACCGGGAATCGACGAAGGCGCTTCAGCTCCTCGAGATGCAGCGCCACGCCCTCTTCATGTACACCTCCTGCGGCTGGTTCTTCAACGATATCTCGGGGATCGAGACGGTCCAGGTCATGGCCTTCGCGGCCCGGGCGATCCAACTCGCCCGGTCGGCGGGGGGACCGGACCTGGAGGAGGGGTATCTCGCCCGCCTGAAGAAGGCTCCGGGGAACCTCCCGGAGTACCGGGACGGGGCCCGGGTCTACGAAAAGCTGGTCCGCCCGTCGGCGGTGGACCTGACCCGGGTCGGCGCCCACTACGCCATCTCCTCGGTCTTTCACGATTACCCCTCGCCGGCCGCCATCTTCTGCTACTCCGTGCGGAGGGAGAAGTTCGAGGTCCGGGACTCCGGCCGGCACCGCCTGGTCCTCGGCCAGGCGGTCGTTCGCTCCGAGTTCGACGGCGAGGAGCTCAAGATCTGCTTCGCGGTCCTCCACCTGGGCGACCACAACGTGATGGCCCGGGTGGCGGCGGCCATGCCGGAGAAGGACTTCTCGGCCCTCGCCGGCCGGCTGGGGAAGGCCTTCTCCGGAGGACATCTGGACGAGGTCATGCCCGTCATCGACGCCGCCTGCGCCGGCGGGAGCTACTCCCTGAAGCACCTCTTCAAGGACGAAGGGCGCAAGGTCTTGAAGACGATCCTGGACGAGACCATGTCCGAGATCGAGGACTCCTTCCGCCAGATCAGCCGCCGCCATCAGCCGATCATGCGCATCCTCCACGCCGCCGGGATCCCCATCCCGGCGGCCCTCAAAGACGTGATGGAGTTCGTCCTGGACAAGAAGCTCCGCCAGGCCCTCAAGGCCGAGTCCCTCGACGGGAAAGCCCTGCGCGCGCTGGCCGAGGAGAGGAAGGAGTGGTCCCTCTCCCTCGACCGGGCCGGCCTGGGCTACCTCCTGACCGATCGGATCAACTCCTGGATGGCCGAGTTCTCCCGCGACCCCTTCGCGCTCCCTCCGGTCCGGTCCCTGATCTCGGCTCTCTCCCTGGCCTCTGACCTCTCGCTCGAACTGAATCTCTGGCGGGCCCAGAACGTCTATTTCGCCGTCTCCCGGAAGCTGAACGCGCCGGCGGCGAAGAAGGTCGCGCCCTCCCGGGCTAAAGTTTGGCGCCGGGGCTTCCAGGAGCTGGGAGATTTTCTCCACGTTCGACCGGTCTGACCCGTCGGACCGGTCAGACCCGTCCGACCCGTCGGACCGGTCTGACATTTGACAGCCGGCCCGGAGGCGGCCTATACTGGTCGCGCCAACCAAGGAGGTATCGCCATGAAGAAGAGCCTCGATCTGGTCTGCGCCGCCCTGCTGGCCGGCGCGGCCATTTTCCCGGCCGCCGCGGCGGCGGCCCCCAAGCTGACCATCGCCGTCGGGCCCTTCGATAACAAATCCGGCTGGAGCGGGTCCTGGGACATCGGCTGGGGCATGCAGGAGATGCTCGCCACCTCCCTCGTCAGCGCCGGCAAATTCACGGTCCTCGAGCGCCAGGCCCTGGAGGAGGTCCTCAAGGAGCAGGATCTGGGGGCGAGCGGGCGGACCGCGGAAGGCTCCGCCGCCGCCGTGGGCAAGCTGGGCAAGTCCCAGATCCTGATCGCCGGCGCGGTCACCGAGTTCGAGTACACCAAGGGAGGGGAGGACGCGGGGATCTCGATCAAGGGCTTCAGCATCGGCGGCAGCCAGGAGCGGGCCCACGTCGCCCTCAACCTGCGCATCTTCGACACCACCACAGGAGAAGTCCTGGACTCCCTGCGGGTCGCCGGCGAGGCGGCCACCCGGGGGCTGAAGCTCGGTTACAGCAACTCCGACTTCGGGGGAGACCTCGGCGGTTTCCGCAAGACGCCGATGGGGGAGGCGACGCAGAAGGCGATCGACGAGGCGGTGGCCAAGATCGTCTCCCGCCTCAAGGACGTTCCCTGGCAGGGGAAGATCATCAAGGCCGACGCCGGCAAGATCTACCTCAACGCCGGGTCCGAGGCCGGCGTGGCCGCCGGGGCCGAGTTCACGGTCTACCGCTCCGGGGAGGCACTGACCGATCCCGATACCGGGATGCCGCTCGGCCAGGAGACCACCCGGATCGGCCGGGTCAAGGTGACCGAGGTCAAGGACAAGTTTTCCCTCGCCGCTCCCGTCGAAGGGACCGACTTCCAGAGGGGAGACCTGATCAAGGCCGAGTAATGACGATTAAGAGGCAAGGGATAAGATAATCCCATGATCCGCCTGCTGATAAAAATCGTCGTCTTCCTCGTCATCGCCTCCCTCGTCTATGGACTCTGGCTGATGTATCAGGAGAAGAAGCCGGAGGAGCGCCGGGAGCTCCGCGCGGCCGTCATCCGGACCTTCCGCGGCGCCGGCCGCATCTCCGCCGCCGCCTTTTTGAAGACGGTCGAGAAAGCGAAAAGCGTCGTGCGCGGCGAAGAGGAGCGGGAGAAGCCGGGCAGATCGGGGTGACCAGGGATACGGCCCCGCGCTGATCCTTCGTCCATGCCCCCCTCTTTCAGTCTGACGACGTTCGGCTGTCAGATGAACCGCCATGACTCCGAGCTCATCGCCTCCGCTCTCAAGGGGAGGGGCTGGCGAAGGGTCGGGGAGGCGGAGGCCGCCGACGCCGTTTTGATCAACACCTGCTCCGTCCGCGGCCACGCCGAGGAGCGCGCGCTCTCCCGCCTCCGCGGACTCGGCCCCCGCCGCCGCTCCTCCCCCCGCCCCCTGGTCGTCCTTCTCGGCTGCCTGGCGCAGCTTAGGGGGGGGAAACTCATGGACGACTTCCCCTGGCTCGACCTGGCCGTGGGGACCGGAGCCTACCCCCGCCTTCCCGAGGCCCTCTCCGCCCTCCTCGCCTCCCGCACCCGCCGCCGCGAGACCGCCTTCCTCCCTCCGGAGGAGTTCTGGCGGGGGGGAGCCGAGCGGGAGAGCGCCGTCACCGCCTGGGTCCCGGTCATCGGGGGATGCAACCGGCGCTGCTCCTACTGCGTCGTCCCCGCCGCCCGGGGGGAGGAGATCAGCCGCTCTCCCGAGGCGGTGGTCGATGAGGTGAGGCGGCTAAAGGCGGGAGGATGGCGGGAGGTCACGCTCCTCGGCCAGAACGTCAACGCCTACCGGGGGAGGGGAGAGGGGGGCGCCGAGGTCTCCCTTACCGCCCTCCTCCGGTTGGTCTCGGCGACTGGGATCAAGAGGATCCGCTTCCTCACCTCCCACCCCGCCGATCTCGAGGCCGATCTGGCGGACGCGCTCGCCGCGCTCCCCGCGGTCTGCCCCTCCCTTCACCTCCCCGCCCAGTCCGGCTCGAACCGGATTCTCCAGCGGATGAAGCGGGGCTACACGCGGGAGGGGTATCTCGATCGGATCGAGCGGATCCGCCGCGCCGTCCCGGAGGCCGCGTTCTGGTCCGACTTCATCGCCGGCTTCCCCGGGGAGACCGAGGAAGACCACCGGGCGACGATCGAGCTCATCCGGGCCGCCCGCTTCGACGGGATCTACGCCTTCGCCTACTCCCCCCGCCCCGGGACCGCCGCCGCCCTGCTCCCGGACGACGTTCCCGCCGGGGTCAAAAGCCGGCGGCTCAGCGAGATCCTCCGCCTCCAGAAGGAGATCTCGCTCGAGAAGAACCGCGCCTTCATCGGGCGGGAGGTCGAGGTCCTGGTCGAGGGAGCAAACCGCCGCCGGAGGGACCGGGGGGAGGGGAGGACGCGGGAGGGGAGGGTCGTCTTCTTCCCCGGCGAGTCCGGCCTTTCCGGGGAGCTGATCCGCGTCCGCGTCGAGGCGGCGACCGCGGCGAGCCTCTTCGGGGCCAGAGCCGCAACAAACCCGAAACGATCGCGGGCCGATCGTTTATAATCCTTGGGCGATGAGCGCGGCCACGCCCATGATGAAGCAGTACCAGGCGGTCAAGGCGGCGGTGAAGGACGCCGTCCTCCTCTTCCGCCTGGGCGATTTCTACGAGATGTTCTTCGACGACGCCCGCCAGGCCTCGGGGATCCTGGGGATCGCCCTCACCTCCCGCCAGTCCGCCCCGATGTGCGGGATACCCCACCACGCCGCCTCGGGCTACATCTCCCGCCTCCTCCGGGCGGGTTGCAAGGTCGCGGTCTGCGAGCAGACCGAGGACCCCAAGCAGGCCAAGGGGATCGTGCGGCGGGAGCTGATCCGGATCATCACCCCCGGCACCGCCGTCGAGGACGAGCTCCTCCCCGCCGCCCGGAACAACTATCTCGCGGCGGTCTGCCGGGCCGGCGCCGTCTACGGGCTCGCCCGCCTCGACCTTTCTACCGGCGAGTTCGCCGTCGCCGAGTTCCCCGCCCGGGAGGATCTCCTCTCCGAGCTCTCCCGCCTGCGCCCGAGCGAATGTCTCCTGCCCGCCTCCTGGGGCGCCGGCGGGGGAGGAGAGGGGGCGATCCGGAGCGAGGGGACCGTCTTCAGCCCCTGGGAGGACTGGCGCTTCGATTACGACGCCGGATACGCCGCGCTGAAGAAGCAGTTCGCCGTCGCCTCCCTGGACGGCTTCGGACTCCGGGGGATGATCCCGGCGGTCTCGGCCGCCGGAGCCGTCGTCCAGTACGCGGAGGAGAACCTGAAATCATCCCTCGGCCACGTCCTCTCCCTCCGGGTTTACCAGCCGGGCGAGGCGATGATCCTGGACGCCGCCACGGCGCGGAACCTGGAGCTGGTCGAGCCGCTCCGTTCCTCCGACCGCTCCGCCACCCTCTTCGGCGTCCTCGACCGGACGCTCACGCCGCTCGGCTCCCGGGCCCTGCGCTCCTGGATCTTAAGCCCCCTGCGGAAGCCCGACGAGATCAACCGCCGCCTCGACCGGGTCGAGGCCCTGGCCGAGGACCGCGGGCTCCTCTCCGGCCTCCGCGAGGAGCTCCGGGGGATCCGCGACCTGGAGCGGATCGTCGCCCGCACCGCCTGCGGGGCCACCCAGGCCAGGGAGCTCGCGGGGCTGAGGGACTCCCTGAGGAAGATCCCCCCGCTCCGCCGGCGCCTGGAGTCCGCCTCTCGGCCCCTCTGGGATGACCTCCTTTCCCGCCTCGATCCCTGCGCGGAGATCGAGGAGCTCCTCGGCCGGGCGCTCCTCGACGAGCCCCCGCTCTCGATCCGGGAGGGGGGGATGATCCGGCCGGGCTATTCGGCCGATCTCGACGCTCTCCGGGCGCTCGCCCGCGACGGGAAGGACTGGATCGGGCGCTACCAGGAAGGGGAGATCGCCCGCACCGGGATCAAGTCCCTGAAGGTCCGCTTCAACCGGGTCTTCGGCTACTACCTGGAGGTCTCCAAGGCCAACCTCCCGCTCGTCCCCGCCGACTACGTCCGGAAGCAGACCCTGGCCAACGCCGAGCGCTTCACCACCGAGCCCCTCGCGGACTACGAGCGCAAGGTCCTCGGGGCGGAGGAGAAGGCCGGCGCCCTGGAGCGGGAGATCTTCGAGGACCTCCGCCGCCGGGTCGGAGCCTTCGCCGCCCGGATCCAGTCGGCCGCCGCCGCCGTCGCCCTCCTCGACGCGCTTTCCGCCCTCTCCGAGACGGCGGTCCGGCGGGGATACGTCCGCCCCCGGGTGGACGATTCGGCCGAGATCGAGATCCGGGACGGGCGCCATCCCGTGGTGGAAACCCTGCTCGAGGGGGAGCGCTTCGTGGGCAACGACCTCCTCCTCGACTCCGAGGCCAACCGGCTCCTGGTCATCACCGGCCCGAATATGGCCGGGAAGTCGACCTTTATCCGCCAGGCCGCCCTGATCGTCATCATGGCCCAGATGGGTTCCTTCGTCCCCGCCGCCTCGGCCCGGATCGGGGCCGCCGACCGGATCTTCACCCGGGTGGGCGCCTCCGACGACCTGGCCCGGGGGCAGTCCACCTTCATGGTCGAGATGCTGGAGACGGCCAACATCCTCCATCACGCCACTTGCCGCTCCCTGGTCGTCCTGGACGAGATCGGCCGCGGCACCTCGACCTTCGACGGAATCTCCATCGCCTGGGCGGTCGCCGAGTATCTCCACAACCATCCCGGCCGCCAGGCCCGCACCCTCTTTGCCACCCACTACCACGAGCTCACCGAACTCGAATTGACCCTGCCCGGAGTCAAGAACTACAACGTGGCGGTGCGGGAGTGGAACGACCAAGTTATCTTCCTGCGCACCGTGGTCCGGGGCGGCACCGACAAGAGCTACGGGATCCAGGTCGCCCGCCTGGCCGGGCTGCCCCGGGCGGTGATCGAGAGGGCGAAGGTGATCCTGGAGGAACTGGAGGCCGAAACCCTGTCCCCCGACGGCCTCCCCCGTTTTGCCCGCCCCCGGACGCCGGAGTCCCAGCAGCTCCTTCTCTTTTCCCCGGGGGAGCATCCCGTCCTCTCCGAGATCCGGTCCCTGAACCTCGACCACCTGACCCCGTTCGAGGCGATGCAGCGGCTCAAGGAGCTCAAGGAAAAGGCGCAGGACTAATGGTCTTCATGGACAATGCCGGCCGCCGAAATCTCTGATATCGCGGGAAGCGGGATGCTATATTTATAGGGTAAACCGGCCCTGATGAGCATGCGAATCTCCATCCTGGAAATCCTCCGCGGGCGCCTCCGCCGGCCCAAGAACATCAGCCGGCCGGTCCTGGAGAACATCCTGGTCGGGACCCTGATGGGAGTCCTGGTGGGGGTTTTCCTCCGGGGCTACCTCTCCGAGCTTGGGAGCCTCAACCTGGACTGGACGATCTTCGTCCTGATCGGCCTCCTGATCGGGATCTTCAGCGGCTTCGAGCGGGCGAAGAAGGAGGAGCTGGAGGTGTACGGGGTCCGGCTGACCGAGGCGGTCGAGAAGAGCGAGAAGCAGCTGGTCAAGTCGGAGGAGCGCTACAAGAACCTTTTCGAGCGCGCCAACGATATCATCTTCACGCTCGACGCCGAGAACCGCTTCCTCGAGATGAACAGCAAGTTCCAGGAGATCCTCGGCTATCCGCGGGAGGAGTGGATAGGGAGGTCCTTCTACGACATCATCACCTCCAACTTTCGCGACCAGGCCATCAAGTATTACTGGGAGACCCTGAAGGGCGGCAGCACCCGCTACGACCTGGACGCGGTCCACGTCGACGGCCACGTGATCAACCTCTCGCTCGCCTCCTCGCCGGTCCGCGACGCCGAGGGCGAGATCATCGGGGTGATGGGGATCGCCCGCGACATCTCGGAGCGGAAGAAGGTGGAGGAGCTCCAGAACAAGTTCATCGCCCACGTCTCCCACGAGCTCCGGACCCCCCTGGCGGCGATGCGCGAGTTCGTTTCCCTGCTCCTCGACGAGATCCCGGGGGCGATGAACCCGGATCAGAAGCAGTACCTCAACCGGATCCAGTCGAACATCGACCGGCTGACCCGGATGATCGAGAACCTCCTCCTCCTCTCCGGCCTGGAAGAGGAGAAGATCGTCCTGGACAAGAAGCTGATCGACCTGGGCGAGATCATCCGGCAGGTGCGGGACGACTTCAAGGTGGGGGCGGCCAAGAAGACCATCCAGCTGGGGGTGGCGGTCCCCGACAACCTGCCCAAGATCTACGCCGATCCCGACAAGACGATCCAGGTTCTGACCAACCTCGTCGGCAACGCCCTCAAGTTCACTCGCGAGGGCGGCTGGATCAAGATCGGAGCCCAGGACAACGGGGAGGAGATCGAGGTCTGGGTCCAGGACAACGGGGTGGGAATCGCCTCCGACGACCAGGATAAGATCTTCGACCGCTTCCAGCAGATCCGCCACGGGCACAAGTTCGGCCGCCAGGGGAGCGGGCTGGGGCTCGCCATCTCCCGCGAGATCGTCCGCCTCCACCGGGGCCGGATCTGGGTGGAGAGCCAATCGGGGCAGGGGAGCCGGTTTGTCTTCGTCCTCCCCAAGGCCCTCGCCCCCAAGGTGATGCTGGTGGACGACGATCCCGACTTGGTGGAGATGTTCCGGGATTTCCTCCAGCCCCACAGCTACCGGATCGTCACCGCCTACGACGGCGAGGAGGCGGTGGCCAAGGCGGTTTCGGAGCTGCCCGACCTGATCATCCTCGACATCGTGATGCCGAAGATGAACGGCTACGAGGTGATCGGGAGGCTCAAAGAGAACAAGCAGACCTGCGACATCCCGATCATCATCCTGACCGGCTACGGGCTGGACCAGGAGCGCCTGAGCGCCCTCTCTTCCCGGGCGCTCCCCACCCTCTACAAGCCGGCCTCCATGAGCCAGTTCCTACAGGCGGTCTCCGCGGTGCTGGAAAAGGCTGCCTAGCTAAAGAAAGTGATCAGTAAACGCACGGAAGTGATCGGTTATCAGTTACTGATCACTGATTACTGATCACTGATCACTGATTACTTGTTTATCTATTCCGCCATGAGCGAAGGCAAGAAAAAGATCCTGCTGGTCGATGACGAAGAGGACCTGGTCACGGCCCTCACCGCGCGGCTGGCCGCCTCGGGCTACGAGGTGCTCGTCGCCCGCGACGGCCTGGAGGCGCTCCAGAAGGCGCGCGCCCTCTTCCCCGACCTGATCGTTCTCGACCTGATGCTCCCCAAGATGGACGGCTACAAGGTGGCCCGGCTCCTCAAGTTCGACCAGCGCTACGTCCGGATCCCGATCATCATGTTGACCGCCCGCGGCCTGGACGTCGACCAGGAGGCGGGCAAGAAGGCCGGGGCCGACGACTACCTGGTCAAGCCCTTCGACAGCGCCTACCTGATCAGCCGGATCCGGGAGCTGATCGCGGCCGCCGAGGCGGCCAAAAAGAGCTAAAACTGGAAACATGGAAATATGGAAACAAGTCGTGGCATCCCCACTCCGCGTGATGCATTCCGAACGCGCCCTTATTTCCATATTTCTATAATTCCATATTTCCATTTAGTCCTGCTGACTGTGCCTGGACTGCATCACGATATAGCCTGTCAGTGAGGAGGCTCCCATGTTCGAGGCGGACGAAGAAAAAATCATCGGGGCCCTGAAGCGGAAGGGGCTGATCACCGAGGAGCAGGAGGAGAAGGCCCGCAAGTCCGGCAAGACCCCGATCCACGAGGCCTTCGTCGAGATGCAGGCCCTGACCAAGGACCAGCTCTTCGAAACGATCGCCGAGGAGCTGGGGGTGGCCTACATCGATCTGGCCAACTACACGGTCCAGGACGAGACGATCGCCCTGGTCCCCGAGGAGACGGCGCGCAAGTTCCTCTCCGTCCCGGTCTTCGTCATGGACAACACCCTGGGCGTGGCCATGGCCGACCCGCGCAACGTGGAGGCGATCGACCAAATCCGGCTCAAGACCGGGCTCTTCGTGGAGCCCTACCTCTCCGCCGAGGAGGACATCCGGCGGACCCTCGACCGCCAGTTCCAGAACCTGGGCACGGTCCAGGAGATGATCGAGGACCTCGAGGTCACCCGCCTCAAGGACGAGGACGAGGCCGTCCCCGAGCTCAAGGACCTGACCGACGAGGCGCCGATCACCAAGCTCGTCAACCTGATCTTCGCCCAGGCGGTCCGCGACCGGGCCAGCGACATCCATATCGAGCCGGACGAGCACGTGCTCCGGATCCGCTTCCGGATCGACGGGATGCTCTACGAGATCCCCTCGCCCCCCAAGCGCCTGAAGGCCGCCATCACCTCCCGGATCAAGGTGATGAGCAACCTGAACATCGCCGAGACCCGCAAGCCCCAGGACGGCAACATCCGGCTGCAGGTGGAAGGGCAGACCATCGACGTCCGGGTCTCGCTGGTCCCCACCGTCTTCGGCGAGAACGTGGTCTTGCGGATCCTGAACCCCCAGGCGATCGCCATCGGGATGGACCAGATCGGGTTCTCCGAATCGATGCTCAGGAAGTTCAACGAGGTCATCCGCCGCCCCCACGGCGTACTCCTCAACACCGGCCCCACCGGATCGGGCAAGACCACCACCCTCTACGCCGCCCTCCAACTCGTCAACACCATCGACAAGAACATCATCACCGTCGAGGATCCCGTCGAGTACCGCCTCCGCCTGATCCGGCAGATCCCGGTGAACCCCAAGGCCGGGGTCTCCTTCGCCAACGGGCTGCGCGCCATCCTCCGCCAGGACCCCGACA
>CAZOYW010000009.1:0-16450 GCA_964584165.1 uncultured bacterium
AAGTGTTACCCCATTCTCTTCAATCTCGGTCTCATAAACCTGGTGGATGCACAACCAATACCAGTGGATGAACGGAACACACAACAAAGCGCTCGAGACTATCGGCGCGGAAGCCGCGCCTCAGTCTCAGCGCTGACGTTGTGCCCATGAGATTTACGTTTTTGATATGCGTTTGCTTCCTCTGTGGCTGTCCAAGCATGGTATCGGTCCAGGTGAAGCAGCGCGCACCAAGACCCGACGGGAAGTATATTGCAGTGGCTCAGGTTGTTGACGGAGGAGCTACAACGTCTTGGTCTCCTCAAGTATATCTTCTGTGGCACGAGTGGCGAGAACCGAGAGAAGAGGGCAAGATTTTTGTCGGCTACAGGTCTCCCAACATTAGGGTTGAGTGGAAGTCAGACACACGCCTTGTGATCTATAGTGATTGTGAGGTTCGTTATCTTGTGAGCAAGATCTGGGATATAGAAATCGAGCATCGCGCATGGGAGGCACAACAAGACGATCCACCTAATTCCGCGGAGGCCGTGCGGCCTCCGTCGGAATAGGTGATCTTTACGTTAGATGCGTACAAAAGCGGGAGGCAAGATGAGACAGTTGTTGTGCGTCTTGGTTGCGGGGATCCTTGCCGTCGTCGGGTCCCGTCCGGCAGGAGCTGCAGAAAAGGAGTCAACCCCTGAGGAGCGCGCCAGGATAGTAGACCTTTCCAAGAAGTACGAGTATGACATCCTCGCGCCGGGAGCAAAGAAACTGGCAACGGAGATCGTGAAGTGGTGGACCGACGTTCCGGACCTGGGAGTGAACTGGTGCGCGAATCTTCTTGCAGATGAAGGGGTCGGGAACAAGGATCTAGCCGGGGCCGTAACCGTTCAAGCGATCGCTGCTGCTGGGGTATTCGTGATCGAGAATGCCGGGCGTGCGTCTGATGCCCAGGCAACGTGGGTCGCTGGACTAGAAGGGGTAGTGCGGGCCTATAGAAACGTCATCTCGCGTGACGAAACACGGCGGGATCCCTTCTTGGACAAGCTGTCGACGTTGCAGTCGGCGGGGAAGCTTGGTGAGTATGTCGATGCCCACAGTAAGACCTGCCACTGACAAGCGCGAACATCAAGGCTACGCGTCTAACAACGCGCTGGACCTGCCGGTCCGGCCTGTCACGGGTCGTGCAAAAAACGCACGACCCGCGCCAGACCGGCCCGCAGGTCAGCGCGAACGTTGTTGAGCCGACGCTTTCGCGTCGTATGGCTTCTGATCGATGGAAGACATCACGGTAACGCAGTAGAAAGGGTAATCCCCCGCCAGTTCGTCGAACCTGGGGGATTCTGGGAGGGTAGAAAGGGTATCCGGGGAGAGGTGGAGGTGGATCAGTCCTCCAACGTAAAACAGACGGACTGGGGAAGCAAAGGGCGGCTCTCGGTTGGAGGGCCGCCCTTTCCTTTTACAGCTACCAAACAGCTACTATGGAAACGGTTTTCTTGGGGTTTCTAAAAATTTCGAGGGGAGACTTGGGGAGACCAGAACCTTTTACCGGCCAATGAGATACGACATAATTCCCTACCCGCCAACAAGATACAAAAACACGCCTTTTCGTCTTGCGAAACCGCTGCTCTACCACTGAGCTACTCCGGCTTAAAATCGCTTCGCGATTTTAAGGTTTGATCCGCGGGCGATTGCCACACATCATACCGCAAGGTCACCCGCTATCGCCAATCTTCTTGCAGATGGTCCAGGCTCAGGCTGCTTTCGATGCATGCCGGAACCACAGCGTTCAGCTTGATGGCGGTCATCCCCCGCACCTTTCAACTAAACTGCTTCGCTCCGGAAACCTTAGCACAGGCCGCGCCTGGCCTCAAGACGGCCTTTCGGGCGGACGCGAATCCGATCCCCGCGCTACGTTGAAAGCCCGGAAGACCATTTCTTATCCTTGATACCTCACCGCGAATGACGTAATGATTAAGTCGCTAGTCCCAACCCTCCGCCAAGGAGCAACCGATGATAAAAATGCTCGTCGTCGGGGCGGCTTCCGCCCTTCTCTGTCTCCCCCCCCTCCTTCCCGCCCAAGCGCCCACCCCCACCCCCGAGAATTACGTCTGTTCCTGGACCCTCGACTTCTCGACCTTCCTGGGTGGTTCCAACAACGATAACGGCGATGGCGTCGCCCTCGACACGGCGGGCTGCGCCCACGTGGTCGGTGGTACCTGCTCCTTCAATTTCCCGACCGTCAACCCCTACCAATCGACCCAGGCGGCGAGCTCCGACGCCATCGTTTCCAAGTTCTCCTCCGACGGCTCGTCGCTCGTTTACTCCACCTACCTGGGCGACTCCTCCGGCGAAAGCCATGGCGTCGGCATCGACCTCGACTCGGAAGGCAACGCCTTCATCTGCGGCCCGACCGACGCGACCAGCTTCCCCGCGGTCAACGCCTACCAGGCGAGCGGGCACGGCTTCTACACCGACGGCTTCGCCGCCAAGCTCTCCTCCACCGGCTCCCACCTGATCTATTCCACCTGCCTCGGCGGGTCGAGTTACGATTACGCCTTCGACGTGGCCGCCGCGCCCGACGGGTGCGCTTACATCAGCGGGAAAGCCTGGTCGACCGACTTCCCGACGCTGAACGCCTACCAGGCCACCAACTCATGCGCCGACGGTTACAACGGCATCCTGAGCAAGCTCTCTTCCAGCGGCTCCAGCCTGATCTATTCCACTTACCTCGGGGGTTCCGCCTCGGAAATATATAGTGAACCCCGGGTGGAAGTGGATTCGGAAGGGCAAGCCTACCTCTGCGGGGAAACCGACGCTTCGGATTACCCCACCGCGAACCCCTACCAGTCGAGCATCAACAGCCCCGGGGGGCTCAGGGACGCCGTCCTAACCAAGTTCGACTCCACGGGGTCGGCCCTCGTCTATTCCACCTACCTCGGCGGGGGAGACATCGACGTGGGGTTCGATCTCTTCGTCGATTCCGCCGGCTCCGCCTATGTCGTGGGGGTGACCCAATCCGGCGATTTCCCGACCGTGAATCCCTACCAGCCGGTCCATTCCGTTTCCGGCGACTGGTTCGTCACCCGCTTCGACGCCACGGGCTCCATCCTCCTCTATTCAACCTACCTCGGCGGAGAGGCGGTCGATCACGCCCGGGCGGTGAAAGTGAACGACGACGGAGAGGCCTGGGTAACCGGTTTCGCCGAATCCTCGAACTTCCCGCTCCGGGATGCCTACCAGACAAGCCTAGCCGGAAACTACGACGCCGCCGTGGCCCTTTTCTCCTCCTCCGGCTCCGATCTTCTCTTCTCGACCTACCTCGGCGGCGGAGGTTACGACTGGGGACGCGGCCTCGCCATCGATGCCGGTGGAAAAGCCTACGTCACCGGCGCGACCGAGTCGGGCGACTTCCCGACGGCCAACGCCTACCAGGCGGCCTTCGGGGGGGGGAGCACGGACGGCTTTCTGGCCACGCTATACCGGCACTGCTATTACATCACGCCCTCGCCCTCTCCGACCCCCTTTGGATACAAAACCCCGACCCCCTCCCCCGTGCCGACGGCGTCGCCCGTCACCCCCGCCCCGTCGCCTTCCCCCAGAAAGACGCCGTCCCCCTCGCCCTCCGCTTCCCTGACCCCTTCGCCGGTCCCCCCGACCCCCAGCCCCTCCCCGAGCGTGACGCCGGCGCCCCGGACGCCCACTCCTTCCACGACACCGACGCCGATCAACCCCACGCCCAGTCCCGAGCCCACCGCTACACCGACGGCTCAACCGACCCCGACAGCCACGCCAATGCCAGCGCCGAGTCCCTCTCCGTCGTGCGGGCCGAAAGCCGAGATCGACCGCTCCACAATCGCCTCCGGAGACTACAACGGAGACGGGAGATCGGATATCGCCGTCTTCCGGCCCTCGGCCGGCTCCTGGTCGATCCAGAACCTCTCCCGCGTCTATTTCGGCGCCTCCGCCGATCACCCCGCTCCGGGGGATTACAACGGTGACGGAACCGCGGAGATCGCCGTGTTCCGGCCTTCGGGGGGGGTCTGGAGCCTCCGAGACATCACCCGGGCCTACTACGGAGCCTTCTCCGACATCCCCGTGCCCGGTGATTACGACGGCGACGGCTCCTGCGACATCGGTATCTTCCGTGAGGCTAGCGGGCAGTGGCTAATCCGCGACCTCACCCGCGCCTACTTCGGGCAGACCGCCGACTGGCCGGCCCCGGCGGATTACCTCGGCGATGGAACACTCGACTTCGGTGTCTTCCGGCCCCTCTCCGGAGGCCTTTGGGCCGTTCGGGATATCACGAGGTTCTACTTCGGAGCCCTCGGGGACTGGCCGGTGCCCGGCGATTACCTGGGGAACGGGACCGCCGTTCCCGCCGTTTTCCGGTCCTACCCGGGGATGTGGGGGCTCAGGAACCTGACCCGTTACTACTTCGGGAACTGCCAGGACTTCCCCCGCCCCGCCGACTACAACGGGGACGGGATTGATGATCTGGGGATCTTCCGCCCGCCGACAGGTTTCTGGTCCGCCTTCGGGGTGACCCGGGCTTACTTCGGGACCTCCGGAGATATCCCGGTTGCACGTTAGCCGGATCGTCGATCCTGGGGGAAACCTGGAAAGGAATAAAGGGTTCTCTTCCGTTTCGTGTGGGCAGGATCGACAACGAGAGAGATCAGAGACGGCCCAAATTCGAAATCCGAATCTCGAAATCCCAAACAAATCCGAAATACGAAAAACCCAAATCGCCCGGCTGAAGGCGGCGTTCCCTCCCCCTCCCTCGGCCCGCCCGGCCGAGAAGAGGAGGACTCGACTGAAGCCGGATATCGGCTCGGCGCCGGCGGTTTTAAGATTTCGAATTTCGATATTGTTTCGGATTTCGTGCTTCGGATTTCGGATTTATGGGTATCCGGCTCGGAGCGATCTCTCTCCTTTCCACCCACACTGAGTGAAAGAGACCCGAAGGAATCGGGAAGATCCCTTCGGGGCGAAGCAATCTCGCTCGCTAGGGGTCCTCGCAGTGACGGCGGGGAGATCGCTTCGCCCCCCTCGCCTGGCTCGGGGGCCTCGCGATGACTCGGCCGCCAGAAACCTGAACCGCTCCCGCTGGCCCCCCGAAGACGCTCAAGCTGCTTTCGATTCATTGAAACCCCGAATGAACCAGCCGACTTGATCCGGCTGGCGGCAGCACCCTCCCGTTGCGCCGCGGCAACCCCCTGTTGCAAAAACTGACAGAACGGGGTTGACTGCCCGGGCGGACTCCGCCCGGGTGTTTGCTCAACATGCTCTCCCCCAAGGCGATACCGACGATATGCGAATTTCTCTTCGGCTTGGCACTCCGCATGCTAATAAACCAGGCGAAACGATCTCCCGATGCCTGCGGCCAGAATCCACCTTATCGCTCTCGGCGCCGGAATCTGCGCCGTCGCCATCATTTTCTCCGGTGTTTTCGGCCGCCCCGGTCTGGCCGCGCCCTCTTCGGACGTCGCCTGGGGGAAGGGCTTCGAGTCCTTCATCGCGTCAGTCCCGGCCGATCCCGCCGGCTCCCTCCTCGGCGGGGATGGAACGCGGCCCCGCGGCCGTCCCGGGGCCGGCGGCGCCGGGTCCTGTTTCCGCGTGCTCATCCCTCCCGACCGCTCCTTCCGGGAGGTTTCGGGCGTTGACGGGAGCGGGGGAGGGGGCGCCTCACCGGCGGAGTTCGTCCGCGAGGGCGTCATCCGGGGCCGCCGTTTCCTGGTTTTCCGCGCGGCCGCCTCCGCGGAGCCTTCCGCGGCGAGCTTCCGCGTGGTCCTGTCTCCATCCGCCACGCCTCGACCTTTTCCGCCCGCCGGACCGTTCGATTCGCTCCTCGACCGGGCGGTGGTCAACCCCGCGGACCGCGCGCGATTTTATCCCGCCCCCGGGCGGCGGGTGACGGCGGAGACGACCGAGTACCTGATCGTCACCTCCGAGGCGCTCCGAGAGACTTTTGCCGAATTCGCCGATTGGAAGACCGCCCGGGGAGTCCCGGCGGGTGTGGTCACGGTGGAGGAGATCGCCGCGGCCTACGCGGGGTCCGACGCCCAGGAAGAGATCAAGGCCTGCGTCGCCGACTACGCCGCCACCCGGGGGACGGCCTGGGTCTTGCTCGGCGGGGACGACGCCGTCGTCCCCGACCGCGACTGCTACTGCCTCTACGACGTCTGGAACGGCTCCACCGACATCCCCACCGACCTCTACTACGCCGGCCTCGACGACCTCGACTGGAACGACGACGGCGACGCCTACCCCTGCGAGCCGGCCGCCTACGGCGACACCGTCGACCTCGACCCCGACGTCTTCGTCGGCCGCGCCCCGGTCCGCACCGTCTCCGAGTCGGCGGCCTTCATCGCCAAGGCGCAAGCCTACGCCGCCGATCCCCCCCTCTCCGGCTTCGCCGAGGAGATGCTCCTGGTCGGGGTCGAGCTCTTCAACTCCTGGGACGGCCACAGCGATGCCGACTGGCGGTCGGAAACGATGTATGCGAACTTCATCTCCCCCCACTGGCCGGGGACCCGCTACCGCCTCTACGACACCGATACCGATTTCTCGGGCGGGTCCGCCTACGACGTGACCCGCACCAACCTGGCCTTCCAAATATCCAGCGGCTACAACTTTATCTTCGAGATCTCGTCCGGGTCGGCCCTGGCCTGGATGCTCGAGGGCGAGTCCTATTTCTCCACCGGCAACGTCTCCCTCTGCTCGAACGCCGGGGCGGAGGGGCTGATCTACTCCGACTCGCCGCAGGCGGCCGGCTTCGACCTCCCGTCCGACCCCTGCCTGGGCGAGGAGTTCCTCCGGAACGCGGGCGGGGGCGCCGCCGCCTTCATCGGCCCCTCCCGTTCCGCCATCGACAACGACCAGGCGGACGACGGCCACGGGGTCTCCTTCGAGTACGCGCGCGAGTTCTGGCGGATCCTGTTCTCGGGCGATCCCGTTTCCGCCCCCCGCCGGCTGGGGGCGGTATTCGCCGAGCACCTTCTGTTCTGGAACGGCCTGGCGGCCAACCACGGCGGGGCCCGCTACTACCAGTTCAGCCTTTCCCTCCTTGGCGACCCGGAGATGGAGCTTATGGTGCGCGATCCGATCACCCCCACACCCACTCCCACGCCGGAGGGCTACCTCACCCCCACCTCGCCCCCGCCCTCGCCCACCCGGACACCGTCGCCCAGCCCCACGCCGGAGGGGTTTCGCACCCCCTCGCCCTCCCCCTCGCCCTCGCCCTCCCCCTCCCCCACGGCCACGCCGGAAGGGATGGTCTGCGCCCGCGTCCTCGACTTCTCGACCTACCTCGGCGGGTCCGGAAGCGACTGGGGTTACGAGGCCGCCTTCGATCCCGCGGGGGGGATCGTGCTCGCGGGGCTCTCCGCCTCCGCCGATTTCCCCTCCGCCGGGGGAGGAGGTTTCGCCGGGGCGCGGGACGTCTTCGTCGCCCGCCTCTCCTCCGACGGGTCCGCGCTCCTCTCCGGGACGCTGGTCGGGGGAGCTTCCTACGAGACAACCTGCACGCTCGCCCTCGGGACCGGCGGGGAGGCCTGCGTTTTCGGGCAAACCTCCTCGACCGATTTCCCCACACTCAACCCCTGCCAGCCCTCCTTCGGCGGGGGCTCCTCCGACCTCTACCTCTTCGCCCTCTCCCCCGGGGGATCCGCCCTCCTCTACAGCACCTACCTCGGCGGGAGCGAGCGGGAGTTCGGCGAGGGTCTGGTCCTGGATTGCTCCGGCGCCCCCTTCCTCGGCGGCTACACCTTCTCGATCGACTTCCCCACCCGCCAGGCCTACCAGCCCTCCCACGGCGGCGACATCGGCCTCTACGGCGACTCCGACATGGTGCTGGCCCGTCTCTCCTCTTCCGGCTCCGCGCTCCTCTACTCCACCTACCTGGGAGGGGAGAGCCTCGACCAGTGCCACGCCGTGGCCCTCGGCCCCGACGGCTCGCTCTACCTGTGCGGGGAGACCAGCTCGAACGACATGCCGACGGTCAACCCCTACCAGGCGTTCAAGGCCGACACCGACGGGGTCGGCGCCTACCTGGCCCGCCTCTCCCCCTCCGGCTCCGCGTTGATATTCGCCACCTACTTCGGGGGCGAGGATTCGGACGAGGAAGGGGTGGCGGCGGCGGTCGACGGCAGCGGTTGCTTCTACGTCGCCGGGGTTACCCGCGCCCCCGACCTCCCTATCGCGAACCCCTACCAGGCCTCCAACGCCTCCGACCTGTCGGGAGGAGTGCCCCTGCCCGACGGTTTCGTCTTCAAGCTCGGTCCGAGCGGGAGCGACCTGATCTACTCCACCTACCTGGGAGCGGAGCGGACCGACGGCGCCGGCGCGCTCGCCCTGGACAAATTCGGGCGGGCCTATCTCGCCGGCTACACCTACTCCACCGCCTTCCCCACCCGCGATCCCTGGCAGTGTTCCCGGGCCGGAAATTACGATGCCTTTCTGGCGGTCCTCTCCCCCAGCGGTTCCGCCCTCGAGTATTCGACCTACCTGGGCGGGAGCGGCGAAGACCGGGCGGCGGGGCTCTCGCGCGGAGCGGACGGCCGCCTCGTCCTCGCCGGCTACACGAAGTCTGAAGATTTCCCGACGCGGAACGCCCTCCAGGCGGAGTGGAACCCGGGGACGACGGCGTCGAACTACGACGCCTTTCTCGCCGGTTTCCGCACGGTCTGCCAGGTGCCGGTTTCGCCCACGCCCCCGGGCTGGCTCACGCCCACACCGACGCCGGAGGTCCACGGGAGCCCCACCCGCGCGCCCACACTTACCCCGACGCCCACCCCCGTCGCCACCCCCTCCCTCCCCTCTCCGTCGCCCGCCCCCTCCTCACCGCCCGCGCCTTCCCCAACACCCACACCCCCTCCATCGATGACTCCCACGCCCTTCTACCTGGTGGCGGTTTCGGGGACGGTGAGGGACGCCGCCACCTTCGCCCCCCTCTCCGGGGCGATGGTCCGGTTCTACGCGGAGAACGAGTCTCATCCGGATTGCCCGCCCGTGATCGCCTGGACGGATGAGGCGGGCGGTTGCGCGGGTGAGGTGCGCACAGTCATACCCGAGGGGCGCGTCATCCTCGAGGCCCGCCGTTACGAGCACGCGCCGTCCGCCTCGGCCGCGGAGTACCTTGGAAGCACGGACGTCTGCCTCCCTCTCCTCTCCCTCTCCGGGATCCCCCGGACCGCCCCCGGGGGGACCGACTTCGACGGCGACGGCCAACCGGACGAAGCGGTCTATCGCCCCGCCTCCGGCCTCTGGGCGGTCCGCGGGCTGAGCCGCTTCCAGTTCGGGACGGCGGGCGACGAGCCGGTTACGGGCGATTTCGACGGCAACGGGACGGACGACCCCGGCGTCTTCCGCCCCTCGGACGGCCTCTGGGCGGTCCGGTCGCTCACCCGCTTCTACTACGGGGGGTTCCTCGACCTCCCCGTCCCCGGTGATTACGAGGGGAGGGGGCGCGCGACGGGAGCGGTCTTTCGCGCGGCCGGCGGCCTCTGGGCGGTCCGGGGGATCACGCGCCTCTTTATCGGCGGGAGCGGGGAGGCGCCCGCCCCGGACGACTTCGACGGCGACGGCCGCCGCGACCCGGCCGTCTTCCGCCCCTCGGACGGGCTGTGGTCGATCCCCTCCCTCACCCGCTTCGTCCTGGGGGGAGCGGGGGACGAGCTCGTCCTGGGCGACGCCGACGGCGACGGCTCCGCCGACGCCGGACTCTTCCGTCCCGCTTCCTCCCTCTGGGCGATCCGGTCACTGACCCGCTACTACTTCGGCTCTTCCGGCGACCTGCCCGTGCCGTCCGACCGCGACGGCGACCTCGCCGCCGACCCCGCTCTCTTCCGCCCCTCCGCCGGCCTCTGGGCCGTCCGCGCCCGGACCCGCTTCCTCTTCGGCGCCGCCGGCGACCTCCCCCTCTCCCGTTAGCAACCACGGCGCCCCGAGGAGGGACGGTGTCAACTTGTCAACTTGTAAGTTGACAAGTTGACACCGTCCCTCCTCACCCCCACGGGAAGAAAGACGCTGTCCCGGCGTGGGAGATGAGGATAAAATAAGCATGGTGTCGCCGAAGGACCGCGGGGGAAAACGAGCCACTTCGACCGGGAGGCCGTTATGTTCGCGGATATGCTCAAAGAGCTTTACTTCAGAGAGAGGCGGAAGCTCCAGGGGATGAGGATCTGCCAGCAAGAGGCGAAGATGCGCATACTCCGCTTGCTCGGCGAGGTGACCGACCAGGTGCGCGGAGTCCTGTCCCTGGGCGAGATCGAGGGCCGGAACGACATTCACGAAATCGTGAAGGAAAAGCTGCTCCGAGTCCCGGAGAACGCCGAGCAGATCGAGGAGCGATTGGACGCGATAGCCGAAGAGGAGCGGACGGCGCTCGCCAAGATGGCCGAGGCGGAGACGAAAAATATCGACTACACCCCGGTCGAATTCGCGGATTATCTCTACCAGATGGAAAAGGTGTACGCCCTGGAAACGGCGCTCCAGGAAGAGAAGCTCTTCCCCGAGTCCGTATACGCCGAGTTGTCGGAGCGGGAACGCCCGCCTGGAGTCGAGAAGCCCGGATGAGCCGGGCCGTGTGCAGAAACGTGGGCGAGGCGAGCCGGACCGGGATTTCTGGGGATTGTTTCGAGAATCGAAACCGTCGCGCCCTGTAGGCCAGGAACATTAGCTCTCGGGAGGACAGCATGATAGCATCGCGAACGGCGACCGGGATCAAGGCGGGGATAGCCGTCGGACTGTTCTCCCTCTGTGTGGCGACCGGCGGCTTCCCCCAACGCCTCTCTCCCCGGGACGATCCGGAAGCGGCGGCCAACGGGACGACGTATATCCCTCCCCAGACCATCGACTCCGGCGATTACAACGGTGACGGGAGCGACGAAATGGCGATCTTCCGGTTCAGCAACGGCCTCTGGGGGATACGGAACCTGACCCGCGCCTACTTCGGCGCCCTGGAGGAAGTCGCGGCTGCGGGCGATTACGACGCCGACGGAACGACGGATATCGCCGTCTTCCGCCTCGGCCAGAGTTTCTGGTCGGTCCGGAACCTCACCTTGTTTTACTTCGGGACCGGCGGCGACTACCCGGTCCCGGGCGATTACGCCGGCGACGGGACCTGCCGAGCCGCGATCTTCCGGCCGTCCACGGGGATGTGGAGCGTTCGGGACCTCACCCGCGTCTATTTCGGGGGGTCCGACGACCGGCCGGCTTGGCTCTACCTCAACGGCGAAAGGGCCATCGCCACCTTCCGGCCGGCCACCGGCTTCTGGGCGGTGCGGGGGTGGACCCGCTGCTATTTCGGCGGTTCCGAAGAATACGACGTGGCGGGCCACTACGGCGGGAGCGCCGAGCCCGAGATCGCCATCTACCGCCCGGCCGACGGGCTCTGGGCGGTCCGGGGCATGACCAGGTTTTACTTCGGCGGGAGCAGCGACCGCCCGGCCCCGGCGGATTACGACGGAGACGGCAGCGACGATTTCGGCGTCTTCCGCCCGGAGACCGGAATCTGGTCGATCCGGTCCCTCACCCGGGCCTATTTCGGATCGACCAACGACGTCCCCGCGACGAGGTAAGGCCAACGGTTGAAAGTTCTGGAGACAGAGGCGCTCACCCGCCGTTTCGGCGCCCTGGTCGCGGTGGACCGGCTGACGATCGCGGTCGAGGCCGGCGAGGTGTTCGGGATGGTCGGGCCCAACGGCGCCGGCAAGACCACCACGGTCAAGATGCTGGTCACGCTCCTGCCGCCCACCTCGGGCCGGGCCAGGGTGGCCGGCTTCGACGTCGTCGCCCACGCCGCCTCGGTCCGGCGCAGCATCGGCTACGTGCCCCAGCTGATCTCGGCCGACGGCGCCCTCACCGGCTACGAGAACCTCCTGGTCTCCGCCCGGCTCTACGACACCCCGCGACGGGAGCGGGCGGAACGGATCCGGGAAGCGCTGGACTTCATGGGGCTCTCCGAGGCCGCCGCAAAGCTCGTGCGGGAATACTCCGGCGGGATGATCCGGCGGCTGGAGATCGCCCAGTCCATGATGCACCGGCCGCGGGTCCTCTTCCTCGACGAGCCGACGGTGGGGCTCGACCCGGTCGCGCGCAGGACGCTCTGGAGGCACCTCCAACAGCTCCGGGACGATTACGGGACGACGATCGTCCTGACCACGCATTACCTGGAGGAGGCGGAGGATTTCTGCCACCGGGTGGCGATCATGAACCTGGGGAAGGTGGTCGCCCTGGGGACGCCGGACGAGCTCAAGTCTTCGATCGGCGCGCCGGAGGCGTCGCTGGACGACGTTTTCGCCCATTACACCGGCAGCAACTGGGAATCGGGAGGGAGCTATCGTGAGACCTCGCGAACGAGGCGCACGAGCAGAAGGCTGGGCTGACTCGGGGCCGCCGCCGCGGCGCGGCGCCCTGGCCGCGGTCGCCGGCTTCATCGACAAGACCCTGACCATCGCCGAGCTGGAGGTCCGCAAGCTCCGCCACGACCCCACCGAACTCCTGGCCCGCGCGGCCCAGCCGATGCTCTGGCTGATGGTCTTCGGGGTGGTCTTCACCCGGGTCCACGCCATCCCCACCGGCGGCCTCCGCTACCTCGACTTCATGGCCCCCGGCATCCTGGCCCAGAGCGTCCTGTTCATCTCCATTTTTTACGGGATCGCCATCATCTGGGAGCGCGACCTGGGGATCGTGCACAAGTTCCTGGTCAGCCCCACCCCCCGCGCGGCACTGGTCCTGGGCAAGGCCCTCTCGGCCGGGGTCCGGGGGCTCTCCCAGGCGGTGATCGTCTACGTCCTGGCCGCCCTGCTGGGGGTGGAGATGCGATGGGAGGCGGGGGCGCTGCTGGGAGTGGCCGCGGTGGTGATCCTCGGCTCGGCCCTCTTCTCCACCTTCTCCTTGATCATCGCCTGCCTGGTCAAGACCCGCGAGCGCTTCATGGGGATCGGACAGCTCCTGACCATGCCGCTCTTTTTCGCCAGCAACGCGATCTACCCGCTCTCGGTGATGCCCTCGCCCCTGAAGGTGGTCGCCTCCCTCAACCCCCTGACCTACCAGGTGGACGCCCTGCGCTGCCTGATGCTCAAGGCCGGGGCGAGCGCCTATGGGATCGGCGCCGATCTGCTGGTCATGGCCGGCGGGCTATCCGTTCTCGTCCTGGTCGCCGCCCGCCTCTATCCGCGCGTGGCCACCTAGTGTAGTGTCACATGAATAAGTGGAAATATCGGGTCGGGATCGGGCTCGTCGCCTTCAACGCCCTCTCCTACCTCGCCATCGCCCTCCTCCCGGTCTTCGGAGTCTCGGGCGGGACGCTCGCCACCGTCTCCGGCGCGCTCGTGATCGCCGCCGAATCAGCCTTCCTCGGCGCGGTCGCCCTCCTGGGCAGGGAGTTCTTCGAGAAGATCAAGGCCCGGGTCAAGTCCTGGTTCGCCCGGCCGGCCGTTCCGCCCCGGCCGGTGAGCCGGGGACGCCACCGGGCCGGCGTCATCATCCTTCTCTCGAGCATCCTCCCCTACTTCGCGGCCGAGATCGGCCTCTTCCTCGGCTATCCCCGGGATCATCACACCGCCTGGATCGTCGGCCTCCTCCTCTCGAGCGACCTCCTTTTCGTCGCCGGCCTATTCGTTCTGGGCGGGGATTTCTGGGAAAGGCTGAAGAAGCTCTTCGAGTGGCCGGGGGGAAGCAAATAGGTCCTATAGGACCTATAAGACCTATAGGAACAAAGGAGCGGCCATGACCAGAGCGGCATTGATAGCCATCGGATCCTTGGCCCTTCTCCTCTCCTCCTGCGACCAGGATCGGCAGGCGCCGGAGCCCCCGGCGGGCGTGCCGCGACCCGGTCTCGGGGCGCTCCAGGCGGGGGCCAAAACCCGGAACGCGGCCGACCAGGCGGTGGAGAAGCAGGACAACCGCCTCCGGGAGTTGCGCGAGATCGCGGGCGAATAGGTCCTATAGGACCTATTCGCCGAGAAGCTCGACCAGGCGGCGGAGGGCGAGGGCGGTTTCGGCGAGCTTCGCCGGATCGACGATCTCGGGCGTGTCCCGGGCCGTGTGGGTCACCGTCGCCATCAGGACCGCCATCCTCTCGGCGGTGAAGGCGACCGAGGGGACCCCCGACTGGACGAAGATCATGTGGTCGCCCTGGAACCAGGGCGGCCCCTCCATCAGACCGGGGAAGGCGGCGAAGGCATGGGCCGCCTGCTTTTTTAGCGCTTCCGGGCACTCGTAGAAGGAGTAGGCGGTCTTCCCCTCCCGGTAGCCGACGTCGTCGATGTTGACGGCCAGCGCGGCGGCCTTGAGGCCGTCACCGTAGCGGGACAGGTAGTCCTTCTGGCCCGCCACGCTGTAGTGGTCCTCCCCGTTCAGGGCGGCGATCTCGATCCCGAGCTTCCCCCGGTAATCCCTAAGGAGGCGGGCGAGGAGGAGAAGGACGACCGTCCCCGAACCGTCGTCGGAGGCGCCCGGCGTACCCTCCCGCGTGTCGATATGGGCGCAGACGACGATTTTCCGGGCGGCCGTGGGGTTCTTCCTCAGGATCACGTTGCAGGCGGTGGCGGGGATCCGCCGGGCCTCGATGGAAAGGCAGAACGATTGACCCGCCCGGGACGCGATCTCGTCGCCCGTGGCGTCCGAGCAGAAGGCCGAGGGGATGTCGAAGTCGCCGTCCTCGATCAGGGGGAAGGGGTAGACCGCGCCGATCATCTCCGGGTTCCGGGGCGGGGCGGTGACGACGGCGGCGGGATTTTTCTCCTCGATCAGCGAATATATCTTCCGGTGATGGTCCGGGTTATAGAAGGGGAAGTTCTTCGGCATCAGCGGCTCGGCGCAGATCTCCCCCCGGAGGAGGAGTATCTTCCCGCGGCAGGAGGACTTCTCCAGCTCGGCCAGGGTCGAGACCGCGACGAGGGGGGAGATGACCTCGGCGGCCGGAGAGTAGGGGCCGATCTCGACGGGGAAGGCCTTGCCCCCGGAGGAGAGAGAGACCCGCCCCGTTTCATGGTCGAGGCAGGGGAAGGGGGCGGCATCGATCTCGTAGCCCCAATCCCGCGCGGAACGGGCGAAGAAGTCGGTCGCGGCGCGGTTTCCCGGCGAGCCCGTGCGCCGGTGGGGGGCGAGAGCGCAGAGGGACTCGAGATAGGAACGGGCGGCGGCGACGCACTCGCGGACTTCGGACGGTTGGTCGGTCATGGACACCTCCGCGAGGATTATAGCAGAAGCATGGACGGGATGGACGATATGGACGGGATGGACGATATGGACTGAAAAGACAGAGCTATCTGTTGGCAGAAGCGGGCGGACTCCTTTATAATCGCCGGCAAATAGTCCCTTACAACTCCGGGGAGGCGCGATGAGATTCCGCTGGGCGATGCTGGCAGGTTTGTGGGCGGCGGCGATTTTCCCCCGCCTCGCCCCGGCCCAGAAGCCGGCCGTCCGCATCGGCTACCTCGCCGACGGCCCCCACTACTTCGCCCAGGCGGCCTGGGACTCCTTCCGCCGGGAACTAGACCTTCTCGCCGGCGACCGCTTCGATATCTCCTACCCGGAAAAGCGACAGATCGTCGGGCGCCATGAGCGGGCGGAGATCGCCGCCGCCGGACGGGAACTCCTGGCCGCGGACGACGTCGACCTGATCGTCGGGATGGGCCTCGACTCCTCCGCCTTCTTCGCGCGGGAGACCGCCCTCGCCAAGCCGGTCGTCCTCTTCGGGGACATGGACATCGAGCTCGCGGGGCTGCCCAATCGCGACGGGCGTTCCCCGATCCCGAACCTCACCTTCCAGGTCCAGCGGGGGAAGATCCTCCGGGAGCTCGCGCGGGTGAAGCAGCTGGCCCGGGGCGCGCCGATCACCGTCCTCCTCGATCCCGGCGTCCGGGAGGCGATCCCGGACCTGGACGCCAACGCCCGCAAATTCTCCGAGGCCGCCGGACTCTCCTTCCGCTTCGCCGAGACGGCCGAGACGGCCGCGGAGACGGCCGCCGCGCTGCCCCCCGACACCGCCTTCGTCTATCTCGCCCCCTCCGACCGCTTCAACACCAAGGAGAAGATCGGCGAGCTCCTCGAGAGGCTGAACGAGCGCCAGATCCCCACCTTCGCCATGGAAGGGGTTCCGGTGGTCGAGCTCGGGGCTCTCTCCGGCCTCTACCGCAACTCGCCGGAGAAGATCGCCAAGAACAACGCCCTCAAGGTCTACGAGATCCTTGAGGGCGGAAAGCCGGAGGAGCAGTCGGTCTTTTTCGAGGACGCCGAAGATTTCACGCTCAACCTCTCGACCGCGGCGCGGATCGGCTACGACCCCTCCTTTGACCTCCTCCTGGAGGCGCGGCAGATCGGGGGGGAGGAGGAGTCGGGGGCCCTCTTCGATCCGCGGGAGGCGGTCCGGACCGCCCTCGAGAACAACCTGGAATACCAGATCGCCCGGCGCCAGGCCGAGGAGGCCGAGGCCGACTTCAAGAAGTCCCGGGCCGCCCTCCTC
>CAZOYW010000009.1:16550-91853 GCA_964584165.1 uncultured bacterium
GGCCGCCCTCCTCGCCTACCTCGACGTCCTGCGCGCCCGCGAGCTTTTCCGGATCCAGAAGGAGAACCTCCAGACCACGCTCAACCACCTGGGGACCGCCCGGGTCCGCCGCGCGCAGGAAGCGGGGTCCCGCGAGGACGTCCTGCGCTGGGAATCGGAGTACAAGAGCGCCCTTTCCGACCTGATCGCGGCCGAGATCAGCCTCCGCAAGGCCGGATTGGCCTTCAACCAGGTCCTGAACCGGCCCCAGGAGGAGAAGTTTCGCCTCGCCCCCCTCTCCGGCGCGGAGGGCGGAGCGGAGACCGCCTTCTTCGACGAAAAGCTCGACGCCTTCCTCGGCAACTGGCGCCAGACCGACCTCTTCCGGGAGTTCCTGGTCGAGAACGCCCGGGACCTCTCCCCCGACGTCGCCACGGCGCGGGTGACGGCGGCGATCGCCGAGGAAGACCGGGAGCGGGCGAAGGCCGGGCTCTGGTCGCCTACTGTGGGGGCCTCCTTCGACTACACCCGGCGGCTGGGCGACGAGACGGCCGAGCCCGACGTCCCCGCGGGAATGGAATCCCTCTTCTCCGGCGACCCCTCCGACAACGAGTGGACGCTTTCCGCCTACGCCTCCCTCCCCCTCTGGACGGGGGGATCCCGCTGGGCCGACCTCGGCCAGAAGAACGCCGCCCTCCTCCGGGCCCGCCAGGCGCTCAAACTCCAGGAGGAGTCGACCGGGTTCGCCGTCCGGACGGCCTTCTTCGACGTCGCCGCCTCCACCACCACGCTCGATCTGGACCGGGAGCGGGAGCGGCTGACCCGGGAGCGGCTCGCCATCGTCGAGGACAAGTACCGCGGGGGGAGCCTCCCCATCCTCGACCTCCTCGACGCCCAGTCCAACGCCGTCTCCGCCCAGGCCGCCGCGGTCTCCTCCTTCTACGCCTCCTTCGCCGACCTCGTCCGCCTGGAGCGGCAGGTCGGCTTCATCGAGTTCCTGCAGACGCCGGTCGAGACGGAGTCCTTCATCGGCGCGGCCCAAGCCTACGTCGAAAAGAACGGACCGCGAACCGGCGCCGCCGGGCCGCGGGGGGAGGTGACCGAATGAGACCTGCGTCCGCCGTCCGCGCCCTGGCCACCGCCGGCCTGGCGGCCCTGCTCGCCGGCTGCCAGAAAGCGCCCGAACCGCCGGCCGCACGGGCCGTCCGCCCGGTCAAGACGATCGCGATCCTTCCCTCCGGGGAGGGGCTGGAGAGGACTTTCAGCGGAGCGGTCCGCGCCGGGCAGGAGGCCCAGCTCGCCTTCCGGGTGGGGGGGAAGGTGGAACGGATCCTGGTCGAGGTCGGGGACGAGGTGCGGGCGGAGGAGCTTTTGGCCGCGCTCGACCGGCGCGACTACGAGATCGCGGTCCGGAACACCGAGTCGAACCTCGCCAGCGCCCAGGCCGCCGCGCGCAAGTCGGAGTCCGGCTACCAGCGGGCCAAGGCGCTCTACGAGAACAGCAACATCAGCAAGGACGACCTCGAACAGGCCGAGGCGCAGCGGAACTCCGACCGGGCCCAGGCCGAGGCGCTCCAGTCGCAGCTCGACCAGGCAAAAGCCCAGCTCTCCGACACCGAGCTCAAGGCCCCCTTCGCGGGGGCGGTCTCGAAGAAGGAGATCGAGCCCTTCGAGAACGTCGCCGCCGGACAGGCCATCCTCTCCCTGGTCGATCCGCGCGCGCTCGAGGTGCGCCTGGGCCTGCCGGAAAACCTGATCGCCCGCGTCCGGCGGGGGGAGAAGGTCTCCGTCGCCCTGGAGTCCTTCCCGGGCCGGGCCTTCGCCGGGACGGTGAGCGAAGTCGGAGTCGCCCTCGACCCGACGACCGGCACCTATCCCCTGACCGTGGCCCTCGAGGCGCCGGGGGCCGAGGTCCGCCCGGGCATGGCGGCCGAGGTCACCCTCCGCTTCGGTTTCCAGGGGAAACGGGGGATCGTCGTCCCCACCACCGCCCTCGTCGAGGACATCCGGACTCTGGAGCGCTCGGTCTGGGTGGTGGAGGGGGGAGCCGCGCGCAAGCGGCCCGTCACCATCGGGGAACTGGTGGCCGACGGGGTGGAGATCGTCGAGGGTCTCCGGGAGGGGGAGACGGTGGTCGTGGCCGGGGCCCACCGGCTGGAGGAGGGACAGCCGGTCCGCCCCCTCTCCTCTCCAACCGATTTGCCACAAAGGCACAAAAACACTAAGGAACACCAAGAAAATCCTTAGTGAAACTTAGTGTCTTTGTGTCTTAGTGGCATTCATTGAGCAGCGATTTATGAGCCTGACCGAGTTCGCCCTCAAGCGCAACCGCCTGACCCTGGTCGTGGTGGCGGTGATCGTCCTGGGGGGGGGCGCCGCCTACCGCTCGCTCCCCCGCTCCGAGGACCCGGAGTTCACCATCCGGACCGCGCTCGTCTCCACATTCTTCCCCGGGGCCTCGCCCGAGCGGGTCGAGCAGCTGGTCACCGACAAGATCGAGCAGAAGATCCAGGAGATCCCGGAGCTCGACTACGTCGCCTCCGAGTCGCGGACCGGGGTCTCGTTGATCTACGTCAACATCAAGGAGCAGTACGCGGACATGCGCCCGATCTGGCGCAAGCTCCGGGACAAGGTCGACGACGCCCGGCCCTCCCTCCCGGAGGGGATCGAGGGCCCCAACGTCCAGGACGACTTCGGCGACGTCTTCGGGATCATGGTCGCCCTGACCGGGGACGGCTTCTCCCCGGCGGAGATGAACGAGCACGCCAAGGAAACCCGCAAGGACCTCCTCCTCCTCCCCGACGTGGCCCGGGTCGAGATCCTGGGCGATCAGGAGGAGCGGATCTTCGTTGAGTTTTCCAACGCCCGCCTGGCCGAGCTGGGGATGAGCCCCAGCCAGCTCGCGGGCGTCCTCCAGGCCGAGAACATCGTCCTCCCCGGGGGGACGGTGGTCGTCGGGCCGGAGAAGATCGTGGTCGAGCCGACCGGTAACTTCGAGTCGATCGAGGACCTCCGCCGGGCCGTCATCCGCCTCCCCCGGGCCGAGGGCGCCTCCGAGCGGCTGATCTACCTCGAGGACATCGCCACGGTCAGCCGCTCCTACATCGACCCCCCCGCCACCATCGTCCGCTTCAACCGGGAACCGGCGGTCCTCCTCGCGGTCAACATGGCTTCGGAGGGGAACATCGTCAGCCTGGGGGAGCGGGTCGACGCCTTCCTCCGGGAGCGGGAGGCGGAGCTCCCGGTCGGTCTCGAGTTCCGCTACGCCGCTTTCCAGCCCCGCTACGTCACCGCGGCGATCGACGACTTCATGGTCAACCTCCTGGAGGGGGTGGTGGCGGTGGTCGGCGTGATGCTCATCTTCCTGGGGATGCGGACGGGGCTCATCGTGGGGACGATGGTTCCCCTGACGATGCTCGCGACCATCCTGCTCATGCCCTCGATGTCCGTCACCCTCCAGCAGGTCTCGATCGCCTCCCTGATCATCGCCCTGGGGATGGTGGTGGACAACGGGATCGTGATGAGCGAGGACATCATGGTCCGGATCCAGAACGGCCAGGAGCGCTTGGCCGCCTGCGTCCAGGCGGGACGCGAGCTCAACATCCCCCTCCTCACCTCGACCCTCACCACCGCCGCCGCCTTCCTCGCCATCTTCCTCGCCCAGTCCACGGTGGGGGAGTACTGCCGGGACCTCTTCATCGTCGTCTCCACCGCCCTGCTGGCCTCCTGGCTGATGGCGCTCACCGTCATCCCCCTCTTCTGCTACTGGTTCATCCGGATCAAGGAGGGGACCGGGCCCCAGGAGTTCCGGAGCGGCTTCTACCGGCGCTACCGGGCCTTCCTGACCTGGCTCCTCACCCACCGGGCGCTCTCCCTCGCCGTCCTCCTCCTCGCCTTCCTGGGCTCCCTCGCCCTCTTCGGCCTCGTCCCCAAGATCTTCTTCCCCGCCGCCAACCGCCCCCAGTTCGCGATCGACCTCTGGCTCCCGGAGGGGACCGACCTCCGGGAGACCGACCGGACGGCGGAGCGGCTGGAGGCGGCCCTGGCCGGGCGGAAGGAGGTGGAGAACCTCTCGGTCTACGTCGGGGAGTCCGCGCCCCGCTTCTACCTCGGCCTCAACCAGGAGCAGTCGAACGAGAACTACGCCTTCTTCCTGGTCAACTGCGCCGACACCGCGGGGATGGACCGCCTGATGGCCGACGCCTACGCCTTCGTCGAGGAGAACCTCCCCAACGCCGAGGCGACGGTGAAGAAGCTGGAGACCGGGGCGCCGGTCGGGGCCCCCATCCAGGTCCGGATCTCCTCCCGGGACGTCAGCGCCGAGGGGATCAAAACCCTCTACCGCCTCTCCGACGGGGTGAAGGAGGTTTTGAAGCGGACGCCGGGGACGCTCTCCGTGCGCGACACCTGGGGGACGCCGATCAAGAAGCTTTACGTCCGGGTCGACCAGGCCCGGGCCCGGCGGGCGGGGATCAGCAGCCAGGACATCGCGGTCTCCCTCCTCACCCAGCTCTCCGGCTACCAGGCGACGGAGTACCGGGAGCGGGACGAGGTCATCCCGGTCGAGTTCCGCTCCGTCGCCGCCAACCGGAACGACCTGGGGAAGATCGAGGGGCTGAACGTCTACTCCCTGGAGGGAGGCCAGTCCGTCCCCCTCCGCCAGATCGCCCGCCCCGAGTTCGCCTCCGAGGCGGCCAAAATCGAGCGGCGGAACCGGAAAAGGGTCCTGACCGTGAAATGCGACGTCGCGGGGAGAACGGCCGCCGAGGTCCTGGAGGAGGTCCGCCCGGAGATCGAGAAACTCTCCCGGTCCTGGCCGGCGGGCTGCGCGGTCGAGTACGGCGGCGAGTTCGAGGAATCCGAGAAGGCCAATCGCTCGATCGCCGAGCAGCTCCCGATCTCCGCCTTCATCATCGCCGCCCTCCTGATCTGGCAGTTCAACTCCTTCCGGAAGACGGCGATCATCGTCCTGACCATCCCGATGGGGCTGATCGGGGCGATCCTCGCCCTTTACCTCACCGGGAACGCCTTCGGCTTCATGGCCACCCTGGGCGTGGTCAGCCTGGCCGGGATCGTGATCAACAACGCCATCGTCCTGATCGACCGGATCGAGGTCGAGATCGCCGAGGGAAAGCCGCCGGCGGAGGCGGTCGTCCTCTCCGCCCAGAAGCGCCTCCGCCCGATCTTTCTCACGACCGTCACCACCCTCGCCGGGATGCTCCCGCTCGCCATCACCGGCGGGCCCCTCTGGGAGTCGATGGCCTGGACGATCATCGGGGGCCTCCTCTTCGCCACCCTCCTCACCCTGGGGCTCGTCCCCGTCCTCTACTCCCTCTTCTACCGGGTGAGTTTCGAGAAGGGGCGGGAGTACGGGGTGATCGGGGGAAAATGAGGGACGAGACGGACGAATACAAATCCCGCTCCGGCCGTGCCTTCCCGGCATGGTCGGGGCGGGATATTTTTAGCCGATCACCCGGGCAAACCGCGGCTTCTTCCCGGCAGGCCCAATCCGTGAAATCCGCGTAATCCGCGGCTTCTTTTCAAGTCCGCGGACGGCCCTTCGTTCAGAGCGTCACGCCCAGGAAGGAGCGCAATGAGACGTCGTTCCGCTTCGTCCCCACGGCCGGGGTGCTGTCGTAGGCGTCGACCACGCTTAGCTTGAGGTAAAGGCTCCCGGTCAGGCTGACCTTCAGGCCGGCCTCGGCGTTGAGGAGATAGTCGCCGAAATCGTCGACCTTGGGCTGGTAGGAAAATCTCTCCACCAGGGCGAGGAGAGCGGTCAGGGCGTACTCCCCGTTCTCGGCGAAGCGCAGGAAGATGCCGTGGTCCTTGGTCTCGTCCTCGTACTTGGTATCCATGTAGGAAGCGCCGAGCTCCACGTCCAGGAAACCGGCCGCCGCGCGGTAGATCTCGTAGCCCACGCCCAGGCCGTTGTCGAGACGGCGCTCGATGTCCTTGATCTTGTCGTAGGAGGTCTCGGAGCGGCCGTAGAGGTAGCCCCGCTCGATCAGGAAGAGGTCCCCCTGCAGGGAGATGGCCCCCCGGTCGGCGGTCCGGTCATACTCCTCGGTGTCCCGGTTCTTCACCTCGCCCCAGAAGTACTCGCCGTGGCCGGTGAGGCGGTAGGACTTCTCGATGAAGCGGACGACGGTCAGCTGGACGTTGGCGTCCCGCGTGTCCGCGTTGCCTTGGGACAAGTTGAAGCCCGCTCCGGCGTCGGCCGACCAGACCTTGGGTGGGGGAGGGTTGACCGAGGCGATCAGGCCGAAGTCGGCGTCGGAGGACGAGAGCTCGGAGATCTCCTTCTCCCTCCCGTCGGTCAGGACCATCTTCACCGGACGGTCGAAGGCCAGCTTCTCCACCGCGGACAGGTCGAGCTTGACCTCCCGGGCGTAGTCCGTGACCACGGTCACCGTTCCGCCGGAGACCGAACAGCCCGTACCCGAGACCCGGTCGCCGTTCTTCAGAACGACGGTGTCGGCGGGCGAGCGGGCGGCGGAGAAGCCGGCCAGGGCGCAGACGGCGAGAAGGCTTGCGAATCCTCTCATTGTTTCCTCCTGGTTGGGGTGGAAGGGCGAAAATGCCGGGCGAAGTTATTCACTGCGAATGCGCCTGTCAAGCATTTATTGCCCAATCTCGGCGCCGGCGGTCAGACCGCGGGGAGGCGCAGGGAGAAGACGGACCCTTTCCCCGGGCAGCTGGAGAGGGAGACGGACCCGCCATGGCGCTCCGCGATCGTTTTGACCAGGTGGAGGCCGAGGCCGCTCCCCCGCTCGGCCCCGTCCGTTTCCAGGCGGACAAAGGGCTGGAAGATCGTCTGGTGATACGCGGGCGGGATGCCGGGGCCGTTGTCCTCGACCTCCAGGACCGCCTCGTCGCCTTCCCGGCGGCTGCGCACGGCGATCCATCCCCCGGCCGGCGTGTATTTGACCGCGTTGGCGACCAGGTTGACCGCCGCTTCCCGGAGCATGACCCGATCGCCCCGGACGGGGAGGGAGCGCTCGGGGATCTCCGCCCGGAGGCGCTGGGACTTCGCCGCCGCCGCGGGGGAGAGCTGGAATACCGCTTCGGCGGCGATCGCGTTCGCGTCCTGGAGACGGCGCTCGACCGTCTCCACCGAGGAGATCTTTTCGTAGCGGACGACGCCCTCGACCAGTTGCTCCATCCGCAAAAGCGAGGCGTCGATCAGGCCGGCGTCCTCCGCCCCGATGTCCCCCCGGGCGTGGCGCAGGAGCTCCACCCCTCCCCGCAGGCCCTGGATCAGGTTGTTGAGGTCGTGGACCAGGAGGCGGATCATCGCCCCCTTGAACTCGCTCAAATCCCTCAGGGACTCGAGGAGACGGGCGTTCTGGACGGCGATCGCGGCCAGGGCGGCGAGCTGCTCCAGGAGCCAGATCTCCGTGGCGGAGGGCTCGTGCCGACGGCGATAGAGGGCGTAGAGGACGCCCAGGGTCTCCTCCCCCTGCCGGATCGGGATCCCGGCGTAGGCGAGGACCCCCTTCTCCGGGATCATCGGGTTGGCCGTGAAGGGGTCCTGCCGGGCGTCGGGAACGATCACCGGCTTGCCGTGGTCGACCACCCAGCGGCTGGCGCCCCGCTCCCGGCGGACCCGACGGTGCACATCGGGACCGATGTTGGTCGAAGCCCCCGACTTGAAGACCCCCTGCCGGGCGTCCCAGAGGACGATCGATGCGTCTTCGCAGCCCAACAGGAACCGGGTCTGGATGACGACCTTCTCCAGGATCTCCCGAAGCTCCAGTCGGGCGTTGATCGCCAGGCTGATCTGGAAGAGCGCGTCGCCGCGGTCTAGAAGCGCCCTGTCTCCGCTCCCGTCCATCGTTCCCCTCGGTTCCCCATCTCATTTTTACCGATCTCGGCGCCCCGTGTCAACCTCCGGGACGGCGATATACCGTTTGCCGGTCGAGGGCGGAGTGTGCTAATTATTACTTTACATGAAAAGATTGTCCACAAGCGCCATCCTTCTGGCCGCGCTGGCCCTTTTCGCCGGAGACGCCCTGGCCCAGACCCGCTATATGCGGGCCTACTTCATCCAGTACGTCCCCGAGGGATACTCCTCGACCTATGGCGACTGCGGCTATTTCGAGTTCCCGGGGGCCGACGGGGTCCTGGACACGGCCGACGACCGCAACCTGATCGTGGACGGGGGGCGGAGCTCCTATGCCTACGACGTTCTCGTCCCCTTCCTGGAGTCCCGGGTGGGGGCGGGCGGGACGGTCTGGAACATGCTCCTCTCCTCGCCCGGGGATGACCATTACAGCGGGCTTAGCTCCGTGGTCGCCGAGTTCGACGTCCGCAATTACTACGAGAACGTCCCCTGGCCGGCCGGAGACAAGGGCGGCTACGACGACCTGATCGCGGCCCTCGAGGATGAAGGGGCGAACCTCTACACCTTCGACGCCGGCGACCGCCTGAGCGGCCCGGCGGTCGACGTGGGGACGGGATGGGACCCCTACGTCCAGGCCAAGGTCCTCTGCGCCAACGCCGACGCTCCCTATTCCGGGGCCGACGATAACGCCTGGGCCGGACTGATCCAGATCCGCTGCGGGGAGTCGGTCTTTCTCACCGGGGGCGACGCCCTGGGCGGCTCCCAGGAGAGCTGGGTCGTGGACGAGACCACCCCCCACAGCTATTCCGGGGCGCGCGACGAGCTCGCCGAGACCGACGTCTACAAGTTCCACCACCACGGCTCCAAGTATTCGTCCTACCAGAACTTCCTCGACTACATGACCCCCCTCTACGGCGTCGTGCCGGTCGCCTACGGCTACGGCGCCGGCTCCCACAGCCACCCCACCAAGGAGGCCATGGACCGGGGCTGGAACGTGAACGGGATCGTCTACCGGAACGACCTGGACGGGACGGTCCTGGTGAAGTGCGACAGCCTGGGGAACTTCGACATCGTCCGGGAGCGCGCCTACGTCGACGAGGACGAGACCCCGGGAGGCTCCTGCGACCAGGTCTATCCCCCTCCCGGCCTCCCCGCGAACCTCCGCGTCGCCGCGACCGGCCCGGACTGGGTGAGGCTCGACTGGGACGACGTCGCCGACGCCTACGGCTACGACGTCTTCCGCTCTCCGACCGCCGGCGGCGACCCCGGGGCGGGACGGGACGCCAACCCCGGCGCCTCCGCCGCCGGGATCTACCAGCGAGTGAACGCCGCCAACGTCTCCTTCTCCCAGTATACCGACACCGGCCTCGCGCCGGGCGCCGCCTACTACTACCGCGTCTCCTCGAAGCAGGTCCGCACCCAGTCCGGCTACCAGGTCTGCTACGAGCGGCGCTACTCCGAGGAGGCAGCGGTGCGGCTCTCCTCCCACTCCCCCACTCCCACGCCGGTGGGCTTCCGCTCCCCCACGCCCTCGCCCACGGCCACGGCGACCCCCTCTCCCTCCCCGACCGCCACCGCCTCGCCCCGCCCCTCGGCCACCCCCTCCCCCTCTCCCAGCCCGACCGCCGTGATCGGGGACGTGATGATCAACGAGATCCTGGCCGACGTCCCGCCGTACGCCGATGTCAACGGGGACGGCATCGCCAGCACCTGGGAGGACGAGTTCGTGGAGATGGTCAACTGGACGGGCCACACCGTCAATCTCGGTGGCTGCATCCTGAGCGACAGCTACGCCGACCGCTTCACCTTCCCCCAGCCCTTCTACGTCTCACCCGGACAGGCGGTGGTCGTCTTCGGCGGAGGGACGCCGACCGGCGAGTTCGGCGGCGCGCTCGTCGCCACGGTGGGGATCGGCTACGGCCTCTCGCTCACCAACGGTGGCGACACGGTCACCCTGCGCGCGGGGGAAGAGGTCTACGATTCCGTGACCTACGGGGAGGAGGGCGGCTACGACGAGTCCCTGAACCGCTCCCCGGAGATCCGCGGGCCGTTTTTCGGGCATTCCTCGATCATTGAGGCGGAGGGGAGGTCCTATTCACCGGGGACGCGGGTCAACGGCGAGCCCTTCGTCTACCATCCGACGCCGCCCACGCCGCCTCCCAGCGCGACCCTCACCGCGAGCCCCACGCCGGCGCCGAGCGCCACCCGGAGCCCGACGCCAACCCCGCCGCCCACGCCTCCCCCCACCCCCACTCTCACCGCGAGCCCCGCCCCGACCGCGAGCCCCAGCCCGACCGCCCCCGAGAGCCCGACCCCCTCCCCCCCGCCCACGCCGGGACGGATCGTCCTCTCCTCCGGAGACTACGACGGCGACGAGCGCTCGGATGTCGCCCTCTACCGCCCCGGCGCCGGACTCTGGATGATCCGGGCGCTGACGACCTTCGCCTTCGGCCGGAACGGCGATCTCCCCGCCCCCGCCGACTACGACGGAGACACCCTCGTTAACGAAGCCGTCTTCCGGGGAGAGGCCGGCCTCTGGGCGATCAGCGGGATCACCCGTTTCTATTTCGGGGCGAACGGCGACCAGCCCGTCCCGGCCGACTACGACGGTGACGGGACGGTCGATCCCGCCGTCTGCCGTTCGGCCCAGTGGTATTGGTCGGCCCGGGGGATCACGTCCTTCGTCTACGGCGCCGCCGGCGACTTCCCCCTCCCCGACGACTACGACGGGGACGGCACCGCCGAGGCCGCGGTCTATCGCCCCGCGATCGGAGGCTGGCTGGTCCGGGGAGGCGAGCGAAACTACTTCGGGGCATCGGGCGACGCGCCCCTCCGGGCCGACGTCCTCGGCGAGGGGGTCTCCCGCAGCGGAGTTTTCCGTCCGTCGTCGGGCCTCTGGGCTTTCGCGGGCGCTACCCGCTTCTGCTTCGGGCGCCGGGGGGACGTCCCGGTCGTCATGCAGGCGGACGGCGACCCCGAGGAGGAGGCCGCGGTCTTCCGGCCGGGTGATGGCCTCTGGTCGATCCGGGGGAGAAGCCTCTTCTACTACGGGTCCTGGGGGGACGTCCCGGTGAGCCGCTAGGACGAGGGAACAAAGCGATCGAAGCGACAAAAGAACTTAAGCGACTAAAAGGACCAAAGGGACACAAGGGACATAAGGGACTTAAGGGACCAAAAGGGACGCTACGAAAATTGAGAAAGCGAAAGCGGCCCTTTGATTTCCTTGATCTTTTCGGTCCCTTGAGTCGCTTTGGTCCTTTGTGTCCCTTTGGTCGCTTGAGTCCCTTATGTCGCTTTGGTCCCTTTGGTCCTTTTAGTCGCTTTGGTCCCTTTGGTCCTTTTAGTCGCTTTAGTCCCTTTGGTCGCTTTAGTCCCTTTGGTCGCTTTGGTCCCTAAGGTCCCTTGGGTCGCTTTGGTCACTTAGGTCTTTTTAGTCCCTTGGTTCTTTTCCCGCCCTCTGTCTCGCGCGCTCTTTGAGCCGCGCTCCTATCATCCGCTCCCGCAGCCCGCCTTCCTCGACAAAAGCCTTTTCCAGCTGCCGGATCTGCCGGTCCAGAAGGTAGCAGGTCACCTTGATCAGGCCGATGGCGACGTTGGCGGCGATGGCCGGATCGGCGTGTTCGATCCCCTTCCGGAAGGTCGCATAGGCGGCGCCGGGCGAGCGCAGGAGGGCGGCGAGACGCCGGGCGTAGGGGTGGCCGACGGGCCATTCCTCAAGGCCGCGGAGCCTCAAGAAATCGCGATAATCGACTATGAGTTCCTCCAGGCTGGCCCGGGCGACGTTGGTCAGCTTGATCTCGGTCGCCTTGGAGGTTCCGGAGGCGAGGCTGCCCTCGGCTATGTTCTGCTTGCCCGAGCGGGCGGCCTGGACCATCTGGTCCACGGTCCGGTCGCGGCGGTTGAAATACCTCGCGCAGAAACGGACCGTGGCGTCGTAGACGATCTCGGCCCGCTGGTAGGAGAGGAGGCGGCGGTAGCCGCCGTGGGCGGGAATGAAGCGCTCGGCCATGACCTACGGCCTCCCGAAAACCACCAGGGACTAAAACTTAAGGGACCAAAGGGACATAAAGGACCTAAGGGACCAAAGCGACATAAGGGACCAAAGCGACTCAAGGGACCGAAAAGATCAAGGAAATCAAAGGGCCGCTTTCGCTTTCTCAATTTTCGTAGCGTCCCTTTTGGTCCCTTAAGTCCCTTATGTCCCTTGTGTCCCTTTGGTCCTTTTAGTCGCTTAAGTTTTTTGTCGCTTCGATCGCTTTGTTCCCTCGTCCTAGCGGCTCACCGGGACGCTTTCCGGATCTTGCCCTCGAGGAAGGAGAGGGTCTTGGCCAGGTCGTTATCGAGGGCCTTGCGGCTCTCGATCAGCGAGCAGGCGTGGAGGACCGTGGTATGGTCCCGCCCCCCGAAGGATTCGCCGATCTCGTTGAGCGAGGAACGGGTGAGGGAGCGGGAGAGGGCCATCGCCACCTGGCGGGGGAAGGCGATGTTCTTGGGGCGGCGCGAGGACTTCATGTCCGCCACCCGGATGTCGAAGAACTCGGCCACCGCCCGCTGGATCTCGTCGATCGTCACCGCCCGCTCGACCTCGTCCTCCATGATCCCGCCCAGGACCATCTCGGCCACCTCCCGGGAGAGGGGGACGTTGGTGAGCGAGGCGTAGGAGGCGACCTGGATGAAGGCCCCCTCCAGCTTGCGGATGTTCGACTTCACCCGGTCGGCGATGAAGTCGATGATCTCGTCGGGCATGGCGATCCCGGACCACTCGGCCTCCTTGCGCAGGATGGCGATCCGGGTCTCCCGCTCCGGGGGCTGGAGGTCCACCACCAAGCCCCACTCGAAGCGGGAGATCAGCCGTTCCTCGACGTCGGGGATCTCCTTGGGCGGGCGGTCGGAGCAGAGGACGATCTGCTTGTGGGCGTCCCAGAGGGCGTTGAAGGTGTGGAAGAACTGCTCCTGGGTCCGGGGCTGGTTGGACATGAAATGGATGTCGTCGATCAGGAGGAGGTCGACCGAGCGGTATTTTTTCCGGAAACGGTCGGTGGTGTTCCGGGCGATGGCGTTGATGAACTCGTTGGTGAAGGACTCGCTGGAGAGATAGAGGACCGTGGAGGCGGGGTTGGCCTTGATCACCTCCTGGGCGATCGCCTGCATCAGGTGGGTCTTCCCCAGCCCCACCCCGCCGTAGATGAAGAGCGGGTTGTAGGACTTGCCCGGGCGCTGGGCCACCGCCAGGGCCGCCGCGTGGGCGAAGCAGTTGCAGGGGCCGACCACGAAGCGGTTGAAGGAATACTTGGGGTTGAGCTCGCAGAGCTTGAGCGGGCTGGGGGCGGCGGGGACGATCCGCGGGGGAGGCTCTTCGATCAGCTCGGGGGGGTGGGCGCCGATCTGGAAGTTGACCGCCACCGGGCGGTTCATGATGCCGCGGCCCGTCTCCTCGATCAGGCCGCGGTAGTGCTCGTCGAGCCAGTCGCGGAAGAACTTGCTCGGAACCTCGATGGTGAGAACGCCGTCCCTCCAGTCGGTCAGGCGAATGGGGGAGATCCAGGTCTGGAAATTCTGCTCCCCCAGGCGCGCCCGCAGCTGTCCCAGGAGCTCCTTGGTCAGCGTCTGCACGATCATTTTCTCCCGGGACGAGGGGCTCAAGCCGCCGATTTTATCCACAGCCGCGGACGGCGGCGAGGGAAAAGCCCCATCCCTCTCTATCTTTTCGGCCGGCCAGCCGCGATTTTCTGCCGTTTTTCATCGACGGGAAGATGCTCGCCCCCCGTCGATGCGTCGTCACATCTTCCTGGCGGGCAGGGTATTGCGACCCCCTCCCGACGGAAAGTTTTCGATCTTCTGACACCGGGGCCGACTGACCTTCCGGCCCCATCCTATCCTCTAGATTCTAGTCACTTACGATGATGGGCGCGGGGACGCTCATTATTATCAACAAGTTATCCACAGCCTCCCGCTGCTCCCCGCGAAAGCGCGCCGAGTTTATTCGCCCGCAAAAGCGCTGGCAAGATAAATCCGCGTTCACCGTCGGAAAAAACTTTTTCCCGGGCCTCGGATCAATCGAGCCGGCGGCGCTTCTCCTGGAGGATCCCGACGAGCTTTTTCTTCCAAACCTCCGCCCGCGGGCCCAGGGCGGCGAGTTTCTCGTCGAAGGCGCCCGAGAGGTCGATCCCGTAGACGTTGGCCAGCTCGCAGAGGCTCACCAGAACGTCCGCCATCTCCCCGGCCAGATCGGAGGTGTCCTTGGTCTCGTCGTAGATCTCGATCTTCATCACCTGGTCGGCGATCTCGCCGACCTCCTCGACCAGCGCGGTGAAGGAGCCGAGCCGGGGATGGGCCATCTCCCCGAGGAGCGAGGCGATCTTCTTCTGGGCGTCGCGGATTTCCATGGCCTGATTGCGCGCCCGCTACTCTAGCCCGGTTTATTCATGAAAACCAACAGTTTTCATGAATAAACCGGGCTAACGATCTTCATGAATAATGCGGGGAAGCCGATACCGGGGGCGGGCGCCATAAAAAACGGAACGCTCCGTCGACGCCAGGGCCGCGGCGCGGCGGGCCAGGGCGAGGGTCTTCCTCGCCTCCGACGGGCCGACCCGGGCGATGGCGAAACCGGCGTGGACAAGCACGTACTCCCCCCGGCGGGGACGGGCGAGGAAACGGACGTCGATCTCCTTTTTCAAGCCGGAGAGCGCGACGGTGGCCGCGGTTCCCTTGACCGCGACGATCCGCATGGGGACGGCGAGACACATCGGAGTCGTAGAACCGTATCTACTTTCCTGGGCAGAGCCGATCTTCGTTAGAGAGCGCCCTCGCCGACGGAGCGCAAATTCCAACTCACAATATCCAAATCCCAGACAAAATCCAAAACCCAAAATGCAAATGGCCGTCGCCGGCGAGCTCCCCGCCGGGCTATAGGATTTTGTGCTTTTCTCTTTTTCTATTTTGTTTGGAGATCGGGATTGGGGGGTTGTGATTTGTTCTCTCTGGTGGCCCCTCTTGGTTTCCCGCGGAATGGGTCAAACTCCGCGAGACCACCCAGGCTTGCCCCAGCGCGAGCCCCCCGTCGTGGACGGGGATCTTGTTGGGCAGGATAACCCGCCATCCCTCGCTCTGCAAGCGCTCGCTCAACCCCTCCCGGAGGATCCGGTTCCCGAAGACGCCGCCGGAGAGGACGACGCGCCGGAGCTTCCCCTTCCCGGCCGCCGCCGCCGAGTCGGCGCCGATCGCGATCGCCGTCCGGTGGAAGCGGGCGGCGACGACGGAGCGGGGCGCGCCCCGGCGGAGATCGGCGACGAGCGCCGCGACGAGGGGCCGGCAATCGACGCGGAAGGGGCCCCGGGAGCGCAGCAGCGCGAAGGGATAGGCCGGTTGGTCCAGGGGCGCGCAGGCCTTCTCCAGGGCCCGGGCGGCGGAAGCAGGGCCGCCGTCGCCGGAGAGCCCGAGGAGCGCGGCGACGGCGTCGAAGAGGCGGCCGATGCTGGAGGAGAGGGGAGCGTTGATCCCCCGCTCCAGGGCCGCGACGAGGAGACGGGCCGCCCGGCGGTCGAGGCGGCGGACGAAGGGGATGCCGAGGCGGAAGAGGGACGGCCCCCGGAGGCGGTGGAGGTAGGCGAGCGCCATCCGCCAGGGCTCGGTCGAGGCCTTCTCGCCCCCCGGCAGCGGCACGGGATCGAGGTGTCCGGCCCGCCGCCAGCCGTTTGGGCCGACGACCAGCGTCTCCCCTCCCCAGACCGTCCCGTCCCCTCCGTAACCCGTCCCGTCCCAGGCGAGCCCGACGGCCGGACCCTCCTCTCCGCGCTCGGCCAGGACGGCGGCGACGTGGGCGTGGTGGTGCTGGACGGCGCGCAGCACGGAGGAGGGGAAGCGCTCCGCGACCAGCTGGGGCGCGAGGCGCGCGCTGGGGTAGCCGGGGTGGAGATCAAAGGCGACGATCTCGGGGCGGAAGGAGAGGGCGCGGAGGGAGGCGAGGAGACTCTCCCGATATCGGGCGAGTCTCCTCGTCTCCTCCAGGCTACCGAAATCCGGCCCCAGGAAGGCCTCGCCCCGGCGGGCCAGGCAGAAGCGTCCCCGCGCGCCCCCCAGGGCGAGGACGGAGACGGACGGAGAGCGGGGGAAGGGAAGGATCAGGAATTTTTCCATGGCGGACGGGCGCGGGCGCCCCGCCCCTATCCTCCTCATCGCCCCTCCCCCCGTCTACTCCCATTTTCTCTCCCAAACGCGCTCGAATTCGTCCAGGAATCTTTGGGCCACGCCGGGATGGCGGATGATCAGGAGGTTCTCATCGTTCCCCTCCTGCGCGTGGCGGGACGGGTTGAAGGAGCCGGTGGCCACGACCGTCCCGTCGATCACGAAAAACTTGTGGTGGAGATAGCGGAGGTTCTGGTCCCAGCGGACGGGGACGCCGCAGTCCTCGAGGAGGCGGAAGCAGCACCAGGGGCTGTCCTGCCCCTTCTCGAAAACCCCCTTCACGTCCACCCCCTCGGCGTGCTTCCGGGCCAGCTCCTCGGCCAGCGGCGACCAGGTGAAGGCGAAGACGGCGAAGCGGACGCTCTGGCGCGCATCCCGGACCAGGCCGGCCAGGCGGCCGGCGCAGTCGTCGTCGGGGGCGAAGAGGCACTCCACGGCCGCGCCGCCCACCTCCCGGGCGGGGTAGCGGGTCGGCCCCGGGGAGGACTTCCCGTACTTCCCGGACCACATCTCCCGAAACTCCTCCTCGTAGAGCTGGGCGACCTGGCGCGAGGCGACGACCACCACGTTGTTGTCGTCCAAGAGCGAGCCGCTCGCGGTCGGGTTGTAGGAGCCGGTCCAGGTGAGGAAGCCGTCGACGACCATGAACTTGTCGTGCATGAAGTCCGACGGGGAGGGATCGACGGCGAGGAGGCCGGCGCGCCGGAGGAGGTCCGCCTCCGGACCGGCGGCTTCGCGGTCGTCCATCACCACGCGCACGTCCACCCCCCGCCCGCGGGCCCGGACGAGCGACCGGGCCACCGCCGGCAGGGTGAGGCTGTAGAAGGCGGCGCAGACCCTCTCCCGGGACGAGTCGATCAGGGCCGTCAGGTAGTCGGCGGCCGGGTCCGCGGGCGTGAAGAAAACCCGGCACCACGGCGGGAGGGGCGGAGCGGGCGGCGGGTGAGCGTCCCCGCAGGCGAGGAGGGCGAACAGGGCGATCCCCGGGACGAGGAGGGAACGGGCTCCCGCCGGGGTCCGGGATGTTTTCGGCCTTTCCATGTCATTTTTCCCGGCCGGACGCGCGGGCGAACATGAAGTTCGCCCCTACATCCCCCGCCGGAGACCATCCGCCGGTTCGTAGGGGCGAACCTCGTGTTCGCCCCGCCACCCCCCGCCGGAGGCCATCCGCCGGTTCGTAGGGGCGAACCTTGTGTTCGCCCCTACATCCCCCGCCGGAGACCATCCGCCGGTTCGTAGGGGCGAACCTCGTGTTCGCCCCGCCAATCGCCACGCCGGGACGGACCCGCCGCCGCTGAAACTCACGGCGGAATCATCCCGCGTTCCGCCCAGACCTTCTCGCCGTCGGAGCGGACGATGACGCAGCCCTCCTCGCCGGTCCGATGGACCTCGGCCCCCAGCCCGGCGAGGCAGTCCGAGCAGTCCGCGGGGTAGCGGCCGAAGTACTTCTTCCCCCGGGCGAGGACGGCGAGGCGGGGGGAGACCGCCCGGAGAAAAGGCTCGTGAGTCCGGGACCGGCTCCCCCGGGCCGGGGCGAGGAGGACCTCCGCCCCGAGACGGGGATGGAGACGGAGGATCTCCCTCTGCGCCGCCGAGGAGGCCTGCGCGGGGAAGAGGAACGAAGAGCGGCGGAACGTGAGCGAAAAGACGAGCGAGAGATCGGCGGTGAAAGCCGCGGAACGGGCGCGCGGAGGCCAGAGGATGGAGAACTCCGCCCCGCCGAACTCGAGGCGGTCGCCCGCCTCGAGCCTCCGGTAGCGGATCCCTTCCTCCCGGACGCGGCGGAGGAAGGCGGCCTGGGAGAGAGCGGAGGGCGCGAGCGGATGGTCCCAGATCTCGTCCACGTCCGCGAAACGAAGGAGACCATTGAGGAGGCTCAGCCGTCCGGGGTTGGCCTGTGTAAGCACGAGCAGACCGATCCGGCGGATCCCCCGCTCGGCGAAGAAGGGGCGGAGGATCTCCTCGGCCTCGTTGAAAGGGTCGGCGTCGGGGGCGATCAGGATCCCCCTTCCCCCGGGGAGGGAGACGAAGGCGATGTCCCCGCTCTCGCCGTTGAAGAAGACCGCTTCCAGGCCGGGGCCGGGCCGGCGGAGCCATCTCCCCGAGAGGGCGACGAGGAGGACCGCCGCCGCGAAAGCGGCCGCCCGCAGACGGCGGCCGGAGAAAGAGCGCCGGCGGGAGAGGCCGAGCAGGGCGAGATACCAGGCGAGGACGACCGGGGGAGAGGCGAAGGCGGCGCGCAGGGAGGAGCCGGGGAGACGGGAGAGGAAGGAGACGATCCCGAGGACGAGCGCGATCAGGGCCCGGTTGGGGTAGTTGAGGATGAGGGCGAGGGGAGCGGAGATAAGCCCGGCGAGGAGGGCGAGAAAGCCGAGGTTCACGATCAGGGCGGCGAGCGGGATGACGAGAAGGTTGGCGACGAGCGCGAGCGGGGAGAAAGCCTGGAAGTAATGGGCGGTGAGCGGGAGCGAGCCCGCCTGGGCGGCGAGGGGGACGGCCAGCCAGGGGCGGAAGCGAGCGGGGATGAAGAGGAGGAGCGAGGAGAAGACGGGGGCGAGGGCGACGATGGAGAGGACGATGAGGTAGGAGAGCTGGAAGCCGGCCTGGAAGAGGGAGAGCGGGTTGGCGAGGAGAAGGCAGAGGGCCGAGAAGGCGACCGCGGTCCAGAGGTTGCGCGGCCGGTTCAGGACGTCGGCGAGGGAGAGGGCGACCGCCATCAGCCCCGCTCGGGCGGCGGGGCTGCCCGCGCCGGTGATCAGGACGTAGAGGCAGACCCAGGGGACGGCGAGGCCGGCCCGCCAGCGGAGAGGGAGGGAGCCGAAGAGGAGACCGAAGAGGCAGAAGATGAATCCGACGTGGAGACCGGAGACCACCAGGATGTGGATGACGCCGAGATCGCGGAAGTTCTCCCGGATCGCGAAGGGGATGGATCCCTTGGCCCCCAGGACCAGCCCCTCCAGGAGGGACGAGGAGAGGGAGAGGGGAGCGCCTTCGGGGGAGGGGAGCGACTCCCGGACCGCCGCCTCCATCCTCCGGCGGAGCCTCCCGAGAAGACCGGCCGGGGAGAGCGGTCCCGCCGGGCGGAGGAGGACAACGCCCGACTGATCGTAGAGGCTCGCCCGGGCCCGGACCCCCTCCGCGGCGAGGCGATCCCGCACCGATCTCTCGCCCGGGTTCCCCCTCTCCTCCGGGCGGGAGAGGCGCCCGGTGACGGCGAGAAGGTTGCCCCGGGCGATGGTCTCCTCGATCCCCCGGCCCGGGGAGTGGAGCTCGACCGCCGCTCGCCCGGAGGCGGCTTCGGAGAGCCCGGCGCGAACGATCGAGCGGCACTCGAGGACGAAAGCGACGCCGTGGCGCTCGAGCCGCGGGTAGTCGGCGACGACGCCGACCAGGCGGACGGGAGAGGGGCCGATGAAGCGGGAGACGTCGTCGCCAGGGACGCGCTGGGAAAGAGCGTAGCGGAGATGGCCCGCGGCGAGGAGGGCCGCCCCCGCCGCTCCGGCGCGGGCGAACCGCGCCCAGCTCCCGGCGCGGGACCGGAGCAGAAAGAGGAGGGGTCCGGCCAGGAAGATGGCCGCGAGGAAGACGGCGACGGAAACCGAAGCCGGCAGGGGAAACCTTCGCCCGGCGACGATCCCCAGGCCGAAGATGGCCACGGCCTTGACCAGCGGCTTGTCCACGGATGCGGCTCCCCTAACCGGGGACGCCCGTCCCGGACCGCGGAACCCGGGGCTGGCCGCCGGCCGCGCCGCGGCCGACGGCCTAACGGCGGAGAGAGGGCGGCACCGAGATCCAGGAGAAGACCTTCCCCGCCGGGGCGTTGATCACGAGGTCCGCCTCGCCGTCGAGCGGCGTGGGTCCCCGGTTCACGATCGCGAGCTTCGCGCACTCCCTTCGGTAACGGGGGAGGGCGGCCGCGGGGTAGACGACGAGGGAGGACCCGACCACGCAGAGGAGGTCGGCCGCGGCCACCGCCTCGGCCGCTCTCTCCCAGTCGAGGGCGGGCAGGGGTTCCCCGAAGAAGGTCACCAGGGGGCGGTAGAAGCCGCCGCAGCCGTGGCGGGGAACCCGCCCCTGCTCGATCTCCGGGCGGAGGGCTTCGGTGGGGACGGAGTGGCCGCAGGAGACGCAGGCGCTTCTCCAGAAATCGCCGTGGACGCACCAGAGGCGGGTCGAGCCCGCCTTCCGGTGCAGACCGTCGATGTTCTGGGTGACTACGGTCACCTGGCGCGCGGCCTCCAGGCGGGCGAGGGCGAGGTGGGCCGGGTTCGGACGGGCCCGGTCGAGGAGGAGGAGAAAGTCCCGGGCGAACAGGTAGAAGCGCTCGGGGGCCGCCAGGAAGGAGCCGATCTCGAAGACGTTCGCCTTCCCGGGGTCGGAATAGAGGCCGCCGGGCGAACGGAAATCGGGTATCCCCGACTCGGTCGAGATCCCCGCCCCGGTGAGAAAGACGATCTTCTCCGCCCCCTGGACGAGCCGGTCCAGCTCTACGGCCAGGTTTTCCTCGCTCATGGTTTCTCCTCCCTACTATAAGGATGGTTTCCGCCGAAGTTTTCTTGCAAAATCTGCTCTGCGAATTGTGATCTTCCGGGAGTCGCGGGGGCCAGGGGCGAGATCAGGGGGTTCAGCCGCCCGCCAGTCCGATATACCATATTGACAAGGCCAGCGCTTTTTTATACAAATACCCGCGTTAGCAAGGCATAGGCTGGGAAGCCAGGGAATCCCGTGCGAATCGGGAGCGGTCCCGCCGCTGTGAATCCCGGCGCCCTTGAGTCGAGGGGCGCAACCCGGACCGGTCGAACCCACTGTCCCGATGAGAATCGGGGCGGGAAGGGCGGCCCGGGGGGAAAGCCAGAAGACCTGATCCCACCTGCTCGCCGCATTCTCCGCGGAAGAGAATGGTGGGCGGACCGACTCTCTCGGCCCGATCTCTTTCGCGAGATCGGGCTTTTTTTGCCCGGCGGGGGAAGGCGGACGAAAACCACAGCCCCCACCAAAAGGGAGGAGAGTCATGAGCAGGTTGATCGGCGTTTTGTTCCTCCTCACGGCCAGCGGGCTGCTGCCGGCGCGCGGAGACGCCGGCCCGTCCCTGGCCGCCGGACCGGGTTACTCTTCATTCACGGCCTACAGCCGGGCCGGGAACCCCGCGGCCTACATGTCGGGGATCCAGGCCTTCGATTACGACGATGAGGGGGCCCTCTACGTCATGGTCGAAAACCGCTACCTGATCAAGAACCCCGCCTGGTCCGCCCAGACGCTCTACGACCTGGGGGCGACGCCCTGGACCTTCCCCAGCTTCGTCCGGGTCTGGGGCGGGCGGGTCTATTTCGGCGAAAGCTACAATTTCCAGCGGATCTTCTCCGTGAGCACCGACGGGGAGGAGGGCCCCTCCGCGCCGCTTAACGGCAACTACGACTGCGCCGTCAACAGCCAGTCGCAGGTCTTCCTCTCCGCCGCCTGGGCGACCGGGACCGCCGACTTCTCCGGAAACAAGATCTGCTACTGGGACGAAGAGACCCTCCCCGCGATCGTGGCCGTGGTGGGCGGGAACTCCGGTCCGATCGCCTTCGACCGCTCCGACAACCTCTACTACGGGCGCTCCATGCAATACCCGCCGGTGCTGGAGGACGTGGTCTACTACACCGCCTCCCAGCTGGCCGGGGCGATCGCCAGCGGGATCCCGCTCACCTCCGCCGACTGGCACGTCTTCGCCGGCGGGATAGACTCCCCGGCGGCGTTCGCCTTTGACGGCGAGGCCGACCCGTCCCTCTTCTCCACCTCGGGTCTGCAGACGGTGAGCCGGCTGCGGGCCGGCGATATCTCCGAGCGGGTGGCCGGCATGAGCTGGCCGACCTTCGCCGCCTTCTCCTCCGCCCCGGCCTCTTTCTCCCCCTTCCTCCCCGGGGGCGGGCGCCTCTCCATCCTCGGCACCGATTATCCGCCCCTCCCCACCGGAGGAAACCCCCGGAGCCGGGAATTTCTCCTCGCCCTCGTCCGAGCCGGGAAGACGGCCGATGTCGACTACGGGAGCGCCGTCTTCGCCATCGAGCCCTGTCCGCAGAACTTCATACTCGGCTCGTCCGACTTCTCGGGCGACGGGGCAAGCGAGGCGGCCGTCTTCCGCCCCGCCTCCGGCCTCTGGGCGGTCCGCGGCCTCTCCCGCTTTTCCTTCGGGACGGCGGGTGACCTCCCGGTCGGCGGCGATTACTCCGGGAACGGAACGGCCGAGGCCGCGATCTTCCGGCCGACTTCCGGCCTCTGGGCGGTTCGTCAGTCCAGCCGCTTCGGCTTCGGAAATAGCGGTGACATCCCCCTCCCCCGCGACTATACTGGAGGCGGGAAGGCCGTTGCCGCGGTCTTCACGCCGGCCACGGGCCTCTGGGCGATCCGGGAACTCACCCGCTTCACCTTCGGCGAAGCGGGCGACTTCCCCCTCCCCGGAGACTGGGACGGCGACGGGACGGCCGGGGCGGCCGTCTTCCGTCCGGCCGACGGTCTCTGGGTGGTGCGGGGGATCAGCCGCTTCTACTTCGGGGGAGCGGGCGACCTCCCCGTCCCCGGGAACTACGGGAACGGCGCGGCCTGGGAGGCGGCGGTTTACCGTCCGGCCGACGGGCGCTGGGCGGTGAGAAACCTGACCGTCTTCTACCTGGGGCGGGAAGGCGATCTCCCCGTCCCGGCCGACTTCGACGGGGACGGAACGACGATAGCCTCCGTCCGGCGGCCGGCGGACGGGAGGTGGGCGGTCCGGGGAGCGACCCGCTTCTACCTCGGAGCGATCGACGATTATCCGATGGCGCGGTGAACCACAAGGTCTCCAGGATCTTTCTCTTCCTCGCCGGGGCCTGCTTCCTCGGTGTGGGGGCCCGCCTGATCTATCTCCGGATCGCCGAGCCCCGCGGAGCGGGCGACGCCGCCTACTACGCCGGCGGCGGGCGGGAACCGAAGCAGGCCCGGCGAGAGAAGAAGGAGCGGAAGGGCGCCCGGCGCCCGCTCGATGCGGACAAGGGCGCGGGCGCCCGGAGCCCGACGCCGATCATCTTCGCCATCCTGACCGACTCCCTCCCCATGGCCGCGGTCGGCGAGGAATACCGGGAGGGGCTGAAGGTCCGCGGCGCGGACCGCCCGGTCGCCTGGAGGATCGAGAAGGGCGTCCTCCCACCCGGCCTCGAACTCACGCCGGCCGGGATCATCGCGGGCGTGCCGGAGCAGGAGGGAGATTATAGCTTCACGGTCGCGGTGGCGGAGACGGGGGGCGGGAGGAGGGCGGCGCGGGCCTTGCGCCTCCTGGTCCGGGCGGCGGAGGGGGCGGAAGGGGACAAGCCGCTTTCCATCCTGACCGCGAACCTGCCCGAGCCCGTCCTGGGCAAGGACTACCTCCAGACGATCGCTTCCGAGGGGGGGAAACCCCCTTACGCCTGGGAGATCGTCGCCGGCTCTCTCCCCCCCCTTCTCCTCCTCAACAAGGAAAACGGCACGCTCTACGGCATCCCCCGCGAGACCGGGTCCTTCCGCTTCACGCTCCGCCTCACCGACGAAGCCGGGGACTGGGTGGAGATGAGCTATAGCCTCGCGGTCCGGGAGGAGGGCTTGCGGATCGTGACCGCGGCCATCCCCCCCGCCGCCCGGGGGCGGGGGTACTCGGTCCGCCTCTCCGCCGACGGCGGCGCCCTCCCCTACTCCTGGGAATTCGTATCGGGAGTCCTCCCGGAAGGCCTCGCCTTCCTGCCCGAGCGGGGGGAGATCGCGGGGACGGCCGGGAAGATCGAGTCCGCCCTTTTCCTGGTGCGCGTCCGCGATTCCGGCGGGCGGACGGCGGAGCGGGAGTTCTCCCTGCAGGTCCTGGAGCCAACCGACGGCTACTTCGACAACAGAGCGGCCGGGCGCTTCCGCATCCTCAATGCCTCGCTCGACCCCGCCGTCCGGGGGCGCCCCTACACCGCCCAGCTCCAGGCGGCCGACGGCGCACCGCCCTACGCCTGGACCGTTTCGGGGGGGAACCTCCCTCCCCAGCTCTACCTGGACAGCGAAACCGGCGCGATCAGCGGCATCCCCGAGAAGGAGGGCATCGCCTTCTTCACGATCCTCGTCAGCGACCGGAACTTCTCGACCGCCCAGGCCGCCCTGAGCCTGGTCGTCAACCTCCAGCTCGTCTACATCACCACCGGGGCGCTCGACCCCGCGGTCGCCGGCCAGAGCTATCGCTTTCAGCTCGAAGCGACCGGGGGCGCGACCCCCTACGCCTGGACGCTCACCTCCGGATCGCTCCCCCCCGACCTCGTCCTCGACGGCTCCTCCGGCGTCATCTCCGGGAAGGTCTCCGACTCCTTCGCCGGGCAGGGGACCCAGGAGTTCGTCTTCCGGGTCAAGGCCAACGACCCGGACGGGAACGACGACATCGCCGAGCTCCGCCTGGAGGTCCGCGAGTCCCTGGAGCCCACGCCGTCGCCTTCGCCGTCCGTCGCGCCCAGCCCCTCCCCCCTCCTCAGCCCCGGAGACCTCCTCTCCGTCCTCACCTCCTCCCTCCCCGACGGGACCGTGGGGAATGTCTACTCCGCCACCCTCTCCGCCCGGGGCGGGACGGCGCCCTACGACTGGACCGCGACCGGCCTCCCCCCCGGACTCACCCTCTCCTCCTCCGGGGCCCTCGCCGGCATCCCGACGAGCGTCGGGACTTACAGCGTCCGCTTCACGGTCACCGACTACAAAGGAGCGACCGCGGAGGCGACGATCCCCCTCACCGTCCAAGACGCCTACAGCGAGGCGGTGAGCGACCTCATCGCCGGCGCCGGCGACGGCAAGGCGGGTCTCGCCTGGAAGAACCCCGCCAGCTCCAACTTCCTGAGAGTCCGGGTCGTCCGCAAAACCGGCTCCCTCCCCCCGGAGGATCCATCCGACGGCACGCTTGTCTACGAGGGCGGTGAAACCGACCTCCTCGACACCGGCCTCGCCAACGGGACGGCCTATTCCTACGCCGTCATCGCCTACGACCATCAGGGCCGGCCCGGGAAGATCGACGAATGGACGGTGATCTCGGTCACGCCCGCCGCCGTGAGCCTCGCCGGGGGAAACGACCCCTTCGCCGACAAAGTCGTCTCTTTCTCCCCCCTGGCCTCGGGTGGCTACGGAGCCTCCCAGATGGACGGGATCGTGCTCGGCGCGCCTCGGGGAGAGGGGTCCTACCAGGGCGGACTGGACGTGGTCTCTCTCCACGCTCGGGTTTACGATGGCTCCGGTCCGGGCGGCGGATCCATAGTCCTCCGCTTCATAGACAACATCGTGGTCAACGGCGAAGGGGACGACTTCACCGTCTTCGAGAACGCCTTCTACATCGGGGGGAGCCAGGAGCGGCGCTGGATGGAGCCGGCGGTCGTCTCGGTCAGCCAGGACGGGACGACCTTCTACACCTTCCCGTACCAATACAGACCCCATTTCAACGGCGACGGTTCGATCAACTACTACGTCCCCTACTCATATTCCAAGGGCTTCGCCGGGATCAGCCCTGTCTTCAGCAACGGCGGGGCTCCCGACCCCCGCGACCCCGCCGTCTCCGGCGGCGACTCCTTCGACCTATCCGACCTCTCCGGGGCGAGCCTCTCCTGGATCCAGTTCATCCGGATCACCGCGACCGGCGACGGCTGGCTCCAGGACATCGACGGCGTCCCCGTCCGGCACACGCCCGAGCTCGGTTCCCTCTCCGGCTCCGGCTCGTCCGGCTTCGACCTCGACGCCGTCTGCGCGGTCAACTACTGAAAAACCGGGTTCGGGGTTAACGGTTCAGCGGATGGGTTGTAGGCCGGTTCTGTGAACCGGCGGCCGGGCCCGGTGCGCCCTGTAGGCCGGTTCTGTGAACCGGCGGCCGGGCCGGCGCGCCCTGTAGGCCGGTTCTGTGAACCGGCGGCCAGGCCGGCGCGCCCTGTAGGCCGGTTCTGTGAACCGGCGGCCGGGCCGGCGCGCCCTGTAGGCCGGTTCTGTGAACCGGCGGCCGGGCCAGGCACGCCCGGACACAGTCCGGGCCTACAGAACCGGCCAGGCCGGCGCGCCCGATCGCACTTGTCCGCCGGAGCGCGGAGCGCAGAGGCGGAGATCGGGCCTACAGCGCCGGGCCACCTCCTGCCTACATTGACCTTGTCCGATCGGCGACTATGGATTATTTTCCCCCCATGGCTTCCGCCGCGGTCAAGGCGATCGAGATCCTCATCCTCCTCTTCCTCCCCGGCGCCTGCATCGTCGCCGCCGCGCTCGCCCGCAAGAAGATCTCCTGCCTCGAAGGGCGATCGGAGTTCCTCTTCCTCTCGCTCGCGTTGAGTTTCGCCGCCTCGTCCGCCCTCGGCCTGATCCTCGCCTTCGCCGGATGCTTCAGCGTCCGCTTCCTCTGCACCATCGTGGCCGCGATCAGTCTCTTCCCCCTTATCCTCGCCTTGCCGCCCCGGGGAAAATTCATCCTCGTCAGCCGGGGCCGTTCCGCCTTGCTCCCCCTTTTCCTGATCCTTGCCCTGGCCGGGATACTTTTCTTCCGCCCCGTCGAATACATCTTCGGGGGCTGGGACCCCGGCGTCTATGTCAACACCGCGGTCCACCTCGACCGCTGGGGATCTTTAACCGTTCCCGATCGCCTCTTCCCCCTCCTGACGCCGGAAAGCTTTCCGCTCGTCTCGCACCGTCACAAATCCGGCTTCGAGGAGAGATACCCCGGCTTCCGCTACGGGCTTTTTCGCAGCCACATCCTGATTCCCCAGTTCTACCAACTCTGGACCGTCTGGCTGGCGGCCGCCCACAGCCTCCTCGGCCTCCGCGGGATGTTCTATCTCACGCCCTTCCTCGGACTCCTCTCCCTCCTCGCGATCTACCTTCTCGGACGCGAGCTCTGGGACAAATCGGCCGGACTCCTGGCCGTTCTCCTCCTCTCGATCAACCTCGCCGAGATCTGGCAGGTGCGTTTCCCCACCTCTGAGACGCTATCCCAGTTTCTCATCTTCTCGGGCGCTTTCGCCTTCGCCCGCTACCTGCGCCTGGAGGAGAGGTTCTGGGCGCTGACATCCGGCGCGCTCCTCGGCGTCTTCCTCCTCTCCCAGATCAGCGCCGCCTTGATCCTCGTCCCGCTCGCCGTCTTCTTCTACTCCCGGTGGTTTCTCTCCTTCCGGAAAAACGACCTCGCCTTCTGGGGGCCGTTTCTTCTTCTTCTCCTCCTCTCCCTGGACCATCATCTCCTCCTGGGAAAAACCTACGCGGCTTCCATTCTCCCGTCCTGGGCCCGGGGAAAACCCTTTCTCCTCCTCCCTCCGGCCGGGGTCCTGGTCGCCCTCCTCGCGGCTCGACTTCTCCCCCGGTCTATCCGCCAACGCCTGGCATCCGCGGCCGGCGGAAGAAAGGCTCGCGGGGCGGCCGTCCTCGTCCTCGCCGCCCTCCTCTGGTTCGCCTACTTCGTCCGTCCCTACCTCAACCCCTCGAGCCAGGACGCCGCCAACCTCGTCGAGTTCGGCTGGCTTGTCACGCCGCTCGGCCTCGCGCTCGCCGCGCTCGGCCTCCTCCGCGAGACCTTCCGGGCCCGGAAGGCGGCGGAGGGCTTCTTCCTCCTCCTCGTCGTCTCCTTCGCCGGGATCTTTCTCTGGCAGCAGCTCGTCCACCAGTATTACATGTGGGCGGCGCGGCGGTTTACGGTGGTCGCGGTTCCGGGCGCCCTTCTCCTCGCCTCCCGTCTCCTCACTGATTTTCCCCGCGGGCGGTCCGGGATCTGGCGTCTCGCCTTCCCGGTGGCGGTCGCGCTACTCGTTTTCTTTACCGCCCGTTCGAGCCAGGTCATCTGGCGGCATGACGAATACAAAGGGGCGGTGGCTTTCTACGACAGGATCTCCAAGCGCATGGGCAGGGATATGGACTCGGTGGTCACAGTCTGGAGCGATTCCTTCACGGACAAGCTCCCCACGACTCTCGATCTCGTCTATCAGTGCCAGGTCTACCCCCTCTACCGCTTCGACCCGGACTCTCCCCCCTGGCCGCTCACGCCGGAAGGCATGTTCAGCAGTTCGACGGTGTCGAATTATTTCCTCCTGACCGACCGCGAGCCGCCCGAAGCGCCGGGGATCTACTTCAAGCTCGAGGGGATATACCCCTACCACTGCGGCCTCCTGGAGCGGCGGATCGACCGCTTGCCGCGGGCGATCGACACGGGCGCCCGGGACGGCAACTTCACGGTTCGCCTCTACCGCGTCTCCCCAGACCGGGCGAACACTAGGTTCGCCCCTACAACCGCCGATGGCGCCTCTCCCGAGCCGTAGGGGCGAACCTTCCCGCCCCGATCTATCGGGGTGTTCGACCGCCGAGCCGTCCGTCCCCTTGACCGGGCGAACACTAGGTTCGCCCCTACAACCGCCGATGGCGCCTCTCCCGAGCCGTAGGGGCGAACCTTCCCGCCCCGATCTATCGGGGTGTTCGACCGCCGAGCCGTCCGTCCCCTTGACCGGGCGAACACTAGGTTCGCCCCTACAACCGCCGATGGCGCCTCTCTCAAGCCGTAGGGGCGAACCTAGTGTTCGCCCGCCGGGCGGCGACAGCGGCGAACGCGATCCGAACCAGCCCGGATCGGGGCGAGACGCCCCTCCCACATCATTTGAAATCCGCGAGCGTCTCGCCTTGCTTTTCTTCGCCTCAACCGATATAGTGCTCACTCGACCATAACCATCCATAAGGAGGATTTCGATGAGACCGTTCCGCTGCCAGATCTGCGGTGAGACCTACCTGGGGTTTTTCCCCGCCGACCGCTGCCCCTTCTGCGGGGTCCCCGGCAACTATCTCCTCTCCGCCCCCGAATACATCGACTACGGAGTCGTGGAGCTCTCCGACCAGTCCAAGGACTTCTGCCGCCAGGCGATGGAGACCGAGGTGAGCAACGTCGCCTACTACCTCGCCGTCGCCGCCGCCGCTTCGAACAAGGTGGTCGGAGCGATCTTCAAGCGGATCGCCAAGCACGAGTCCGAGCACCTCTCGCTCATCTCCAAGATGTGCGGGATGGAGAAGCCCGCTCTCCCCGAGGAGAAGGCGCTGGAGAGTGACGCCGAGAACATGGCCGCCGGCCACGCCCGCGAGGACCGGGCGATCAAGCTCTATACCGGTTTCGCCAAGGAGGCCCCGGAGGGGAGGATGAAGGAGGTCTTCCGGGCCCTCTCCGACATCGAGATGGAGCACTACAAGATCTTCAACACCTACCGCTGATCACGGCCGGGCGGTGGCGGCCGTCGCCGTCCGACCGATGGTTGCAGCATGCGCGAGCCCCCGATCGGGGCTCGCTTTTTTACCGCATCTCCATCTCTGCGACAACTTATTCGTGACTGACTATCCTGGGGTAAGGCCTCAGTTAGGCGGTGGACTGCTCCCGACGGCGCGCCCGCCAGTAGGGGCGAACCTGGTGTTCGCCCGGCAAGCCGTCGGCGGGCGAACACCAGGTTCGCCCCTACACATCTCGCTGGCGGGCAGAATTGCCGGCTGGCCTACCACCGCATACGCGGGGCCTTACAGCCCAGGTAATATATATGTTGCTATCCCGGTAACTTTCTGATTTAATCTTGCATAGCGCGAGCCATACCCCGAACGGAAGCTTGCTCCAGGAGGATCGCCATGAAAGGGAAGCACCGGTTCGGCCTGGGATGCCTGAAGGACCCCATTGACCGGAGGGACATCCCGATGAATGCCGTCCTCCCCCGCATCTCCGTCCCCCCCGAGGTCGATTATACCGACCGGATGAGCCCGGTGCGGGACCAGGGTTCCGAGGGGACCTGCGTCGCCTTCGCGGCGGCGGTCGGAATGAAGGAGTACCAGGAGAAGAAGGAGCGGGGGGGCTTGACCGCCCTCTCCCCGCGCCACCTCTACTCCCACTGCAAGAAGATCGACGGGATACCCCGCGAGGAGGGAACCTACCCGCGCACCGCGATGAAGGTCCTCGCCCAGACCGGCGTTTGCCTGGAGGAGTGCTGGCCCTACCGGCCCTACCAGAAGGACCGGCCCTGCGCCGAGGCGGAGAGCCAGGCCGCGTCCTTTCGCATCCGGACCTATGCCCGCCTCTCCGGCATCCCGGAGATGGAGCGGAGCCTCTCCGTGAACGGGCCATTCCTCGCCGGGGTCGAGGTTTTCGCCTCCTGGTTCGAGGCCCGGGGCGGCATAATCCCCCTCCCCGACAACCAGGCGGTCCCGATCGGGGGGCACGCGATCTGCCTGACCGGCTACGACCGCTCCGGCCAGCTCTTCAAGTTTAAGAACTCGTGGGGGACGGATTGGGGGGACCGCGGCTACGGATACCTCCCCTACGAGTATATGCGCCGCTACTGCCTGGACTCCTGGTCGGCGACCGACCTGGTCGCCCGGACGCCGGTCCGCCGGAGCCCCTCCGGCGGCCGGCGGCGTATATATTAGTGGCTTTTGGCCCGAAAGTGTCGGAGCCGCAGGCGAGCCAAAGGGCCGATTCTCAAGGTTGCTCGCGCGAGCGTCATGGAGTGCGGTGTCGCGACACCGCTTTGGAGTGCGGCGCCTCGGCGCCGCTTTATTCTCGCTTTGATCCGTCGGAACGATTAAGAGCGGCGTCATGCCGCCGCACTCCAAAAGATTAAGAGCGGCGTCATGCCGCCGCACTCCAAAAGATTAAGAGCGGCGTCATGCCGCCGCACTCCAAAAGGCGCCGAAACGAAGATCGAATGGTGATGCCCCCCCGAAATGGCGCCCGGTCGGCCAAAGGTTAATGGCCGGATTATTTATCAGCGCCGCGCCGGGAGGCCCGACTTTACATCTCTTGCGCCCGCCCTCTTTAGGCGGTATTCTTCTCCCCAGCTAACCATTCACTATTTGGAGGCCCCCCATGTCCGAACATACCCTGCGGATCGTAATCGGAGTCATCGGAGCGCTGATCATCGTCACCCGCGTCTTCGGCTTCATCTATCCCGACCGGCTCAAGGCCGGCGCCGGGCGGATGGCAGCGCTCAACCCGGGCTGGGTCCGCTTGATCGCCACCCTCTTGGCCCTCGGCGGGCTCTTTCTCCTCTACTCCACTCTGGTCGAGATCTTCAAGGTCCTCCCCGTCTTCATGATCGTCTGCTTCACCGTCGGCCTGATCCTCCTGGTCGTGGGCGTCTTTGCCGCCCACCCCGTCTGGTTCAAGCAGACCTTGGAGGAGCTCTTCATCAAACGGGGCGCCTTCTTCGTCCGCGCGATTTGCGTCCTCGGGATCCTCGGCGGCGTCTTCATCCTCCTCAGCGCCATCTTCGGCTATTCCTGGGGCGGCCTTTCACATTGATTCGGGACCCGGCCAACACCGCCGACCGCCGCCTCTGGATGGGGATTGACGTCGGGTCGGTCAGCCTCAAGCTGGCCCTCCTGACCCCAGAAGGGGCGGTCGTCCACGAGCGCTACGTCCGCCTCCGGGGACAGCCTCTTTCAGTCGCGAGGGAGGAGCTCCAGACGCTGATCGCCGGGCGGCCGCACCTCGCCCTGGCCGGGGCCGGCGTGACCGGATCGGGCGGCGGGCTCCTCGCCCGTTTGCTCGGCCTTTCCGCCGTCAACGAGATCGTCGCCCTCTCCCGCGCCTGCGCCCTCCTCTGCCCCTCCGTCCGGACGCTGATCGACATCGGGGGGGAGGACTCCAAGCTTCTCCTCTTCCGAAGCGATTCGGCCGGGGGCGCCCCTGACCTCGCCGACTTCGCGATGAACAGCATCTGCGCGGCGGGGACCGGCTCTTTCCTCGACCAGCAGGCCGCCCGGCTCGGCCTCTCGGTGGAGGAGCTCGGCCGCCTCGGCCTCCATTCCCGCCACCCCCCGCGCGTCGCCGGGCGCTGCTCGGTCTTCGCCAAGACCGACATGATCCACCTCCAGCAGGAGGGGGCGAAGGACTGCGAGATCGTGGCCGGCCTCCTCTTCGCCATGGCCCGGAACTTCAAGTCCACGGTGGCCCGGGGAAAGACTCTCTCCCCGCCGGTCCTTTTCACCGGCGGCGTGGCCGCCAGCCAGGGGATGGTGCGGGCCCTGCGGGAGATCCTGGAGTTCACGGAAGAGGAACTGACCGTTCCCCCTCACTTCGCCTTCTTCGGCGCGGCGGGGGCGGCCCTCCTCGCCCGCGACGAAAACGGCGGGGCCGTCCGCCTCGACCTCGCCCCCCTGGACGAGTATCTCGCCGCGCCGCCGAAGGGAGCGGCCGCGCTCGCCCCCCTCGGCGAGGTGAAGAGAGGGGCCCCGGCGGTTAAGCCCGGCGGCCGCTCGACGGCCTCCGGGGAGGGCTACCTCGGGATAGATATCGGTTCGATCAGCACTAAGGCGGCGGTGATCGGCCCGGACGGCTCGCTCGCCGCCTCCGTCTACCTCCGCACCGCCGGCCGCCCCCTGATCGCCGCCCAGCGCGCGATCGCGGAGATCGGCCATGAGCTCCCCAAGTCCTTCCGCGTCCTGGGCACCGCCTCCACCGGGTCCGGACGCTACCTGATCGGCGACTTCATCGGGGCGGACGAGGTGAAAAACGAGATCTCCGCCCAGGCCCGCGCCGCCGCCTTTATCGACCCCGAGGTGGATACTATCTTCGAGATCGGCGGCCAGGACTCGAAATACATCCGCCTGGAGGGTGGCGCGGTGGTGGACTTCGAGATGAACAAGGTCTGCGCCGCCGGGACCGGGTCGTTCCTGGAGGAGCAGGCGGAGAAGCTCGCCGTCCGGATCGAGGAGTTCGGCGAAACGGCGCTATCCGCCCCCGCCCCGGTCGCCCTGGGCGAGCGCTGCACCGTCTTCATGGAGTCGGACCTCCTCCACCACCAGCAGAACGCCGCCCGGCGCGAGGACCTGGTCGCGGGGCTCGCCTACTCGATCGCGCTCAACTACTTGAACCGGGTGGTCGGGCGGAAGAAGGTGGGGGAGAAGATCTTCTTCCAGGGGGCGGTGGCCTTCAACGCCGGCGTGGCCGCCGCCTTCGAGAAGGTTCTGGGGAAGCCCGTCGCCGTCCCGCCCCACCCCCACCTGACCGGGGCGATCGGGGCGGCGCTCTGGGCCAAGGCGAAGCGCGAGCGGGAGGGCTTCCGGACGAGCCGTTTCAAGGGCTTCTCCGCGATCGCCGCCTGCCGTTGGGAACAGTCCTCCTTCGAATGCGCCGCCTGCCCGAACCGCTGCGCCATCAACAAGGTGGTCATCCCGGGGAGCGAGCCGCTCTGCTACGGGTCGCGCTGCGAGAGGTTCGACGGCAAGGCAACGGACCGCCCCGGCGAGCGGGCGGTCATCCCCGACCTCTTCGCCGAGCGGGAACGGATGCTCGCGGAGGCGGTCGCCCGCCCCGCCGGCGAGGGGTCGGGGCGCCGGATCGGCCTCCCCCGCGCCCTCCTCAACCACGAGCTCCTCCCCCTTTGGGAGAGCTTTTTCCGGGCGCTCGGATTGCGGGTCGTCGTTTCCAACCCGACCGATCCCGCGATCATCGCCGCGGGCCTGAGCGGCGTGACCGCGGAGACCTGCTACCCGATGAAGCTCGCCCACGGGCACGTCCAGAATCTTTTGGACCAGGGGATCGACGCCCTTTTCATCCCGACCCTGATCAACCTGGAGCGGGAGGCGGACGGCTGGGCCGAGTCCTTCAACTGCCCCTACGTTCAGGTCCTCTCCTCCATCATCGCCTCCGCTATCGACCTCAAGGGCAAGGGCGTGGAGCTCATCTCCCCGGTGATCGCCTTCGGCTGGAGGGGGGATCTCCCTGAGAAATCCCTTCTCCGCGTCGGCAAAGTCTTGGGGAAGGGGCGCGCGGCGACGAAGCGCGCCGCCCGGATCGCCCTCCGCGCGCGCGAGGACTTCCGCCGCCGTCAGCTCGCGCGCGGGCGCGAGGTCCTCTCCTCCCTCCCGGCGGATGGGAAGGCGGTGGTGATCGTCTCCCGCCCCTATAACAGCTACGACCCGGCCCTCAACGTGGGGCTTCCCCGCACCCTGCGCAAGCTCGGCATCCCGGCCATCCCGATCGACTTTCTCCCCCTTCAGGGGTCCGACCTCTCCGCGGATTGGCCGAACATGTACTGGCGCTCCGGCCAGAAGCTCCTGCAGGCCGCCCGCTTCATCCGGCGGGACAAGCGCCTCTTCGCGGTCTGGCTTTCCAACTTCGGCTGCGGCCCCGACTCCTTCATCCAGCACTATTTCGCCCGGGAGATGGAGGGGAAGCCCTATCTCCAGATCGAGGTGGACGAGCACAGCGCCGACGTGGGCGCGGTCACCCGCTGCGAGGCCTTCTGGGACTCGGTCGCCCATGCACGCGTCTTGCCTCCCCAGCCGGCGCCGAGGCCGCCGAAACGGGGCGCCGCCCGCCGCGGGAAGACAACCGTCTTCATCCCCTACATGAGCGACGCCTCCTACGTCGTCGCCGCCGCCTTCGCCGCCGCCGGCTTTCCGGCCCGAGTCTTCCCCCGCTCCAACGAGGAGACGCTCGCCCTCGGCAAAAAGTTCACCTCCGGCAAGGAGTGCTTCCCCTGCGTCGTCACCACCGGCGACATGGTGCGGATCACCCGCGATCCCTCCTTCCGCCCGGAGGCTTCCGCCTTCTTCATGCCCTCCACTTCCGGCCCTTGCCGCTTCGGCCAGTATTGCCGCCTCCAGAGAATGGTCCTCGACTCGCTCGGTCACACCGAGGTTCCCATCCTCGCCCCCATCCAGGACTCCGGCTTCTACGGGGAGATGGCCAGTCTCGGCCCGGGGTTCTTCCGGAGGGCCTGGCGGGGATTGGTGGCGGTCGATCTCCTCGACCGCATCCGTCGGGAGAACCGCCCCTACGAAGCGGAGAAGGGCGCGACCGACCGCGCCTACCGCCGCGCGGTCGACCTCCTCTGCCGTTCCATCGAGCGGGATGGAGACGTGGCCGGGGCCCTGAAGGAGGGGCTCCGTTCGTTCAACGGAAGCGCGCCGGGACGGGCCGGCCGGAAGCCCTTGATCGGCATCGTGGGCGAGATCTTCGTCCGCAACCACCCCTTCAGCAACGACGAGATCGTCCGCCAGATCGAGGAACTCGGCGGCGAGGCCGCGCTCCCCCCCGTCCGGGAATGGGTCTGGCATCTGAACCGGGAGATGCGGTTCTTCTGTTCCGAGATGGGGCTGTGGGGAGGCTACCTCAAGGCCCTCCTCGCCGGCTGGCTCCAGCGGCGCGACGAGAAGCGCCTCATCGCCGTGGCCCGCCCCTACCTCCGGGACGGGGAGGAGAAAGGGATCGACGAGGTCTGGAGGAACGCCGCGCCCTATCTCCCGCCCTGGTTCGGCGAGGCGGCCTTAAGCGCGGGCAAGACCGTCGAGTATGCCCGGGAGGAGGCGGCGGGGATCGTCAACGTGATGCCCTTCACCTGCATGCCGGGGACGATCTTTGCCGCCGTCCTCCACCGCCTCCGCCGTGACTACGGCGCCATCCCCGCCCTGACGCTCGCCTTCGACGGCCTCAAGGAGACCTCGAGCCGCGCCCGCCTCGAGGCCTTCATGCACCAGGCCCGCAGCCGTCACCTCTCCCGCCGCTAGCGTTCGTCGGCGGGATCTCCTTCGCCGTCCGTAGCCGCGGAACTTTAGCTCCGCGGGCCAAGCCAGCCCGTGGGAGCGGCGTCCCCGCCTGCCCCATATCCCAAGAATCAACTCGGGCCCGCGATCCGGGATGCTAGGAATCGATGCCCCGATAGTTGTTTTGCGGGTCAAGCGAGGACGATCCTTCCATAGCATCGCCGGTGCCCGACCCCCCCAGGCTAGCTTGCGCCCCCCTTTGCCCCATTAAGACGCCGGTGATGGCGTGGGGGAAGGTGCATACCCCTCCTCCAACCCCAGTTCCTTGAGCTTCTCCGGCGCATGAAGCTTCACGGACTGGAGGGCGTTTTTGATCATCTGGTTCCTGGTTTTAGTGTTGTAGAAAAGCAATTCCATGTCTATGGAATCGCGGTACTTCAAGAACAGAACATTGTAATTGACCGACGGCTCGTCCCCTTTGAAGCCATGAATCCTTCCCAGCATTTCGTATGCGACGGCCATTTTCGGGTCGATCGAAACAGCCTTCTCCAAAAGCTCCCTGGCATGCTCAAGCTTTGTATTATCCTGCTCTAGGGAATAGGTTAAATATATCGGTTCGAGATGAGCGACATTGCCATCGGGCAATTTTAGCTCCCTCTGCGGGCGCTTCGTATATCCCGGCAGACGAGCAAAATATGTTTCCAATTCCACAAACGCGACCTTGTAGAGCGCCCGCGGGTTTTCGGGATCGAGCTTTAGCGCTTCCTTCAGCATGGTTGTTCCAGCGCCATCGTATTCACCGGTACGCTTGAATAAGATCCATCCCTTGATCATCAGGAACTCGGCTCGTTCTTTGGACATCAACTCCTCGGCCCGGTTTAGATACTTTTCCGCTTGGTACATATTCTCCCCCCAGGCCGATTCCTCTCCTTTTTGAAAACCATTCTCTATTGACCTCCGCGCTTGATCGAAAGCGCAATATACGGACAAGACATCTTCGGGGCTTATCACAGAGGATCCGCCCTCGGAAGAAACCGACCAGTCAGAGATGCCTATCGCGGCTAAGGCGGGTAACGCCACCATAATCACGATCGTCGTTTTCATCTCTCTCCTCTCCATATCTCCGTGGCTACCGGTTCGACTTCTATTTCATATCGCAGAAGAGGAAATGAAACGATATTCAACGTCGTCAGAGTTGCGTCTGTGCGTTCTCTTGAGTTTGTGCGGACAGCCTGTCTTGAGTAGTAATCGATTGACCGCGGTTTAACCGATCCTAATCCTACTCACCCTCCGGTCATGTCGTTTGCATCGGTGCCGGGTTAACTCGCCGGAATTGACACGAATCCCGAAGGGATTCCGTCTCACAGCCCGGGGTTGCGCCGAAGGCGCTACCCCGGGTAACCACATCACCACAATCCCCCAACCCCGAAGGGGTTGCGTCATCCCCACAATCGAGCTCTAACGCAAACCCGTTGGGGTTAGATATTGTTTGTTTTCGTTTCTTCTTCGCGGGGTAGCACCCCAGACCCAACTCCGGGACGAAATCTCAGTCTTGTTTGGACTTATCCCGCCCTGCCTTAACTAGCCCTACCAATATGGAAATCCGTATATAACGGAAATGAATAATTAAGTGGCACTTATTCCAACTTAATATCTGCGGGTATATACCGACGGTCAGGAATCTTTAACTTAAAATAGTAACTGTTTATTTCTCTCTCAATTCTCTGCAATTCTGGACGAACCTTAAGAATCTTTTTACCTACAGAGATGGCTTTGATATAATCGCCCGCTCCTCCATATGCAGTCATTAGCGCCATCAATCCTCCGACGTTATTTGGATCCAAGTCCAGCACTTTGGTTGCATAGTTATAGGTCTCCCGGACGAATATCGGATTGTAGTACGTCGGGTCATTATAATTAGCGTGGCCGATCAATAAAAGATGCTTGCAGATATCCAGCATACGAAGATTAGCTTCTAGATCGTTGGGGACCTTCTCTAGGATCATTTTTTGATATCTATAAGCATCCTTATAAAAAAGAACATATTCATAAAGATCAACCATCCCATGATAAGCGTCCAGAGATTCGGGGCTCAATGATATGGCCTTGGTGAACCCATCTATCGCCGGATTGATATAGTCATCCCAATGGATGGCGCCGCCAAATACCACTGGCAGAAGATTCTTCTGCGTCTCAAGATTCGCATAGCCCAGCAGATACCAGGCGACGCTCTCTGCCGGATATTTCTCCGTCAAGTTCTGGTAGTATTTCCTGTCCTCCGCCAGGAGACGGTAGTCCTTCTTGCCTAGAGCTTCGATGTATTTTATGTTCTTCCCTATATTTAGGGGATCCCCTCGCCGCTGAGTGTCAAGCGCTTGCAATTCATCTTCGGTAGCACTCTGGCCGTTGATAGGTTCGGGAGTTGGATCACACTTGATATCCTTCTCTCCGATAGAGATGTAGATCAGCAGCGCCGTCACGACTAGTATCGCCTTGCTCTTCATCGTCACCCTCCCCAATTATCCCGTAATTATTCTTCGGAACATTTGTCTTCATGCCACTCCAACTCTGTTCGCCAGACCTTGCAGTGATATGTACAAACCTCGGGATTGCACATGTTCCAAACCCTGATCGTTCCACTCGACTCAGAAAGCAAAAATCTTAAATATACATACCGCCGATATCCCGGATTTGCCGTCAGATCCAAGCCGGTAGTCTGCTCCGTACTCACCGATTCGCCATTATGCGCTCCGATCTTTCCTTCTATAACCGATACCAATTGATTTCTTACCCCCCCGCCCACGGAGAGATCAATTGTATTTTCATGCACAATGCGGCTGGTATATTGTAATTGAGCCGGACAAGGGCGTCCACCCTTTTCTATGTCGCAGCAGTTATTGATGATGCTATATCCCGTATCTCCTATCCCGAATGGCCCCATAACCGGTTCGTCGACGAACTCGTAATCGGGATAGACGTGGACCATGCAATTGGCCTGTCTGACGGGGGTCCAAGCTCCACCAGGACAGCGCGCATACAAGATCGCCTCTATGGTCTGCTCTCCCAAGGCGGTGGCAATAAATGGGGCAGTCTCACCGGTGATCCCTAACCCCGGCCAGGATACGTAATAGTCCGGAGCTCCGGACACGACGGCCGCATCCAGCCGACAGATGCAATTGATCCCCATCGAGGACGGAGAAGCCATGATCGCCAGCGAGCTCCCCTGAGCCGGATCGCATGGAGGGGTGGGTACGGCCGGAGGTGTGGCCTCGCTGGGGGGCGTAGGCGGGGGCGGAGGGGGGGACTCCTCCGGCGTGGCGATTTCGACCGGCGTCGGCTCGCCGGTCATCCCGCTCTGGCCGAATGCCATCGGCAACCCGGCCACCGCCAGGCCGACGAGCTCGGTCAGGGCCAGCGCGCAAGAGCCGGGCCATCCCGTCCTTTTCGTTTTCATGGGTCCTATCGGTCCTATCCGTCCTATCCGTCCTATAGTTTGCGCTCCTACTTATAAGGATGGATCTCGGCCGCTTTTTCTTGCAAAATCTTTTGATTTTTCTGCGCCCACCTTCGGAAAGCCATGAACGCCGTCAGCATCGTCAGAACCGGCCCGGATCTGCGCGAGAGCCTTTCCCGCGCCCTCGACCTGATCGGGGGCCTCCGCCGCTTCGTCTCCCCCGGCGACCGGGTCCTGATCAAACCCAACCTCAACGGGGCCGAGGGCTGCACCGACCGCGCTCTCGCCGAAGCCCTGATCCTCCTCCTCAAGGACCTCTCGCCCCGGCGGATCTTCATCGCCGAATCGACCTACGGCGACGCCAACGTCACCCGGTCCTGTTTCCGGAAAACCGGCTTCGCCGAGCTTGCCGCGAAACACGGGATCGACCTGGTCAACCTGAATGAGTCGGAAGCGGTCGAGGTCCCCGTCCGCCGGCCCCTGGTCGCCGAGAAGATCCGGATCGCCCGCGAGGTCTTCGAGGCCGACGCGATCCTTAACCTCCCGGTGATGAAGGTCCACTACGCCACCGGCGTCACGCTGGCCATGAAGAACCTGAAGGGCTTCCTGGTGCGGGACGAGAAGAAGCGCTGCCACGAGATCGGGCTGGACAAGGCGATCGTGGACCTGAACAACACCTTGAAGACGCGCCTCAACCTCATCGACGCCACGACCGTGATGGAAAAAATGGGGCCCCGGGGCGGAGACGTCTTCCGCCTGAACCTCCTCCTCGCCGGCGCGGGGATCGCCGAGACCGATTGGACGGGAATGCGGGTCATGGGCTTCGGCCTCGACGAGGTCGCCCACGTCAAGCTCTTCGTCGAGATGAACGGGATCGACCTTGGCGCGGCGCGCGTGGTGGGGGAGCCGATCGAGAGCGTGAGACGCCCCTTCGCCCGGGCCAGGCTGGAGCGGATCGTTCCGGAGCGCTGCCGCATCGTCAGCCGGAACGCCTGCAGCGCCTGCGAAAACGCCTTCATCCTCTCCTGCCGGATGCTGGAGGGGGAGCTTACCCGGGACCTGAGCGCCTACCTCGGTTCGGCGGTGACGCCCGAGGAGGTTCCGGAAGAAATCCGTCTCGCCTTCGGCAACTGCGTCCCCAAGGATTTCCCCTGCGACCTCCGCATCCCGGGCTGCCCGCCGTATCCCTTCACGCTCAAAGGGTTGCTCAAGGACCATCTCCGGCGCAAGCCGGTTCCATGAACCGGCGGCCGTTGTAGGCCGGTTCTGGGAACCGGCGGCCGGGCCCAGGCGCGCCCGGACACAGTCCGGGCCTACAGCCGGAGGCAATCCGCTGAGATTCGCGAGATTCGCGGTTGAATTATAGGCCGGTTCCCTGCTTTCGCTTTTCGCGATATACTATGCGAGCGACCACAACCCCGAAAGGAGAAGAGCGATCATGGGCTTGATGGACCTGGTGACGAAGAAGAGGCCGTTGGAGTGGATCCACAACCCCCGCATCCGCCTCGGCCAGCGACCCCCGCGGATCGACGAGATCCTACCCCGGGACATCTCCCGGCTGACCCGGTCCTTCCACCGGCAGATCCCCGGCTACATGGTCAGCCCCCTGAAGTCCCTCTCCTCACTCGCCTCCATGCTCGGCCTGGGCGGGATCTGGGTCAAGGATGAGTCGCTCCGGCTGGCCCTCAACTCCTTCAAGGTTCTCGGGGGGTCGTTCGCCATCTATCGCTACCTCCAGCACCGCCTCAAGATGGACCACCTCGAGGTCCCCTTCCGGGAGCTGACCTCGCCCCAGACGAAGAAGAAGCTCGGCGAGATCACCTTCGCCGCCGCCACCGACGGCAACCACGGCCGGGGGGTGGCCTGGGCCGCGGCCAAGCTCGGCCACAAGTCGATGATCTACGTCCACGAAGGCACCTCGGCCGCCCGGATCAAGGCGATCGAGGATTACGGGGCCGAGGTCACGATCATCCGGGGCACCTACGACGACGCTGTCCGCCAGGTCAACAAGGACGCGGCGGAGAAGGGCTGGGTGGTGATCTCCGACACCTCCTGGGAGGGCTACGAGGAGATCCCGGCCTGGGTCATGCAGGGCTACACCACCATGTTCTCGGAGGCCCAGGAGCAGCTCGCCGCCCAGGGGATCGTCAAGCCCACCCACATCTTCGTCCAGGCCGGCGTGGGGGCGCTCGCCGCCTCGACGATCGGCTTCTACCGCCAGCTCTTCGGCCCTGACGCCCCGATGTCGGTGGTGGTCGAGCCGGACCAGGCGGCCTGCCTCTTCGAGTCGGCCCGGGTCAACGACGGCCTCCCCCACAACTTCCCGGGCAAGCTCAACACGATCATGGCGGGGCTCGCCTGCGGCGACCCTTCCCCCCTGGCCTGGACGATCCTCCGGGACTGGACCGACGTCTTCATCTCCTGCCCCGACTACGTCGCGGCCAAGGGGATGCGCGTATACGGCGTTCCCCTCAAGGGAGACCCGGTGGTCATCTCCGGGGAGTCGGGCTCGGTCACCTTGGGGGCCCTGATGTTCATCCTGGAGCGGGAGGGGGTCAAGACACTGAAGAACCTCCTCAAGCTCGGACCGGACTCCCAAATCCTCCTCCTCAATACCGAAGGGAACACCGACCCCGATCATTTCCGCCGCGTGGTCTGGGAGGGCGAGTTCGCCGTCCCCGAAGAGTACCGCGAGGAATAAAAGCCATGAGACCAGGAGGGACGGGGTTTAATTGTTAAGTTGAACTTAACAATTAAACCGCGTCCCTCCTCCCGCTTGTGAAGACGACGGTCATTGCGGTGACCTCGGCGATCGCGGTCGCGATCCTCATGCTCGCCGGCGGACGGATCATCCGCTCGCGGGAGGGGCCCGGCCTCGATCTCCGGGCCTACGACTACCGGGACACGCAGCGGATCGTCAACCTGACCGCCCGGGCGGCGGCGCTGGTGGAGAAGGAGGGGGCGAAGGCCTTCGCGGCCTTCCGGGAGAACGCCGACGAGTGGACGCTGGGCGACCACTCCTACCTCTACGTCTACGGCCGCGACGGCGTCAACCTCTTCCACGGCGGCTACCCGTCCTTCGTCAACCGGAACCTGATCGACTTCACCGATCCGCTGGGGAGAAAGGTCATGCGGCTGATCATCGACCAACTGGACCGGCACCGGGAGGCGAACCCGCACGGATGGGTCCACTACCTCTGGGTGCCGCCGGGCTCGCTCGACGGCGCCTGGAAGGCGTCCTGCAACTTCCCGGCCACGCTCCCCGACGGCCGCGCCGTCATCGTCGGAAGCGGCCTCGAAGGCGCGCTCCCCGAGCGGGAGTTCTACCGGATCGTCGTGGACGAGGCGGCCGATCTCCTGGCGGCAAAGGGGCGGGCCGCCCTGGACGAGATCAGGGACCCGCGCGGCCCCTTCAGCCTCCACGACCGGGGGGTATTCGTCCTCGAAAGCTCCGGCGGCGCCCTCATCGATCCCGGCCTGAACTTGAGCGAACCCCGTAACTTCTTCGATTACCGCGACTTCAGCGGGCGCCAGCCCCTGCGGGAGCTCGAAGCTAAGCTCGATGACGCCAACGGGGCCTGGGTGATCATGCTCAGCCCGGAGGCGGCCGGGAAGAAGCCGGTCAAGAAGGGGATCTATGCGCGGAGAGCGACGATGGACGGGGCGAAGGTGATCGTGGGGGCGATCTGCCCGCTCCCCCGCCCCGCCTGGATGTGACCATGGACGATAAGCGGAAGATCATCTACGGTCTGAACGAGGTCCCCCCCTTCAAGGACCTCCTCCTCCTCTCCATCCAGCAGATGCTTCTCCTCTTCGCCGCCGCCACGCTCCCGGCGATGCTGGTGCGGGAGATGGGCGGATCGATCGAGGAGGCCTCCTCGATGACCGCCCTGACCATGATCGCCGCCGGCGTGGGCTCGGTCATCCAGGCCACGCGCACCCGCTTCATGGGCTCCGGTTACCTCTGCCCCAACGTCTGCGGCCCGTCCTATTTCGCCGCCTCCCTCCAGGCCGCCTGGGTCGGGGGGCTGCCCCTGATGCGGGGGATGACCTTCTTCGCCGGGATCGTCGAGATGGCCCTGGCCAAGGCGATCAACCGCCTCCGCTTCCTCTTCCCGCCCATCGTCACGGGGCTCGCGGTGGCGATGGTCGGGATCAGCATCATCCCGGTCTCCGTGGCCAATTTTTTCGGCACCCGCTACGCCGGCGACTTTTTCGGCTGGGAGGACGCGGCGGTGGGGGCGGCCGCCCTCGCCGTCATGGTCGCCGCCAACATCTGGGGGAAGGGACCGATCAAGATGTACTGCCTCCTGGAGGGGGTGGTGGTCGGCTGGATCCTCGCCCTCTGGATCCAGCCCGACGCCCTCGACAGCTTAAGGCGCGTGGCCCACGAGCCCTGGGTCGCCTTCCCCGTCCACAGCCTCGACCAGGTGAAGATGACCTTCTCCCCGCGCCTGGTCGCGCCCTTCCTGATCATCGGCGTCTGCGGCTCGCTCAAGTCCTTCGGAAACCTGATCGCCGCCCAGAAGATTTCCGAGCCGGAGCTCACGGAGCTGAAGATGGAGCCGCTGGCCAAGGGGCTCATGGCCGACGGCTTCACCACCGTGATGGCCGGGGCGATGGGCGCGATGGCGGTGGACACCTCGTCGAGCAACGTGGGGTTGGCCGCGGCCACCCGGGCGGTGAGCCGCTCGATCGCGGTCGTCGCCGGGATCATCTTCACGGTCTTGGGCTTCTCGCCCAAGATCTCGATGGCCATCTCGCTCGTCCCCTCCCCCGTGGTCGGGGCCTCCCTGGTTTTCGCGGTCTCCTTCATGATCTGCACGGGGCTCGAAGAGATGCTCTCGGTTCCCTTCGACCAGCGCAAGACCTTCGCGGTGGGGATCTCGCTCATCCTCGGACTGGGGACGGGGATGGTCCCCGGCGTCTTCGAGCGGATGCCCGGCGCCCTCCAGGTCTTCTTCGCCGACCCCCTCTCCTCGACCACGGTGCTGGTGATCATCCTTTACCAGCTTTTCCATCTCGGCGCGCGCGAAGGAACGCGCAAGACCGAATAGGATCCGCGTTCTCACTCCCAGGAGGTGAAACCATGAAATGGCTGGTTGTCGCCGTCGCGGTCTTCCTGGTGGTTTTTCCCGCCTCTCTCCCCGCCCAAGTCATGGAACTCACCTATTCGACCTACCTGGGAGGAAACGCTTGGGAGAACGCCTGCAAGGTGGCCCTGGGCCCGGACCGGGCGATGTACATCACCGGCACCACGCAGTCCACGGACTTTCCCACGCTCAACCCCTACCAGGGCAGCGTCCCCGGCGGTATTGACGCCTATGTCGGCAAGCTTTCCTCCGACGGGACCGCTCTCCTCTATTCCACCTACCTGGGAGGGAGCGCCGCGGATTACGGAATGGCGCTGGCCGTTGACTCCCTAGGGCGTGCGGCCGTCACCGGTTACGGTGAATCGGACGATTTTCCCACGGTCAACCCCTACCAGGCGGCCCGGGCCGGGATGGAGGACCTCTTCGTCTCTCTCTTCTCCTCTTCCGGATCGGCGCTTGTATGCTCGACCTACGTCGGGGGAGAATCCAACGACCGCGGACAGGCCATCGTCTTCGACTCCCTCGGCCGGGCCCTGGTGGCGGGAAGAACCAGTTCCAACGGATATCCCACCGCCAACCCATACCAAGCAAGCCGCGGCAGCTCCGGCGACTATATCAACAACGTGGCGCTGACCAAGATCTCTGCGAGCGGCTCTGCTCTTGTCTTTTCCACCTACCTGGGGGGAGACGGGAGCAGCGACGCTTGGGCCGTCGCTTTAGATTCGGCGGACGCCCTGTATCTCACCGGGATGACCGCCGCGCCCGATTTCCCCACGCTGAACCCCTATCAGGCGAGCTTGGCTTCTCCCTCGTACGGGGACATTTTTCTGGCCAAACTCACTACCGACGCCTCGGCCCTGCTTTTTTCGACCTACCTGGGAGGAAGCATCGAGGAGATCGCATACGACCTCGACTTCGACTCGGCAGGCCAGGCCTGCATCTTCGGCAACACCTTTTCGCTCGACTTCCCGACTCTCAACCCCTACCAGGCCTCCAACGGCGGAGCGGAATGGATCGAGGATGCGATCCTGGCCAAATTCTCCACCTCCGGTTCCGCGCTCATCTATTCGACCTTCCTGGGAGGGGCTGACCATGACTATGGGAGGGGGCTCCGAATCGATTCCGAAGGGAGGGCCTTCGTCGCCGGCTGGACCCTTTCCTCCGATTTCCCGACCCGGGACGGCTTCCAGCCCAGCCTCGCCTCGGCCGGGAAGGAAGACGCCTACCTTACGGTATTCGCTGCCTCGGGGAGCGCGGTCTCTTATTCGACCTACTTCGGCGGGAGCCAGGTCGAATACGGCCTGGGCCTCCGGATCGGTTCCGGCAACGATGCTTATCTAGTCGGGCAAACGGAGTCGGACGACTTCCCGATCCAGAACCCCTGGCAGTCGAGCCGGGGTGGAAGCACTGACGCTTTTGTGTCCCGGATCAGCATCCGCGTGATGACGCCGACCCCGACGGCTACGCCGGTGTCCCCGACGCCAAGTGCCACTCCCAGTGCGACAGCGACGGCGACCTCCACGCCGTCCCCGACGCCGTCCCAGACCCCCACGCCGTCCCCGACGCCGACGGCGACACCCTCTCCTTCCCGGACGCCGACGCCCGTCCCGACCGCGTCGCCGTCCCCATCGCCGACCGCCTCTCCGTCCCCCAGCCGAACCCCAACCGCCACTCCCTCTCCGTCCCCCAGCAAAACTCCGACCGCCACGCCTTCTCCGAGCCCGTCGCCAACCCCCACGCCGTCTCCTAGTCCGTCACCGTCGCCTAGCAAGACTCCGACCGCCACGCCCTCTCCGAGCCCGTCGCCAACCCCCACGCCGTCTCCTAGTCCGTCACCGTCGCCCAGCCAGACTCCGACCGCCAAGCCCTCTCCGAGCCCTAGTGCCACGCCGTCTCCCCGTCCCTCGGCGACCGCCACGCCTCCGCCCACGGCTGCTCCCACGCCGACCCCCGCCCCGTCTTCCACCACCACTCCATCTCCGGAGCCGAGCCCGACCCGAACGCCCTCCGCGGCGCTTGAGTTCATTCTCGATTCCGGCGACTACGACGGCGACGGGACCTCCGACATCGGCATCTTCCGTCCATCCGAGGGAAGATGGGCGATCCGTAACTTGACCTCGTCCTACTTCGGGGCGGCGACCGATTTCCCGGTCCCGGCCGACTACAACGGCGACGGGACGGCGGATATGGGCATCTTCCGGGGGGACCAGGGGATGTGGTCGATCCGGAACCTGACGCGGGTCTATCTCGGGACCAGCACCGACGCCCTCGTCCCCGGGGACTATCGCGGAAACGGGACCGCCGAAGCCGGCATCTTCCGTCCTTCGGCGGGGATGTGGTCGATACGGAACACCACGCGCATCTACTTCGGGAATTCCACCGACCGGGTGACACCGGGGGATTACAACGGGGACGGCAGGAAGGAAGCGGCGATCTTCCGCCCCTCCTCCATCCTCTGGTCGGTCTGGGGGGTGACGCGCTTCTACTACGGCGCCGCTTCCGACGATCCCGTCCCCGGCGATTTCGACGGGAACGGGACCTGGGAAGGGGCGGTCTTCCGCGGATCGGCCGGGATGTGGTCGGCGCGCGACGTCACCCGCGTCTATTTCGGCGGCAGTGCGGACGCTCCTCTGCCCGCGGATTACGACGGCGACGGCGGCGACGAGATCGGGATCTTCCGCCCCGCGGCCGGAATGTGGTCCGTGCTGAACCTCACCCGCCTCTACTTCGGGGCGTCAAACGACATCCCGGTCACGAGATAAACAAACCGGAGAAGCCGGAGGGACGGTGTCAACTTGTCAACTATCGAGTTGACAAGTTGACACCGTCCCTCCGGCTTTGATCAAATCACCAGGCCGGTCATCACGTCGCCGAAGGGCACGGCGACCTCCCTCTTCTTCCCTCCCCACTCGATCTCGGCGAAGACGCGGCCGATCTTCGGGTCCACGCTCTTCACCACCCCGTTCACGAAGGAGCCGACATAGGGGACCTGGACCCGGTCAGAGGCCTCCACGGCGGGGACGATCGGGACCGGCCGGCAGGCGCTCTTCGGGTAGACCGCCATCTTTCCGGCGAAACCGATGGTCAGCACCTGGTCGCCGGAGACGGCGATCACGGTCGCCTTGAGCCAGCGGGCGCCGGCGAGAACGGCTACGGTCGTCCCGGGCTGCCAGTCGGCGACAAGCTTGCCGAAGGTGTCCGGCTTGATCTGCTCCTCCATCTGGCCGATCGGGACGCCCTTCGAGTTCTTGGCCGGGTTGTCGTATTCCAGGTCGAGATAGCGCACGACCGGCGCGGACGGGTCGGAGGCGTCGGTGACGTAGGCCCGCTGCATCCCGCTCCCGGACTGCCACCAGGTGAGGAGGACCTCGCCCGCCTTCGCCTTCTGGCCGGGGGCGAGGGGGACGATCATGTAGTTGGGGATGTTCTGGATCCCGTCGAAGAGGAAGGCCACGTCGGAACGGGATTCGCCGGGCGCGTTCATCTTGGCGTCATAGAAGATGAAGGTCACCTGGTCGGGGCCCTTCTCGGTGGCGTCCTTCTGCCAGTTCACCGACGGCGTCAGGACGTGCTCGCCCGGGGCGGACGCGAGCGCGGTCTTGGGGAAGGATGGAAAGGGGTCGATCGGCTTCTCGGCCGGCGCGGGCGTCGTCGCGGACGCGCAAGAGACGGCCAGCATGATACCGAACAGCGCCGTGCTCATGGTCACCTCCGGTTAGGGGTAGGGAGTGATTATTGTAGACCGCCGGCAGCCGGCGCGCATCTTTTTTGCGGTGCGACTGCTCGGCGCGCGGACATAAATGTCCGCGCCTACGGCGGATGGCGATGCCAGCGTCGGGCGTCCGTAGCCGCGGACCTTTGAGGTCCGCGGGCCGGGCCGGCGACGGAGGCGGGCGGCTCGGAGAAAGGCCCGGAAGAGGGGATGGGCGGCGACCGGCCGGGAGGTGAACTCGGGGTGGTACTGGACGGCCACGAACCAGGGATGGGAGGGGATCTCCACGATCTCCACGAGCCCGGTCTCGGGGTTGACGCCGGTCACCGCCATGCCCCGGCTGGCGAGGAGGGGGAGGTAGCGCGGGTTGACCTCGTAGCGGTGGCGGTGGCGCTCGCGGATGAGCTTCGCCCCGTAGGCCTTCGCGGCGCGCGAGCCTCTGGAGAGACGGCAGGCGTAGCCGCCCAGCCGCATCGTCCCGCCCATCTGCTTGACCCGCTTCTGTTCCTCCATCAGGTCGATCACGGGATGGGGGGTCGCGGGGCTGAACTCGGTGCTGTGGGCGCCCTTGAGGCCGGCTTCGGAGCGAGCGAACTCGATCACGGCCGACTGCATCCCCAGGCAGATCCCGAAAAACGGCACCCCCCTCCGGCGAGCCCAGGAGGCGGCGGCGATCTTCCCCTCCACGCCGCGGTCGCCGAAGCCGCCGGGAACGAGTATCCCGTCGACCCTCCCGAGCTCCGCGGCAAGGTCTTTCCTCTCCACGTCCACCGCCCGGATCTCGAGATCGACCCGCTCGGCGACGGCGGCGTGGGCGAGGGCAGCCCGGATCGACTTGTAGGCGTCTTTGAGCTCGGTGTACTTCCCCGCCACGGCGACGCGAACGCGCAGGCGGGCGGGGGCGGAGGAGGAGGCGACCATCCGCTTCCAGTCGTCGAGGCGGGCCGGCCGCACGGGGAGGCGGAGGAGCCTTAAGATCAGGAGGTCGAGCCCCTCCCTCTGGAGGAGGAGGGGGACCGAGTAGATCGACGGACCAACGTCTTTCTCCGGGATGACCGCCTTTTCGGGCACGTCGCAGAAGAGGGCGATCTTGGCCTTCATCCCGGCCGGGAGATCGCGCTCGGTCCGGCAGATCAGGACGTGGGGACGGATCCCGATCTCGCGGAGCTTGGCCACGCTGTGCTGGGTGGGCTTGGTCTTGAGCTCCTCGGCCGCCCGGATGTAGGGGACGAGCGTGAGGTGGACGTGGCAGATCCGCCCCTCTCCGACCTCGTAGCCGAGCTGGCGGACCGCCTCCAGGAAGGGGAGGGACTCGATGTCACCCACCGTCCCCCCGACCTCGACGATCACCACCTCGGCGGACCGGGCGAGCTTGACGATCCGGGACTTGATCTCGTCGGTGACGTGGGGGACAACCTGGACGGTCTTGCCGAGATACCCCCCCTCCCGCTCGCGGGCGAGGACGGCGGCGTAGATCTGGCCGGCGGTGACGTTGTTGTCCCGCCCCATCGCTTGGCCGAGGAAGCGCTCGTAGTGGCCGAGATCGAGGTCGGTCTCGGCCCCGTCGTCGGTGACGAAGACCTCTCCGTGCTGGTAGGGGGACATCGTCCCGGGATCGACGTTGAGGTAGGGGTCGAACTTGAGCATGGCGACCCGCACCCCCCGCCGGGAGAGGAGGCAGCCGATCGAGGCGGCGGTGATCCCCTTCCCGAGTGAGGAGACCACGCCACCGGTGATGACGATGAAGCGGGGGGCATTTCTAGTAGCTATCATACGCCAGGACTCCCTCGTGCCTTCGTGTCTTGGTAGCCATCCGAGGCATGAGCGTCGGAGGGGACTTTGCGCACGCACTCCTTCTCCTCGTCGATCTCGAGGTCGCCGAAGACGAGGGGGGCGAGCTTCCGCATGATCCGCAGGATCTCGACGAAGACCCGGCGGATCTCCCACTGGGCTTTCGGGTGACCACGCATCGAGATCATGTGCCGGAGCTGGCGGAAATTGGCGGAGAAGACGATCTCGCTGGTGACCGCGTTGGGGAGGACGAAGCGGGCATCCTCCCCGGGGATCCCCAGCTTCTTGAACGAGCGGTAGGCTTCGCGAACGGAGGCGATGACGCTCTCGAAGAGGGTATAGGCCTCCGGATGCGCCCGGATGGAGTCCGGCACGACCACCTGGAAGTCCTTCTCGTCCACGTAGCGCTGGGACTGCTGGGAGAAGGCGCAGAGGCGGTGGCGGACGAGCTGGTGGGTGAAAGCGCGGGTGCAGCCGCGGATCCGGAAGGTGGCCGAGGCGTGCTCGAGAACGGAGTGGTGGCCGAGGCGCACCAGGTTCCGGATCAGGCGGCCGTCGGACTCGGGGCGGGAATTCCCGAAGGAGAGGTAGCAGGTCCGGGCGGCGTCGGCGATGACCCGGTCCGGGGAAGGGGTGACGGCGATGAGCTTGATGTCCATGGGCACTCCGGCGAAGGTACGCCCTTGATCGCGAATAGCCGCCCTGAGGGCCAGGCATGAGGTATGGGGTAGGAGGCATGGGGCATGGAGTTTGAGACGCCCCGCCTCACGCCGCACACCTCATCCCTCAGGCCGCTTCGTCTTTTTCAACCGATCGCGTAGTTCCCCGCCTGGCGGTCGTTGAGCTCCCCCTGCTTGGAGCGGTTCCAGTTGTCGATCCGGCTGAAGTAGCCGACCACGCGGCTTAAGCCGAAGACCCGGGGCGAACCGCAGGAGGGACAGGACGGCTTCAGGCCCCGGGCGGTGACGGAGCAGTCCCGGCAGATGGTGAACTCGGGCGAGATGGTGAGCTGGGCGGCCTTGGTCTTCTCCCAGGTCTTGGTCACCAGGTCGAGGATCGCCCCCGCCTCCGGCTTCTTCTCGCCGACGAAGGCATGGATGATCGCGCCCGACTCGATCAGGGTGTGGAAGCGGGCCTGCTTGTCGATCCGCTCGGAGAGGGAGACGGGCGCCGCCGCCGCAAAGTGGATGGAGTTGGTGTAGTAGTACTGGTCCTTCTCCCGGTTGCCCTTGACCACCGCGGCCGACTCCGGGTACTCGCGGAGGTCGACCTTGGCGAAACGCCGGGCCGCCGACTCGGCCGGGGACTCCTCCAGGGTGACCGTGAGGCCAGTCGCGGCGGCCAGACCCCGCGCCTTCAGATACATGTGGGAGACGATCCGCAAGCCCAGGCGGTAGACCTCCTCGTCCTCGTGGAGTTCGTGGCCGGTCAGATACTGGACCGCCTCGTTCAAGCCGATCAGGCCGATGATGTAGGTGGCGGCGGCGAGGTCGACGTAGGGCCTCCCGTCCGCGGCGGGCTTCCCGATCTCCCAGAGGGGGAGGCCGGGCTTGGCCATGAGCTTCGCGATAAACTCCTTCTTCTGGAGGTGGGCCTTCATGCAGACGTCCATCGTCTCCTCGATATCGGCGATGAAGGCGTCCCAGACCTTCCCCGGATCATCGCCGGCCGCGCGCAGCGCCCGGTAGGCCGCCTGGGGGAGGTTGACGGTGACGTTCTGGAAGCCGCAGAAGCGCAAGGACTCGGGGTGGCTGATCATCCAGGGATCGGTCACCCTGGTCCGCAGCCGGCAGCAGGCCGAGAGGGTGATTTCGTCCCGGTCGAAGATGAAGTAGGGGGTGCCGTTCTCCGAGGCGATCGCGCAGGCGAAACGGAGAAGCTCGTACTGCTCGGGGTCGGCGAAGGTCTCGGCATTGATGTGGAAGTCCATCTTGGGGAAGGCGAAGATGTGGCCGAAGGCGTCCCCCTTCCTCCAGACCTCCATCATCGCCCGGGCGAAGGCGATCGCCTCCTTCTTGTACTCGCCGTAAGTCTTCCCGGTGTACTCCCCGTCCGGCCCGAGGGCGGGAACGTTCTTCAGGTGGGCGGGGATGCCGGTGTGGATATTGGCGTCGAGAAAGAGGGCCTGCCCGCCGCGGGAGAAGGCGGACTGGGAGAGGGAGAAGATCAGCTGCTGGGCCTCCTGGTGGATCTCCTGGTCGCTCAAACCCACGAGGAAGGGGGCGTAGAAGACGTTGATGAAACCGATCCCCAGGGCCCCGGCGTAGTAGGCCTGCATCGCGGCGAGGAAGGTGTTGAGCTGGCCGGTGAGGGAACGGGCGTGGCGGGCCGGGGCGGAGACGATGTCGAGGTTGTCGAGCTTGAGGCCGTACTTCTTCAGGTACTCGAGCGAGTGGGAGGAGCAGTAGACCCGGATCGGGTAGCCGAGGTCGTGGAGGTGGATCCGCCCGGAGAAGTGGGCCTGGGCGACAGAGGGAGAGAAGACGTGGCGGAGGGCGTACTGCTTCAAGGTGATCTCGGCGATGCCCAGATTGACCGCCTCGGGGTTATGGGAGGCGATGTTGCTGTTCTCTTGGGACTTGGCGAAGATCAGCTGTTCGAGCTCGCGGACCGGGATGCCCATGGTCGCCTGGCCGGAGATGCGGGCGCCCTGGCCGGACTGGAGGAGCTCGTTGTCGACGAGCTCCCGGATGAAGTTGGTGGTCACGCGCTTGAGGTTCGACTTGAGCAGGCGCTTCTCGACGGCGTGGGCGATCTTCTCGGCCAATCGCTTGGCCAGCCCGGCCTCGGAGCGCAGCGCCGCCACGATCTTCCGGCGGTCCCAGGCGAGCAGCTCGGAGGCGGACTCCGCCACCACCAGGAGCGAGAGGTCGGTCGTGTCCGCCTTGCCCTTCTTCGGCTTGACCACGCGGATCAGCTTCTCGGCCTCGATCTTGCGCTTGCGGAGAAAGGCGTAGGCGCCGGCCACCGTCTGCTCGCCGGAGTCGTCCGCCACCTTCTCCACCGCCCGGGCGATGCTGTCGGTGAGCAGGGTCTCCCCCGGAAGGTAGTTCTCGCGCAGATACTGCTCCACCCGGTCGGCGAGATCGCGGGCCTTTTTCCGGTCCACCCGGCCGGAGGCCGCGCCCGCCTCGTAGATGGAGGCCGTCACCTTGGACTTGCGGAAGGGGGCGAACCTCCCGTCCCTCTTTTTGACCGTTGTTATGTAGCCCATGTCTTCTCTCCCGAGCCGTTGCCGCCGCGGATCAGGCATTGCCCGACCTCTCCGGCGGCCAAAGCTCTCATCGTTTGGAGCTCCTCGTCTCGAAACGGCTTCAAGCCGTCGTAGGTCTTGTCCAGGCACCGGCCGGGGCGGAACTGCTGGATCACCCAGAGCGCCTTATGCCCGAGCCAGCGGGCGAGCGAAGGGACCTCCGAAGAGTCGAGGAGCCCCGGGACGGCCGTCGTCCGGAATTCCACGGGGAGTCCCGACCGCCGGAGCAAATCCCGCGAGCAGCGCGCGGCCCCGAGGGCCGGGACGCCGCCGCAGGCGCAGGAATACCTCGCCTCCTCCGGCGCGGCCTTGACGTCCATGGCCACGGAGTCCACCAGCCCGGCGGAGAGGAGGCGCTCCAGGACCTCGGGGCGCGAGCCGTTGGTGTCGAGCTTGACCGGGAAGCCCATCGCCTTCACGCTCCCGATCCACTCCTCGATCCCTTCCTGGAGCGTCGGCTCACCCCCGCTCACCACCACCCCCCCCACCCATCCTTGCTGGGCCTCGAGGCGGCGGGCGACCTCGGCAGGCTCTAGCCCTTCTTCCCGCTCTTCGACCAGAGAGGGGTTGTGGCAGAAGGGACAGCGGAAGTTGCAGGAGGGCGTGAAGACCACGAAGGACATCCGCCCCGGCCAGTCGGAGAGCGAGTTCTCGATGAGGCCCGCTATGCGCATGGATCTTTCCCGCTCACTAGAACCGTGGATTGGACTTGGCCTGGCTAACTGATAACCGCGAATAACGCGAATAAAGCGCGAATGAATCGTTTACTCATCACTGATGATCGCGCTGGCTCAAGCCGGGCTTGTGGGAGCGCCGTCGTCGGCGCGATCCTTCAGCCTGCCTCGATCGTTACACTCCCAACGCCGCGCGGAGGTCGGCGGCGGACGGGGCTTTGGACTCCCAGCGCGCCGTTTCCCGGCCGCGGTCGAGGACGATGAGGGTGGGGACGGAGAGGGCGTTGCGCAGGGACCCCTCCACCAAGCCCTCGGCGGTGTCCAGGTCGTGGTAAACGACCGCGATCTCCTCCCGCCCTGCCGCGGCCGCGGCCAGGGCCGCCTTGGTCTGAGCGCAGACGGCGCAGGCGGCCCGGGTGAAGACAAGGACGCTTTTGGACGCCACCGGCGCCGGCGGCGCGGCGTTTTTCCGGTTGCCCCCGGCCAGAACGGCGCGAAGTTTTGCCGCGTCGATCCGGCAGGCGCCGGAACGGCATTCGGTCGCTCCCTTGCTCATACAGACGATCTCCTTCCGGTAAGATAAATCCCCGAGAAACAGCCGGAGTCATCCGGCCTTCCCGAGGAGCTGGTTCCAGGGCTTACATCAAAGAAGTCCTGCCCTCACGGAGCGGGGAGCTCCTGGGACAGGACCGGAAAAACCGCGATAAAATACAGGCAAATTGCCTGTTTGTTAGCGTTCTTTTACCTTGACCGGATAATGCCACTCCGCCTTGGCCGGGTCAACATAAATTTCAAAAAAAATTGCGGCCCCGGGGCTGATGCCCGGGGCCGCCGAGATCACCTCCGGCCGGCCTGTCGTTTAAACCGCGAATCTGCGCGAATCCGCGCGAATGACCCGGCTAGCGCTTGAAGACGACCTGGAAGAACTTCCCCTTCTTCCGCTCTTCGAACTGCCGCTTCATCGGCTCGAGCTTCTCCCGGAACTCCCGGTCCACGGAGGAGAGGGGCTTGGTCTCTCCGCCGATCCTGACCCGGGGGTCGAAATAGCGAACCTTGAGCTTGATGTGATTGAAATGGTGCTGTCCCTCGGGGACCTCCTTCACCGTGAAAGGGGTGGTGAAGAGCTGGAAATGCGTGGCCGGGAGGCGGTCCCGGTGGGCCGCGATGATTTTGAAGACGGTCGCGTCGTCGGTGAAGAGGTCTCGGTCGGAGAGCCATTTCTCCTTCACCCCCGCGCGGATGATCTCGGTCAAAGCCTGGTACACGCAGGCGACGGAGGGCTCGTAGATGCAGAGCCACATCGCTTCCAACCCCGTGAGCGCGTAGTCGCGGGCCACGGCGGGATCGGTGAAAACGATCTCCCTCCCCTCCCAGGCGATCGCACCGAGCACCCTTCGTCCCAGCTCGGGGCGGGTGTTGGTCGCCCCGACGAAGTCCCGGACGCCGTAGTCGATCCGGTCCGCCCCCACGTCGGGAAGCGAGCGCTTGATCTCGGGGTATTCGTCCGGATCGCCCATGGTGATCCCGTGCTCCTTCAGAATCCGACCGATCTCGTCCATCCCCTCGATCAGGGCCACCTTCTCCTCGTGGTAGTCCTCGCCGGCGGAAGCGAGGGCCATGTCCACCATGTGGGAAAAGGCAGTGTGGCCGAGGTCGTGGAGGAGGCCGGCGACCTGAACCTCGCTGGAAGCCCGGAGCGTAGCGAGGACCTTCCAGACGCCGAGCGAATGCTCATAGCGGGAGACCTGGTACCTCCCCGGGAAAACCAGGTCGACCCCGCCGTATTGGTTGATCCTCTTCAGCCTCTGGAAAGGGCGGGAAGCGACGAGGTCGCGGATAAGCGGGGAAGAGATTTCGAACTCTCCGTAGATGCGGTCGTGGATTGTCATGGCAGCGCTCCGGATCAGGCGATTCTTGTTTGGCGGCGGACGGGGCGGCCTATCCCGCGGGCCTGAAGGCCCGCGGCTACGAACCCGCCCGGCAGACGGCATCGGTCCGTAGGCGCGGGGATTCATCCCCGCGCGGCATGGGCCCGTCCTTGGGGCGGGCGGGGACGCCACTCCCGCTCTGGCGGCGGACGGGGCGGCCTATTCCAGGACCTGGAACTCCGCGTCGTCGCCGTAGCCGCAGGCGGCGGTGGAAGTGAAGCCGCGGATCCAGACCCGGGCCGAGATCGTCCCCGCCGGGGCGGTGGACTGGACGCTGAACTGCTGCCACTCGCCGGCGGCGGTCGAGGTCGGGGTATTCCAGTACTTGGGGCTCACTCCGTCGAACCAGGAAACCGTGATCCCCATCGAGCCGGTCTGGAGGGACCAGAGCCAGGCCGAGAACCCATAGGTCTGTCCAACGGTGACGTTGACGTCCTGGTAGAAACCCGCGCCATAGATGCCGGGGTCGGCGGTGGTGGTAACCTTGACACTGTGCGATCCGGAATGGACGGTTCCGGTCTCGTCAGCGTAGGCGGCGTTGGACCCCAGAGACCAATGATCGGGGGCGGCCCCGGTCCAGTCCTCGAAGCCGGGATTCAGGAGAAGATGGGAGGGGTCGGGCGAGGGGGTCGGGGAGGGCGAGCGATACCCCTCCGGCGTCGGCGTCGTGGTCGGCGTCGGCGTCGCGGTCGGGGGCGGGGTGGGCGTCTTGTAGCCGGCCGGGGTCGGCGTGGCGGACTCGGCCGGAACGGGCGTGGGGGGAAGGGCGCCGGCGGGGTCGACGGAGACGAACTGGGACGGATACTTCCCGGTCAGGTTATACCTTCTCCAGAGGTCGAGGTAGAAGGTCCAGAAGAGGTCGCCGACGCCGCTGATCCCGGCGTTGTTGTGGCGGGCGATCGAGACCTTCTTGGCCGTCCCGCAGATGGTCAGGTCTTCGATGTAGCCCCCGTAGGTGGAGGGGAAGCTGGAGACGTTGAGAAGTTCGGCGTCGCCGTAGACCGGCCGGCCGGCCACGATCGTGAGCTTCACGTCCTTGGGGCCGCACTGGTAGCTGTAGTCGGCCCCGTTCCCCGCGATCATCAGGAGGTCGGTGTAGGGGTCGCCCGGACCGTCGCCGATCACCATCAGGTTGGCGAGCTTGCCCGCCTCGATCGTCCCCATCCGGTCGAGCTGTCCGAAGGCGACGGCGCCGTTGCGGGTGAGCATCTCGGCGAACTCGAGCGGGGTTATTCCCCAGCCCTTCAGGTCGCTCTGATATTTGCAGTAGTTAAGCTCGGCGAGCATGTTGGCCGAGCCCCAGGGGGTGGCGTCGCAGCCGATGGAGACGAGCGCACCGGCGTCCAAGGCCGCCCGGATGTCGGGCTGCTGCCCGTAGTAGACCTGGTTGCAGCGGGAGGCCCAGGAGAGGACGGTCTGGCTGCCGTCGGCGTGGGAGAAGAGGGCAAAGTCGGCGGGCTTGAGGGAGGTTCCGTGGATGAGCGTGTCGTGGCCGTCGAAGGCGCCGTTCGCCTTCCACCAGTTGAAGTCGTTGGCCTCGCAGCCCGTGGTGGTGGACTGGGAGAGGTGGATCATGTAGCGGTGGAGCTTGCCGTTGACCGCCTGCTGGTGGTCGTCGGCCCAATACGCGGCCCCTTCGCTCAGCGGGAAGATCTGCTGATCCACGCGGCCGGGGAAGCGCTCCCCGTTGATGATCCCGACGCCGAGCTTGGCCAGGTTATCCCGGTAGTGGGCGGTGGAGTTGATCTGGCCCTGGGTGACCGCCGCCCCGCTCGAGGCCATCCGGATCTCGGTGAGTTTTCCGATTGGGTAGGTGGCGTCGAGCGAACCGAACATCTCGCCCTCGCTCTGCCACTGGAAGTCGTTATACATCGCCTTGGTCGCCGGCTCGGCGCCGGAGCCCGCCCAGTCGTTGAGGCAGGTGTAGGAGCCGAGCAGGGGGAGGGGGATCAAACCCCAGAGCCCTTTGCTGGGGTGGTCGTGGGAGTTGATCAGGGCGGGGAAGATCAATCCGTCCACGTCGATCACGCTGACGCCCGCGGGGGCGGAGGCGGTCACTCCCTCGATGAGGTCGCCCTTCACCTCGACGTAGTAGCTGTCGTAGACGGTCCGCGCGTCGTCCATAGTCACCACGTCGCCCTTCAGGGCGTAGTGGGGGATGACGTTGGCCGCCGCGGCGAAGTCGGCCGTGAAACGGGGCTGGAGCCACTGGTTCGGGGCCTGCGCGGTGCTCCTCTCCACCAGGCCGATGATCGAAGAGAACTGGTGGCCGAGCTCGGGGAAGTAATTGTAGTCGAGCTCGTCGTCGAGCGTGACCGGGTTGCTCCCATCGGTCGCCACCCATTTCCCGGAGCCGGCGTTCTCGCTGGAGACCTGAACGTTTTCGATCTTGACCAGGCACCCCTCGTACTGCTCGTCGGTGATCGAGCCGGCCGGGATGGTCGTGGCGGCGTAGGGGGTGTTGCCCTGGGAGAGAACGGCGTAGGCGGAAAGGTTCTGGATCACCGTCTTCCCGTTCGTGGACGCGACCGTCCCGGTCACGGTGACGGAGTCGCCGATCATCGGCCCGTAGGTCGTCTGGTTGACGTAGATCCCGTGGTAGGGGCCGGAGTCGTCGGCCATGAAGAAGCCCATCGATGGATAGATCAAGTTGACGATCCCGGGGACGGTCACCGTCCCGGTCAGGCCATCGTGCTGGATCTGGTAGATCATGGTCGGGGGCGTGTAGGAGGACCGGTAGACCGCGATCTCGTCCGCCCCGTCGTTGTCGTAGTCGGCCGGGACCGTCACGTTCCCCGAGGTCCCGAAGTAGACCCGGGTCAGGTCCCGGATCGCCCACAGCCCGCTCGACCCCTTGAAGACCCCCGCCTCGGCTGTGGAGTCCCCGTCGTAGTCCCCGGAAACCGCGCCGTCCCCGCTCGCCCCGAAGTAGAAGCGGGTCAAGCCCGAGACCGCCCAGAAGCTCGAGCCCGCCCGGAAGATCCCCACCTCCGTCGTCCCGTCCCCGTCGTAGTCGTGGCAGACCGCCTGGTCGCCGGTGGATCCGAGGTAGACCCGCGGGAGCCCCTGGATCGCCCACTGCCCCGCGCTGGGCCTAAAGACCGCGAGGTCCGCCGTCCCGTCCCCGTCGAAGTCCCCTCCCCCCTGGTCGGAGACCGGAGTGTCGAGCGAGTTCCCGAAGAAGGCCCGGGTGACGTTCTGCACCGACCAGAGGCCCGAGGAGGGGCGGAAGATCGCGATGTCGGCGGCAGAGTCCCCGTCGTAGTCGGAGGGGACCGCGGTGTCGGTCGAGTTCCCGAGGTAGACGCGGGTGAGGTCCTTGACCGACCAGAGGCCGGACGAGCCGCGGAAGATGGCGGGGTCGGCGTAGCCGTCGCCCGCGTAGTCGGCGGGGACGGGGTCGTCCGTCTGGGCGCCGAAGTAGACCCGGGTCAGGTCCTTGACCGCCCACTGCTGGGCGGAGGCGGGAAAAACCGCGAAGAGCAGAAAAGCGCAGGAGAGGGACAGCAAGCAGAGTGTTTTCATCGGATCTCCGGATTGGGGTTGCCTAATAAAATGTCGCGAACCGAGGGGTTCGCGACTGTCTGCATAAAGGAAGATACCATGCTTTCCGGGAAAAAACGGGAATATATTTTCGGACGGAGCGGATCGGTCGGACGGATGAAAACCGGCGCGGGCGGGCACGGCACCCCGGCCGGAATGGCGCCCGGAGTGCGAAGCGAAAGCTTCGGGCTCCGGCGCCAAGCTTTCGCTTGGCACTCCTCGACCGGTCAAGCTTTCGCTTGACACTCCGGCCCGGGCGGGGGCGCGGGGATAGCCACGGTCTCCAGCACGGCGGGCGAGGACGACGGCTGACCGATCTCGGGGAGGGAGCGCAGGGCCCCTTTCGGGCAGGCTTCGACGCAGAGGAGGCAGGAGATGCAGCGCATCCGGTCGATCGTCCAGGTCCGCCCGGGCCGGTCGACCGCGATCGCGCCGGCGATGCAGCGCTGGGCGCAGAGGGAGCAGAGGACGCAGAGCGCGCTGTCGCAGACGATCCGCCCCCGCGCCGCGGGGTGGATCGCGGGGGGGCGGCGGGGGTAGCGGGCGCAGGCGGTCCTCCGGAAGAGGCTTCCGACCACGTTCCGGATCATGGGGAGGAGGGCGGGCTCGCGCACGGTTCACCTCTCGGCGCAGCTGATGCAGGGATCGATGGAGAGGACGACCAGTCCCACCGCGGAGAGCTCGCAGCCCTGGAGGAGCGCGGTCAGGGCGGCGAGGTTGGCGAAGGTCGGCGTGCGCACGCGAAAGCGGTCGAGATAAGCCGTCCCGTTGCCTTGGAGGTAGTAGATCACCTCTCCCCGGGGCTGCTCCAGTCGGGAGAAATGCTCTCCCCGCGGGAAACCGGAGACCTTCGCGGAGACCGGCCCCGGAGGCAGGAGGCGGCGGACCTGGCGGATGAGGTCGAAGGACTGGAAAACCTCGCGGGCGCGCACCCGCCCCCGGGCCATCGCATCGCCGCCGGTCTCGACCACCGGCTCGAAGGCGAGGCGGGAGTAGGCGGCATACCCCGTCCGCCGGAGGTCGAGGGGGAGCCCCGAGCCCCGGGCGGTCGGCCCCACCGCCCCCAGGCGATGGGCTTCGTCCCGGGCCAGGACCGCGACGCCGTCGAGGCGGGAGGCGATCGTGGCGTCCTTGAGGAAAACGGCGGCGACGGCGCGGTAGTCGGCCTCGATCGCATCGAGCCGGGCGCCGAGCGAGCACATCTCGGCGTCGGCGACGTCCCGCCGCACGCCGCCGACGCGGCAGGCCCCGAAGATGATCCTCCCCCCGGTGGTCGCCTCGATGACGTCGAGGACCGACTCCCGGATCCGCCAGAAGTTCATGAAAAGGGACTCGAAGCCGCAGGCGTCGGCGGCGAGCCCCAACCAGAGGAGGTGGCTCTGGATCCTCGAGAGCTCGCTCCAGAAGACCCGGAGGAAGAGCGCCCGCTCCGGGACCTCGACCCCCATGATTTTTTCCAGGGCCTGGCTCGGCCCCATCCCGTGGACGAAGCTGCAGATCCCGCAGATCCGCTCGGAGACGGAGATCATCTCGGAGAAGGTCTTTTTCCGGCAGAGGAGCTCGAGGCCGCGGTGGACGAAGCCAAACGCCGGGATCGCCTCGACCACCCGCTCTTCCTCGAGCACGAGGTCGAGATGGATCGGCTCCAGGAGGACGGGGTGCTGGGGCCCGAAGGGGATGACGGCGCGCCGGTTCATGGCTTTATTCCCGGAAACGTAACCTCGCGTAACCTTGCGTAACCTTACGTAACCTCTTTTCGAAACGGCGCTTTCGCCGCGATCCGGAACAGCGGCCGGTCCCCGCCCGCCTCGAGGCCCTCGACCGCGATCCCGAAGAGGTCGCGGATCTCCCGCTCGTAGTGGAGCGCGGCGGCGTAGATCCCGGAGAGAGACGCGATCCTCGGGCTTTCCGGGGCGACCCGCAAGCGGAGGGTGAGGAAACGGTAATCCCGGTCGAAGGAGTAGTCGACCCGGAATCCCGCCTCCTCCAGGCAGGAGATCTGGACGAGCCGGGAGCCCTCCCGGGCCAGGTCCCGCGCCCGGCGGAAGAGCTCGGCGGAGGTGACCTCGACGATTTCCTGTTTTTCTCTCATCGTCTGTAGTCGGCCGGATCATCGGACCGATCGGTCGGATCCGACGGATCGGTCGGATATCAGCCGCGGATTATGCGCGGCGGCGGGCTTTCTCCGCGAGGATCTCCGTCGCCCGAATCACGCCCGCGATGATCGCCTCCGGGCGGGCCGCGCAGCCCGGGACATAGACGTCCACCGGGACCGCCGCGGAGGCGCCGCCCAAGGTGTTGTAGCAGTCGCGGAAGATGTTGCCGTTGGCGGCGCAGACGCCCACCGCTACCACCACCTTCGGGTCCCCCATCTGGGCGTAGATCGCCTTCACCGCCGGGAGGTTCTGGCGGTTGACCGCGCCGGTGACCAGGAGGAGGTCGGCGTGCTTCGGGTTCCCGGCGTTGATCGCCCCGAACCGCTCGATATCGTAGCGGGGGGTGAGGCAGGCCGCCACCTCGATGTCGCAGCCGTTGCAGGAGGATCCGTCGTAGTGGACGATCCAGGGCGATCGGGAGGCGAAGGACGAGAGCATGACGGTTCCGTCTGGCGATTGCCGGTTTGCTACCGATCATGGAGTAATGGAGTGATGGAGTATGGGAGTGATGCGTCGGGCTGGCATTACTCCATTACTCCTCTACTCCATTACACCGATAGCCTCTTTCATCTTACCCCGCCTTCAAAAAAATGTGCAGGATCACCAAGTTCCCCACCCCCAGGATCACCGCGGCCAGCCAGGCCGAGGAGATAAGCGTCGGGTAGGAGACACGGGCGCAAGTGTTGTCGATCGCGATCTCGGCGAAGTAGGCGAGCGGGACGAGGAAGAGGGCCGCCGGGGGGGAGAAGGCGAAGAAGAGCCAGAGCATCCCCAGGAAAAGGACCGTCTCGTACCAGTGGGTGAGCTCGGTGAGGGCGAGGGAGGGGCCGGCGAACTCGGTGGTGACGCCCTTGACCAGCTCCTGGTGGGCGTGGTGCGAGGTGGAGAGATCGAAGGGTGACTTGCGGAACTCGATGGCGAGGATGAGGATCAGCCCGAGGAAGACTCCGGGGAGATAGAGGATGAGCGGCCTCCCCGAGGCGGCGATCTCGGAGACGTCGAACGATCCGGCCGCCATGAAGAGCCCGACCGCGAAGAGCAGGAGCATCGGCTCGGCGGAGAGGACCTGGAGGAGCTCGCGCTGGGCGCCGAGTGCCGCGTAGGGCGAGTTGGCCGCGGAGGCGGCGAGGACGAGGAAGAGCTTCCCCACGGTCAGGGCGAAGATCACCATCAGGAGGTCGTCTCCGGCGAAGAACATCCCCCCGGCGAGGAGAGTGACCAGGAGCGCGCAGACGAGGTAGTAGCCGTGGAAGCGGTTGACGGCGAGGTTCTGCTTCCGCAAGAGCTTGCCAAAGTCGTAGAAGGGCTGGAGGACCGGCGGGCCGATCCGGCGCTGCATCCGGGCGGTGGCGATCCGGTCGATCCCGGCGATCAGGCCCCCGAGGAGGGGAGCGAGAAGGGCGTAGCCGAGGATGCCGGCGAGGGGCGTCATACGGTGGCCTCCATGAAGAGGAGGACGAGGAGGACGATGCCGACGGCGACGGAGGGGGGGATGATCCTCGCCTCGCCGAAGAAGGCCGGGAGGTAGTAGGCGGCGGTCCGCCAGGGCCGCTCTTCTCCCCCCGCTCCCCGGAAAAGGTGGTGGGAGGGGACATTGGCCCCCCCCAGGTAGGGCTCGGACCGGACAAGTCGCTTCCAGTGGACGAGGAAGCCGAGCGGGAGGAGGAGGACCAGGGCGAGCATGGTGCCGACCATCAGGTAGACCCGGTGGGAGAAGGTCGGGTCGACGCCGTAGAGGGGCTCGATCAGCCAGGACCCGAGAAGGGGGAAGAGGGCGCAGGCGGCGAGGTTGACCAGGGCGAGGGCGGTGAGGGGGAACCACTCGCGGCCGATCCCCGCTTCCATCCGGCTGCCCCCCTCGCCCACGGCGATGAGAGAGGCCATCCACTTCCCCCAGAAGAAGAAGGTGAGCGCGCCGCCGAAGATGACCGCCACCGGGAAGACGGGCGAGCGCCGGGCCAGCGTCTCCAGCACCGCCCACTTGCTGATCAGCATCCCGAAGGGGGCGAGGAACATCCCGGCCATCCCGCCGAGGAGGAGAATGGTGAGGCGGGGTAGGCGCGAGATGAGCCCGCGCATCTCCTCGAGGTCGCGGGTTCCCGTCTGCTGCTCGATCGTCCCCACGCCGAGGAAGAGAAGGGCCTTGGCGACGGCGTGGAAGACGATAAGCATCGCGGCCGCCCAGAGGGCCTGAGAGGTCCCGACGCCGGCGCAGAGGACGACCAGGCCGAGGTTGGCGATGGTGGAATAGGCGAGGACCCGCTTCGCATCGGACTGGGAGACGGCCGCGGCCGAGGCGGCGAGGAAGCTTAAGGCCCCGATCAGCCCCACCATCGCGCCGGAGACGGTCCCCCGGAGGACCGGCGAGCAGCGGATGACCAGGTAGACGCCCGCCTTGACCAGCGTGCTGGAGTGGAGGAGGGCCGAGGCGGGGGCGGGGGCGACCATCGCCCCGAGCAGCCAGCCGGCGAAGGGAAACTGGGCGGCCTTGGTCATCCCGGCCAGAACGAGAAGAAGGACGGGGAGAAGGGCGCGGGAAGGGTCGAGGGAGGCCAGGCGGTCGAGCTCGATCGTCCCGCAGCGGACGGAAAGGTCGACGACCGCCAGGGCCAGGGCCAGGCCCCCGATCATCAGGAAACCCAACGCGCGGAAGGCGTTCGCGGAGGCTTCCTCCGTCCGGGGATAGGCGATGAGGAGGAAAGAGCAGAGGGTGGTGACCTCCCAGAAAAAGGCGAGCCAGGAGAGGCTGTTGGAGAAGACGACGCCGAAGAAGGAGGAGAAGAAGAGGAAGACGACACCCAGGAAGCGGCCGCGGCGGTCCGGGCTCTCGGGGTGGCGGCGGTGGTAGCCGTCAAGGTAGCTCGGGGCATAGACGGCGATCAGCGTCCCCACCACGCCGGCGAGGAGGGCCATGAGGATGGAGAGGTTGTCGGCGGCGAGCGTCCGTTCGGCGGCCGGCAGCCTTCCGGCGCAGGACCAGGAGAGGGTAACCCCGTAGAGGAGGGCGACGACGGAGGGGATCCAGATCCGGCGGAGGGGGAGCCGACGGCAGAGAAAGAGGAAGACGAGACCGAGCGCGGCCTCGCCGACGGGGAGAAGCTTCTCCGCCGCGGCGGGGAGGGAGAGGACGGTCGCGGAGGGTCCGGCGCCGGCGGCGAGGAGGACGGTGGCGGCGAAGATCAGGGCGGCGGAGAAGCCGACCAGGCCGGACTGGAGACGGCGGGAGGGCACGAGGGGGAGGAGGAGCGCGGGGAGGAGGGGGAAGAGGATGAGGAAGAGGACGGGGTGGGTCACGGGTCGGGGCCGGTAAAGGCCGTGAATTAAACAATGAACAGTGATCAGCGATCAGTGATCAGAGACGACCTTTTCCACGGCGAGGATGACGCCGTTACGCTCCACGTTCAGGAAGCCTCCCTCGGCGTTCTCGAAGGTCCGGACGTTGCCGGATTGGTCCCGGATCAGGATCTTCCCGGCCTGGAGCGCGGCGGAAAGGGGAGCGTGTCCGGAGAGGACCTCGAGGGAGCCGTGGGCGGCGGGAGCGATGAGCGAGACGGCCTCGCCTTGGAAGACGAGCCTTTCCGGCGTCATGATCTCGACAGTGAAGGAGTTCATGGCATCATTATTTTATAGGTCCTATAGGACTTATAGGTCCTATAGGACCTATAAGCCGCGGCCGGGCCGCCCGCCCGTAGGCCCCGACATAGTCGGGGCCTACTTGCTCGCCGCGCGGAGCTTCTCCCCCTTCTCGATCGCCTCCTCGATCGTCCCCACCATGAAGAAGGCCTGCTCGGGCAGCTCGTCGAGCTTGCCGTCCATGATCATCTGGAAGCCCTTGATCGCGTCCGGCGGTTTCACGTAGCGGCCGGGGATACCCGAGAAGGGCTCGGCCACGGAGAAGGGCTGGGAGAAGAACTTCTGGATCTTGCGCGCCCGGTAGACGGTGAGCTTGTCCTCTTCGGAGAGCTCGTCGATCCCGAGGATGGAGATGATGTCCTTCAGGTCCTTGTAGCGCTGGAGAACCTTCTGGATCCGCATCGCCGTCTCGTAGTGGACGGGCCCGACCAGGCGGGGGTCCAGGATGCGGGAGGTGGAGTCGAGGGGGTCGGCCGCCGGGTAGATCCCGAGCTCGGAGATCGCTCGGGAGAGGACGATCTTGGCGTCGAGGTGGGCGAAGATGGCCACGACCGCGGGGTCGGTCAGGTCGTCGGCCGGAACGTAGACGGCCTGGACCGAGGTGATCGCGCCGTCCCGGGTGGAGGTGATCCGCTCCTCCAGCTCGGCGATCTCGGTGGCGAGGTTGGGCTGGTAGCCGACCGCCGAGGGCATCCGCCCGAGCAGAGTGGAGACCTCCATCCCGGCCTGGACGTAGCGGTAGACGTTGTCGATGAAGAGAAGGACGTCCTTCTTCCGCTCGTCCCGGAAATACTCGGCCATGGTCAGGGCCGAGAGCCCCGCCCGGAGCCGGGTCCCCGGCGGTTCGTTCATCTCCCCGAAGACGAGCGCGGTGTGGCCCGCCACTCCCGAAGCGTTAAGCTCGAGCCAGAGGTCGTTCCCCTCCCGGGTTCGCTCCCCGATCCCGCCGAAGACGGAGACGCCCCCCTTGACCTGGGCGATGTTGCGCATCAGCTCCATCACCAGGACGGTCTTCCCCACCCCCGCCCCGCCGAAGAGGCCGACCTTCCCGCCCCGGGGGAAGGGGGCGAGAAGGTCGATCACCTTGAGGCCGGTCTCCAGGACCGAGGTGACCGGGAGCTGCTCGGTAAAAAGCGGCGCCAGGCGATGGATCGGCTTCCGGGCCGGCGCGCCCGCGAGTTCCCCCTTCCCGTCCATGGGATCCCCGCGCACGTCGAACATCCTCCCCAAGGTCTCCTCCCCGACCGGGACGCTGATCGGCTTCCCGGTGTCGACCGCCTCCCGGCCGCGGGCGAGACCCTCGGTGGCCGAGAGGGCCACGCAGCGAACGGTGTTGTTCCCGATCAGCTGGACCACCTCCAGCATCATTTCGGCCCTCGCCTGGGGATCGCGGAGGGTGAGGGCGTTGTAGAGGCGGGGGGTGTCCTTCGATTCGGAAAAGCGCACGTCCACGATCGGTCCGATCACCTGCACCACTTTGCCTTTAGCCATGGTCTATCTCCTCAAGGCCTCGGCCGAGGAGATCACCTCGGTGATGTCCCGGGTGATCTCCGCCTGCCGGATTTTGTTCCGTTGGATGATCAGGGTGTCGAAGAGCTCGGAGGCGTTCTCGGTCGCCTCGTGCATGGCCCAGGCCCGGATCGCCTGCTCGGTGGCGAAGGCGGCGAGCATCGCCCGGGAGAGGGCGGCGGAGAGGAACGCGGGCAGAAGGACCGCGAGGAGCTCGCCCGGCGACGGCTCGGAGAGGCGGGCGCCGGAGGCGGCGGGGGGGCGCTCGACGGGGAGAAAGCGCTCCAGGACCGGCGCGTAGCGGCGGGAGGCGTCGCGGGCGGTGTAGAGGAGGTGGACGGCGGAGGCCTTCCCGGAGAGGAAAAAGCCGGCGAGCCGGGACGCGATCTCCTCGGCGACCTCCCTCCGGTAGCGCCCGAAGAGGCCGGGATAGGAGGCGGCCACTCCGAACCCCCTCCGCTGAAAATGGCTTATCCCCTTCTTCCCGATCAGGACGAGGGCGGGCTTCTCCCCGGCGCGCTCGCGGAGGAACGCCCCCGCCCGGTTGAGCACGGCGGTGTTGTAGGAGCCGCAGAGGCCGGAGTCGGAGGTGAAGAGGCAGAGGAGCGGCGCGGACGCCGCGCGGGAGGGAACGAGGAGGGGATGGGAGTGCTCGGGGAAGGCGGCGAGGACTCCGTTGAGCATCCCCCGGAGAACCGAGAAATACCGCTCGCCGGCGAGGAGCCCCCTCTCCAGGGAGCGGATCTTGGAGGAGGCGACCATCTCCATCGCCCCGGTCATCTTGTGGATGGACTCCACGGAGCGGATGCGGCGGCGGATCTGCCTGAGCGATTCGGCCATGGCGGGGAGATTCAGTAATCAGTAATCAGTGATCAGTGATCAGTAATCAGTGATCAGCTCCGTAGGCGCGGACATTTGATTCACCTTGCTGCGTTTCCAGATAATCATCCCGACGCATGCGTCGGGGCATATCCGCGCGGCGAGACGGTCCGCGGACCTCAAAATCCGCGGCTGCGGTCCGGATACCCCGGCGCGCCAAGGGACGCGGACCGGAGCAAAAAGCCTATTTCTTCTCCGGGGGAGAGAAAATGCCCGCGAAGTCGGCGATCGCCCCGTCCAGGGACTGGATCAGGGCCGGCGAGAGCGCCCGCTCCCGATCGATGGAGGCGAGGAGACCGGAATGCTTCGACTTCAGGAAGGCGCGAAACTCCGCCTCGTAACGTCCCGCCGCCTCGCGGGGGAATCCATCCAGCGCCCCCCGGGTCCCGGCGTAGATGATCGCCACCTGCTCGGAGAGAGGGAGCGGGGAGAGGAGGTCCTGCCGGAGGAGTTCCACCATCCGCTCGCCCCGCGTGAGCTGGGCTAAAGTGGCCTTGTCGAGCTCGCTTCCGAACTGGGTGAAGCCGGCCAACTCGCGGTACTGGGCGAGGTCAAGGCGGAGCTGGGCGGCCACTTGGCGCATCGCCTTTTCCTGGGCCTTTCCGCCCACCCGGGAGACCGAAAGCCCGACGTTGACCGCCGGCCGGATCCCGGCGTAGAAGAGGTCGCTCTCCAGATAGATCTGGCCGTCGGTGATGGAGATGACGTTGGTCGGGATGTAGCTCGAGATGTCGCCGGCCTGGGTCTCGATGATCGGGAGGGCCGTCATCGAGCCGCCCCCTTTTTCCTTCGAGAGCTTGGCCGCCCGCTCCAGGAGTCGGGAGTGGAGGTAGGAGACGTCGCCGGGGTAGGCCTCCCGCCCCGGAGGCCGGCGGAGGAGGAGCGAGATCTGCCGGTAGGCCTGGGCGTGCTTGGAGAGGTCGTCGTAGACGACCAGGGCGTGGCGGCCCGAATACATCCATTCCTCGGCGATGGCGCAGCCCGTGTAGGGGGCGAGGTACTGGACCGCCGCCGAGGACCGGGCGGCGGCGTTGACGATGACGGTGTAGTCCATCGCCCCGAATTTCTTCAGGGTCTCGTGGAGCGCGACCACGGTGGAGACCTTCTGGCCGATGGCGACGTAGACGCAGAGGACGTCCCTGCCCTTCTGGTTGAGGATGGCGTCGACGGCGATCGCGGACTTGCCGGTCTGGCGGTCGCCGATGATCAACTCCCGCTGGCCCCGGCCGATCGGGATCATGGAGTCGATCGCCTTGATCCCGGTGGGGAGGGGCTCGGTCACGGGCTCCCGGTCGATGACGGAGGGTCCGGTGGCCTCCAGGGGGCGGGTTTTGGCGAAGGAGATCGGGGCGCCGCCGTCGAGCGGCTGGCCGGCGATGTTGACCACCCTCCCCAGAAGCTCGTCCCCCACCGCCACCTGCATCACCTGTCCGGTCCGGGTGACCAGGTCCCCCTCCTTGATCTCCTGGTCCGGGTTCTCGGCCCCCAGGACCACCGCCCCGACGCTGTCTTCCTCGAGGTTCAGCACCAGGCCGAAGAGGTTGTCGCGGAACTTGACCACCTCGCCCATCATCGCCTCGTCCAGCCCCCAGATCCGGGCCACCGCGTCGCCCACCTGCACCACCCGGCCGGTGGACTCCGCCTTCACCTGGGAGCGGTAGCGTTCAAAGGCCTTGCGAATGTCCGCCGTTATGTCTTCCGTCCGTATTGCCATGGCTCGTGTTTCCGTGGTTCGGATCTCGCTGGCCGCCGGTTGCAGGCCCAAATTGCGTTCGGGCGCGCCGGTTCGCAGAACCGGCCTACAAAACCCGCAGGCTTTCGCGCAGCCCGTCGAGGCGGGCGCGCAGCGATCCGTCGAATTGAGTGCTCCCGACCAGCGCCTTCACCCCCCCGATCAGGGAGGGGTCGCGGGCGCAGGAGAGGACGAGCTTTCTCCCGATCCTCTTCTCCAGCCTGGACCGGACCGCCTCCGCCTCGGCCGGGGCGACGGGATAGGCGCTCGTGAGCACCGCCTCGGCCTCCGTGTCCCGCTGGCCGAGAGCGAGGATGCGGTCGATGATCGCCGGCAGGATGGCGGCCCGCCCGCGCGCGGCGGCGAGCTTCAGGAAGAGGACGAACTCGGCCGAAAACCTCTTGGCGAAGAGGGAGTCGATCAAGTCGGCCTTCTCGGCTTCGCTTAACCCCGGACCGGCGAGCATCTCCGAGAGCTCGGGGGACGCGGCCATCACCTTCCCCAGGGCCGCGATCTCGTCCAGGGCCCGCTCCCGGCCCAGGGTCTGGGACAGGCATCCCAGGTAGGTCTCGGCGATGCGGTCGGCGGCCAGGTTGAGCTTCATGGGCGCGGACCGGGGGCGGGGGACTCCGCCGGGCGTTCGAGGTCGCGCAGGAACTCCTCGACCAGGCGCCGATCCTTCTCGGCGGTCATCTTCTCGCCGAGGATACGCTCGGTGGCCGCGAGGACCAGGTCGCCGATCTCCCGGCGCAGGCGAAGGCGGGCCGCCTCGACGTCCCGCGCGGCGTCGAGGCGGGAGCGGGCGATGACCTTCTCCGCCTCGTCCCGCGCGGAGCGGACGATCCCCTCGGCGGCTTTCGCCCCCTCGGCCGCGGCCGCGTCGATCGTGGACCGGGAGGCCTTCTCCAGATCCCGCACCTTCGCCTCGTAGGCGGCCAGCGCCTCCCGGATCCTCGCCTCGTCGGAGGCGATCCGGGCCTGTTCGGAGGCGACCTTCTGGCGGCGCTCGTCGAGGAGCGCGCGGATCGGCTTCCAGCCGAAGGCGGTGAAAAGCCAGAGGAGGATGAGGAAGCCGATCAGCTGGGCGACGATCTGCGTGAGACTGATGTCCATGGGGAGAAGACGGTGATCAGTAATCAGCGATCAGTGATCAGTTACTGATTGGTTGCTGCTTTATTTAAGCATCCCCTTGAGCATCAGCACCGTCACCCAGGAGAGGATGAAGATCCCCTCGATCAGGGCGCAGAGGACGAGCGTGTTGACCAGGATCTTGTTGGCGGCCTCCGGCTGGCGGCCGATCGCCTCCATCGCGCGGGCGATGGCGAGCCCCAGACCGATCCCCGCGCCCAGCGCGGCCAGTCCCAGACCGATCGGAAGCCCCAGCCCCAGTCCCAGGATTGCTTGCGATGTCATGGTCATTCTCCTTTCTCTTCCGGCATGATCAGTGAAAAGTAGATGGTGGTAAGCGTGGCGAAGACCAACGCCTGCACCACGGCGGTGAGAACGGCGAGGAGCATAGTGAAGAGGACCAGGGGCGTCCAGAGGATTCCGAAGCTGCTGATCAGGGAGACCACGGTGTCGTCGCCCCAGATGTTCCCGAAGAGTCGCATGGAGAGGGTGAGCGGGCGGATCAGCTCGGACAGGAAATGGGTGGCGAAGACCATGAGGGGAAGGATGACCGAGTAGAGGATGGCGCCGCGGGGCTTCCCCGCCAGATGGTCGGCGTAGCGCCAGGGCCCGAGTTCCTTGAAGGCGACGAACTGGACGGAAACGAAGACGCAGAGGGCAAGCGCGATGGTGGTCGCCGCGCTCGCGGTGCCGGATTTGAGGCCGGGGACGAGCCCCATCAGGTTCATCACTAGGATATAGATGAAGAGCGCGCTGATGAAGGGGACGAACTTTTTCCCCCGCGGCCCCATGATCCCGGTGACGAAGCCGTCCATCCCCTCGCAGAGGAGCTCGGCCGCCGCCTGAATCCGCCCCGGAACCGGGCCGGGCCGCCGCAGGGCGAGGCGGAAGAAGAGGAGGACCAGGCTGCCGGCGAGGAGGGCGAAGATCACCGGCTCCGCCGCCCGCAGGGCGGCGGCGAGGGCACCGCCGCCGAGGGCCGCGGCCAAAAGGTCGACCAGGGAGGGGAAGCCGATTTCGCCGTTCATGGGCTGGAAGAAGGTTTTAGGGTTCACGGTTCAAAGGTTCAGCGGTTGAAAGCAACGGCGCGCCGGAACCAGGCCAACCGTGAACCGCTGAACCGTGAACCATTCAATTATTTTTATTGTAAGCGATCCACTTCCGATCGACTACACTAATGTCGGTGATTGCACACTTCCCCTCTCTGCGTCATCCGTGGGAGCGCCCTCCCGGGCGCGATTCTCATCGGCCGGGATCGGGCCGGGGACGGCCCTCCCACCGGCCAACCCGAACCGTCAGAGGACGCCATCCATGATCAAGATCACCTTTCTCGGCGCGGCGCAGTCGGTCACCGGTTCCCGCCACCTCCTGGAAGCGGACGGGGTCCGCCTCCTCCTCGACTGCGGCCTCTTCCAAGAGCGGGAGCTCACCCACCGCGACTGGGAACCCTTCCCGGTCGACCCGGCCACCATCGACGCCGTGATCCTGACCCACGCCCACCTCGACCATTGCGGCTACCTCCCCCGCCTGGTCCGGCAGGGCTTCCGGGGCCGGATCTACTGCACTCCCCCGACCGCCGAGATCGCCCGCCTCACTCTCCTCGACTCGGCCGCCTTGCAGGAGGAAGACGCCGCCTACAAGAAAAAGCGGCACCTGCGGGAGAAGCGGGCCGGGCGCTATCCCGAGGAGCCGCTCTACACGGTGAACGACGCCAAGAACGTCATCCCCCGCTTCCAGATGCACGACTACGGGGAGACCTGGCGGGTGAACGGGGCGATCGCCGGCGTCTTCCGGAACTCCAGCCACATCCTCGGCGCCTCGATCGTGGAGCTCGCGATCAAGACCGGGGGGGCGGAGAAGGCCTTCGTCTTCACCGGCGACCTCGGCCGGTCCGGGAACCCCCTCCTCCCCGCGCCCGACTCCTTCGGCTCCGCCGACTGGCTGGTGATCGAGTCCACCTACGGGAACCGCCGGCACGAGGAGCACGCCGATTCCCTGGAGACTATGGCCCGGGTGGTCAGCGAGACGGCGCGGGCGGGCGGGAAGGTCCTGATCCCGGTCTTCGCCATCGAGCGCGTGCAGGAGATCATGTACCACATGATCCAGCTCATGGTCCAGAAGCGGATCCCCCGGGTCACCACCTTCCTGGACAGCCCGCTCGCGATCGAGATCACCAAGATCTACATGAAATTCCCCCGCTACTTCTCTCCGGGCACGCTCGACTTCTTCCGTTCGCCCGAGGCGCTCGACGCCCGGACCCTCTTCCACGCCACCCCCACCGCCGAGGCCTCGAAGAAGATCAACCAGCACGCCGGGCCCGCCGTGATCATGGCGGGATCGGGGATGTGCACGGGGGGGCGGATCAAGCACCACCTCGCCCTTCTCCTCGAGCGGACCGAGACCGCCGTCCTTTTCGCCGGCTACCAGGCCCGGGGGACGCTGGGGCGCGCGATCCTCGACCGCCCCCGGGAGGTCCGCATCTTCGGCGAGCTCCACCCTCTCCGGGCCCGGATCGAGCGGATCGACGGCTTCTCCGGCCACGCCGACCGCGAGGAGCTCCTGGGGTGGGTGACGGGCTCTCCCCGCCGGCCGAAGAAGATCTTCGTGGTCCACGGGGAGAAGGAGTCGGCCGATTCACTCGCCGCGGCCCTGCGGGAGCGGACGCAGGCCGAGACCGTCGTCCCGCCGCTCCTCGACGAGCATCTCCTGCAGACACAATAAATAGGACAGGCAAGGCAGGAACGGCAGGACAGGCAGGAACAGCAGGAACACAGGAAAGGCAGGAAGGGCAGGAAGGCGCCTCCACGAGCGCGGCAGCGCACGCTCCCCCGGGGAGTTTGTGGGAGCGACATTAACAAAGCGCGGACCGTCAGGTCCGCGTTTTCATCACCTATTCACCATTCACTATTCCCCACTCACCATCTGTCACCTCGTGGCCGGCATGTCCCCGCTCGAACCGAAATAGAGGCGGGTCAGGTTCCGGACCGACCAGAGGCCGGTCGATGGCCGGAAAACGCCCATCTCATCGACAAGCATCCCTGTGTAGCGCGCCGGGACGGGGATGTCCGATGAGCTCCCGAAGTAGACACGTGTGATGTCCCGGATCGACCAGAGGCCGGTCGATGGCCGGAAGACCGCCCCATCCCAGCAGGCGGCGAAGTCGTAGTTCCCCGGAACCGGCAGGTCGTCCGATCCCCCGAAGTAGAAGCGGGTCAAGTCCCTCACCGACCAGAGCCCCGAGGCCGGACGGTAGACTGCAGGGTACTTCCTTTCCGACGGCGACCAGTAGACCCCCGGGACGGGCAGGTCGCCGGAGGACCCGAAGTAGAAGCGGGTGACGTTCCGGATCGACCAGAGGCCGGTCACCGGGCGGAAGACACCGGGCTCGGCCGTTCCGTTCCCCGAGTAGTCCCCGGGGACGGGCAGGTCGCCGGACTCGCCGAAGTAGATCCGGGTGATGTTCCGGACCGCCCAGAATCGCCGGATCATCCGGAGGTTGGCGTCGTCAGCAGTCCCGTCGCCGTCGTAGTCGGCCGAGGCGGGAATGTCCTCCGAGGATCCGAAATAGAAACGGGTCAGGTTCCGGACCGACCAGAACCCCGAGGCGGGACGGTAGACGGCGATGTCGCTCACCCCATTCCCGTCATAGTCGCCGGAGTCGAGGCCGGAGGATGGGGGATGGGGGGTGGGGGATGGGGGATAGGAGGTGGGGGATGGGGGAGACGGCGTCGCCTGGGGGGTGGGGGCGGCGGGGAAGTTCGCCTCGATGGTCAGGAAATCCTCCGCCGGATACGAGGGAGATCCCTCCGAGGCGAGGGGCGTCGCCGGGACCGGACCGATGAAATCGCTCTCCCCGGCCTGGGAGATCGACTCCAGGCGGTAGAAATAGGTCCGCCCGTTCTCCACGTCGTAGTCGAGGAGGAGGTAGCGCCCGCCGGAAGCTCCCCCGCGGGCAAGGATGATCCGGCTGTTCAGGCGGCGGTAGACGCCGTCCGCCTCGTCGGACCTCTGGACGTAGAACCCCAGCATCTCCGTCTCCGCTCCAGTCTCCCAGAGCGCCAACACCTGGCTGTCGTAGCCGGTCGCGGAGAAATCCTTGATCGCGATCCCGGTCGGTGTGTTCTCGCAGCAGACGCCGAGAAGGACTAAGGCGGCCTCCCCGGTCAGGACCTCCGCCGAGGAGGAGGACGTTGCCTGGCGGAGATAGCTCGTGTGGATGCCCACGTCGAGCGGGTCGCTGATCCCGAAGATGGCCCCGGAGGTGAGGTCGTCCGTCCCGGAGAGCTGGACGGTCCCGGTCTCGGTCACCGAGGTCTCGTCGGACCAGACCGTGATGTCGTAGGAGGCGGTCCGCGCTCCCGCCCCCGACCCGTGCTCGGAGGTGAAGGAGGCGGCGGCGATGATCTGGTCTCCGTCGCCCACGTACATCGTGTTCGCCGACCAGGCGGCGGCGGTGAGCGTCGTGAAGGTGGTCCCGGCCTGGCCGCTGAAGAGCGTCTGGCTGGAGCCGATGGCGGTGTCGTCCCCGCTCCCGTCGTCGGTGAGGGAGATCGCCAGGATCGTCCCGTTCGAGGTCTCGAGCGTCCCGGCGCTGGTCGCGTGGCGGACGGCGGCGGAGTGGGAGCCGGCGGAGAGGACGCCGGAGAGGCCGACCAGGGTGACCAGCCCCTGGTCATTGGTCCCGCTGAGGTAGCGGCGGACGGGCACGCCGATCGGGACGCCGTCCATCACCAGGTCCCAGGTCCCGGTCTTGGCCGAGGCGTCGGCCGACTCGCCGCTCATCGTCGCGGCCACGAAGATCTTCCCCCGGACGTCGTTGGTCACCGAGGTGTTGAGGCCGGTGACGTTGGTGAGGGAGTTGGAGGTGGTGGAAGCCCCGGAGGTCCCGATCGTTCCCTTCCCGTAGTTGAGGACGACCTGCCCGTCCTCGCTCGTCAGGGGGAGGACCACCAGGTCGGCCTGGCGGGTCCGGACCGCGTTGCCGGACGATGAGGTCGCGTGGCGAAGGCGGACGGTGTGGGTTCCCGCGCCCAGGGAAGGGAAGACGTTAATGCAGGATCCCAGGCCCCGACCGGACGGCGCGAGGTAGCGGCTGACCGTTTGGCTGGAGTAGGACCCGTCCATCTGCAAGTCCCAGTAACCCGTGGCGGAGCCGGCGACCGTCTCGGAGGCGAAGGAGCAGAAGACGGCGATCGACCCGGGGGCGGGGAGATCGGCCGACGCGCTGAGCCCCGCCGAGGTGAGCGAGGTGGATGTCGTCTGGGCCGAGGTCAGGGCGGTGTGGGCGACGTCGAAGCAGTTCCCGTTGGCGGCGCTCACCGTGATGGTGTCGCTGT